>JBIKMW010000104.1:0-24605 GCA_044359065.1 Planctomycetales bacterium | reverse complement strand
CGGTCGCGCCGGACGAGTCGGTGGGTATCACTCCGTCCCTGGGCCTGATCGCCATTCCGGCACCGACTCCAGTGCGCGGCGCCGCGGTGCCGGAGGGAACAAACGACAACGAGGCGGTGTTCTCCGCCGTCGAAATCGAATCACAACCCACGCTCGACGCCGACGATGTCATCCGGAACGACGGGGTCTTCGAGGACACCCACCCCCTCGCCGAGTGTCTGTTCGGGATCTGAGACGAAGTTCTCCGGCCGGGGCGTCCGGGCAAGGCTCTCTGAACACACCGCCGTCCCCATGTCGGGACGCCTACAGTGCGGGCGGCGAGAGTACATCCAAGTAAGGCAGGCGGGAGCCTGCCTTACTTGGATGTGGCTTCGACTCGCGGTCAGCACCGTTAGTGACCGTAAGGATACCTCACGACGAAAGCGGTGAGCTAGCAGATACAGGGGCGTGACCGCCAGGCGACGAAGGATCAGGACATCCTACTGACCATCCGATTTCTTCCCGCCGCAGTCGCTCCGACAGGGCACAAGGAGTCGAGCCCCGGTTCGCGATGTCAACGAGCTGTGCGTTCCGAACCGGCAAAACACCCCGCCACGCGTGTCCCCGCCCGGCGGAAATCTTACGATTTCCGCTGTCGATGCTGTGCGTTTCTGGAAACCCGAAGCGTGAGCGAGGGACCACGCTCTCCCCGCGAGTCACGATTTCCCCGGAATCCACGCGGGGTCCCTCGCTCACGCGTCGGGTTTTCATCGAGAATCCACCGGTTGCCCGAAAAATTCGCGGCCTCCACGCAGTCCGCCTGTCGCCAAATCCCCAAGGAGTCCCCGGATGTTCGGACGCCCTCTCCGAATCGTCGTCCTCTTCGCGCTGTTGCTGGCGAGTGACCTCGCCCCCGCCGCTGATCCCGTCATCCCCCGCAACCAGGACGTCCCCCCCGGCCCCGCCCTCTCGCCGCAAGAGGCGATAGCGAAGATGAAAGTCCCCGAGGGATTCGTCGTCGAACTCGTCGCCAGCGAGCCGGACCTCGTGAACCCCGTCTCGATGTGCTTCGACGAGAAGGGACGCATCTGGGTCACCGAATCGCTCGAGTATCCCCGCCGCGAGCCGGGCAAGGGTCGCGACCGAGTCAAGGTGCTGGAAGACACCGATGGCGACGGCAAGGTCGACAAGACGACCGTGTTTCTCGACGGCCTGAACATCCCCTCGGGGATCGCCGTCGGGCACGGCGGCGTCTGGATCGCCAACGCGCCGGACATTCTGTTCGCGCGAGACACCGACGGCGACCTCAAGGCGGACAAGGTCGAAACGGTCGTCACCGGCTTCGGTCGCGACGACACGCACGAACTCCCCAACGCGTTCACCTGGGGTGCGGATGGTTGGTTGTACGGCCTCAACGGCGTGTTCAACTTCTCGCACGTGAAGTACGTCGAAGGGAACCCGAACTTCAAGAAGGACCACCCCGGCTGGCCGATCACCGTGGCCATGTGGCGGATCAACCCGCGGACGCGCGAGTTCCAGGTGTATGCCGAAGGGACGAGCAATCCGTGGGGGATCGCCATCAACGACGAGGGGAGCTTTTTCCTGTCCGCGTGTGTGATCGACCACCTGTGGCACATCGTCGAGAACGGCTACTACCACCGGCAGGCGGGGGCCTATCCGCCGCACACGTGGAAGATCGAATCGATCGTCCAGCACAAACACCAGAAGGCCGCGTATTGCGGCATCACCTGGTTCGACAGCCCCGCCTATCCCGAAAAGCACAACCGCAAGCTGTACATGGGGAACATCCACGGCAACTGCGTGAACACCGACGCCATCGAGCGCAAGGGAGCCAGCTACTTCGGCACGGGCGAGCCAGACTTCCTCGTCGCCAACGACGCCTGGTTCATGCCAGTCGCGCAGAAGGTCGCCCCCGATGGCTGCCTGTACGTGCTCGACTGGTACGACCAATACCACTGCTATCAGGACGCGAACCGCGACCCGGCGGGGATCGAGAGGGCGAAGGGTCGCCTGTACCGCGTGCGATACAAGGGCGTTGAACGGTTCCCGACATTCGACATCGGAGCGAAGAGCGACGACGAACTCATCGCGCTGCTGGGAGACCGCAACGTCCACATCCGCGAGACCGCACAACGCCTGCTCTCGGAACGGAACACCCCGGAGATCCTCGCGAAGCTGCGCGCACGAGTGGCGATGGACGCGCAGACACCCGTGCAACGCGCCCACGCGGCCTTCGCGCTGGCCTCGTGCGACCTCGTCAAGCACAAGGATGGCGACACGATCTGTCGCGAGATGATCGAGCACAAAGACCCGGTGGTCGCACAGTCGGGACTCAAGGCCCTGCGTGCGCAGTTCGTCAAGCCGTTGCTCGACGACAATATTGCCATGTGGATCTCCGAATTTCTGATCCCCCTGTTGGAGGAGAAAGACACCCCAGCACCTGTGAGACTGGAAGCGGCCATCACCGTCTCGCGCATCGCCGAACAACAGGGGGGGAGTTACGTCTCGTATGGCGGCCCGCTCGGTCGGTCGCTCCTACATCTGCCGAACGACCCCGTCTACGCGCGACTTGTCTGGAAGGCCATGCGAGAACACATGCGCTGGCATCCGCACGAAGGAGCGAATCTGCTGGAAACACCCGGTGTGTTCGCAACGGCGACAGGGAAAGAACTGCTGCCGCGCATCGTCGAGTACACGTTGACCGGCCCGAAGTTCGACCCGGTCGGCGTCGCGGCGATTTACGAGGCCGTGTCGAAAGCGGACGGTGCGGCTGAGCAGGGAGCGCGGATTCTGGGTCAACTCGCCCTGAAAGTGCAAACGGGCGAAGTTTCCGGCGACCGCCTTAAGAAACTCAAGGAATTGTTCGCGCCCATCGTCGCGAAACGCATCGAAGCGGGAACCAAAGACCCGCAGAACTGGGACGCGGCCCTCCTCGCCACGAGCTGGAAGGACACGCGCGGCGTGGCTGCGCTCCGCACGATCGCCGGGGCGGACGGGACACCGCACGACCGTGTGCTGCAAGCGGTGTCGGCTCTGGTGGCGGCGGGGGATCAAGAATTGCCGACAACGGTCTCGCAACTGCTTGCGAAGAAAGACAAGTATCCCGTTGAACTGCGGGGTAAAGTTTTAGGGACACTTGGAAAGCTCGATAGTCCCGAGGTCCCCCGCGCGGTGCTGGCCGCGTATGCCACCAGCGAACCCGAACTTCGTCCGCAGATGGTGGAACTCCTCACGCAACGAACCGCGTGGGGGAAGGCGCTGATGGAAGCGGTCGCTGCCAAAACGGTCGCAGCGAACGCCCTCAATGAGAACCAGGTTCGCAAACTGCTCGCCTCGAAGGACGAGGACTTGCGCAAACTTGTCATCGCCCAATGGGGTTCGGTCCGCGAGGAGCGCAACCCGAAGCGGGAACAGGTCCTCGCGCAAATGCGCACGCATCTTCGCAAAACTCCGGGGGACCCTTTCAAGGGGATCGAGGTCTTCAAGAAGGTGTGCGGGCAGTGTCATAAGATGCACGGCGAAGGGCAGGAGGTCGGACCGGACATCACGCTCAACGGGCGCAACTCGTTCGAGCAACTGCTGTCGAACGTGTTCGATCCGAGCCTCGTGATCGGTGCGGCCTATCAAGCGCGGATCGTTGAGACGAAGGACGGTCGGACGCTGACGGGTCTCGTGGCCGAGGACAGCCCGCAGCGGATCGTGCTTAAGGTGCAAGGGGGAAAACAGGAGATCATCCCCCGCGATCAGGTCGAAGAGAGTGCCGAGAGCAAGATTTCGTTGATGCCCGAGGGGCTGGAAACACAGGTCACGCCGCAGGAACTGGCGGATCTGTTTGCCTACATCACGCTCGACAAACCGCCGAGCGACCCGACCGCACGGCGGCTGGCGGGTGCGGGAGTGGTGGTCCCCAAGCAAACGGAAAAGCCCGCCGAATTCGCGGAATTGTTGGGACAAGTCGCTCCCGGCTTTGTGTGTACCGAAGCAGGTGAGGGGGGGTTGTCGATTCTTGAAGAGCACTTCGGTCGTGTGGGAGTGTTGCGCACGCATCCGCTGTCGCGCGAGAAGCCGTGCGTGCTGTCGCGGACGATTTCCGTCCCGACGGGCAAGAAGACTCGGCTGGAACTGGATGTGTCGCACGATGCGCAGGGGGATTGGCAACTGCGCGTGCGGGTGAATGACCGGTTCGTGGCGGATGAGGCGGTGGGCGAGGGGACGACGGAAGGACATTGGCGGACGGTGAAGGTGGACCTGACGCGGTTTGCGGGGCAGACGGTGAAGGTGGAATTGTGGAATCAGGCGACGGGGTGGTCGAACGAGTTCGGGTATTGGGGGAGGGTGGATCTGGTGGTGGAGTGAGGGGCACATGGTTCACGCCTCGCGCTGGTCGGGGGCGATGTGCTGCGATCGCTTCAACCTACGGCGGTTTGTTGCGCGCCAGGTGCAAGTGAATTGCGGGAAGCGCCGGTTTTGGTTTTCGACCCGATTTTGGGGGGTGGAAACGGCAGCGAAAAAAGAACGGATGACGTGAGGGGTGCGCGACGATCACGCGGTAAATCACGGGTTTGTCGAGCGCGGCTGCGCGGGAATCAGAAGTGTGTTTCCGGGGGTGTTTTGGGCGCGGCGCGTGCGCAGTTCCCACGTTTTAAAAAATCGAAACGTGGGAAAGTCGAGCGCGATTATTTCGCGCGGGGGTAAAAACGCGTTTTGGAATGGCGCGCGACGCGGTCATATATCGCCGGCGCGCGGGGGAACGGGTGTCGCGCGCGGCCTTGTTGCGACGCGCGCAACGAGAAGGGATTGTGGGGAAACCGCAATCCGCAGGGGATCGGGCTTTGAAAGAAGTCAGGAAGGAGCCTGACCTACTTGACTTGAGAAACATCCACGGCGTTGCCCCGGTTGCTGAACTCGATGGCGACGAAATCGGGTATCTGGTGGCGAAGATGGCTGAAATCACACTTCAGCGGTCAAGCGGCAATTGAGACAGGCGTAGAAGAACAACAGCGGGGATGACCGTGGACACGCAAAGCGAAGAATACGAACTCACAGGGCCGGACGCCGAAGCCAAAGGTGTTTTCACCGACAACGGCTTCATCGTCAATGCAGGTTCGTTGGCTCGGCGTGAAACGGTCCCTTCGGGAAAGAGCGTGAACTCCGTCCATCAGCGATTGCTCAACGAAGGAGTCTTGGAAGAGCACGACGGAAAGTTGCGGTTTGTGAAGGATTATCTCTTCAAATCCCCAAGCGGTGCCGCTGCTGCTGTCTTGGGGCGAACGGCCAACGGCTGGATTTCGTGGAAGCGTGCCGATGGCCAAACCCTGAGTGAAATCAAGCGAGTGTCACGGGACATTCAGGCCCAACTGCTCGATGAAAACAAGCGAAAGGAAATCACGGATCGGCACCATCAACTTCTGAACGAGGGCAAACTCGCAACCTCTCAGCAACTCGACAAAGAGTATGCCCTGTTCCGTGAGAGGTTTGGCCCTGCTGTTCTATCCGGTCTGGACGGTGAAGCTCTCCTGACTCTGATGCACGATCATGGCAACCGTGACAGCCTCGTTTACTGGCTGGAATTCAAAAACGACGACGAATTCGAGACACCGAAGTTCGGTGGAATCGCCGGTGGCAGCGCCCTGAAGTTCCGCATTTTTCGTCGCAAGGAAACCGGCAACTGGCAGGCAGGCGGTGAAAAGGCCAACCAGCCGCAGGACATCACCACGGATGAGGCCATTGACATAGCTCGCGGTCATCGTGACCAGCTTCTTAAGGGGATCGCACTTCTTGAAAGGCTCAAAGATGATGCCACCGATGAAGACTACGCCGAGCTTCAAGACCAAATGGACGAAGTTGCCCCGGATGTGAGCCGACTGGCATGGGGCCACAAATACCTCAGTCTGCTCTTCCCCGAAAAGCTCGATGACTACCACAGCCCGGACTTACAGCGTTTCCACCTGCTGAAGATGCTCCAACTTCCGCCGGAGGGAGAGGGGCGATACATCTGTGCCGGGCGATTCATCGCTGCCGCCAAGGAAGTTGGCCTGCGAATGAACCATTTCACGGCAACGATTAACTCCGTACAGGGGCGCTTCCACCGCTACTGGAGAATTGGGACTACGGCTGGGAATCAGGGGACAAGTTACTGGTCGATGATGCGTGACCGTAGTTGCATTGCGGTGGGCTGGCCAGAATTGGGTGACATATCGTGGCTGGACGGCAAAAAGGAAACGGGCGCAAAACTCAAATTCCTGCTTGTCAAAGCGTATCCAAACGATCCGAGAACGACTGGCCGGTTAGGTTCACAGCTCACGCAGTTCGTGGTTTGGATCAGTGAAGGCGACATTGTACTTGCGGCGGATGGCAAGGCTGTTCTCGGAATTGGTCGAGTTCTTGGGGGATATGAGTTTGATTCAAAGTGTGACTTCCCACACCAACGGCAGGTGGAATGGTTGACTCACGACGAATGGCAACTGCCAGAAGCAAGTGAAGGACTGCAATCGACGGTTCGAGAACTCGGCAAAACCAACGAGAACCTGCTGGCAATCGAACGGCACCTTCAATCACCTGCGGTGAGAGTGCCGGACAAGAATGAGAGCCAGACGACGATCAGTCGTCCCGTCCGGCTTACGGGCGTTCCGGGGAGAATCCAGTCGGTCCTGGAACGAAAAAGTCAGGTTATCCTTTATGGACCACCCGGCACCGGCAAGACCTATTGGGCTGAGAACACAGCAAATGACCTTGCCGCATTGTCCGCCTATGGGAAATCGTTTGAGGCTTTGGACGAGTCTGAACGCACGGCGATACTCGGCCACGGTGACAATGCAGGTCTTGTCCGCCTTTGTTGCTTCCATCCGGCCTACGGCTACGAGGACTTCCTCGAAGGCTATCGCCCCAAAACAGTCAACGGCCACGTCTCGTTCGAGCTTCGGGATGGAGTCTTCAAGAAGCTCTGCAAGGACGCCAATGCGTCGCCCGAACGCAGCTTCTACCTGATCGTGGATGAGATCAACCGGGGCGACATTCCACGAATCTTTGGCGAACTGCTGACGACACTCGAAAAGGACAAGCGGGGCAAGCGAATCATTCTGCCGGTCAGCCAGGAGATTTTCTCGGTTCCCCGCAACGTCTTCCTGATCGGGACGATGAACACAGCGGATCGGTCAATATCCCTGCTCGATGCAGCGTTGCGGCGACGGTTCGGATTCGTGGAACTGATGCCCGACAGCAGCGTGCTGAAAGATTCGGCGGTTGCGGGAATCGCACTAAAGGCGTGGCTCAACGCTTTGAACACAAGAATTCGGGATCACGTTGGGCGAGATGCACGCAATCTACAGATTGGCCACTCTTACCTAATGCACGGAGGCAGTTCCCTCAAGGATTTGGCGATCCTGAAAAGGGCCATCCGTGACGACATTATCCCTCTCCTTGAAGAATACTGCTACGAGGACTACGGCACGCTGGGAAACATCCTTGGCGACCAGATCGTGGACGTTGCGATCTCACGAGTTCGACACGAGTTGTTCGATGACGGTCAAGAGGATGCCCTCGTTCAAGGACTGCTCGCTCCGTTTACTGACATTTCAACTTCCTCGGAGGCGCTTTCCTCTGAGGAATCGCAGGCCGATGTCGATGAGGACGAAGAAGGGGATGAGCCGTGATCCCCGATCTTTTGTCGATCTGTCTATCCGAATGGGAGACGCTGGGGCCAGGCGAATGCTCTGAGCTTGCCGGTCGTTATCTCGATGTTTCCGCCGTGACCCGTGGTGTTGTTGAACGCATCAACGACAGCAACCTGCTCGGCCTCACGGAACTGCGGCAAGGTCTGCAAATCAAAGCGTATTCGCACGTCGGGAGAGTTCGGATCGGTGATCTGAGCGTGACGATCCTTCCCAAGATCAAGGGAACGTCGCTGTCGAGTTTGGTGCGTTACGCCTATGGATTTCGGCGGCTAAAGCTGATTTCAGACTCGACGCATCTTGTTGACCAGTGCGGCTTTGAAGACCTGCTGATCTGCCAGTTGAACGCTGAGGTCCAAGAACTCATCTCCCGTGGCCTGATGCGGTCGTACATCCCAACCAGCGAACGGCTCAGTTCTCCCCGTGGGCGGATTGACCTGACACGAATGGCCTTGGACGGCGGGACCGCAACAGCGACTCTTCCGTGCCTGCATCACCCTCGAATCGAAGACACCTTGCTCAACCGGGTGCTGATGGCCGGGCTACGGCTGTCAGCGACAATGGCCAGTGTTATTGATCTTCGCCGTGAATCACGGCGACTCGCCTCCCTGATGGATGAGCAGGTGACTTCAACTCGATTGGACGGGATCATGCTGGACCGAGCGGCTCGGCAGATGAACCGCCTCACCGCAGCGTACTCCCCGGCCCTGTCGATCATCCGGTTGCTGGTGGAAGCACAAGGCGTGGTTTTTGAAGGCCAGACAAACACGACAACGTTGCCAGGCTTCCTGTTCGACATGAACGCCTTTTTTCAAGCGCTCGTGTCACGCTTCTTGCGGGACAACCTGCCGGGCTATTCCGTGCGGGACGAGCATGGCTTGAAGGGGATGATCCGGTACAACCCAAAATTCAATCCGCAGCGCCGGCGGTCTCCTACGCCTCGCCCGGATTACGTTGTGACACAGCAAGGGGCGATTCGCTCGATCCTCGACGCCAAGTACCGTGACCTGTGGGAGAAGCAGTTGCCCCGTGAGATGCTGTACCAGTTGGTCGTCTACGCCATCAGCCATCGCCAGCGGCCCCAAAGCAGCATCCTCTATCCGACGACGGATGGCAAAGCGAAAGAAGCCCGCATCGACGTGACCGATCCGGTCTTCGGCAAGTTTCTCGGGCAGGTTTGTATGCGTCCCGTTCACCTGCCGACGATTGTGGAACTGGTGGCAACGCAAACATCGCAGGGACGCCGGAATCGGGAAGCCTACGCAAAATATCTCGCATTTGGTGAGTTGCTTTGAGCCGCAGAAGTGTGAAACGATGCCAGCACAGCGCCCAAAGGTTTTTATTTCCTCGACCATTTACGACTTTCGTGATCTTCGCTCTGCGCTCAATACTGGCTAGGAGAACTCGGCTACGACGTGCTGCTGTCGGAACACAACGACTTCCCCGCTCAGGTTGACATCACCTCATATGAAAGTGGCCTTCGTGCAATTAACGGTTCGGACTACTTCATTGAAGGAACGAAAAGGGGGCATTCTACTTTTTCGGGTGTTTTGGTCGGCCGCGGGGGCGGAGGGAGGATTCGAGGCCGAGTTTCTTGGCGGTGGCCAATTGCCACTTTGTTTTTCCGAAGCGGGTCCCTCGCGCAACGCTATTCCGCAGTGACCTCAGTTCGGCTTCCGTTTCGACGCCGTTGACATGCCGGGTCCATTGAGGCGACTTCGGAAGCGGTCCTTCGCTCAACAGTCCGTCGAGGCCACTGCGGGGGGTGGGCTTCAGGCTGGACCATTCCCAGTCCTGACTGCGTGTCACCAGGTTGGCACGCAACGGATTCCGCTCGACGTAACGCAAGACCGTCAGATAGTGCTCGTCAGATAGTGCTCGTCAGATAGTGCTCGTCAGATAGTGCTCGTCAGATAGTGCTCGTCAGATAGTGCTCGTCAGATAGTGCTCGTCGGGTTGCACCGGGAACGCCTTGAACCGCCCTTGCCAGACGTGGCCGCTACTCTGGTGGTCACGGTGGTATCGCCGCACGTGGGAGGTCATCAGCCATAGCATCCAGCGACTGAGGTCTCCATCCGCGTGCGGCCACAGCAGCAAGTGGAAGTGGTTTGTCATCAGACAGAACCCGGTCAGCCGCATGGGGACTTTTTCATGAGCCTCGCGCATCAGGTTCACGAACGCGGCGAAGTCGTCGTCCTTGTGAAACACGCGAGCATGGCCATTGCCCCGGTTGAGGACATGGTAGACAAACCCACCCCGTGACGCCCTGGATGTGCGCGGCATGGGAGCAGGGTAGCCCCTGAAAGCGGAGTGGTAAGGTAGAGTGTCCCCTTTATCACTCCTTTATCACTTCGTTTTTTGGCATCACGCAGAGGCGCGGAGACGCTGAGACGCGGGGTCTGGGACATTCTCTGCGTCTCCGCGCCTCGGCGTGAGAATGACAACGCGGGAAATCCTGTTGTGTGCTTCGGCTTTTCCGGGAATCGCGCCACTTCAGAATTCACGCGTTGGGCTCGACAAATCCAAGGTCTGGATGCTCGACAGGCTGGAAGCCTATCCCGCAAATGATCACATTCTTGACGCGAGGAGGGTGGCCATGCGGGCGCGTTTCGGGGTCGAAGTTTTGGCGGGTGGGAGAACGACGATGAATCGGACGTTTTTGTGGGTGACCATGAACAGGGCCGTGTGTGCAGCCAGGTCGATACCTGTGGCTGGGGCGGTGTTGGCGGCGTGGTCGGTGGTGGTCGGACTGGGCACCGCGCGGGGGGACGACCTTGTCATTCGGCATCCGCGGCCACACGAGGTCGTGCAGCGCGTCGCCTACAAGCCGCGCGAGGCGCATGTGCATGGGACGGCGAAGGAAGGAGCCGCCAATCCCGCGCGGGGTCATGCCGATGTGCGGGTCGACTGGACGCCACTCGCGGGTGGCGACCCGTCGAGTGGGGCCCCGTCGAGCCTCGATAAGGGAACGGTCGAAGCGCGTGTCGTCGCGCTCGAGGGGGCGTACGGTGTCGGGTCGGACTGGGCTCCGCTGAAACGGACCGAGGGGGTGCCCACGGCTGGCACGCTCCGAGTGGCCGCCGGGGGTTGGTATCGGCTGGAAGTGCGCGTGATGGAACAGGAGAAGATCGTCGCGAGCGGATCGGTCGAACCGTTTGGCGTGGGTGAGGTGTTCGTCATCGCCGGGCAGTCGTACGCGACGAACACGAACGACGAAATGCTCAAGGTGACGGAGCCGCTCGCCCGCGTGACGGTACACGACTGGAAAACGGGGGATTGGCGCGTCGCGCACGATCCTCAACCCGCGCCGGATGACTCGGATGGCGGATCGATCTGGCCGGTGCTGGGGGACATGCTGGTGCCGCTGATCGAGTGTCCGGTGGGCTTTGTCAACGTCGCCTGGGGGGGAACGTCGTCGGCGCAGTGGATGCCGGGCGAACCACTCCACAAACGGCTCGTCGAAGTGGGCGGGCGCGTGGGAGGGTTTCGCGCGGTGCTGTGGCAGCAGGGGGAGTCGGACGTGATCGGCAAGACCACGGTCGAGACTTACGTCGCGAATCTGACGGCCATTCGCGAGAAAGCGGCCACGGCGTGGGGCCGGTCACCCCCGTGGTTGTTGGCGAAATCGACGTTGCATCCGACGGTCTACAACGATCCCGAGGGGGAGGGGCGGATTCGCGCGGCGATCGACCTGTTGGTCAAGCAGCCCGGTTTCGGACGCGGACCGGACACCGACATCCTGGGGGGCGCGAACCGCGGCCCGATGAAATCGCGGCGGCACTTCAGCCCCGTCGGACAGCGGCGAGCGGCGCACCTGTGGTTCGCGTCGATCTGGCGGGAGTTGGAAGCGGGGGAGTGAGCAGCGGTCTGGGCGTGAAGCAGGGCGTGTGCGTACGATCCTGGGGGAGCGGCCCCCGTGAGGTGCGATGCCTTTCAGAGCCGTTTCTCGCGAGGCGGTTTCTCGGAACCGGCGTGCTTGAATCACGACATCTTTCCGTAATTTGGACGCGGAAGGCGCGGCGTCTTGTCGCTGCGCGACCCGGCCACAAGCTGGCCGGGCCACCCGGTTTTTGCGGCGTTTCTCGAAGTTCGTACACGGCATGGGCACGGTGCGATTGTGCGACCGAAAGCTTGAGGAGAGCAACATGCACGCGCTTTGGATTCGATGGGCGTTCGCGGCTGGGGTGCTGTGCGGCGGCGGAACGGTGCGAGCCGAACCGATTAAGGCAAAGGTCACCCGCGATCTGTGGATCTCGTCGCACCCGGGCGAGACGGCTGGCAACAACGGCGGGTCGGCGCGGCTCAAGCTCAAGTCCTACCAGGAGTTTGTCCTGATGGACTTCGACCCCGCTCCCTTCGCGGGACGTGCCATCGCCTCGGGCAAGCTGCACGTCCGCCTGGCGGACAATGAACGGCTGTGGCGGGTGACGGTCGGCTCGGTGGCCGCGCCGTGGGTCGAAGGGACGGGGACCGACTATGCCGTGCAGGAGGGGAGTTCGTCCTACGAGTATCGACTCACCGGGACAGAGCGATGGCCCGGTTGGAGTGGTCATATCAACACCGTGACGCTCGGCTTGGGGGGGACGCTGTGGGGCATGGCGGACGCCACCGACCCCGATGGCGAGAAATGGCAGACCATCGCCATCGACCCGCGCGTGCTACGAGCACGGGTGGCGGGGGTCTCGGAAGGGTTGGTGGTGTTCGACGACACCGGCAGCGAGTGGACGCGCGACGGCGAGAAGTTTACGCCCCGGCCATTCCCGAATCGCCGGTTCTTCTCGCGCGAGCAGAGCGCATCGGCCCCGTACCTCACGATCGAGCCGGGGCCCGAGGACAAGGCCGCTCCGGGGAAGATCGAGTTTGTCGACGTTCCCGCCGAACTGGCGACGTGGGCCAGAGCGAAACGGGTCGTCGCCTGGCGGACCCCCGCCGATGAAGGGCCTGCGGGAACGATCGGCTTCTTTGCGAAACTCGGTGATAAGCCCGTGCCGCAGTGGCTGCTTCCGGCCGCCGGTGCGGCGGGCGAGATCGTCGTCTGCGATCTGAGTCGCTGGCATGAGTTACCCGATCCCGGCGAGCATCGCTTCGTGGTGAGTGCCGTCGATGGTGCCGGAAATCGCGGACCCGAGTCGACGACGGTCGTCAAAATCGCCTACGAAAAGCCCTTTGAACTCCCCGGCAAGGACCACGCGTTTCCCCCCGAGGCCAAGGGGACCGAACCGCTCCCGAAAATCGGTCAGGCCAGGATCGCGGTCGTCGACACGCTCGACAAACAGCAACCGGTCACGGGTGAAATGATTCCGCGCCGCGATCCGGGGTACCTGCGCAGCAACATGCTGTGGTCCGCGAAGACAAAGACGGTCACTCTTTCCGGTGCGCGGGGCGAGTTCGTCTCGTTTCAGGTGCTGGTGGACGGTCCCTTGCCGAGCGCCGAGTTCCGGGTGAAGTTCCCGAAGCTCCCCAAGCTCAAGGCGGAGATCGGCGCGCTCCGGACCGTCCCCACGCCCAAGGGGCCGCTTCCCGATCCGCTCATTCCGCTGGAGAAGCCGACGACGCTCCCGCTCACGGAAGACGCGGCTGTCGGGGCGAAGTCGGCGGGTGTGATCGTCGAACTGTACATCCCGAAGGACGCGCCTCCCGGAGCCAAGGAGGGGACGCTCGAAATTGTCTCGGGAAAAAGCCAACTCGACCTCCAGCTCGATCTCAACGTTTGGAACTTCGAGATCCCCGACCGCCTGTCGTTCATCCCCGAACTGAACTGCTACGGCCTGCCGGAGGACGAAGAAGGCTACTACCGCCTCGCGCACAAACATCGCTGCGTGCTCAATCGGGTCCCGTATTCACAGCGAGGGACGATGGCTGACGGCATGGCCCCCGTCATCAAGGGGGACGAGTTCGACTGGTCCGCCTGGGACAAGCGCTTCGGCAAATACTTCGACGGCTCGGCCTTCGCCGACCTCCCCCGTGCGGGGGTGCCCCTCGAACTGTTCTACCTGCCGATGCACGAGAACTGGCCTGCGAAGATGGAGGGGAACTACAACGGGTCGTACTGGGCCGACGAAGCGTTTCCCCCCGCGTACCGCCAGGCGTTCGTCGAGGCCACCCGAAAATGTGCCGAGCATGTCGCCGAGAAGAAATGGACCGGCACGCTGTTCCACGGCTTCCTGAACAACAAGGTCGACTTCAAGAAGAACGGCTGGTCGCGCGCGTCGTCGCCGTGGCTGCTCGACGAACCGGCCCACTGGCAGGACTTCCACGCCCTCAAGTTCTTCGGCGAGGCGTTCGCCGAAGGTCGTGCGGCCGCCGCGTCGAAGTTCCCCCCTGGTCTGCCGATCCCGCTCTTGTATCGCTGCGACATCTCCCGCCCCGAGTGGCAGCGCGACGCCCTCGACGCGGTGCTCGATTACAACGTCGTCGCCGGGCAACCGTTCGACAAGTTCCGCGACATCGTGCTGGATCGCAAGGACCGGCATGGTCAGATCGTCATGGTCTACGGGACCGCCAACGACATCACGGCCAACAATGTGCAAGGGGCCGCGTGGGGCGTTGCGGTGTGGTGTCAGGGAGGAGACGGCATCCTGCCGTGGCAGACGATCGGCACCGCGGACTCGTGGAAGCAGGCGGACCAGTTGTCGCTGCTCTATCCCGGAGCAGGTGCCGGCAGCAAGACACCGATCCCGTCGGTACGACTCAAGGCGTATCTACGTGCACAACAAGACGCGGAACTGTTGCGGATGGTGGCGGAGGCGGCGGGGGTGGGCCGGGGGAGATTGAGGCTGCCGGTGCAGTACGGCCTGAGTGCGCAGAAGATATCGACCGGCGCCGCAGGCGAGGATGCGGGGGTGATGGACTTTCAGAACGTCACGGCGGACCGGCTTGGTCGCTTGCGAAAGCGGTTGGGAGATTGGCTGTCGGCGGCGCCGCGTCGTGATGACGACTTGCCCGCGCCCCCTACCTTGTGGACCGGGCCGCGCGAGCGAAAGCCGACGCCGAACGGGGTGACGGCCATTCGGTGACAGCGGTTCCACAGCCAGGAAGGCCGTCGTACGAGAAAACACCGCACTTTTGGTGGCGTTGACTCGTCGCATTCCTCGCGCCGGAACGCGGGGTCCCAACGAATGTGAGGGCCAGCGGAATTTCCACGGGCTTATACCGCTCCCGGCGACGATGCATTCTGGAGGCGAAACGAGCACCGAATCGGTGTGGTGTGTTAGAGTGACGTTTCCGTCGAAAGCCGCGTCGTGCTCTGACACGTCCATGATTGGGGTGCCACTGCAGGCTTGTCCAGTGGTGAAAACCACTTGTGACGACCGCGAAGTGAATGTGATTTCTCGTGGGATAGGCTTCCAGCCTGTCGGTCAAAAAGTCTTTCCGGCTCAAGAATGACAGGCTGGAAGCCTATCCCACTGACTTTTTCACGGCCCTGCGGCGGAAGTCCGTGACAGTAAAAACCACCCACTTGCTCGTTCCCCCCAAGGCCTCCCATGTCTCGTCCCTTCGCTAACGCCTGGGTGTTCGGTGCCACGGCCGGGTTGCTTGTGCTGTCGTGGCCGGGCTGGGCCGAAGCGCAGACCCGGTCGATGTTCGGCAATTCCTCGTCGTCCGCCACGTCGCTGGGTCGGTCGTCGAACTCGTCCGGGTTCAGCAGCCTCACCAGTTCGTCCGCCTCGCGCGGTCAGTCCGGTTTGGGCCAATCCGGTTTCGGGCAGACAGGGCAATCGGGCTTCGGTCAGCAGAGCCAATTCGGCGCGACGACGGGTCAACGACAGGGAATGATCGGTCAACCCAACACCGGGGGGCGGCTGATCGGCGGCAACCAGGCGCTGCAGGGGGCCGTGCAGGGGAATCAATTCGGTGGCAACCAGTTCGGGGCGAATACCGGACTGCAGGGGCTCAGTCGTCGCGGTGCGACGGGTGGCCGTGGCGGATTGGGGGGGGCCTTCGGGCAGGGTGGGGGTGGTTTCGGTGGTCAGGGTGGCGACTCGACGGGTTCCCGTTACCCCAATCCGCAGCTCAAGATCGGGTTTGAACCGGTGGCGACTCCCCCCGCCCAACTGACGATGGCGGTGACGACGCGGATCGCCAAGGTCGACGCCGCGCACGGACTGGCGGAAGTGGTCGCGCTGGCGGACGACACGGAGGCGGGCACGATCGTGCTGACGGGCACGGTTCGGACCGAGCAGCTCCGCAAGAAGGCCGAGCACCTGGTGCGGTTCGAGCCGGGCGTGCGAGAGGTGCGGAACGAGATCGTGGTGGCGTCGGACGTTCCTTGAGCGTTGCGACCCGCCACAGCACCGGCGAATTGCGCCTCACTGTCCGGGCACGTGAAACCCACCCACCCGCCACGCCGTCCCCGCGCACGCCACCAGTTGCAGGCCCCACAGGGCGAGCCACACGCGGGAATCCTCACCATTACCGCTCGGTTCGTCCGAAGCGGTCCGGCCCGATTCGCTGGACCCGCCGCCGGGTATCCCCGCCACCGCGGGTATCCCCGCCAATACTGGCGCCGCGACCAGCAGCCACCAACCGCTCTGAAACTCCCACAACCGCGCCGCCTCGCCGCTGTTCTTCCCCGAGAGCCATAACAGTCCCGCGACGACCACCGTCGCCCAGAAAGACGGCGAGACGCGCCCCATCCGGCGACACACTGCAAACACCGCGCACACCGCCATCGGCCCCCCCAGCGCCACGGCCAACTCGAACGGGTTCACCAACAGCCAGCCCAAGTACGAACGTGGATACACGTCGTAGAACCCCGCGTGGTTCCGCAAGTTGGCCAGCCACACCGCCGGCAACGCCAAATCGAACAGCCACCACGTGGCGACCGTCAGCCCGACAAACGTGGCCAGAAACCCCGCCAACGGTGCCGCCAACCGCCGCAGCGCGACGGCCATGCGCCCCGCGAACGGTCCTTCGCCGCGCGCCCCTTCGGCCACCGTCCACACTCCCAACCATGCGAACGTCGGCAACAGCCCCAGCGTCAGGTTGACCCCCAGCCACCCCAGCAATCCCGCCGCCGCGCCGGACAGCGCCGCACCGATTCGGGTCTTGCGGTCCCACGCGAACACCCATGCGGCCATCAGTCCCAAGGCCACGCCCGCCAACAGCGTGTCGGACTTCGGCCAGAACATCGCCAGGGCGGGGACCGCCGGAAGCAGTCCCGCCACACGCCAAGCCACGACCGGCCCGTACTCCCGCGTCACGAGCCACGCCAGCGGCCAGACCCCCAACACGACCGACAAGCCCACGACAACCGCCGCGAACCACAACAGCCGCTCGTCGCCGACCGGCACCGTGCCGCCGCGCAGCCGCGTTTGCTCGTCGATCAGCCCCCACCATTCGCGAACTTCGTCGGGGAGCGTGGCCGCAAGGGCACTGTCCAACAGCGGTACGTCACGGCGCAGGTCGTCAAGTATCCAATACGCCGCGACCAATCCCGGGGGATGCGTGCCAATATGCAGCACGTCGTCCCCGCGTTCGACCCGCGCGCGGTAACCCGCCAAATACTGTCGACGGTCCGCCGCGCCACGTGCCTCGGTGTAGTAACCGGACGGTCCGGGATAGAACAGCACCCACGCCGCCCGCCCCGCCCCGTGCGGAAACGGTGCCCCGCCGACGACCGTCGCGTACCACGCCCCGCCCAGGCAGACCGCTCCCGCCCACCACGCCCCTTTCTCGAAGCGCTCCGCGTCAGCGATGCGTCGG
This sequence comes from Planctomycetales bacterium, assembly GCA_044359065.1. Classification (GTDB taxonomy): domain Bacteria; phylum Planctomycetota; class Planctomycetia; order Planctomycetales; family Planctomycetaceae; genus JAIXZD01. The sequence continues at coordinate 7,230 of JBIKMW010000104.1, read as the reverse complement.
TCGCCGGCCCACATCCACAGCAGCCACGCCCCACCGACCACCAGCGCCACAAGCGTTCCCGTCCCCGCCAGGACTTCCGCGCCCATCGCGTTGAGACGCGGCCACGTCCATTCCCCTTCGATCCCGAGTGGCAGGGTCGTCCCCCACAAAACGCCGAGCGTGGCGCAGAGCGCGGCAACCGCCGCGACGACAACCCACGGGCGACCGCCAACAGGGCGGGGAACTTCCGCGGGGGGAGGCGCGACTCGCGCGACGTCCGCGGATTGTCCCTTGCGGGGGGAGGACGGGGAGCGGGCCATCACTTGCCCGCCCGCCAAGCCAGCCAGATCTCGACGCCGAACGCCCAACCCGCCCCCACGACGACGACGGCCAATGCCATCCCCCAAAACACGCGGTCGACCCGCGCGCCGAATTTCTCGCGCAGGGCGTGGAGCGATCCGTAGACGACGAGCAGCCCCGCCATCGCGATCATCCACCGTGTCATCGTGAACCATTCGGGCATGGAGAAATCAATCCCGGAAACTCCCCGCGTCACTCACTTCAACCGCTTCACCGTCTCCACAATGCGCGTTTCGACCTCTTCGCCGAAGGGGCCCGGGAGGTTCGTGTAGAGCATCGCTCCCCCACCTTCGTAGCCCCCTTCCTTGAGCACGCGCAGCGACGGCACATAGCCGAACACGTCGTTGCTGTAACCGGCCACCCAGACCCGTTCCCCCGCCAATTCCCGCTTGATCCTCAGCGAGTAATCCACGACGACTTCCCCCGCCAGCGCCACCAACGTCAGATCGCCACCGAATCGCACGACTTGAATGGGGTAGTCGTACGACGCCGGGAGCGAACCTTCGGCGGCGATCCGCGCGAGCAAGCGCTGCGCGTGCTTTTGCTCGTACCCGGAACCCTTTTCGGCGAGTGCCGTCAGCGATTCCCTGGAAGGAGCGGGTGCGAACGGGAGCGGCGTCGTTTCGTACCACGTCTTGAGGGGTGGCCGAATCTCGGTTGGTTCGACCGTCAGGGCCACGTCGACGGCGCCGGCGAGCGCGGCCCCGTGCAGGCGAGCCATCTCGAGTTTGCCGCGCGGGTAGGGGTTCTGGTCTCCTCCGCAGCCCATCACAAACAGTGCGGTCGTCCCCGGATGGGCCTTCTCGATCTCCGTCTGGGCGAACCCGGCGTAGTCGGCGCAGAACTCGAAGATTCCGAGCGTGGTGTTGTGACAGGCATAGCCGAACAGCACGGCTCGCACCTTGCCGTCAGCCCCGACGATCCGTAGCACGGGCACCGACTGGTCCACGGGGCCATCGGGATACGGGCTGTTCTGATATCCCGCCTTCGACGGCAGCCGTCGGTTCATCGCGAAACCGCAACGCGCGTGCGTGTAGCCCAACTTCGCCGGCGCGGCATCCGCTCGGGCTCGTTCGGCCAACTCCACGAGTGCCGCCACCAGGCGTTCGTAGTATTTCAGCAGCTTTGCCTTTTCGTCGTCGTCGAAGGCGTAAAAGCTCCCCTTCGGGTCCACCAGGACCGGCCCGCAGTGAGTGTGCGACGCGTTGAACAGCATTTGCGACGGAGCCAAGCCCAACCGCTTGCCCAGTTCCGCTTCCAATTCCGTCCGCATCCGCCGAGGAACGCCGATCAGGTCCAGCGTCACGATGAGGAACTTGCCCCCCTCGGCATCCTCCAACCAAACTGCTTTGGCGAACAATTCGGACGTGATCCCTTCGGCCGGTTTGTTGCGCGAGGCATAGCCCGCCATCCACACCATTTCCGAGGGGGTGATCGACTGCGTCGCCACTCCCGCCTTCCACGGAAGGTCGGCGGCGGGTTTCGGCTCGTCGGCCGAGGTTGTCTCCCCGAGCATTACCGCCGCGGCAAACACCAGCAGGATCGCGACATCCCTCCACGCGGAAAACGGAACGAGCCGGGTCTGTCGCATCGGGCAACCTCGCACAAGAAAAGGGCGGAGAAAAAAGGAATCGGAATCAAAAAGCGATTCCCGATTCACAGGAGGCATTTCCGACCGCGAGCGCCGCGTCGTGCAAACGTTTCACTTCGCGTCCGGAGTCACTGCGCGTCCTGCAACTCCGACACCGCGTCTTTGCCGCTGTCCTCAAAGGTCAGGTGGATTTGGATTACCAACCGACCGTCGTTGTCCAGCGCTTCGTCCAGGTCCATCCGGTGTTCGACGACTCCGAAGGGAACCTTGTCGTTCCAACGAGTTTCGATCTTGGGCTTCATCGTACGCCCTTGCAACCCGACGAACTCCGTGACCCCCGTCGCTCCGGGGCACTCGAGGTTGCCGAGTTTGTTCGCCACATTGATGGCCGGCAGGTCCTTCGCCTCCTTGAGCGGTCCCCCGGCGAAGATCTGAACGATCTGCGTCACCGGGTCGGACGGCTGAACCTTGAGATCCGCCAGAGGTTGATCCAGCAACTTGCCCCACGCCTTCACCGCGTGGCTGGACGGGTCTCCCCCGCGTTTCAACTCTTTCTCCGGCACGAGAAACTTGGCCACGCCGCCGAACTTCTGATCGGTCAGTTCGACCTCGACCTTCCCTTCGAGCCAACGGCAGGCCCCTTGTTCGGTGAACGCCTTCCCCACCGAGGAGATTCGCGTCTTGCCGGTGATGTTGATCGTGCCGTTCACCACCATCCGCACGTTGTACGAAACCCACGCCCCGTCCTCGGGAAGCTGCATAATCATGCCGTCGGCACGGGCCGACGAAACACCTCCCACGGCCAACATCCCCAACACAGCCAACCAATTTCCGAGTGCGCGCATGGTCTGGACTCCAGAGGTCTCGAAGGGACATCCTCACCCAGGAATCGTCGCCGATTTCACGTCGGAGCGGAAGCAGTCGTCGATCGACCGGTGGGTGTGCCCCACGGTGCGGGCGGTCGGTCTCGGGGTCCGTGCGTGTCGTCGACGGCCCCGAGCTTATGGTCTCCCCCCGATCGAGAACCCCGGTTGACGGATGCGAGCCGACGATTTTTCCCGCGTGGGGCGATCTCAACCGGAATCCGTCTTCGCACTGTGCGGAGTCGATTTGTCGCACGCGGGCTGCTAAACCAGCACCTCGCGGAGGAGTTCGTTCCCGCGTTCGTCACGACTTTCCCGTTCGTCCGATTGGAGCCGGTATGCGCGCCGCCGTTCCGCTGTGTGTCGCCCTCTTGGCTGCGTGGGTTCCCGAACTGCGGGCCGCTGCGCCGACCAAACCCAAAAACGTGCTGTTTCTCGTCGCCGACGACCTCAATTGTCGCATCGGCTGTTACGGCGACACCACCACGAAAACCCCCAACCTCGACCGTCTCGCCCGTCGCGGGGTGCTGTTCGAGCGGGCCTACTGCCAGTTTCCCCTGTGCAGCCCCAGCCGCAGTTCGTTCCTCACCGGCAAACGCCCTGCGACGACCGGCATCACGCGCAATCCGGGTGCCGCACGCACCAAGGATTCGCGCGAATCGACTCCCCACTTCCGCGAATTCCTCCCCGAAACCGTCACGCTGCCCCAGTTCTTCAAGAACCGCGGTTTCCACACCGCGCGCGTCGGCAAGCTGTGCCACTACGGCGTGCCGGCGCAGATCGGGACCAACGGCCTCGACGACGACGCCTCGTGGTCCGAGCGGATCAACCCGCGCGGCCGCGACAAGTGGGACGAAGACCAAATCTTCAGCATGCAGCCGGGGCAATACGGCGGGACGGTGAGCTGGCTCGCCGCCGAAGGGACCGATGCCGAACAAACCGACGCCCTCGCCGCGACGGCGGGGATCGAATACCTCGAGCGACACCGGGCGCACCCGTTCTTTCTGGCGGTGGGTTTCTACCGTCCGCACACGCCGTATGTCGCGCCGAAGTCTTACTTCGCGTTGTACCCATCCGACAAGGTCACCCTGCCCGGACTCGGTCCGGACGACATCGCCCGCCGTCCCGCACCGGCATTCGGGAGCGCCAAAGCGGAGCAGGACAAGATGACGGACGAACAGCGGCGACAGGCCATTCAGGCCTATCAAGCCTCGATCACATTCATGGACGCCCAGGTGGGGCGGCTGCTCGACGCGCTGGACCGATTGAAGCTGACGGACGAGACGGTCGTCACCTTCACCAGCGACCATGGCTACCATCTTCACGACCACGGGTTGTGGCAAAAAATGAGCCTGTTCGAGGACTCGGCGCGGGTCCCGATGATCGTCGCGGCCCCCGGCATGCCCGCGAACGGCCGCGCGACGCGCGCCCTGGCCGAACTGGTCGACTTGTACCCCACGTTAGTCGACCTGTTCGGGCACGAGGTTCCCGCCGACCTGGAAGGTCACAGCCAAAAACCGGTTCTCACGGATGCCGCCAGCCGCGTCAAAGAGGCCGCCTACACGCAGGTGACGCGCGGGAAATTCGACGGCCACAGTGTGCGGACCGAACGCTACCGGTACACCCTTTGGGGGGACGGATCGCAGGGAGAACAATTGCACGACCTGCAGGCCGACCCCGACGAAACGACGAACCTCGCGACGAATCCCGAACTCGCGGATATCGTCAAAACGCATCGCAAGCTTGTCGAATCGTATGCGCGCCAGAGCCGCTGAGAGTGTCGCACCGTGGTGGAATCCAACCGGCTCCATCGACCATGCTGACACGCTCGCTGGTCTCTTTAAACCGCAGGCATTCGGCCGCTTCACGCGGCGGCAACATCACTTGGCCGGATTGACCTCCGCCGCCGCCGCCGCCCCCTTCACGTCCCCGCCGCCGTCTTGCGGGTACACCAGCACGCGGTCGTGGCTGAGCAGCACGAGATCCGCCCTCCCGTCTCCCGTCACGTCGGCGATGACCGCTTCCCTCGGTTCCGAACCCGTGTTCTCCTCGTCCTGAAACGTCTTCGCCTCGAACAGCTTGAACGCCAGCGCGTGCACCAGTCCGACACCCGGACGCCACGTCGCGATATCGATGAACTGCGACCGCGTATCGAGAATGGCCACGTCCAAACGCCCGTCGCCATTCAAATCGCCCGCAGCCACGTCGTTGAACAAGGTCTCCTCGAGCTTCGTTTCGTAGGTCGACAGCGTCTTCAACCGCGGGTCGGTCTGGCCGGCATAGAGCACGCCGAATTTTCCGGGACTGAACAACAACAGGTCGGCGCGGCCGTCGCCGTTGAGGTCGGCGGTGTGGGCCGACTTGAAGGCGAGCGCGCCGATGTCCACCTCGCGCCACGGCTCGTACAGTTTCTCTCGCCGCTTCAGGACGCGGATCTTGCGGCTTCCCGTGTCGATCAACGCCACTTCGTGACCCGCCTCGCCGTCAAGGTCGAGCGTCGCGGCGCCGGCGATCTTGGCATCGGCGTCGGGAGCGTTGAACTGATCCTTCACGTCCCAACGATTCTGCGGCGACCACGCGATCGAGCGTGCAAAGTTGTTCTGCGCCACCAGGATCACCGGCTCCTCAAGCTGGCCGAAGCAGACGCTGCCCGCCCCCGATTTGCCGATCCCGAACGAACCCTCGCGGGAATTCACGACGTACTTGCCCGCCGCAGCGTCCGACACCACCACCACCGGGGCTCGCTCGTTACCGCGGAAGGCGATGAAATCGGGGACGCCGTCCTTGTTCACGTCCGCGTGTTGCAACCGCTCGGGTTCGTCCTTGATCGCCAGTTCGATCGGCCCGGTCGCGGGGGGAATGGCCGTGTCGCGCCACTCCCCGTCTTGCAGCGTGACCGCCCCCAGCACGCTCTTGCCGTCCGCTTGGGAGACGAACGTCCCCACGATCTCGCTCCGGCCGTCCTTGTTGAGATCGACCGTGTCGACGGCTGTCAGCTTGAGCGTCGACTGCGGACCGAGTGCTCCCCCCGCCGTCACGATCGACTGGGGAAACGTCAGCCGATCGCCGTCAAGTCGGCAGAGTCCCAGGACCTTCTCGCGCAGGCTCAGCACGACGACTTCGTTCCGGCCATCGCCGTCCACGTCCGCAATGCGGACCTGCTCGACCCCTTGCAGGCTGGGAAACGTCGTCCCCAGGTCCAGCCCGGCGCCGCGCCGTTGACGGAACAGGATCAACTGCGCCGCTTCTGGGTCGGTGACGACGATGTCGACGAGACCGTCGGCGTCGAGGTCCCCTAGGGCGATGTCGCGCGTGCGGCCCGTCCCCTGTTGACCGAAACCGTATTGAATGAGCTGGCCCGCCAACTCGCCGACTTCCGCCTGCGGACGTTGCAGTTGATGGACCTTGACGCGACCGGTTTGCGCCTCGATGGCGATCACTTCGTGACCCGGCAATCCGTCGATCTCCGCCAGCGTGACGCCGCGCGGCTTGGGCAACTCGCAGCGGACCTCCGCCCCGAGTTTGCCGTCGGTCCCTTGGAGTCGCGCTCCGAACGGACGGTCCGAATCGTCGTTGACGAGGTAGCACAGGTCGAGCCGGCTGTCGCCATCGAGGTCGGCCAACTGGACGAGACCGAGGTTCTCGGACGTGTTCATCAAGCGGAGCGGGGCGCGCAACTCGCCATTGGCCTCCTGGTACAGAATGTACGTGGCCGACTTGCCGAGTACGACCACGTCGTCCCGTCCGTCGGTGTCGAGGTCCCCCGCCCCCACGCTCCATTGTTGCAGCAGCACGTCGGGGAGGCGGATGCGCTGCGCGGTGACGAAATCCCCCTGCGGCGTTTGCCGACGGATTTGCAATTGGTCGGGGGCCGCCAGATAGGCGATGTCCTTCCGGCCGTCGTTGTTGAAGTCGCCGACCGTGAGCGACGCGACGGCTTTGTCGACCGGCAGTTTGCGGTGAGAAAACCGCTTGTCGTTTTCGATGAGGTTGACGCGCGGTTCCGATCCTTTCGGCCCGGCGGGCTTCGGTTCGGCCGCGTCGGCTCCCCGTTGCGCCAGCAAGTCCAGGCGGTTGTTGCCGTTGTCGATCAGCAACAGGTCAAGCCGGTTGTCCCCCGACAGGTCCGCCGCGACCATGTTCTGCGAACGCTCTTGCAGCTTGAACACTTCGAGCGGCTCGAAGCCGAAATACTGCGAAAGGTCGAGCGGAACATCGTCGGCGACCAGCCAGCCAGACAGAGCGGCGCACAAAACCCCCCCCGCCATCACAGCCGCCGCCCCCTGAAATCGGGTGCGAATCGGAACAACCGAACGACGGACGGGGAGTTGCGACATGGATCAATCCTCTGGCGGGCGCGACCCTCTCCGATATCCCCGCGAGGGGCACGGAAACGGTCGGCCACGTACTTGTCGTGCCGGGGGGCGAATCACCACT
>JBIKMW010000175.1:0-7517 GCA_044359065.1 Planctomycetales bacterium | reverse complement strand
AACAGCACGTCCCGCGCGCCATCGTCTCCATGCAGCATCCAATGCACCCACAGCCACGCTTCGCGATAGTCGGCGCGCTGCATGTCCTTGACCTCTTCCAACGTCTCCAGCCGCGCCATGTCGGGGCGCCAACCGTTGCGGAGGCCGGTGGTCAGAAGGTGCGCGTATTCCTGGTTGATCGTGCCCGGTTCGTTGCCGACGACTTCGAAGTACTCGGCCAACCCCTCGTCCAGCCACAGAGGCACCGCTTCCAAACTCGCGTGGAGCAACCCGTGTGTGAACTCGTGGCGCAGGTCCTCCTGGACACGGTCGCCCCACGAGGTGTAGACCGCCAACTCGCGGGAAGGAGATTGGACGAAGTAGGCGCGTCGGATCGGCAAGCCGGGGTACGTGATCTCCCAATAGCGGCGGTACTGCGCGTCGTCCGAAAACAGGTACACGAGCACCTGACGATTGCCGAGCGGCAGGGACAGCGTGCGCGACACTTCCTGTCGGAGCGCGAGCAGGTCCTCGACCACCGGATGGCCGGAATCGATCTTGAAGTCGCTCTGGATGAGCAGTTGATCGGCACGCAGCGAATGTTTGCGCGGCAGCGACACTTTGTCGGCCCGTCCGAAGACGCAGCCCCCCGCCGTCGTGAGCGACAGCAGGCTGGCCAGCGCTTGGCGGCGGGACATTCGAGGAGTGTTCGTGCGGGAGTCGCCGTTCATGCGAGCGGCCTCCCCCGGCGGGCATTGCGCCGCCGCTTGGTTTCGGCCCGGTCGCGAATCGACCGCCACCACCATTTCCAGTCCCGCAGTTCGTCCCTGTTCAGGTAGACCCGCAGGAAGCGCAACGCGTCCGCCGCGCAGAGAATCCCTTGCGCGCGGGCGCTCGCCAACACCCGCGCGAGGTTTTGCACCCGCCGCGATACGAACCACGTCGAACCGCCGGGCAGCGTCCGCCAGCCCCCGTGACAGCGCACGCCGTCGAGATCGAGCAGCCACACCCGCTCCGCCGGTCCGCTCCGCGACACGAGCAGGTTCTGGAATTTGAGGTCGCGATGGTCGAATCCCGCCGCGTGCAGCCGCGCCAGCGCTCGCGCGAGACCCGTCCAACGGGGCCGCCATCGCGCGCGTTGCTCCGACGGCGCGAGGCGCTCCGCCCGCAACTCGGCACACCAATCGAGCAAAGTCAGGGATTCGGGCACCGCCGATGTGAGCAGATACTGCGTACGGACCGCCCCTTCGACCAGCACCGCGCAAGCCAATGGCCGGGGAGTGTCGACCCCCCGTCGCAGGAGTTGGTGACCAATCTCCCATGCTCGCCGAGCGACCGGCAGCGTGCAGGCATCGGTCAACTGTTTGATCCCGCCGGGTCGCTCGATCCGCTTGAGGAACGCGGTCCCTTCCGCGGAGGACAGTGTCACTTCGGCCACCCGCCGCGTCGCTCCGCGCTTGCACCACCGCACAGCACGCGATTCGAGAAACGCATGGGGCCCGGCGATCCAGTCGTTCCAGGTGTCGCGCGACAGCGTGGCCACGGCGCGGTAATCCCCCGCGCCCATCCGCGTCCGCCGCACGTGGCGATTGCCGCGTCGCCACGCCTTGTCGGCGCGCATGCGACCGGTCTCGACCGCCGATGCCAACTCCCGCTCCCAGGCGCTGCGTGTCGCGATTTCCGAAACACGCGAAGTGCGGTGCGGTGCCAATTCCTCGAGATACGCCGCCCGGAACCGCGCGCGGTCCCCCTTCGTGGACCACGGAGCGAAGAAGCGATGCAGTTCGGCGACATTCCGCCGCCGCGCCCCCTCGGAGAGTCGCGTATTCAGTCGCACGGCATGCAGGTCGATCAGCCACAACGTCCAGCGCGGAATCGGCGCGACGGTTTCCGATCGAACGGAATCACCGAAACGTGGACCGGTGACGAGCAAGTTGCCGGCGTGCAGGTCCGGATGCCGCACTCCCGCGCGGTGCAACCGCGCGACCACGCGTCCCAGGGTGTTGGCCAGCCAGCGACGGAATTCGTGTCTGTCGACTCCCGAGAATGCCGCAGCGTGTCCTTCGACAAACTCGTCGAGTGGCTGTCCGTCGACGATGCCACGCGTGGCGAGCCAACTGTCCCCCGCCGTGCCTTGATCCCCCCGAGTCCAAAGCCCCGCCGGTACCCGCCCCAGCAGCACCGGCTCGATGGTGGGGATGCCCAACTCGGCAATCGCCCGCGCTGCGCGGAACTCGCGCTCGGCGCGGGTTCCGAAACATCGGTCACGCAGCAGGCCGATCCAACCGCCACCGCGAAACCGCTTGATGAACCAGGTGTCGATCGCAGGTGGGGCGGCGCTGGTCGGGGACGCAGGAGCCGCGGTCGCCGGTCGCGCGGATGTCAGGCGATAGACGGTCCGATGCGGACCGTGTTTGACGACCGACAAGCGTCCGTCGGCCGACCATTGTGGCAGCGGGAGACCGCTCCCCGGGGATTGGTCGCCGAATAACAGGTCACGTTCGGGGTCCGCGATCCAATCCCACCGGACCGAGTGCGTTGCGGCCAGCGGTACGGGGTCGGCGGAAGATGGCGTTGCCTGCGCCTCATCGGGGACAAACACCTTCAGCGGTTGTGCGAGAGGGGGCGCTCGTTGCGACAACGGTTCCTGGCGCGAGCGCTCGAATTCGGACGCGTCCGCCGCCAGCGAGCGAGTTCCGTCCGTCCCGAGATCGGCTTCGACAGCTTTGGCGACGGAGAGCACAACAGGCGCACGGGGAGGCATGCCCCCTCGCGGAGCGGATTCGACGCTCTTGGCCCGTCCCAACGGCATCCCCGCCTCCTTGCGAGTTCCGCGACTCTTCGATCCGTCGGTCACTTCGGGCCGGTTATCGCGGCCCCGTCTTGAAATCCGTAAGCCTTTTTCATGGCTACACTTACGGAACATTCGAGGTTACAGAATCGGAGAGTGACATGTCATCTGAGGGGCTGTCCTCTCTCGGACACGTCTTCTCCCATTTGCAGTGCGAAGCCCTTCGTCGAAAGGCGCATCCCGTCGGACCAAAACGTCCATCGTCCCACAAATCGCCGCGCAGGCTCAAGACGAGTTGTTGACCGCGCCGAGCCAACGTTTTCGCATTCATTTTCGACGCGCCCCCACCTTGCGTCGGTCAAGGTTCCGCATCAAGCGGGTCGCGCAGCGACGACAGGACTCCGAGGTGTTCCCGGGTCCGCCCCGCGCAGTACATGCTGGCCGCGATCCCCACCCCCGCCACCACCACCAGACAGGCCATCAAGGCCTTGGCGTCGTCCAGGTCGTTCTGGGCAAACGCGAACAGCACCAAGCCGATGAACGGGGCGAGAAACAACATCGCGAAGTACCGACGCATCGGAGTCTCGAGATTGGCCCGGAACGTCCCCCGTTCTTCGCGCAACAACGCGGGCAGGAACGCCACGGCCACCAGGTGCGTCACCAGAAAAAATGTCAGCCCGGCGGCAATCACCCCGCACAGCAGTACCGACCCCGTGAAATGGAACGACCGCGCGCTCCAACCCCAAGCCAGTCGAGACATTGTGACGAGCCAGACCGCGCTGGCGAACGTCCACGCCGCAAGCGTGATTCGCGCGGCCCGTTGCCCCAACAGCGCACACCGCGCCACCAACACCCCGCCGCAATCCGTCGCCAATCCCGCGTCCTTGACGAGCCGCAACACCGGTCGGGCATGCCACCACAACAAGGTCAGCCCCACCGTGAAGCCAGCACCGTTGACCACCGGAACCATGACGTTCAGGAACCATTCGATGTGATGCGACTTCCCCTCCCTCTTCAGCAAGTCCCAGTTGTAGTAGACGCTGATTATGGCCAATGCCGCGTTGAACGACGCCGCCGTCACCACCAGCGCGACTCCAGGCCATCGTGCGACCGTGTTCCGCCAGGATCCGAGAGGGGGATGCAGCAACCGCTGCAACTCCGGCTCCAGGCACAGACGCAGGTCGCGGGCCACTTGATCGCCACGGTCCCGCCGAAGCCGCAGGTCCCGTTCCAAACACCGCAACAGGACCCGCCTCAGGCCGACGGGCAGATTCGCGCCGCGCTGTTCGAGAACTTCTCGGGGCGCGGAGTCCCGGGCCGCGATCGCCCCTGCGAGCGCCGCCACCACGTCCCCACCGGACTCCTGCGACGGAAACGGTCTCTCCCCGGTCGCCATCTCCCACAAGACGATTCCGAGCGAATACAAATCGCTCCGACCATCCAACGCCGCGATCCGCCGCTGTCGCGCCACGGTGTCCGCCTCGACGTACGCGTCCAACTGCTCGGGGGACATGTACGGCAGCGTTCCGCCGATTCCCGGCGCGACCGCGTCCACGCGGTGCGACACGTTGAAGTCCACCAACTTCGGGCGTCGGTCGGGGTCCAGCAGGATGTTGGCCGGCTTCACATCGCAGTGAAGAATCTTGCGCCGGTGGGCGTAGGCCAGCGCATCCGCCAACTGTGCGCCGCACTCGCACACCCGTCGTGCCCAACCCTCCTGTTTCAACGCTCCGTCGCGCTTCGCGTCCCGGATCGCCTCCTTGAGCGTCGGCCCGGCGACGTACTCCATGTAGATCAACCACAGGCCGCGATCAGGCAGCGGGCGCTCGTCGAAAATCCGCACGATGTTCGGATGGCCGTCGAGTCGCGACAACGCGCGCGATTCTCCCGACGGCTGCTTCGAGAACTTGAGCGCCACCTCGCGATCGACGCCCCGCTGCCAGGCTCGATAAACGGTCGCGAACGCCCCCGCCCCAAGTCGTTCCAGGATCTCGAACTCGGCCACAACCTCGCCGGGACGCGGAAGCCCGTCCCCGTGGTGCGATTCGGTGGAATCCGCTGGGGGAGTGATTTCGCGAACAGGCCCGACAACCGTCGCGCGGGATTCCGCGCCGCCTTCGGTCCTCATCGAGGGGGCATGCGTGGCGGCAAACTCCGCGACGATCCAATCGGCATGCTCCGAGAAGCGCCGCACATAGTCCTCGATAACGGGCGCGGCCCCCGCACGCTCCGCACATTCGCAATCGATCGGCAACAGTTCGCGGAACAACCGCGGCCGCGCCTCGGGCACGACGGCATCGAGGAACGCCCGGAGATCCGGTCGACCGCCGTCCCGCCAAGCCCGCTGGAACCGCTCGCGAATCTCGTCGAACTCGCATGGGACGCCGGACTCGGAAGGCTCCCGGGGCGCGTCGGTCGCGTTCGGCCTGACGAGGCTCGCCGTTGGTTCGATCGGCTCGCGGTCCATGTTTCGAACCCCGCTGTGCGCCTCGGAATTCGCGCGACCACCGTTCAACACCGCTCAGCCAGTTCGCCCAACGGTGCGAGCTTCGCCTTGTCGCCCGCCTTGGCGACGAGGTCGCAAATCAGATCGATTGTCTTCAAGTCGGGATCGACAACCCCCAGGCAAGACGGATGAGCCAGGAAATCGTAACACGCCCGATGCTCGATGGCCCACTCGATGCCCAACCGGACGGCGGTCATGAAATCGGCCAGCTTCCAGCGACCAGTGCGGAACGCGCCGATGTCGCTGATCGGACTCATGGGGACTTCGACCAGCCCCGTGGGATAGCGGAATGGCTGGGCCGCAACCTGCGCGGCGACGATACTGTCGAATTCCTTGGCGGTCGGGGCGACCCCCGCCGTCGAATTCGCATGCGGCGGGTAGAGGCTGCTGCACCATTTGTAGCCCTGGTCGAGCAGGATCTTCTGGACGTCCTCGCGACCCTTCAGCCCGGTGGCAAAGCCACCCGGAGTGCGGAATCCGTCGACCTTGATGTCGCAGCGCTGCTTGAGCGCGGTGGTGGTCAGCGCGATGTTGTCGGTGATCGCCTGTGGCACGGGCATGTCGCGCAACAGCCACGGTGCCCGTTTGAAGCGGAACTGCAACTCGTCGACCGTTTTGGCGAGCACGTACACATGGTCGTACGTGTGGTTGCCGACGGGATGACCCGCCCCGGCGATGTCGCGCAGCCAGTCGACGTTGTCCTGTTCCAGCACTCGCCCCACGCAGAAGAAATGGATGACACCGCCCCGCTCTTTCACCCGGCGGGCCGCCGAGACGGCGTACTTCTTCGTGGCTTCGTCGAGGTTCCCCTTCTCGTAGTCCCAGTGCGTCTGTTCCCACTCGGGAAAATTGCGGCTCATTTCCAGGTCGAGCGTGATCGAGATCAGCGCGGGACGATTCCCGTCAGCCCCGTTCACCGCCGGGAAGGGCGCCCGTGATGCGATTCCGCTCGCCAGGGCCGCCAGCGACCACGCACTCCCTCGCGCGAGCAGACCGCGCCGCGTCAGGACGGGCACCTTCGGGGGCATGGGCGATTCTCCGTGGGGGTGCGGCGGTTGAATTTCGCTTCAAGCCCCTTCAAAGTACGTCAAGATTTCCGCGGTTCCCAGCCAGTGCCGGTGCCGCCCGACCTTCGCGGAAGGCACCCCCCCCACTGTGAACTCCCCTTCGACATCGCTGAGTCTGCTCGCGCGGGTGCAGTCACGCGGCGATCAGGAAGCGTGGCGGCGGTTTGTCGAGTTGTATACGCCGCTGCTTTCGTTGTGGGCCAAGCGGATCGGCATGCAGGCGGCGGACGCGGCGGACCTCGCGCAGGATGTGCTGTTGCTCCTGCTGGCCAAGCTCCCCGATTTCGATCTCCAGCGCGATGGGAGTTTTCGCGCCTGGCTGCGACGCGTGACGGTCAATCGCTGGCGAGAACGGGCGCGGCGCAAGCAACCGGTGGCGGCGGGTGGCCTGTTGGACGAACCCGCCGATCCGGCACCGGAATTCTGGGAGCGGGAGTTCGGCGACCTGCTGATGGCCCGCGCCCTCGACATCCTCCGCAGCCGCTTCGACGACAACGTTTGGCGGGCCTTTTGGGAAACCACCGTCGAGAAACGACGTGCTCGCGAGGTGGCGGAAGAACTGGGGGTGAGTGAAGCGGCGGTCTACGTCTCCAAGTCCCGCGTGCTGGCGAAGTTGCGGCAAGAGCTGGCCGGCATGTGGGAGTGAGTTCGCGCACCATGATGATTACAAGACCGTAAGTCTTGTCAGGTTTTGGGGCCGGAGCGCATGTGTGTTCCCAAGGCGAGTGTCGCAGTACCAGCGGCTTGCCCGGAAGTTGGGTGGAACGGAGCGCGAGGCGGCATTGGCCGCGACGAGCGAAACCCACGATCCGCGTCATGGACCGAAGTCATGACGGGGACGCTCGTGGGCTTGCTCGTCGAGGTGGGCAGACGGTCGATGCCGTCGATCCCCGTTCCACCCAACTTCCCGGCGGGCTTCACTTCGCGACGTACCTGCGGTCAACTGGTTAAGCCGCTGCGATGAAGCAATTCAGGCATCGACAGACCCCTTCTCCCCCACAATCGATTCACGATTTGTCTGCAACTTTGATCGTGGGGGAGAAGGTGCCCGCAGGCAATTCTGTTCGGCACGCTTTTTGCGCATGGCCTCGGACATGGTATTCCACGCGAATCTTCTTCTTCACGGAGGTTCGCGATGGTGACCGGGAAGGAACCGATCGACCCGCGCAGAATG
>JBIKMW010000103.1:0-24873 GCA_044359065.1 Planctomycetales bacterium | reverse complement strand
TTCGGAAATCCAGATCTCGGTGTACGTCAGGCCCGAGTATTTGAGGGGTGCCCGGTCGAGCCACACCTCGGCCCCGGACTCGGCCCCCATTTCCCCCACCGCACTGGAGAAGCCCCCCGCGCCGCAATCGGTCACCGCGTGGTACAGGTCAAGGTCGCGGGCTTGCAGCAGCACGTCCATGAGCATTTTTTCGGTGATGGCGTCGCCGATCTGCACCGCCCCCCCCGAGACGTGTTCGCTCTTCTCGGAGAGTTCGACCGAGGAAAACGTCGCCCCGTGGATGCCGTCGCGACCGGTTCGCCCGCCGATCGACACGATCAGGTCGCCCGGGTGGACGGTCTTGTCGACCATGTCGACCGGAATCGTCGCCACGTTGCCGCAGAACACCAGCGGGTTGCCGATGTACCGCTCGTCGAAGAACAGCGCCCCGTTGACGGTGGGGATCCCCATGCGGTTGCCGTAGTCGCGCACGCCGTTGACGACCCCCGTCATCACCACGCGGGGATGCAACACCCCTTCGGGAAGGGAGGCGTACGGCGTGTCGGGAGGTGCGAAGCAGAACACGTCGGTATTGGCGATGGGCTTTGCCCCCAGCCCGGTGCCGAGGGAGTCGCGGATGACGCCCCCCAAGCCGGTGTTCGCACCGCCGTACGGTTCCAGCGCGGAAGGACGGTTGTGGGTTTCGACCTTGAAGCAGACATGGTGCGTGTCGTCGAACTTGACGATCCCCGCGTTGTCCTTGAACACGCTGACACACCAGTCGTCCGCCCCCATCCGAGCGCGGAGGGTCTTCGTCGCGGCGAAAATGGTTTCCTTGAGCATGCTCGTGAAGCGGATGTCGCGGGATTCGTCGACATAATGCACACGGCCACCCAGCGTTTTGTGCGAGCAGTGTTCGCTCCACGTTTGCGCGATCGTTTCCAGCTCGGCGTCGGTCGGATCGCGACCGAGCTCCACGAAGTGCGCCTGGATGGTCCGCATCTCGGCCGGACTGAGCGACAATTGGTGCTTGAGGCTCAGCGCGGTCAGTTCCGTTTCGGACAGGCCCCGGATCGGCCAGACGACCTGCTCGAATTGGTACGTCCCCCCCAGCGACAGCGTCGACCAGCCAAGCGGCCCTTCGACGATCTGCTGAACCGCCTTGTTGAACAGCACCTTCGCCTTGACCCGTTCAAGCTCGGGCGCGGGCACGTCGGCGTTGAACCAGTACTTGCGACCGGTCCGCACGGCGCGGACAGGATGACCGAGGTCGACCAGAGCGTGACGGACGCTTTCGGCGACGTTGTCGGTCACCCCCGGCAGGCACAGCACGTTCAACTGCAACAGACCGGCCACGGCGGGTTCACGGTCGGGGAGTTCGAGCACTCGGTACGTTTCGACGACGGTATCGGCCAGGAACGACCGTGCGAGGGAGTCCACCGTTGTGCGGGGGAGGTCCCCTTCGATCAAAAACGTACGGGCGGCGGAAACCGTGCGGACGCCCGCGGCTCCCAGGGTGCGGCACTGGCCCAGGACACCGGTCGCCTCGCGGTCGACTTCGGAGGAGGCGGGGCGAATCTCGATTTCCCAGAGCATGATGTGGAGCGTTTCGCTGTCGATGGGGATTCGGCGGGGTGGTGCAATCGGTCGGCGTCCTCGAAAGGGGCCGTGCCGGAAAGGGGCGAGTCTCGCGCAACGGACCGTTCGCGCCAAGCGCGCGGGAGGGATCAGGCTCGGCGGGAAGGTCCGAGAACTGTCGTCAATCCAATAACAATCGAATCGAACTGAGTGATTCTTCCCCGACATTCTCGACAGAAAGTCCGACACTTCAGGAAATCCGCACGCTTCCACGCCCCTTCCGTCGTCGAGTCCGAACGCCCCTTGGGGATCGACTTCCGCACAAAAAAGCCGCGAAAACGCCGATGTTTCCAGATCGAAAGCATTCCTGTCTGGAATCGCGTCATCGCTCACGGAATGGTGGGCGAGCGAATTGGCACGAGGTTCGCATTCTCTTTCCATCGCGAGACAGACGGCGATGACTCTCGTGACACGAACGTCAATTTCTTCCGCCGGATGGAAGGGAATGATCATGAAGACCTGGTTGATTGCGGGAGTTGTCGGGGTTGCGGGTTTGGTCGGTTTGGGTGCGGGAACCGCGGAAGCCCACGGGCCGTACAGCCATGGTGGCGGGTACTACCGTGGCGGATACGGCGGCGGCTACGGTGGGGGATACGGCGGGGGTTACGGCTACGGCCGTCCCGGCTTCAGCATCTCGATCGGCAGCGGCTACGGCGGAGGGTACGGATACGGTGGGGGTTACGGCCGCCCGTATGGCGGGGGCTACGGCGGAGGCTACTACGGCGCTCCGGTGTACCGTGGCGGATATCACCGCGGCTGCTGGTGATCCCGGCAACAGGTAAGCGGGTTTTGGTCGATTGAGGTCCGCCGGTTGAGAGCGGCTGGCCTCGACTTGCCCAAATCCGACACCGTGTTACGCGAAACGTGAACGGAGAGAGAGACGGGGAACGCGTCGCAAGACGCGCTCCCCGTTTTGCATTTTATTCGCCAAATGTCGACGGTGAGTCGCAATCAGGACTGTCCTGATGCGAGGGGTTGTTGGTGGTTGAACGCGGACGGGCGGCCGCTTGTCGCGACGCGATCCGGCCACGAGGTGGCCACGGCCACCCACATCGAGTGACGGAAGATGCCCGCGTGGTTGAGCAAAGCGACGCCTCGGAATCGCTGGTCGGCTGCGGTTGGGGCGGGGCCGCGTTAGACTTCGTCCCCACGGTCGGGCGTATTGGAGCTGGCCGGTTTTGTTCCCATCCTCCGGGGGGTCGCGATCGTGTTTGTGCCGATGGAGTTGTCCCGCATCATCATCAGCGAACTCGACGACCAACAGGTGGTGTACCTCAAGGAATGCGACGGAACCCGGTCGTTCCCGATCCTGATCGGCATTTTTGAGGCGCACAGCATCAACCGTCACGTCAAAGGGGAAGAGTCCCCAAGGCCGCTCACGCACGACCTGCTCCGCAACGCCATCGAGCAGATGGGGGGGGAGATCGAGGACGTGGTGATCACCAATCTTGAAGAGCACACCTACTTCGCGAAAATCCGCGTGCGCCAAGCGGGAGAACTGATCGAGATCGACAGCCGCCCGAGTGACGCAATCGCCGTCGCGGTGCAGTTCAAGCCGCATCTGCCGATCCTGGTAGACGACTCGGTGCTGGACCAGGTGGGGGGATAGGCGCAGGGGAGACACTCGACGAGTGGGGGCAGGAAGCGGTTAGGCCAGAAGGTCATCCAGCACATGGCCGTGGACATCGGTCAGGCGGCGGTCGATGCCATTGTGGCGGACGGCGAGTCGCTCATGGTCGAGCCCCAACAGGTGCAACGCCGTCGCGTGGATGTCGTAGCACGACGAAGCACGCGACGGTTCGGCCGGCTTGTACGACCATTCGTCGCTTTCGCCGACGGTTGCGCCGCCCCGAATCCCGCCGCCGGCCAGCCAGTTCGTGAACACGAACGGATTGTGGTCGCGCCCCTTGTTCCCCTGGCTGCACGGCATTCGTCCGAATTCCGTCGTCCAGAGGATCAACGTGTCGTCGAGCATGCCGCGCTGCTTTAGGTCGCGGATGAGGGCGGCGGCACCGACGGCCAGGCCGCGCCCCAAAGGCCAGTGGTCGCGTTCGATGTCTTCGTGCGAATCCCAATTGCGGCGCGGGAAGCCGTTGTCGGCCCCGCTCCAAATCTGCACGAAGCGCACGCCGCGCTCCAGGAGCCGCCGGGCGACCAAACAATTCCGTCCGAAGTAGCGGATCTCCTGCGTTTCGCTGATCTCGGTTTTCACGGCGATATCGAGCGAATCGAGGCCGTACATTTTGAGGATGTGGGCCGGCTCGCCGGAAAGGTCCAGCACTTCGGGAGCGCTCAACTGCATCCGCGCCGCCAACTCGTACGCGCGGATGCGGGCATCCAGTCGCGAATCACCGGGGCGCTGGGCCTCGTGTTGGCGATTGAGTTCGCGCAGTGTCGCGCGGAGATCGGCCTCGGACGCGCTGGTTCTATCGGGGGCGGCGGGGGGGAACAGGTCGGCCACCGGATTGCGGGCGCTGGGCCGCAGCAGCGTCCCCTGATGTTCGGCGGGCAGGAATCCGGACGACCAGTTCTTCGGTCCGTTCGGCGGAAAACCGCGCGGATCGGGAAGCACGACGAACGCGGGCAGATTGTCGGTCAATCGTCCCAATCCATAACCGACCCACGCCCCCACACCCGGAAACCCGGGGAGCACGAAGCCGGTCGATTGCAGAAACGTCGCGGGGCCGTGGACGTTGGACTTCGACACCATGTTGTGGACGAAGGCCATGTCGTCGACGCACTCGCCCAACGGTGCGACGCAGTCGTTGATCCACTTGCCACACTCGCCGTACTGTTTCCATGCCCAGGGCGACCGCATCGTGTTGCCGGGACTGGATTGGAACAGCTCGACCTTCTCGCCGGGGTCCCACGGTCGACCGTGTTCGGCGATGAGTCGTGGCTTGTGGTCGAAGGTGTCGCACTGGCTGGCGGCACCAGACATGAACAACTGCACGACCCGCTTGGCCTTGGGGGTGTGATGGGGTGTGCCGGGTCGGGATTGGGGTGCGGCATCGCCCCGCGTCTCGTCGTCAAGCAGGGCCGCCAAGGCGATAGCCCCGAGCCCGCCCCCCGAGTGTTGCAGGAAGTCGCGTCGGTCGAGCCATGCGCCGGGAGCGGTGGGGAGCGGATCTCGCGGCATGGGAAGCGTTCCAGACGGGTGGGCGAGTTAGAGGCTGTCCGAAAAGTTGGATGGAACCCCAACCGTGGCGCCGTGCGGTTGCAATGACCACCTCGGGCGGTGTTACGACCAACATTTTCGGACAGACACTGTGTGCGATCGCCAGCGGGATCGGACCGTCGCGATTCACAGACTGATTGTGCGGGACGGAACGGCCACAGGAAAGGCGCCCGTCGCTATTCCTCGCGAATGCCGACTGGCGGCAATGCGGCTCGCGCGGCGTCATCCCGCGCCAAACCCGACAACGTCAACTCAAACACCGTTTCGTCCCCCTCGCGGCGCCACGTCAACGCGCCCTCGTGTTCGCGAGCGACGGCCGCGGCCATGGTCAGCCCCAACCCGATCCCCTCGGGTTTGGTGGTCACGAACGGGTCGAACAGCGTGTCGGCGATGTCGTGCGGCGGTCCCGACCCGGTGTCGCGAACCGTTACGAACGACAACCCGTTGCGCGCGCCGGTCGCGACGTGTATCGTTCCCCCCTGCTCGACGGCGTCGAGGGCGTTGAGAACGAGATTCAGCACGGCGCCGCGGACCCGTTCGACGCGACCCGGCAGTGCGGGATGGGACCCCGTCTCGCGCCGCAGCGCAACGCCGCGATGCACGCACATGGGAAGTACCAGCCGCTCGATCTCGGCGGTCACCGCATTCAAGTCCACGGGGACGGGCGGATCCGACGATTGGCGTCCCAACGACAGCAACGCCCGGACTTCCTCCCCCGTCAGCTCGAGTTGTTGCAGCGCGTTCCGCAAGCTTGGGTCCTGGGGACCGGACGCGCAGCGGGACATGTGCAATTGAACAGCCAGCCGCGCGCCCGCCAATCCGTTGCGCATTTGGTGCGCGAAACCTGCGGCGACCTGCGCGAGCAGTCGTGCCCGTTCGGTGCGGGTCAATTCGTCGCGATAGCTGCGGAGCTGGCGGCTCATGTGGTTGACGGAGGTCGTCAACTGGGCGATTTCGTCGGAGCGGCCTGCGGATTCGAGCTGACCGCCAAAGTCCCCCGCCGCAATTTCGCCGCATCGCCGTTCGATGCGACGCAGACGGCCCACGAGCCGACGCACGATCCACGCCACGAGCGGACCCAACAGCGCGAGCGTCCCCGCGCCGACCAGGAGCGGCGGCGCGATGGCGGAACGCACCGCCGCGCGGATCGCTTCTCGCGAGGAGCACACGATCACTTCGCGCCCCGGTTGACCCCGTGCTTCGCGGCGGAGCACCAGCCAGCCCGCTGTCTCGAACTCGCGGAGGTCCGCACCGCTGTTCTCCGCCAGTCCAACTTCGCGCAACAGGCCGTCACGTGTTTCGACCAAATTCGTTCCGGCGGGGGCGCTTCCGGCGGCAAGCTCTCCGACAAACTCCGATCGGACGGCGAATTCATTCCCCGTCAGCCCGCGCAGTTGTGCGAGCACGGCCGGCGTGAGGGGAAAGGTCGATTCCGCCAACAGATCAGCCACGCGCCGCTGCTGTTCGAGGTCGCCACGCCGCACGCGGTCGGCGGCCAACCACGCGGCAAACGCCGCGTTGACCGCGACAGCCGCGAGGATCAATCCGACGGCGGGCCACAGCAGTTGACGGGACAAGGAGTGCGTCATGGTGAGCTCCCGTGGATGACGGTTTTCGCGCTCAGCATCGGGCAAGCGGCTCGAAATGGGGAGCCACTTTCCGGGGTGGGGGGATTTTTTCACCGCGACGGGGAGTCGTTCCTCAATCGGCGGGTCTGGCGTCCGCGGGAGACTGGGCAGGAGAGGGCCGACGAGCGAGCGATGCGACACGAAATGGGCCGTTTCCGCGTGCCGAATGCGATCGAGGTCCCCGGTGTCCCCGAAATGTGCACCATTTGGAACGGCACATGCGGTATCTGGGGGGCGACTCCCGGATCACGTGCGTGGTCGGGGTCGATCCACTTGTCAGGTCAGCCCACATGCCTTCAATCACCCACGCCAGGAACTCGGCCCCTACCCGGAACTCGGCCCGACGAGCGGGCTTCACGCTCATCGAACTGCTGGTCGTCATCGCCATCATCGCGATCCTGATCGCGCTGTTGCTGCCAGCGGTGCAGCAAGCGCGGGAGGCCGCGCGGCGGTCGCAGTGCAAGAACAACCTCAAGCAGATCGGCTTGGCGATGCACAACTACGTCGCCACGTTCGACCGATTGCCACCGAGCATGGCGATCGTGCCGAACATCTCGACCAATGCGTCATGGTCGATCCACGGTCGATTGTTTCCGTATCTCGATCAGGCGAACATTTACAACCGGATCGACTTGCAGCAGTCGTGGTCGAGCGCGACCAACGCTCCCGTGGTTTCCGGATTCCGGGTGCAGGGTTACGTGTGTCCGTCGGACGCCAAGAGCGACATGCCTCGGGTCACCTCCGGTGTATCCCTCTACAGCACCAACTACGCCTTCAATTTCGGCACCTGGTTCGTTTACGACCCGACCACGGGTGCTGGCGGCGACGGGCTGTTCCATCCCAACAGTTCGTATCGCTGGGAGGCGATCACGGACGGCACGAGCAATACCTTGGTGGCCAGCGAAGTCCGGTCGTGGCAGGCGTATACGCGGAATGCGGCCCCCCCGACGACCGCGGTCCCGCAATCGGTGGCGGACGTGGTCGCCGCCGTGGCGGTCGGAATCACGGATCGTATCCAGGTCCCCACTCGGGACGGAACCGGCCATACGGAATGGCCCAACGGGCATTCGCATCACAGCGGCTTCACGACGACCCTCCCCCCCAACACGATCGTCGCTTGGACATTTTCGGGAGTCGAGTTCGACGCCGATTTCGCGTCGCGCCAGGAAGGATCGAGCACAACCGCCGCCAGTTATTCGGCTCTGACTTCGCGCAGTTATCACGAAGGAATTGTCCAGTCGGTGCTGGCCGATGGTTCGGCCCGCTCGTTCAGCGAGAACATGGACATGCGTGTTTGGCGGGGTCTCGGGACGCGGTCCGGGGGCGAGACGCTCGGGGAATTCTGATCGGCCAACCAGGCAGCGGCTGCTTGCAGAGACATTCCGCCGAGGCGTGGAATCAGCCCCCTCCGCCAAATCCCGTGGCGGATCGGCATTTCTCCCTCGGGGAGTGTCCGTCTACAATCGGGGAGACGCGATTCGCCTGTTTCCCTCGACCGGATGACGCACACATGGCCAGCCCGTTCTCCCTTTCGCAATTCCTTCCGAGCGGTGTTTCCCTGGAACAGCCGGGACAGCGGCGGTTTGTGGGGTGGCGGCTGGTAGGGTGGCGGTTGGCGGCGACCTTGGGAGCCGGTTTGGTGGCGATGTCGGCGACCTGGTCCGGCACGTCGCTGGCCGAGGAGGCAACCCAGCCGGCCGCTCCCCCCGCGATTCAGTTCCAGGAGGGGGAAGACCCGGTCGAGCGTCTGACCCCCACCCAGCCGCGAACGGCCGAAGCGGCCAATCAGGTGCAGGCCCGCGCATGGTTCGCGACCGGGCGGGTGTTGGAGGCGAACAACGACCACCAGGCGGCCTACAACGCCTACAAGAAGGCGGTCGAACTCGATCCCCGGGCGTTGCCGGTGTATCGCGCGTTGATTCAGTTGGGCGTCAGCCTCAACCAGGTCGACGAGGCGATCAAATACGCGACCAAGGCGGTCGAACTCGACCCGTCGGACTTTCAGTTGTTGCGTCGCCTCGGTCTGCATCAACTGAATTCGGGCGATTTGCTCGGGGCGACGAAGTTCTTCGAGCAGGCGTCGCAATCGGAGGCGCTGTCGAAAAACACCGCCCTGTACGTCACGACAATGCGCGATTTGGCGCTGCTGTACGAAGAAGTCGGCCGGCCCGAGGATTCGGCCAGGGCGTACGAAGTGGTGTTCGACGCACTCCGTACGCCGGAGAAGTATCAGCTGGACTTCGCCAACCGCGCCAAGCTGTTGGGGGACCCGGCGGTCACGTACGAGAAAATGGGGCAGGCGTTTGTCGGCGTGAAGAAGTACGAACTGGCGTTGGCGGCGTTCCAAAAGGCCGGAGAGACGAAAAAGGGAAAGACCGGCGCCTACAGCTACAACATGGCGACGACGTACCTCGACATGGGGGACGCCGAAAAGGCCCTCGTCGAACTGCAAACGTATTTCACCGAACAACGGCAGTCGAAGGGACGCGACGCCTACGAACTTTTGGCGAAGATTCTTGAAAAGCTCGGCAAGTCGAACGAACTTGTCGAACGCCTCGAGAAGATCGCCGAGGAGGACGCCCGCAACACCGCGCTGCAATATTACCTCGCGGACCAGTACCGTTTGGCCGGCATGCTCGACAAGGCCGAGCCGCTGTACAAGAAGATGCTCGCGAGCGATCCCGACGCGGCCGGCTTTGCGGGGTTGGCGGCGGTCTATCGCCAACTGGCCAAGACGGACGAACTGCTCGACACGCTCGCCAAGGGCTTCGCGCAAGAGGGGGACATCAAGGCGATCGACGCCGAGATCAAGCTTCTGGCGACCGACCCGAAGGTTGTCGACACGCTCGTGGACTCCGGTCGCAAACTCAAGGCGGAAGGGGCGGAGAAGCTCGGGTTCGAGCAAGCGTACGTGCTGGCGAACCTCGCCGCCGAGGCCCGCCGCGAGGAACCGGCGGTCGAGTTTTATCGGCACATCCTCGACACACGCGACGACAAGGCGGACGACGCCCTTCGCGAATTGGGCGGGTTTTACATCGACCTGAAGAAGTACGCGGACGCGGCCAAGGTGTTTCAGGAGGCCGCCACCAACCGCAACCTGACCGACCAGCGACCGAACTTCCTGTACATGCTCTCGCAAGCGCAAGAACTGGCGGGAGACACCAAGGGGGCGTTGGAGACGATCGCCACGGCGCGACAGAACACCGACCATCCGCTGTTGGCCGTGCAGGAGGGGTGGATCTATTACCACAGCAAGCAATTCGACGAGGCGATCGCGCGGTTCGAGAAAGTGGTCGCGACCTACACACAGCCGCAGTTCCGCCCGACGGTGAATCGAGCCCGCTCGATCCTGTCAACGATTTACGTGCAACGGGGCGAACAGCGCAAGGGGGAGGAAATCCTCGAAGAGATGCTCAAGGAATCCCCCAACGATCCGACACTCAACAACGATTTGGGATATCTCTACGCCGATCAGGGAAGAAACCTCGAGCAGGCCGAACGGATGATCCGCAAGGCGATCAAGGCGGAACCGGAGAACGCCGCGTTCCTGGACAGCCTGGGTTGGGTGCTGTTCAAGCTCGGCAAGTTGGACGAAGCGCTCCCGATGTTGGAAAAGTCGGTCGAGAAGGCCAAGGGGACCGGCGACGACACGATTTGGGACCACCTTGGAGACGCCTACGAGAAAGCCGGACAGCACGACAAGGCCTTGGCGGCGTGGAAGAGCGCGCTGAAGTCGGCCCAGTCGGCGACGCAGCCCGACACGAAACTGGTCAATCGCCTGGAAGAGAAGATCAAGACGCGCGAGGCCGGGACGAAGTGACGGGTGTGACCACCTGTGTTGGCGGAGGGAACCTCAAATTCCTTGCCGGGGTCTTGAGAATTTGTGGTGCCATGCTTGGCCCGGCTTTGCGGGACAAGCATGCGTTCGACTTCCTCCACGGATGGGACCGCAACACCCCAAAAAATCAACGATGCGAGTGCGCGGGGGTGCCACTGCAGGCTTGCCCAGCATTGCGAACGACTTGCGACGATCACAACCCCCAATTTCCGTCGTGACACAGCACGAGGTACGCGGATGAGCGGTCGGAACGAGTGACCGGCGTCATCCTGGACCGGATTCCCGACGTGGGAAACTCTGACGGTCTACGGCGTTGAGAACGCTGAAACGAACGATTCGTGAATGCGTTCGATGTCGTGGCACGCGGGTCCACGCGCGGCGGAGAATTCACGCTGTCCGCTACGGCGACGCCGGTGAATGCGATGGACATAACCTCAGGAAGAACCATGTTGGTCCAACCTGAAAAGGCCCCGACGGGCATTCGTAATTCCGGCCACCCCTCACGCCAGCATTTCGCCCACCACGCCCGCGCTTTCCGGGACGATCGGCAGTTCCCGGCCGCTGCGGTCGGGGATGGTGCCGTGGGGGTTGATCCCCAGCAGGTGGTACATCGTCGCCAGAATGTCCTTCGGCGACACCGGACGGTCCGTCGGCGTCGCGGCGGTTGCGTCCGACGCTCCGATCACCTTGCCCCGCGCCATGCCCCCCCCGGCGAAGCAGAGCGAATACACCTGCGACCAGTGGTCCCGTCCGCCACCCACCGCCGAGTTGATCTTCGGCGTCCGCCCGTGGTCGCTCAGCACCACGACCAGCGTGTCGTCCAGCATCCCCCGTTCGTCGAGGTCGGTCACCAACCCCGCGAACGCCTTGTCGAAACCCGGCAACAATTGATCCTGCATCCGCGGGTAGTGGTTCCAATGCGTGTCCCACGCATCCCCGGCGAGGCCGTACTCGTCCCAAAACACGCTCACCAACCGCGTGCCAGCCTCGACCATCCGCCGCGCCGCCAGACACGACTGCCCGAACAGCGTCATGCCGTAACGCTCGCGCAGGCTCGCCGCTTCGCCCCGGACATCGAGCGCTTCGCCGACCTTCGCGCTGGTGAGCAGCGAGAACGCCAACTCCTGATACCGTGACAGCGATTGCCCCGAAACCGCCGTTTCCAACTCCCGTCGCTGGCGGTCGAACTGGCCCAACAGGCTCCGTCGACGGTCGAGTCGGTCGACGTTCATATCCGGGAGCGAACCGGTGTTCGACATCCGGAAGTGCGAATCGTTCGAACAGGCGACGTAGGGGTCGAAACAGTCAAGCTTGTTCGCCCCCAGCGTCTTGTAGACCGACCGGGTCGCGTGGCCGTGATATTCGGTCCATGTCGGGTTGTACGACGCCCCGAGGAACGCGCCATACGGACCGGCGCGGTGCACCTCGCCCGTTCGCTGGCTGCTAAAAGGAAACGGCAACGCGACGTTTTGCGGCAATTTGGACGGGCCGCGTCCCCCGCGGTTCGTGTCGACATACTGCACGACCGACCCGAAGAAGGGGTAGTGCCGCGTGTCGTGCGGGGCGAGTTCCATCGAGGCGTCGATCGCGGGAATCCCCGTCGTCGCAAAAGCAACGCCGTGCAGGGGATACGGATGTGTGATCGACCGGACGACCGTGATCTTGTCGGTCATCTTGGCGATTTCGGGCATGTGCTCGCACACATCCAAACCGCCCAGCACCGAAGGGATCGGCTGCATCGTCCCCCGGATTTCCGAGGGGGCGTGGGGCTTCATGTCGAAGGTTTCGAGTTGGCTGGGTGCGCCGTACAGGTACAGCAGAATGCAGCTTTTCGCCCGGCCAAAATGGGGGTACTGCCCCGCCGACGACAACTCCGCCCGCGCGCTCGACTCCGCACCCGCACCGGCGGCCAAAAGCTGCTCCAGCCCCAACCCCGCCAGCGAGACACCGCCGACTTCCAGCAGATCGCGACGGGTCAGCCCGGAACAGACGGTTTTTGGCGAACCAAGCACGCGGAGCATGGGACGGAACCTTACAAGGGCTCTCCGAAAAGCTGGACTGCACCCCACCTGTGGTGGCAAGAGGATGCAATAACCGCAGCGGACGGTATCCCGACCAGCATTTTCGGAGAGTAAAACAAGGGCTCTCCAAAAAGCGGGACTGCACCCCATCCGTGACGGCAAGAGGATGCAAAAACCACAGCGGACGGTATCCCGACCAGCATTTCCAGAGAGTGACTCAGCCTGCCGGATTGGCCGTGAGCGACGGTCATTCCGAAAACATTTCGACAACCATTGATAGGTTACCCTCTCTACATCGGTCGAGGCAAGCGCGACAGTGCAGCGAAACAGCAGGACCGGTCGGCGCGCTGGTCCGACACGAAGCGAAGCGGCTGGGCTTCGCCCGCGCGCACGAGAAGATCGCCATCGTCGACGGGGCCACCTGGATTCCACCGCAGTGGACGGCTCGTCCGAGCGAAATGCCGCTGGATGGTCTGGGACTCGACTTCCAGAAGTGGTTTCAAAAAAACTCTGCCGGGCAGATCCGCGTTGACCCCTGTCGAGGTTCTCGTGCCGGCAACCGGGTTTTGAATCGGCTTCCACCACCTCGCGGAGAACGTCCATCGCTGTCGACGGAAGGTGTTCGGGGAAAGAGGACGCGGCCGGAAAGACCTGGGCCGGCGACCTGCTGCACACGCTCAAGCACGACGGCTACGAGTCGGCCTGGGAGATTCTGACCCGGTGGCGGGCCGCGCTCGCCGGTGGGATGCCGAAAACGCCGCAGCCACCGCCACACTGACGACCCTCCAGGACAGCCACCCGCGGAATCTTTACTGGAACATCCCCCCCCTCGCCAAAACCTGACCTCGCCAGCCAAACCGGGCAGACCCGGGCGATTCCGACAATGCTCGGCGTGGGTGTCTTTGTGTTCCGACACGCACTCCGCTCCATTCACCGCATGCGACATGGACGGGAAGGCTGCTACAATGGCCCGCCGAAAGTCGCTGAAATGGCCTCACGCGTTGCCGACGAGTTCCACACCGGGAAGGATTGCGAATGGCGGATTCACTTTGGAACGGTTGCGTGTCCAGTGCATCGGGCGGTGTGCGGCGCGGGCGATTCGGGTATGGCGGGCCGACACTTCTTGGCCTGTCGCTCGCTACGCTTTTGGCAGCGGCAGCGTATGCGCCCGTGGAACGTGCGAATGCCGCCGACGCTCCGGCGGACACAACCATTCGTGATCGCGTGCTCGCCGACATCAAACTGCTCGCCAGCGACGAACTGGAGGGACGCGGCGTCGGCACCAAGGGGCTGGATGTCGCCGCCGAGTATGTGCGGGCCTCGTTCGCCAAGTCCGGGCTGGATGTCACGCGCGTCAACGGCGGGGCCTTGCAGACCTTCGAGTTGACGACGGGGGCCAAGCTGGCGGAACCGAACTCGCTGACGTTGGTCGCCCCCGACGGCACGAAGTTCGATCTCAAACCGGGGACCGACTACGCGCCGCTGTCGTTCGGCGGGGCCGGTCCGATTTCGGCGGACCTGCTGTTCGTCGGCTACGGCATCGAAGCGGCCGACAAACAGTTCGACGAATATGCGGGGCTGGACGCCAAGGGCAAATTCGTCGTGATCGTGCGGAAGACGCCCCAACAGGCGAAGACGGACGGACCGTTCACGCCGGGGCATGGCGGCGTCGGCAAGCACGCCGACTTGCAAACGAAGGTCAGCACAGCGTTCGCCAAAGGGGCGGCCGGGGTGATCTTTGTGAACGACCCGTTCACCTCGCGGAAAGAACTCGATGACTTGAAGAAGCAGTCGACCAAGGTCGCCGAAAACGTCGCCAACCTCGCGGACGAGCTGGATAAGACCGATGCCGCCGACGCGACCAAGTTCATGTCGGTGCAGAAGCTTCTTAAGGACGAACTCGACAAATACCGGCGGGCCAAGGATGTCGCTGGCAAGGCGGCTCCCGACACGCTCATGAAGTTTGGTTACGGCGGCGAGGACGCGACTCGTTCGATTCCCCTGCTGCACGCCACGCGCGACGCCTTCGACAAGGCGTTTCGCGAGACGTTCCAGAAGAGTTGGGACGACTGGGAGAAGCAGGTCGACGCCGACCTGAAGCCGCTCGTCGGCGACCTCAAGGGGTGGAAAGTGACCGGCACGGTTACGATCGACCGCCAGAAAACCCCCGTCCACAATGTCATCGGCGTGCTCGAGGGGAGCGGCCCCCTCGCGCAGGAGACGATCGTCGTGGGCGCGCACTACGACCACGTCGGACGCGGAGGCAAGGGATCGTTGGCCCCCGGTTCGACCGACATCCACAACGGAGCGGACGACAACGCCTCGGGAACGACTTGTCTTCTGGAAGTGGCGCGGCGCATCGGTGCACGGACCGAGAAGCTCCCCCGACGTGTGGTGTTCATCGCGTTCACCGCCGAGGAACTCGGCCTGTTCGGCTCGGCCCGCTACGTGAAAGAGCCGCTGTTCCCGCTCGAACAAACGGTGGCCATGCTCAACATGGACATGGTGGGACGACTGGCCGGTGAAAAACTGACCGTCTACGGCACCGGCACGTCCCCCGTGTGGGACCCGTTGCTCAAGAAGTACGGACCCGGTTTGGGCTTCCAGTTCGCGATGAAGCCCGAAGGCTTCGGGCCGAGCGATCATTCGTCGTTCTATGCGAAGAAGATCCCGGTCCTCCATTTCTTCACGGGAACGCACAACGACTATCACCGCCCGTCCGACGATTGGGAGAAGATTAACCTGGGTGGCATCGAGCGCGTCGCGGAATTGACCGAAAAGATTCTCGTTGAAATCGCGTCGGCTCCCGCCAAGCCCGAGTACGTGTCGATCGCCGGCAATGCGAATCCGCTCCGCGACACCAGCCGCCCCTACTTCGGCAGCATCCCCGATTTCGGCGTGGAGACGCCCGGCTACGCGCTGGGTGGCGTAGCCCCCGGCAGCCCCGCCGAGAAGGCCGGGTTGAAAGCGGGGGACCTCATCGTGCAGATCGGCCCGCACAAGGTCGGCAACCTCGACGACTTCGATCTCGCGCTCCGCAAATTCGCGGCGGGGGATGTCATCGACGTGACGATCACCCGCGGCAAGGAAACGCTGGTGGTGAAGGTCACGCTCGACAAACCGCGCGGGTGACCCACAGTCCTCGTTCGCTCCGTCGAACGAACAGCGGTCGCGAGCGTGAAGAAACCCGTGGGATAGGCTTCCACCTGTCAATTCGCTTCCTGAAAGCCTGGATACTCGACAGGCTGGAAGCCTAAATCACAGCCCCCTAGCGGTGACCCACAGGCACCAGTCGACAGAACAACGTGTGTCGGAGTACGTGATGGCGGTTGTGGGTTTGACGGAAGCGGGTTGTCGTGCCAGACGTGCGGCGCTGTTCGAGCGTTTGCCGACGGAAATTTCCCACGTGCTGGTCGTTTCTCCCCTGGGCCTCGCGTATTTCGCGGCGTTCACGGCCTCCCCTTTCGTGTTCCGTTCCCAGCGGGCCGGTGCGGCGCTGGTGCTGTCACGCGACGGCGGGGCGTGGCTGTTCGCCGACAACTTGCAAGAGCCGTTCGCCCACAAGGCGCTGGGCGTCGAGTGGATCGGCCCCCTCTGGTATCGCTGCGTCGAAGAGGCCCCGGACCGTGCCGCGTTTCTGGCGGATCAGGTGCGGGGTTGGCTTTCCAAAACCGGCGTCGCGCATCTTGCTGTGGAGCGGTCGCACACGCCGCTCGCGATGCTGCCCGACGGTGTGCGGATCGCGATGGACATCGGCCCGGTGTTGCACGAACTGCGGCGGACCAAGCACGCCGACGAGGTCGCGCAAATCGTCGAATCGCTGCGGGTCGCCACCGCCGGATTGAACGCCGCTCGGAACGATGTCCGTCCCGGCTGGACCGAGCGCGACCTCTTCGACCACGTGTCGCGGCACATCAATCTGGCGGCGGGCGAGTCCACCGAACTGTATGGCGACTTCGTCTGCGGCGCGGGTTGCGAGGTCGGTGGCGGCCCCCCCGCCGGTCGCATCGTCCGACCGGGAGACGCCGTGCTGCTCGACTTCTCGGCCATCACGCGCGGCTATCGTGGAGACTTCGCATCGACGTTCGTCTGCGGCGGCGAGCCAAGCGACCAACAGCGGGATATGGAACGAGCGTGTCTCGAAGCCCTCGCGGAGACCGAGCCGATGCTGCGCCCCGGCGCTTCTTGCGCGGGCATCCATGCCGCCGTCTGCCGCGTGTTCGCGTCGCGCGGCTGGGGTGATTGCTTCCCACATCACACCGGCCACGGCCTCGGGCTGGGTCACCCGGACGCCCCCTATCTGATCCCGCAAAGCGCCGAATCGCTGCAAGCGGGCGATGTCGTCACGCTCGAACCCGGCCTCTACAAGGCGGGCGTCGGCGGCATGCGGTTCGAGCACACGTATGTGATCACAGCGGATGGTGCGCGGCGATTGACCACGCACCACATCGGCCTGGTGTGAACACCCAGTCCCGTTCGCTGTCGGCCTGTGTCGAAGTCGGCCTCCTCGGAGCACGACCGGCGGACAGGGAACCCGTTCGCGTTATGGAACATCTTCGGGCGTCAAATCGCCTTGAGCCAAATGCCGAATGGCATGGACCACCACGCGATCGTCCTCGACCTCAAACACAATCCAGTGTGTCGGGCGGTGCGAAAGTCCGAAGTGAATCTGCCGGATCGGGACACCCACCGCCTCGGCCTCTGCCGCAAGCGGAAATCGCTCCGCATCGGATTCCAACTCGGCCAACGTCGATTGCATGCCCGCCAACCAGCGGGCGGCCTGCTCGGCGGAGCGATGGTCGCGCCACCACCGGGCCGCCTCGAACAGTTGCTGCCTGGCCCGAGGCAGCAATTCGATGGGGCGAATCACTCCGGCAGTCCCAATTGCCGACGAATGTCGGCAAACACTTTGTCCACCGGTTCGGACAGACCGGCGGCTTTGTCCCGCAACCCCCGCCGTACATCCGAAATCGTTTCGGAGAAATCCGTGTCCGAACGCCAATCCCGGAGAAGGCCTTCAACGGATTCGCCCCCCGCTCCGGATTCAATGCGGTGCTTGGCGAAGGTCACAAAGTCCCGCAATTCCTGCACGAGAGACGGACCGGACATGTGTAATCCTCCCGCCAGAATTATTCCGTCGGTGGCGGGGACGAATCAAGCCGTTCCACCGGTTGAACCCCCCGCCAGCGATCGACCTCGCCTGGCGAAGCCAGGCGGCCAACGGACGACCGTTCGTCACACCAGCCCGTACGCCTTCAGCGACGCCACGAGCTTCACTTCGTCAGCGGCGGGCAGCGGCGTCATCGGCAGGCGCACCTCGCCGGTGTCGCGACCCAAAATCCGCATCGCGGCCTTGATCGGAATCGGGTTGGTGGCCAAACCCAGCAGGTCGCGGCACAGCGGGAACAACCGGCGATGCCACTTTTGGGCCTCGGCGAGGTTCCCCGCGTTGAACGCCGAGATCAGGGCCTTCACGTCCTTCGGGACGATATTCCCCACGACCGACACCACACCCCGTCCCCCCAGCGACATCAGCGGCAGCGTCAGGCTGTCGTCCCCCGACAAGAGCGTCAGGTTCGTCATCTGCGCGATCTGCGAAGCCTGATCCATCGAGCCGGTCGATTCCTTGATCGCCACGATCGTCGGCAGTTCGGCCAACCGGATGATGGTTTCCGGCTCCATGTTCTTCGCGGTCCGACCGGGAATGTTGTACAGCATGATCGGCAGGTCGACCGCTTCGGCCACCGTCCGGAAGTGCTCGTAGAAACCTTCCTGTGTCGGCTTGTTGTAGTACGGGGCGACCATCAGGGCGCAATCCGCCCCGGCGGACTTCGCGAACTTCGTCAGCCGCACCGCCTCGCGCGTGCTGTTGGAGCCAGTCCCCGCCACAACCTTGACCCGCCCCGCCGCCTGCTCGCATACGATGGCGATCACCCGTTCGTGCTCGTCGTGCGTGACGGTCGGACTTTCCCCCGTCGTCCCCATCGGGCTGACGCAGTCCGTCCCTTGCGCGACATGCCAGTCCACGAGCTTGCGCAGCGCCGCCGCGTCAACCTCGCCATTGCGGAACGGCGTGACCAGCGCGACCGTCAACCCCGCGAACTTCTCCCCCTTCGTACTCATATCAATCCTCGTGTCGGTTGTGCTGCTGCGAATGTGAACGGAGTTGAACCACGAAGGCACGAAGATCACGAAGATCACGAAGGAAACACAAAGAGAGACGGAAAGTGGGGGAACCATCGTCGACAGTCCCCGCCCTTTGTGATTCCTTTGTGTCCTTCGTGCCTTTGTGGTGAATGAAACCTGCGGGAATCAACGGCCCTTCCAGTCGATCTTCGACAGACTCGCCAGCGCCAGCATGAGCGCTTGCGTGCCGTCCCGACCGTGCCCTTGGGCCTGGAGCGCGATGTACAGTTGATTGGCCAGCGCCAGTCCCGGCAAACTCAGCTTCATGCGGCGCGCCTCGTCGAGGGCGATCCCCATGTCCTTGATGAAGTGCTCGACAAAGAAGCCGGGATCGAAGTTGTTCGCCAGAATCCGCGGCCCCAGATTGTTGAGCGACCAGCTTCCCGCCGCACCGCCCCCCACCGCCTGCAACACCGTCGGCAGGTCCAGCCCCGACTTGTACCCGTAAAGCAGTGCCTCGCACACGCCGATCATGTTCGCGGCGATCAGAATCTGATTCGCCATCTTGGTGTGCTGACCGGCGCCGGGTCCCCCCAGGTGCGTGATCGTCTTGCCGAGCTTCGTGAAGCACGGGGCCAACGCGTCACACACCCCCTTGTCCCCCCCCATCATGATCGCCAACCGCGCCTCTTTCGCGCCGATGTCCCCCCCGGAAACCGGAGCGTCGACGCTGTGGCATCCCTTCGCCCGCGCAGCCACGTCGATCTCCACCGCCAGCGACGGTTCGCTCGTCGTCATGTCGACCAGGATCGTTCCCGGTTGAGCACCCGCCAACGCGCCGTCAGCTCCGAGGAAGCACGCCCGCACATCGGCCGGGAAGCCGACGATCGCGAACACCACGTCCGACTTCGACGCGAGTTCCTTCGGGGTGGCCGCCCAACCGGCCCCCTTCGCAATCAGCCCCTCCGCCTTGGATTTGGTCCGGTTGTAGACGGTCACCGAGAACCCGGCGGCCATCAGGTGGCCCGCCATGCTCGAACCCATGACCCCGGTCCCCATCCACCCAATGCGGGTTTTCCCGGGAACGACCTCGGGAATGCTTCCCGTCGACGAACCGCTCATCCTCGACACACCTTGTTCTGGCAGGGACTTCTGTTGTTTTACAGGGATTTCTGTCTTTAGGTTTAGCAACCACTTCGAGGTTTGGCACATGTCGGGCAAATCGCCGCGACACTCCTGGTGCTGTGTCACACGGCTGGTGCTGTGTCACACGGCGCTTTGCCACAGCCTGATGCGGGGGTGCCACTGCTGGCTTGCCCAGCAGTCCGAACGACTTGCGACGCCCCCCAAAAACTTGAGTCGAAACAAAGCACGGCCACAACACTCCCCGTACGACGGACTTCCAGTCCGTCGCACAGTCCGCCCCCCCGAACAGGACAGGGCGGTCAAAGCGGCCGATCACCGCACCAAACGGAACGCGACAGTGTACGCGTCGGGACGGGCGAATTCACGCGCACCGAGCGACGTGCCGAGCGTTCGACCGCTCATTTCCGTTTCCGGCCCCGAGCCTGCTTCTTCGCCCCGGCCGGTTTTCGCGGCCCGGTTGGCTTTCGCGATTTCGGACCCGCCGCACGGCCACCCCCCTGTTTGGGCTTGCTGGCCGCGGGTTTCCCGAGATTCTCCCGAGAGCCCGAACGTCCACCGGTGGTCGTGGCATTCCCTTTTTCACGCCGCGACGCCGCTTTTTTCGACGCTCCCCCGCGCGGTTGGCCTTCGCGTGCCACACGGGACGGGCGTTCTTCCCCATCCAGGGCGGGCGCCGCTCGCGGTGCCGTTTCGTCGTGCCTGACGATGACACCCGATTCATCGAGCGGTTCGTCAATGTCCAACCGGGGCGGAGGCCCAGGTCGCCCGCGCAACCGGTCGATCAATTCCACAAGGTCCCTCGGCAGGGGCATGCCGAACCGCAAACGCTCGCCCGAAATGGGATGGGTCAGCCCGAGGTCCGCCGCGTGCAGCGCCACGCGCGGCGCGCCGCTCTTGTCGGGGATGCCCGTGGGCGTTTCCCGCGCGGGGGGGAACGGTCCGCGATACACGCGGTCGCCGCACAGCGGGTGCCCCGCCTCCGACAAATGGATGCGAATCTGATGGGTGCGGCCCGTTTCCAACCGACATTGCACAACGGTGTAGCCGGGCAGTCGCTCCAACGGCGTCACATGCGTGACGGCCCGTTTTCCTTGATCGGGGAACCGCGTGCTGCCGCGTCGTCCGTCTCCACGATCCTCGACGAGGTTCGATTCGAGCGTCCCGCCGGCATAGTCTCCCACGCACACGCCGATGTAATGGCGGTCGAGTTCGTGGGCACGAAACTGCTTGCCCAGCGCACTCTCGGCGGCGATCGTCCGTGCGAACACCATCAGGCCGCTCGTTTCCCGGTCCAGCCGATGCACGGCCCGCAAACGGCGCGGAACCCCCTTGGCGGGCGCCTCGCGCCGCGCGGCCAGTTTCTCGACGAGCGCAGGCAACACTTCGTCGAGCGTCGGCTGCAACTGCTTGCGGCGTTGCGGCCAATCGCGCTCCTCGGGATGACGCAACGTCGTCATTCCGGGCGGCTTTTCGAGAATCACGATATGGCGGTCGAGGTACCGGATTTTCACGTCCGATTCGCGTGGCGGCGCCGCCGCCGCGTGGGCGAGGACCTTGACCACATCCCCCGCCTCGATCCGTCGCGCTTCGTCCAGGCACACGTTCCCGTTGACCTGCACCCGCCGCCCCGCGATCCGCTTGCGGGCGTCCGTCCACGACAACGCCGGATCGAACTTCCGCAGCCCCTGCGCGAGGGTCCGCCCCTCCTCAGCCGCCCCAACATGGAACACGGCATCCTGAGAGGACGGTCGGGAAGACTCGGGGGAAGCAGCGGGAACAGGACGACGGCGGGACATGCGGAGCGACTCGACAAAGGACGGGCACCAACGAACCCCCGCAAGGTATCACGCCCAGCCCGCAAAAACTCGCCCCCCGCAAAATCGCGCGGGCGATCTTCCCAATGGGTGTTCGCCACTGCGAGAAAAACGGGGGCTCGAAATGAGGCCTCTCTATCCACGGAAGTGCAGGCTTCACCACAAACGCACGGACCGTGAATCGGGCCCAAACATATGGACGTGTCGCTTTTTCTCCCTTCATATGTAGCAAGTTTCTGTGCGCGATCCCGGTTCGCAAGGCACAGCCTGTCTGCGACGAAAGTGGAAGTTGCTGCCGGACAGAGCTTGCACACGGCGAATGGTTTGCGGTTAAGCCAAGCAGCTGCCACACTACTGGGATCGGCACCTGCTTCGAGTCGGAGGCGAACGGGGATGCTCGGGTTTAATGCGTTACCTAGACACCACGGGGAGGAAAGCAGCAAAAATGGAATTGGCTGACCTAAAAAAGCGGATACAGACGCATCTTTCGGATGGATTGGTGACCATTGTTGGGTCCGGGCTATCTGCCGCCGAAGGAATCCCCGACATGAAATCACTTGCTGACCATTTAGTTGCCGTCATATCACTAAGTGCCAAGCATCCGTCGCAACCCCTCTGGAAAACCATATCCAAAGCCTTATGCGCAGGTAATAACTTGGAGAACACGCTCTTGGAGCACCCACCCGATGCACACCTGGAGAGATTGATTGTGGAGACAACCGCTGGTTTTATTGGCGCGGCGGAAGCAACAATCTTTGAACAGGTGTTTTCGGGATCGCGAACGTTGCGATTCGCGCTTCTTCTGGATCACATCCTGAAGCCCGCCACCGGACTGCCTGTAATCACGACGAATTACGATAGATTGATCGAACTGGCGGCTGAGTCGTCGGGACTTGGGGTAGATTCATTATTCACTGGACTCCGAGCGGGAAAGCTTGACCCCGACAAGAGCCGGCTTGGTCAATGTCGCGCTGTCGTTGAGCGACGAGTGAGCGGTAGAAGAAGGCCAATTCTGCAGTATGCGCCGCACATTCGGATTCTTAAACCTCACGGCAGCCTCGACTGGTATCGGGGCGCACACGGGCCCGTTGCGTGTTCTTTTCACCTAAGTCTCCCAAGAATGATCATTACCCCTGGGCTCAACAAGTACCGGAGTGGATACGATCCGCCGTTTGATGCTCATCGCGATCGTGCAAATAGAGAGATCGATAACGCGAGCAGATATCTCATCATCGGCTATGGCTTTAACGACGAGCACTTGCAGACGCATCTCGAGCCAAGGCTACACGAAGGAAAGCACGCTCTGTTGGTGACAAGGAGTTTGTCTCCCAAAGCGGCTTCTCTGATACCGAAGGCGCCGAATCTCGTCGCCATTTCTCAATCTGCCACTAAGGGAACTCTGGCCACAACCGCAGCGGGTGCATTTGAATTTCCCGACAGTGAGATGTGGGACGTTGCAAATCTCGTTCAGGAGGTACTTACGCCATGAGCACTCAGGCACTTAGATTCAGTGACTTGGACAGGATCGGCCATGTCTCGGCAGTTGATACGAGTCGAGTCCTGATCGATGTGGACGATTCACGACATATCACAAGGATTCGCATTGGGAATCTGATTGCTGTTCGGGGAGCCACGGAGAGCGAGTTTCTTATTGGCATCACCGAGCGGCTCACGAGATCGCTGCGCGACGAGAGTCTGCCGGACTCGGCGGGGACGGAATCGCCAGACGACCTTGGTCCACGTCCTGAAGACATCCTGCGAGTCATGCTTGTGGGGACTTATCGCACTGTCGACGGTGGTGTTTCAAACCGGTTCAAGCGGGGTGCCGACACATTCCCGCAGATTGAGCGGGAATGCTACCTGATTGATGGCGGCAACTTGCAGCGTTTCATGGGACTTCTTGCGGGCAACGTCGACGAAAAGGAGAGACTGCGGCTTGGCCGCTTCGTCATCGATCCCGATGCTGTGGCGATTGCAAGCGGAGACAAGTTCTTTCAGCGCCACGCCTCGATTTTGGGAAGCACAGGGTCGGGAAAGAGTTGGACCGTCGCCCTAATCATGGAAAGGGCCAATCAACTCAAACATCCGAACCTCATCCTACTCGACATGCACGGCGAGTATGGACCACTCGCCGAAGGTGACGCATCATCGGGAGTAAAGGGTTTCGCACAGCAATTCCGGGTTGCCGGCCCAGGCGACCTGAACGCCCCTGGCGACGAAGTGATTTTTCTCCCCTACTGGCTGCTGAACCGGGAAGAAATGCTGTCGATGATTCTCGATCGTAGCGACCAAAATGCTCCGAATCAGGCGTCTCGTTTCACAACGCATGTCCGTTCTCTAAAACAACTAACACTCGAAAAGGAGTGCAGAAATGATGTGCGGGAGACGTTTACGGTGGACTCACCTATACCTTATGATATCGCTGAGCTTATTGGTTTGATTGAGGCCGACGACAGCGAAATGGTCGCTGGCGCAAGCAGGGACAAGGAGAAGAAAGGGGACTGGAACGGGAAGCTTACTCGATTTCTTGGCCGATTAAAGGCGAAAATCGAGGACAGGAGGTATGGGTTTCTGTTTCAGCCTCCGAAGACTTCGCAATGCTACGAATGGCTTGCGGAGCAGATTGTCCGATTGCTTTGCTCGGATTCTTCGTGCCCAGGAATCAAGATTGTCGACTTTTCTGAGGTTCCCTCAGATGTGCTGCCTGTGGTCGCTGGCACATTCGTGCGGCTCCTCTACGACGTGCAGTTCTGGCTCCGGGCGGAGAAGCGAACGCCCTTCTGCTTGGTGTGTGACGAGGCGCATCTTTATCTTCCGGTGAAGGACGATGCCAATGCTGTTGAGAAGCAGGCATTGGCAACATTCGAAAGGATTGCGAAAGAAGGCAGAAAATATGGCGTGTCTCTGCTAGTCGTCAGTCAGCGTCCAGCAGACGTAAGCCGCACTATCTTGAGCCAGTGCAACAACTTTCTGGTACTTCGCCTCACGAATGATTCGGACCAGTCTGTTGTGAAAAAACTTATGCCGGATTCGATGGCGGGATTGACAGAGATCCTTCCGCTTCTCGATACCGGTGAAGCTCTACTTCTCGGGGATGCCGTCCTGCTTCCGACACGAATCCGCCTTGACAAGCCGACTATCCACCCCCGAAGCGGAACCAGAGATTTCTGGCGAGAATGGGGCAACCGGGCACCAGACGCCGACTCGGTCAAGGAAGCCGTCGAGACGCTTAGAAGGCAGACACGGCCTGAGCCGTGATGACACACTCAGAATGGATGTCAAAGAGGTAGTGGCCGTCCCGATGCCGGCGGGGTGGCATTGTCGTCCGCCGCGATTGTTCAGGTGCCATGCTACGGCGTTAACCCTTTTGCGCGACATTCCCCTGCGATTTGTTTTGCGATTTGGATTTCCTTGGGGGTGGCGAGTGTGACGCGGGGTGGTTTCGCGTCGGGTTCGTACTTCTTGCGGGGGTAGCCTCGGCTGGTGCGGTCGTGGTTGCGGCGCG
>JBIKMW010000174.1:0-7559 GCA_044359065.1 Planctomycetales bacterium | reverse complement strand
TGGCATGGGGTTGGACCGGGACGGATCGCCGGTTGCTCGCGGTGGTCGGCTTGATCCTTGCATTGGGGTTGGGCGTACACCTGTGGCGGAAGGGGGCGAATGGCGGAATGATCGAAATCGAGCGCCTTCCGGAATCCGCGAGCGGGTATCGGCTCGACGTGAATCGGGGGACGTGGGTCGAATTCGCCCAATTGGACGGCCTTGGCGAAACACTGGGCCGACGCATCGTGGCTGATCGCGACACCAACGGACCGTTTCGGTCCGTCGACGAGCTGTCCCGCGTCCCGGGCATTGGCCCCGCCAAACTCGAAGCCATGCGTGCATGGCTGATCGTGGCCGAAGCGGACGCATCGCCCACGGCAGTGGTTCCGCCCGCCGAGTGATCTGCGCGAAGTTGATTGTTGGCAGCGGGGTTCCGAACGGCCGCTAACCGAGCATCACGCGTTCAACCGGATATTCGTACGCGGGGGGCGAACGTCGGCTGGAGAGCGCCACCAACAGCGTGAGCGGCCCCACGCGGCCGAGAAACATGGTGGCGACCAGCACGGCTTTCGACAGGGGGGCCAACTTCATGGAGTCGACCGACGACAAACCCACCGTTCCGAACGCGCTCGTCGCCTCGAACAGATGGTCGAGAAACAGTTCCGGACGGTTCTCGATAACCACCAGCAGGAACGTCGTCGCCACCACGACCCCCATGCCCAGCACCACCACCGTTCCCGCCCGCTTGACCTGTTCGTCGCAAATCGTGCGGCTGCCAACCTCGACGCGTTCCCGGCCACGCAGCAGCGCCCAAACAGCCAAGAGCAGCACCGCCAGAGGCAACGTTTTCACTCCACCGGCGGTCGAACCCGGACAGCCTCCGATGAACATCAGCACGATCCCAAAGAACTTCGTCGCGGGATGCAGCGTCGCTTGATCGATGGCGTTGAACCCGGCGGTGCGGAACGAGACCGACTGGAACCAGGCCTCCGCCAGGCGACCGTACAGCGACCGCTCCCGGAGTTGCCCGTTCCCCTCCAACCATGCCACCGCCAGCGTGCCCGCCAACAACAGCGCGACCGTTATGCCTACGGCCAAACGCGTTCCAAGCGTCATGCGGCGTGTCCAGTCCCCCGAGCGGTTGTCCCGCCCCGCCAATCGGCGACACACGCCCGCCAACCGGCCGGCAATGTTCCCCAACGTCGCAAAGCCCAAGCCGCCGGCGATGATCAAGCCGGAGACCACGACGCACACCTGCCAACGTTCGCCCCAACCCACCAGGTTGTTCGGCCGTAGCGAGAACCCCGCGTTGCAAAACGCGCTCACCGAATGAAACAGGCACTGGAACGCGCGCTCGCCGACCGGCAGATCCGGCCAGAGGTTCCACAACAAGGCCGCTCCCCCCAACTCCCACAGCAGCGTCATGGCCAGCACGGCCACGAGCAGTTGTCGCACTTCGCTCAGCCGCCTCGCTTCCAGCATCGCGCCGAGGAACGCGTGTTCGCGCATGGCCATCGCCTGGGGGGCGAACACCGCGAACAAGGCCCCGAACGTCATGATCCCCAAGCCCCCCAACTGGATCAGCACCAGGATCACAACCTGACCCGGTCGCGACCAATAGGTGGGGGTGTCGACCACCACCAGCCCCGTGACGCACGCAGCGCTCGTCGCCGTGAACACCGCCACCAAAGGCGGCGCTCCGCTGCGTTCCCCCGCGGTCGACTGCACTCGGCAGGCTGGCAGCATCAACAAACCCGCTCCCGCGCCAATCAACAGCACGAACGAGGCGGCCACGGTCGCCGCCGGGTCGGCGCCCCGGCTCGAAATCGCGCGCAACCATCCCACCAACCGCCCCGCCGCCGACATCAACACGGCCAATTCGGTGACAGTGGTCAGCGAGGTTGGCCCGGCAACGGTCGGCCCGGCGGCCCCCAAGGCCGGGGTCAACACGCGGAACAGCCCCCACACGATCAACAGGATGCCTAGCCACCCCCGTCGCGCGAGAAACTCGCGACGGACTTCGCTCGTCCAGCACTCCGCAACCCACCGTCCCGCCGACAGCAGCAACCCCGCGGCGCAGATCGACTCCAGCCAGGAAGAGAGGCCGGCCCCCAGACTCTCACCCCCGATTTCCAGGGTGACGAGCACCAAACCGACGATCAGCAGCGTTCTCTCCATCCAACACAGACCGGGGAGCCACCTGGCGGCGGCGGCTCGGCGTTTGGGGGAGTTCCACACTTCGGGAAGCGTCAACGGCATGATTTCCGATCGGATCGAGACACGCTCGAACGCCTCGGCGGCGTTCGAAGAACACCAACGGCCCTTCAAGAGGCTCGGCGGCGGGTGAACCGAGGCGGGATTCTCCCGCGAACTCGCGTCGTTCAGTGGGGTTTTGAGCCGACCATCAGGCTCGGATCGCCGGAAGTGTCCAACCGGTGCGAGGTGTGCGTCAAGGCGCATGACCCCGGCGGCGAGTCGTGTGGGACGCCGTAGCTCGCGGAACTTGAGCCGTCCAACCGTTTGGCGGGAACTTTTTCGAATGTCGCGTCGTCACTAACGAATGCGTGTGGAGAACCGATTCGACAGGGCTCTTTTCGACCGGGCCTTTGTTGCCACCCAAATCGTCGCTCCGCAGCGGTCGTCGCCCTCTGGTTGATACGGGGCGAATATCGCCAGGCGAGATGGGCCGGATTTGATACCTCGGCGAGCGTCATGTTCGGAAACTCGCACGCTGTTCAAGAACCACGGCGACGAGCGTCAAGAATTCTCGACATCCCTTCGCAAAATTGTGGCATTCCGTCGTTTTTGAAATGTTGTAAAGCTTTTCTGGACAGCGGGTTGCGATTCGTTAACATCTTGTCTTCGAGTCCCCTTGTTTTTTCTTGCAAAGGGTTCCCTCGCGCGGTGTATTGAGGTCACCTCTCGAACAGCGGACATTCTCCTCGCCGCTGTCATGTCGGATGTCAAAAACGGGTCGCATGGATGGTGCAAGACCGGTTCCTTGAATCCGCCCGCCTCGGCGTCTCGCACGGGAAATCGTTGTTCGTTTCGCGATTGTGTCGGTCCTCGGCAGAACCGCGACAGGTGCAACCCCTTGAGATCGCCATTTTCCCAGCGATGTCCCCGCGAGTTCACTCTTGGCGTGCCCGGTGTCGGCCCTCTGGTCGGCAATGGGTTTCGCGAAAATGTCCCTCCGCATCGACAGTCGCGTCCAGACCATCCGTTTTCCGGCAGTGCTCCGAGGTAGCCGTCCCATGTTGCTGACATCCTGGTTGGCGTCGGTCAAGAATTCCGTCGTGCGCTCTCTGGCGAAATCGCGCCGCGCGAAAGCCGTTCGTGGACGAATGGGTCACGGTCGCGTGGAGGCGCTCGAGGGCCGGCAGATGCTGGCGTTCGACTTCGTCGCGGCGTTGAAAAGCCCGGTGGGGAACGACTTCATCCAGCGGGGCCAGACGCTGACCGAGGCGCCGCAAGAGATCACGCTGCGGTTCAGCCCCGGTACTGTGATCAACACAGCCTCGGTGGCATCGAACATCTCGGTCGTCCGCAGTGGCGGCTTCAACGACGCGATCGGCACCAGCGGAACCCAGGCCGATGTGGCGGTGCCGATCGGTTACGTCGGGGTCAAGGACGCGCCCAACCAAAACGAAGTTGTGGTCCGTTTCGCCCAGCCACTCCTGGACGACGCATACCGCATCAACATCTTGACAGGCTTGACGCAATCCAACCCGGCTCCGAGCTCATCGCCGAACCTGCTCAACCCTGTCGCGTTCGATTTCAAACTGGATCTTGGTGCGAAGATTCAGTCGGTCGTGCCGCAGCCGATCACCGGTTCGCGGGAGATTACGATTCCCGATCCAGCGCTGCTCAGCGACGGCGACCGGTTGACCGTCAACCTCGATGGCACGACGACGACGTTCGAGTTCGACCGGGACGGCAACGTCGCCGCGAACATGGTGCGGCTCGACCTGACCACGCTGGCGACGCCGACGGCGATCGCGGCGGCGATGGTCCCGGCCATCGGCACGCAGGGCGGCGCGTACACGGTTTCGTCGGCGGGGGCGGTGCTGACAATCGCCTCGAACATCGCGGCGGCGCCGTCGGCGACGTTTGTCGCCAACAGCGCCGTGCTCGTCAGCTCGTTGACCTCGTCCAACCGGACCATCTCCTTCGGGAACATCCTCGACATCACCGACGGCGACACCCTGCGTGTGCAAGTCGGTGCGGCAACCCGGACGCTGGAATTCGACCGAACGGGCGCGGTGAACGGTGCGAACACCCGGATTGAGCTGCCCGCGACGAATTCGAATGCCGACCGAGAGTTGCTGGCTGCCCGGATCAGGACCGCGTTGAACAATTTCGCGGGAATTCAGGCGACTTTCACCGGCCCGATCATTTTCGACCAGGTGCGGTTGTTGCAGCTCAGCGGCCTCGCGTTCACCACCACGATCGGCCTCGCCGCTGCCGGGTCGGTGGCTTCGACGACCGCTGTCACTCAGGCCCGCGACACGGTCGCCGTCTACTTCAATGTCAACGATCCGCTGAATCCCGCCTCGGCCCAGACGCCCTCGTTCTACACGCTGGTCGAAACCGCGACCGGCAACACGTTCAACCCGACCAGCGTGGTGTACAGCGCGACCCGCGGCGTGGCGATCCTGAAGTTCGCCGGGGAACTGCCGAACAACCAAACGTTCCGACTGCAAGTGGGTACGTTCACGGCTCCGGTGGCGAATGTGAACGTGGCGGCGACCGAGACGAACGCCTTGGGCGATAATGCGAATTCGGCGTTCGCCGGGGCGCAGAACCTC
The DNA here is from genome assembly GCA_044359065.1 of Planctomycetales bacterium. Lineage (GTDB taxonomy): Bacteria > Planctomycetota > Planctomycetia > Planctomycetales > Planctomycetaceae > JAIXZD01. The sequence goes on along the minus strand of JBIKMW010000174.1, from coordinate 2,769 downwards.
GGGACGCTGGGGACCGCCAAGCAGGTGATCACCGGTTCGATCTCTCCGAAAATCCCGGGGACGGGACTGGGTTTCGCCCCCCAGATCGGCGGGACGGACGAACCGGGGCATCGCAGCATCCTCCAGGAAAACCACGGCGGCGGATCGGGAACCACTCCCGCCGATCCCTCCGTCAAACCGGTGATCCAGTACCAGTTCCCCGCCGTGCTCGGAACCGTGCAAGGGAACTCGTCTCCCAACAACATCACCGAGACCCAAAAGCAGCGCGCCCGCGAAGTGTTTTCGCTGTTCAGCCAGTACACGGGCGTGCGCTTCGTCGAGACCGCTAACTCCGGCCTGATTGTCGGTACCGGTGATGTCCGCACCGTCGATCCGCTGATTCCTCCTGCGGGCGTCGGGGGAATCGCCGGCGGTGGCAAAGCCGTCATGAACGGCTTGACCGATTGGGGGGACAGCGAGTACGGCGGAGGCTGGTTCACCACCGCGCTGCACGAAATTGGCCACGCGATCGGTCTGGGCCACTCGTACGACATTCCGTCGATCCAGGGGAATGGCTTGACCGGCGAACCCGTGTTCCCGGGCGACTACGACCTGATTCACCTGCACCGGCTGTATTCGAAGAACGGGTCGGACATCGACCTGTATCAATTCACGCTCAATGAGCCGGGCACGCTGAAGCTGGACGCGATCGCCGCCAGTCTGGCGGTTCCCACGCAACTCGACACGGTGATTTCGCTGTACCGCGAGACCGGCGGGCGCCGCGAACTGATCGCCCGCAACGACGACTACGTCGGTACCGATTCGCAACTCGAACTCAGCCTGACGGACGTGACGCCGGGAACGCGGTTCTTCGTGGGGATCACCAGCACGGGCAACACCGACTTCAATCCGGAAGTCGCCAACAGCGGCTACGGCGGACGGTCGGATGGCGACTATCGCCTGGAGGTGAAGTTCACCAGCGCCGCGTCGACGTCGAACATCAAGGACGCGCAGAACACGGACGTGGACGGCGACAACGACGGCAAGGCCGGGGGTCTGTACAACTTCTGGTTCCAGACGGCCGCCGCTTCGGTGACGGACGCGAATTCACGCACCTACTTCGTGGACAAGGCCTACACCGGCGCGACACGCGACGGAAATCTGACGACACCGTTCACAACGGTTGAAGCGGCCCTGACCGCCGCACGGGACGCAAAGCAAACGGCGATGGTCCCCGGCAATGTGATGGTGCGGATCCTTGGCAACGGCGGGACGGACGGCAATTTCGCTACGGAAGCGGACGCTCTCCCCTACCTGATCGGTCGCGATACGAACAACGCTCCGCTGGCCGATGGCGTCACGTTCGACATCCCGGCCGGCGTCACGGTCATGATCGACCAGGACGCGGTCCTGAAGTTCAAGGGATCGATCCTCGATGTGGGGAGTTCTTCGGGCCTTGTGAATCGGGCCGGAGCCGCTCTGCAAGTGCTGGGCACTCCCGGACGCGAGGTCTTCTTCACCAGCCTGCATAACGACAGCGTCGGCGGCAACAGCGACGGCGTGGGGCCGACGCTCGCTCCCAGCCAATGGGGCGGTTTGGTGTTCCGTGGCGATTCGGATCTGCCCGTCGGGGCCACCGAGGCGGTCACCGGAATTCGTCCGTTCCTGAACTCGGTCAACGGCGCGGTCATCTCCTACGGTGGTGGCCAGGTCAGCCTCAACGGACAACTCCAGGCGTTCGCGCCGATCCATATCGACAGTCGCCGGTTCGACACGACGGTTCTCGGTGGCACGCGCCCGGCCATCACCAACAACCGCATCGAGTTCAACGCGGGGGCCGGTATCTCCGCCGACCCGAACGCGTTCGATGATCGTCAGGGGCGCATCGGTCCGGACATCCGCGGCAACATCCTCCTCGACAACTCGACGAACGGCTTGTTCGTGCGGGTGACGACCGAACTGGGAAGCAGCCCGAACAAGCTGGCGGTCCCGGCCCGGTTCAAGAGCACCGACATCGTCTACGTGATTCAGGAGAACCTGGCCCTTGCGGGTGGGGCAGGCGGACTGCTGGCGACCGTCGCGGCTCCGAACGGCGCGGCCCGTGACATTGGCCGACTGACCGTCGATCCGGGGGTGGTTGTCAAGCTGGCGAAATCACGTATTGAGATGGAGCGCGGACCAAGCCAGTTGATTGCGGAAGGTCTGGCGAACAAGCCGGTCACCTTCACCAGCCTGGCCGACGCCCGGTTCGGCGCGGGTGGAACGTTCGACACGAACGGTGCCACGAATCCCGATACGCCGCTGGCCGGTGACTGGGGCGGGTTGGTCTTCAACGCCTCCAGCTCGGGGAGCATCGACAACGCCTACATCGCGTTCGGCGGTGCCACCGATGTGCCGATCGAGGGGGGCTTCAACGGTTTCAACACCGTCGAAATCCATCAGGCGAACGTACGGGTCGCGAACTCGCGGTTTGACAGCAACTTCACCGGACAAGGCTCGGGCTCCCGCAATGGACGTGGGTCGAACACCGAAGCGACCATCTTCGTCCGGGGCGCGCAGCCGATCCTTGTCGGCAACGACTTCCTCAACAACTTCGGCTCGTCGGTTTCGATCAACGCGAATTCGATGATCGACGCGCAGGTGGTCGACCGGGGCCGTTCGACGGGGCTCATCGCGCGACGTGCCGAGTTCGACGCCAACCGCGGTCCCCTCGTGCGGGCCAACCGGTTCAGCTACGACGGCACGCTCAATGCGCCGGGGCGGACCTCAACGAGCGGCATGACCGTGCGC
>JBIKMW010000015.1:0-79794 GCA_044359065.1 Planctomycetales bacterium | reverse complement strand
TGGTCTCTCCCAACGGGGAAAAGCGGTTCAGGCTGTCGGGCAAATCCCGACCACGGTTGCGAACCCGGCGCTGACCGCCCTGGATCGCAACCGCTCGGGGAGCCTTACTTGGGCAGCATCACGCTGTCGATGATGTGAATGACGCCGTTGGTGCAGAGGATGTCCGTTTGGACGACTGTAGCGCCGCCGACCTTCACTCCAGCAGTGGTGTCAATTGCCAGATCCTGGCCCTGCACCGATTTGGCCGATCCGAGTTTCAGCACATCGGCTGCCAGGACTTTTCCCGCGACCACATGGTACGTGAGCACACCCTGCAGCTTCGCCTTGTTTTCGGGCTTCAGGAGATCCGCGACGGCACTTGCGGGAAGCTTGCCGAAGGCGTCGTCCGTCGGGGCGAACACCGTCAACGGCCCGGTGCCTTTGAGTGTGTCCACCAGGCCCGCAGCTTGCACTGCGGCCACCAAGGTCTTGAAAGCGCCCGCCGCCACAGCGGTGTCTACGATGTCATTCATCTTCAGAAATCCTCTCAGGAAGGCAGACTCTCGAACGAAGCCCGTCTCACACAAAACGTTCATATCGTCCGTCCCACGTTGACCGCAGGCTCGGCTCCGACTTAACGGGAATTGTCGGAGACTTCGGAGGTTTCAGGATCAGTTCGCAGATTGTCAGTGATGACATCGAAAGCCGACAAACAACATCGCCGCGATCACAGAAGATCGGAATCACCCCTGACCATTTAATCGGATGCAGTCATCACGGACCGTCCAATCACGTCGGCGGTTGAGCTGTGGCCGTGGGGGCGGAACTGGACACGCACCAGTAAATGGATGCTCGAAGAACAGCTGATGGTGGCAGATCAGGGCGCTGAGCAGGGAACAATCCTAGAGCGATCGCCCGGCAGTCAAATACGAACGAGCCATGACAGCCGCGCTCCACACGATCGCGACGATGGGGGGCAAGAGCAACAAACCCATCGCTGCCAGCGCGGCGAAACTCGTCGCATCGAGATCCATCCGCGCGCGGCCGTGGAAGGTTTGCCACAAGGCGTGAGCGAGAAATAAAACCTGCGCTGCCACGGCCGCTCGAAGCAGCCGGGCAGCGTGGGGCACACGGAATGCTTGCAGCAGCGCGGACATCAGCGGTAGGGTCTGAATTGCGTGCAGCGCGGCACCGTGGGGGTACTTGATAACACCCGCGCGCCCCCAGATCTCGGGCGGTTGGCCCTTCGCTAGACTCATTTCTCCGGCGATCGTTACCAAGAGGCCCAGGCCGCAGGAAACCAACAGCAGCCACAGTCCAGCGCGGATCGCAATCACGCGCGATTCCACCATCGGCAGCAGTCGGCGTGATCTCCAGCAGAGCCAGGCGATGCCCGCCGTGACGAGCAGGATCAATCCGAGCATCATCGACTCGATTGTCGCATCGAGGGTGGTCGCACGGTTGAAATGGGAAGGCACTCCCCGCCACTGCTGCAGCGTGATCAGTCCCACTTCCAACAGCAGGCCGCCAGACAGGAGGCTGGCCACGCGCTGGTCGTAATGACGAGGCTCGAACTGGGTCAGAACCCAGGCAATGGACCAGACCGTCACTCCGGCCGAAACTCCGAACAGAGCCGGCTTTCGGAGTGACAATGGACCAGACCAATCCGCTCCCGTGATCCACAGCAATGTGAGATGAAAGAGACCGCTGGCGATCAACGCCGTACCGATGAGGATCGACGGTTGAAACTTCGCCAGCAGTGTGCCATCGAGCAGTTTATTCTCCGCAAGCATCGCACCGTTTCCACGGTGATCGCTGATGTCTGCAGACTCGAAGATGAGCGGGTTCCTGGCATTCCTTCGAAAGTGTTCGCTGGAGTTCATTGACTGGTTCACCTCCGTGGTAAGACGTGCCCTAATCCACCATCGATTCCAATTACCTGACCGGTGATCCAATCGTTCTCACCATCGAGCAGCCAACTGACCAGCGATGCCACCTGCTCGGGTTCTCCAAGGCGACCCAACGCATGCAGTTGGGTCGAGGCGGTCGCATTTGTCGCATTCTCCCAGATCCGGCGCGTCATCTCCGTGCGGATCAATCCGGGACTCACCACGTTGACACGGATGTTGTTCGACGCATAGGTGGCCGCTGCAGAGCGGGCTAAGCCGATGACGCCAGCCTTGGCCGCCGCTATCGCTTCGTGATTCTGGATTCCGATCTCCGCTACCGCCGACGCGAACAACACGATGACCCCGCCCCGCTCACGGAGCAACCTCGCCCCGACGCGAACCGTCGCAAACGCAGTGAACAGGTTTGTCTCCACGACTTGGCGGAACTCGTCGTCGGTCGTGGCATGCGCCGGCTTCAGGAGAATCGAGCCGACGCAATTCACGAGAGCCTGACATCCGCCTTGCGCAGCGGTCGCTTTCCGCAAAGCCTCTTCCAATGGCTGGGAGTTGGTCAGGTCCACCGCCACAAACGGCTGACCGAGTTCCTCGGACAGCGAACGCAGTTTTTCCTCATTGCGTCCGACGAGCAGGACGTGATGTCCTTGCCGGACCAATCGCCGGGCCAGAACGCTCCCAATCGTCCCCGTCGCACCGAGAATCGCGATCACACTCATAGCGTTCTAGTCCTTGACAATGTGCTGCTGGGTGATGAGGGCCGACCTAATAAAGGAGAACACAGCGAGATGAGTCGTGATCAGCGAAAGCCCGAAGAACAAATTGCAACGCTTGGAACGAAAAGTGTGAAAGCGTTGACGCACGGCATTTGATAACGCGAGTTAGTGGTGATCAGTATCTGAAGTGTAAGACCTATCGACGATTCGCGGCCGATATGCTGTAGGACAAGGCTCGACCGGCGTGAGGGCAGACGTAAGAGACGTGTTGCACCGTTGCCGGGGCAACATGTGCGCCCTTCGCTGGTGCCGCGGGAGACAGCGTCATGCTGTCGATCATATGAATCACTTCATTCGAGACATCGATGTCCGTCGCGACGAGGCCAGCTCCATGAATGGTCGCGGCACGATTCTTCATCACTAGAAGCAGTGTCAAAACTGTCTTGGAGGCGGTTTCAAAACCCGGTTGCTGGCACGAGAACCTCGACAGGGGTCTACGCTGATTTGTCCGGCAGAGGGTTTTGAAACGACTTCTAAAACGATCAAGAGGCAAGCGAGTTGAGCGAATCCGGTGAACATGAGGAGCGATTGTTCGTGCCGGACGACGATACGGCGGAAGTTATGCAGCCAACTGTTAGTACGTTCGATCTTCCAGCGTCGCGTGAAGCGTCGGAGGGCTCGGCCATCCTGCTTCTTTACGCGAGTTCGATTCTTTCGGTGCGGGCAGACCAGGTCGATCCCGCACTCCCGCAGTCGCTCGCGATGGACATCGCTGTCCAGCGCGCGGTCGTAGATCAGTCGCGCGGGTTCCCTGTGAGACAGGCTTTGGTCGAGCAGCGGTTCCAGCAGACTGGTCTCGCCCAGCGACGCGCTGGCTGCCAGCACCGACATTGGCGTGCCGTGGCCGTCGACCAGCAGCATGATCTTCGAACCCTTGCCCCGTTTGGTCAGGCCGATCGCTTCACCCCCCTTTGTGCGCTCGCAAACGTGCCGTCCGCGAACGCTTTGTCGAGTTTCAGTCGTCCCCGCTCGTCGAGTCGCAGCAGCAATCTTCGCCACGCCTGTTCGAGCAAGCCGAGTTCGGACCACTCGGCGTGCCGCCGCCAGCAAGTGGCTGGCGAGGGAAAATGTTTTGGTAAATCTTTCCATCGCGAGCCGGTCCTGAGGACCCACGCGATCCCCTCGAAGCAGCGCCGCGGATCGACGCGAGGCCGTCCGCCCGCCGGCGAGGGATCGGGGTTCTCGAACAGGTCGGCGATCAGAAACCATTTCTTGTCCGTGCGTTCCGACTCGGGTTCCGTCCTGGACCCCGTGTGGTTGCGACCGCGTTTCGGCCACCACGTCAGGGTCAATTTCATGGCGTGGGCCTCCTTTCACACGCCTTGGCACGCAATTCCGTTGCCAAAACCCTCCGTCTAATAGGCTTTTGAAACTGCTTCTACAGTCAACATTCCGCCGTGAACCGTCTTGAGTTCATTCTTCTTCAGAACGTCATTCGAGAAGACGCGGCCGGGCACGACGAGAAACTTTAGAATCGCGGCCAAATTCTCTTTGTTCTCCGGATTCAACAGGCCCTCCACAGTACCGGAGCGGAGTTTCGCGAATGCCTCCCCGCAAGGGACTCTGTTCGAACCACATCGCGCGTGTAACCGCCTCTTGGGAACGACGTAACCCATTGCGCCATCAAGGGCTCGTGCGGTTCGAGTCCCTTTCGGTCCGCCCCTCAACGGTAGGGACCGGATGCGAACGATCCATCGCGCGGTTAACAGTTTGTCAACTCAGCCTGTTAACCGGCGGGGATTCTTTCCGCACCCATCGCCTTGCAAATCAAGGGTTAACAGCCGCGTGACGGCGCGAGTTCCCACGGGGCCATCACGTTGAAGACCCGCGGGCGGTAGGGGTCGTAATGGCCTCGGAGCGGCAAACCGGGAACTGCCTTCGAACCGGTACTCGGGACCGTGGGTGGAAAGCCGCTCTCCTCGTAGACTGAGCGGCATTCCAGCGGGGTAAGAAAACGCCGATTTCCACATGATTCTCCACTCCCCCCTGATCTTCGACCCTACCAGAATGCACCGCCTGCTGCACCCGCTGTTCGGGTTCCTCGCGTCTCTCAACCGTCAGGAACTGGCTCGCCAAGTCGCGTATCTCAAAGCCGAAAACCGCATTCTCCGAGCCCGCTTGCCCCGACGGCCCCCTCGCACGTGCGCCCGAATGTACAGTTACCCCCGACTCATGCCCCCAGTCATTTAGGGGCCCTGATCGGTGTGATCGTCGTGTGCTTGCACACCCGCCGCATCCGGCTTGAACTCCGGAAGGTCGCTATCGGGAACATCTCGTCCCGCTCCACATCGTCTGCTTGAAGAAACGCCCGGTCCGCCCGCGTCGGCGGCCGCCGCGTCACGTCCACGCACTCGCGGCAGCGTTCGTGCAGGCGGGTTGCAGGTTGAGTAGGATCGGACTTTTGTCCGAGACAGCGTGGTGGTGCCATTGGCTCCCGGCGACCCTGTCAGACCAGAACGCGTCCGATTCCGACAAGAGAACACGCATGGCCGTCCCCCTCGAAAAGTTCGTCCAGCAGTTGGAAAACAGCGGGATTCTGGCGGGCGACACGCTCAAGGACTTCCTGCCTCCGAAAAGTGAGCCCAAGGATGCCGAGGCCCTCGCGCGTGAACTCGTTCGCAACAAAAAGCTGACGAAGTTTCAGGTGGAAGAAATTTCCAAGGGCAAGGGCAAATCGCTGGTGCTGGGGAATTACGTCCTGATGGAAAAAATCGGGGCGGGGGGCATGGGGCAGGTCTTCAAGGCCGAGCATCGGCGGATGAAGCGGATGGTGGCGATCAAGCTGCTGCCTCCGGCGATGACCAAGGACAACGCGGCGATTGCCCGCTTTGAACGGGAAGTCGAGGCGGCCGCCAAACTGCGGCATGCCAACATCGTGGCGGCCGATGATGCCGACTGTGCCAACGGGGTCCACTTTCTGGTCATGGAACTGGTGCCGGGAAAAGACCTCTCCGCACTCGTCAAGCAGTACGGGCCGTTCTCGGTGGAGAATGCGATCAATTATGTGCTGCAGGCGGCTCGGGGATTGGAATTCGCCCACAAGAAAGGTGTCGTACACCGGGATATCAAACCGGCCAACCTGCTGCTGTCCGACGAGGGAGTCGTCAAGATCCTCGACATGGGGCTGGCGCGTCTGGGTGCGGACGGCGAGGGCGCACCGGAGTCCGATCTGACCTCCACGGGGGCGATCATGGGGACCGTGGATTACATGTCCCCCGAACAGGCGGTGGATACCAAGTCCGCCGATGCCCGCGCGGACATCTATGCGTTGGGCTGTTCGCTGCATTTCCTCCTCCTCGGCAAGGCGACGTATGACGGCGACTCCCTGATCAAGAAGCTGTTGGCTCATCGCGAGCAGCCACCCCCGTCGTTGTGTGCCGCCCGAGCCGACGTGCCGGCATCGTTGGAGACAATCTTCAAGCGGATGGTCGCCAAGAAACTGGAAGACCGTTACCAGACCATGACGGAGGTGATCGCGGATCTGGAGCGGGTGGAAGCCAACTCTCCGGCGACGGTGGTGTTGCCGTCGTCGAACAGTGGTCAGACAAGGCTGAGTGAGACGTTCGGGAACAGTGGATTCAGTTTTCTGAACGACCAGAAATCGCCCACGATCCAACAGGCGAACACCAGGCCCAAATCGCAGGCCACTCGTGCCAATGCGTCCGTGGTTGGATCACCGCCGTGGAAGAACCGCAAGGTGCAACTCGGTGTGGCCGGACTGGCCGTCGTGATCCTGTTGGCGGGGGTGATCTTCAGCCTGAAGACCAGGGATGGCCAGCTGATCGTCACCGTGAATGAAGCGGACGCGGAAATTCAGGTGTTGAGCGACGAGGGAAAGGTGGAGATCACCCGCAAGGGGGACCTGGGGCCGATCACGATTTCCGTTGATCCCGGCAAGCATCGACTGAAGGTGCAGAAGGACGGGTTTGAAATCTACACCGGGGAGTTCGAGATCGAGTCGGGCGCGAAGAGGTCGATCACGGCGAAGCTGGTGCCTGCGAAGGAGAAGCCCGCGGTGGCCGCGGCTGGCAAGGGTTGGCAGGGCTGGCCGGCTGATGCTCCGGCTCCGGCGATCGCGCCGTTCGATGCTTTGCAGGCGAAGAAACATCAGGAGGCGTGGGCCGCTTACCTCAAGGTGCCGGTTGAGTACACGAACTCCATTGGCATGAAGTTCGTGCTGATCCCGCCGGGTGAGTTCACGATGGGGAGCACGGCGGAGGAGATCGCAGCGGCCCTTAAGGCTGCTGGTGAAGACAAGCACTGGCAGGAGTGCGTCAAGAGCGAAGCGCCGCAGCATAAGGTGATCCTGACGCAGCCGATCTATCTGGGCGTGAATGAAGTCACGCAGGCGGAATACGAAAAAGTCATGGGCGTGAATCCCTCGCATTTCGCGCCGATGGGAACGGAAAAGGAGGCGGTCGCCGGGCTGGAGACGGCCGGGCACCCGGTGGAAGCGGTGAACTGGAATGACGCGGCCGAATTCTGCGCCAAGCTCAGCCAGCAGGAGAAATTGAAACCGTTCTACTTCCGAGCGGGCGAGACCATCACGCCGCTGGACGGGAATGGCTACCGCTTGCCCTCTGAGGCGGAATGGGAGTATGCCTGCCGGGCGGGTACGACCACAAAGTACTGGGTTGGCGACAAGAATGAAGACCTGATGCGGGCGGGCTGGTTTGGTGGGAACTCCGGGGGCCGGACCCACGCGGCGGGCGAGCTGAAAGCGAATCCCTTCGGAGTGTCCGACATTCACGGCAACGTCTGGGAGTGGGTGCAGGACGGGTGGGATGCGACCTTCTACGGCCAATTCTCAGAGAATCCCGCGATCAACCCCAACAGCCCATTTTCCGCCGGTTCCGAGCGCGTGATCCGGGGCGGCTGTTGGCACAACTCCGCGTCCTACTGCCGGTCGCCGAATCGCTACGCCTCCGTCCCGACGGCCCGTTACCAGTATACCGGTTTTCGTTTGTCGGTGGTGGTTGGTGCGGTGAAGGCAGCGATGGCGGAACGTATCCCGCCCGTGAAAAGTTCGAACACAAGTCAAGCAGGATGGAACGGCTGGCCCGCCGACGCCCCCAAACCCCCCATTGCGCCGTTCGACGCCGCGCAGGCGACGAAGCATCAGGACGAATGGGCCGCTTACCTCAAGGTGCCGGTCGAGTTCACCAACACCATCGGCATGAAACTCCGCCTGATCCCGCCGGGCGAGTTCCTGATGGGGAGTCCTGCGGGTGAGGAGAGGCGGCGAGACGACGAGACCCAGGTGAGTGTGACGCTGACGCGAGCGTTCCAGCTGAGTCGGACGGAGGTGACACAGGGGCAGTGGCGAGCGGTGATGGGCACGGAGCCCTGGAAGGGGCAGTTTGACGTGCAGGAGGGGGACGATTATGCGGCGACGTATGTGAGTTGGGATGAAGCGGTCTCGTTTTGCGAGAAGTTGTCGGCGAAGGAGGGGAAGGGGTATCGGTTACCGACGGAAGCGGAGTGGGAATGGGCGTGCCGGTCGGGCAGTCGGACGGCCTACAGCTTTGGCGGAAGTGAGGGGGACTTGGGTCGCTACGCGTGGTTCCGAGGGAACACGCACGACATCGGCGAGAAGTACGCGCACCAGGTCGGCCAGAAGTTGCCGAACGGGTTTGGGTTATCGGACATGCACGGGAACGTATGGGAGTGGTGTGGGGACTGGCATGGCGAAAAACTGGTTGGTGGGAGCAATCCGGTGGGTGCCTCATCAGGCTCGATCCGGAGCCACCGGGGTGGCAGCTGGTACGACACTGCCGGGCCCTGCCGGTCGGCGTACCGTAGCTGGTTCGACCCGTCGTTCCGGCACGGCAACCTGGGCTTCCGCCTGGCCCTGAGTCCGTCCGGGAATTAGCCGGAGGCGCAAGTCAAGAAAGCGAAGCGCAGCCCGGAACGGAGGCCCGGAGGGAGGTGGCGGAGCCCCGACTGGATGAACGCTCCGTGTGGCTCTGTGCGGGGCGCGGGGTGAGGAACGACCTGAGTTTGGTCCGGCGCGGTCGCGGTTCGTCCTGCGCGATGCTGAGCGCATCCTGATGAGCGAACAATGCTAGCCCAGCGGGTATCCTGAATCGCCTCGTCGCGGTCCGCTTGCCGACCGCCGTGCCGTGTTTCGACCACGCCCGCCGACTTCGACATGAACGACCCGTATCAAACCGCCGGAAGTCCCCATCCCGACGGCGAGGACGATTCGCTCCGCACCTTCTCTCCGCCGGATGGGGTTCCCGCTCCGGCAGCGATGGCTCCTCCGGCAAGCACTCCCCCGCAACCCGAGCGTATTGGCCGGTATCGAATCGAGCGGGTGCTCGGCAAGGGGGGCTTCGGGCTGGTCTACCTGGCGCATGACGAAAAGCTCGAACGGTCGGTGGCGATCAAGGTGCCGCATCGCAAGCTCGTGGAGGACGCGGGTGTCGTCGACATTTACCTGACCGAAGCCCAGACCGTCGCCAAGCTCGACCATCCGCATATCGTGCCGGTTTACGACGTGGGGCAGACCGAGCAGTTCCCCTGTTACGTCGTGTCGAAATTCGTCGACGGGTGCGACCTCGCAGGGAAGCTGAAGCAGTCGCGACTCTCGCATGGGGACGCGGTCGGGTTTGTGGCGACGGTGGCGGAAGCACTGCACCACGCGCACAAGCAGGGGCTGGTTCACCGTGACATCAAGCCAGGGAACATTCTCCTCGACAAGTCGAACACGCCTTTCGTGGCCGACTTCGGCCTCGCGCTGCGGGAGCAGGATAAGGGGAAAGGGCACGGCTACCTCGGCACTCCCGCGTACATGAGTCCCGAACAGGCGCGGGGGGAAGGGCACCGTGTCGACGGGCGGAGCGACGTGTTCAGCCTCGGCGTCGTGTTCTACGAACTGCTGACTGGACGGCGTCCGTTCCAGGGGGACACGCAACTGGCGCTGCTCGAACAGGTGGCCAGTGCCGAACCGCGTCCCCCCAGGCAAGTCGACGACAACGTGCCGCGCGAGTTGGACCGGATTTGCCTTAAAGCCCTGTCGAAGCGCGCGTCCGACCGGTATTCGACGGCGCTCGATTTCGCCGAGGACCTGCGGCATTGGCTGGAGAACCCGCATCATGTCGGATGGACGATCCCGAATCACGGTCCGACCGGAGGCGACTCCGCGACCCCTACGCCGTTGGCTCGGACATCCACCATTGGTTGGGATGTGTTCGTCAGCCATGCCGGATCGGACAAAGCGACGGCTCAGCGGCTGTGCGAACTGCTCGAAGCCCGAGGACTACGGGCGTGGATTGCTCCCCGAGACATCCCGCCGGGGATGGAGTATCCCGAAGCGATTATTCGAGGCATCGAAGCGAGCGCCGCGTGTGTGGTACTCCTCTCCGCCGCATCGAACAATTCGCAATTTGTGGCGAAGGAAGTCGAGCGGGCTGTCAGCAAGCGCAAGCTCTTGATCCCGCTGCGGCTGGAGGACATCGTACCGGGCCCGGCCCTCGAACTGCTTCTTTCGACCTCTCAATGGATCGACGCGTGGGCGTTGTCGTTGAATGACGTTGTGGCGCAGTTGATCCCGGCCCTGGTGGCGGAGTCCTCGAAAGGTGTCGCTCTGACTCCGACAGCCGATTCTGGTGCCAGTCAACACGGCACACCGCCAGTCAAACACTTCTTGTCCCCGCAGTTCGATTCCGATAGTCGTCCTCTCAAGATCATCCCCAAGGGGTTGCGGTCGTTCGATGCCCGCGACGCGGACTTCTTTCTGGAGCTGCTCCCCGGCCCGCGCGATCGTAACGGACTTCCGGACAGCCTGCGGTTCTGGAAATCACGCATCGAAGAGACCGATGCCGACCAGACGTTCACGGTGGGACTGATCTACGGACCCTCGGGTTGCGGGAAATCGTCGCTGGTGAAAGCGGGGTTGTTGCCCCGGCTGGCCTCCAGCGTGCTGGCGGTGTACGTCGAAGCGACCGCCGATGACACCGAGACGCGATTGCTCAACGGCCTGCGGAAGCGTTGCCCGCAACTGGTAACAAGCCTCGCGATCGATTCGACGACTGCGCCGAACGGCCTCGTGGAGACGCTCGCGGCGTTGCGGCAGGGACACGGGATTCCGGCGGGGAAAAAAGTGCTGATCGTGCTCGACCAGTTCGAGCAATGGCTGCACGCGAAGAAAGACGAACCGGACACCGAACTCGTCCGGGCGCTCCGGCAATGCGACGGCGCGCGGGTGCAATGCGTGGTGATGGTGCGGGACGATTTCTGGTTGGCCGTCAGCCGCTTTCTCCGCGACCTCGAAGTGCGGTTGCTGGAAGGACACAACAGCGCACTCGTCGACCTATTCGACCTCGACCATGCCCGGCGGGTGCTCAAGGCGTTCGGGCGGGCGTTCGGCAAACTCCCCGACGACGCTGCCCCCCTCCCGCAACCCGCTGCGTCAGCAAGGGCGGACGCTTCACCCGCTCCCGCCCAACCTCTCGACCCCTCCGCCAACCACGAAGCGTTCGTAGAGCAAGCGGTGGCCGGTCTCGCCCAAGAGGAGAAAGTCATCTCGGTCCGGCTGTCGCTGTTCGCCGAAATGATGAAAGGGAAGCCGTGGACCCCCGCGTCGCTCAAGGCGATGGGAGGAACGGAGGGCGTTGGTGTCACGTTTCTGGAAGAGACGTTCTCCGCCGCCGGCGCGCCCCCCGAACACCGCTACCACCAAACAGCCGCCCGAACGGTGTTGAAATCGCTGCTCCCTGAGGCGGGGACCGACATCAAAGGGCACATGCGATCCCGCGACGATCTTCTCGCCACGTCCGGTTACGCCACGCGACCGAAAGACTTCGACGACCTGCTCCGGCTCCTGGATGCCGAAGTCCGGTTGATTTCCCCGACCGACCCGGAAGGAAAGACGAACCCGGATGGCTCGGTTCATGACAGCGCATCGTCGCTTCCTGCTCGGGTGCGGCATTATCAACTGACTCATGACTATCTGGTCCCTTCTCTTCGGGAGTGGCTGACGCGGAAGCAGCGCGAGACCCGCAAGGGGCGGGCGGAGTTGCTGCTGGCGGATCGTGCGGCGGTCTGGACGGCCCGTCCCGAGAACCGGCAGTTGCCAACGCTGTGGCAATGGTGCGAACTTCAATGGTGGACCGAGTCGAAACACTGGACGCCTTCGCAGCAGCGGATGATGCGACGGGCTACGGGGCATCACGCGCGGCGGGGGCTGCTGTTCGGCGCGCTGCTCATGATTGGCTTGCTGGCGGGTTGGTCGATCAGGGAACGAGTGGTCGACCAGCGGAACCGGACGCATGCCGAAGGCCTGGTGCGGGCGCTGCTCAATGCCGACACCGCGCAGGTTCCCGCACTATTGGGAGAATTGTCCGAGTATCGAAGATGGGCCGACCCGCTGCTCCGAGATGAGTTACTGGAATCGATACCCGGTACTCGCGAGGAACTTCATGTGCGACTCGCGCTCCTGCCCGTCTATGCGTCCCATACGGATCGGTTGGCGGACCGACTGTTGGACGGTGCGCCACACGAAGTCCCGGTGCTGGTCAACGCGCTCGCGCCTCACGCGGAATCGTTGTCCGGTCGGCTCTGGGGGGCGGTCGAGAAACCCATCCCCGGTCGCGAATCGCGGCGGCTGCGGGCTGGGGCAGCGCTCGCGAAATACGCGCCGGAAAATCCCCGCTGGACTGCGGCTGGGGAGTTGATCGCCACCGATCTGGTGCGGGAGAATCCGGTGTTCCTGGGTCAGTGGACGGAGGCGTTCCGACCCGTCAAGGGGCGGCTGATTCCGAAACTGTCGGCGATCTTTGACGACCGGCACGCGGAACGCGGGGCGGAACGGAGTCTGGCGACAAACGTCTTGGCCGACTACGCGTCCGACCGTCCCGACACGCTAGCCGAGCTGCTGGCGACCGCCGACGAATCGCAATTCGCGGTGCTGTTTCCAAAGTTGCAAGCGGTGACGGACCAGGGCGTGCCGAGGCTCATGGCGATACTCGAACAATCCGCCGAGGCGGGTGCGTCCGAAGAGGACAAGGAACGCTCGGCCAAACGGCAAGCAAATGCCGCCGCTGCGCTGCTGAGGCTGAATCTTCCGGACCGGATTTGGCCGTTGCTGAAACACAATCCCGATCCACGCGTGCGGAGTTACCTGATTCATCGATTCGCGCCGTTGGGGGCCGATCCCGAGGCGCTGTTACGCCGGTTGGAGAACGAGACAGATGCGACAATTCAGAAGGCGATCTGCTTGTCGCTCGGAGAGTATGACGCCAAATCGCTCTCGTCGGAGTTCCTTCAACGGGCGATTTCCAAACTTCGCGGCTTGTTCACGAGTGAACGCGACGCGGGACTGCATGCGGCAGTGCAGTGGCTGTTGTCAGTGTGGGGAGATGGCGATTGGTTGAAGGAAACGATTGATTCGCTCGCCCGCGATGAGGCCAACAGGGCCAGATTCTTTGAAAAGTTACCGGGATCGCAAAACGTGGCAAGCGATCCGGCTTCGACAAGAATGCCTCCGGTTTGGTTTGTGAACTCCGTAGGGCAAACAATGGTCGTGGTTCGGGGGCCTGTGACGTTCGATATGGGATCACCCGAAACTGAGCGCAATCGGGGAATCGACGAGGTCAAGGAGTCGATCACCCTCGCGGGTTGCTTCGCTCTGGCTTCGACATCCGTCACGAAGGAGCAGTTTCTCGAATTCAAGGCCGATTTTCGCTACGTCGAGATGTTCCGCTATCCAGAGCCGACCTGCCCTATCGGCGGAGTCAACTGGTATCTCGCGGCGGCCTATTGCAACTGGCTGAGTCAACGCGAGGGAATTCCGGAGGACCAGTGGTGTTATGTGCTGAGGGAAGGGCGTGCGTGGTACGCGAAGGACCACTTGAGCAGAACCGGCTATCGACTTCCCACACAGGCCGAGCGGGAGTACGCGACACGCGCCGGGACAGCGACGGCGTGGTCGTTCGGCAACTCGGACACACTGTTGCAGAAATACGGGTGGTGTTATGAAAACACCGCCGGTGGACATACTCGAACCGTGGCAATCTTGAAGCCGAATGAGTTTGGCTTCTTTGATATGCACGGCAATATATTCAACTGGTGTGACGACAAATACAGTGATGCTCCAGCCAACGTAGCGGCCTCTTCCCCGACACCGTCCGATGTCGACAAGGACGAGGTCTTGAGAACCGACAAGATCATGATTCGCGGAGGGGCCTTTGGAAGTCGCTCCATGTTTTTACGGTCCGCGTATCGCTTCAGTCACTTGCCAACGTATGAGTACGGCGACATTGGGCTTAGGGTGGCTCGGACGCTGCGGGGGAGTCCGTAGAGGCTGCATGCGAGTGGGATGCGTGGTGCGCAATAGCTCGTAACATGGACTTGCCGGGGTTCGGTCCGCGACACGGACGGGGCAGGGGAGTGGTGACGGACCGCAGACGGTGGCTCGGATGGCGTTTGCTTCGCAGTTGTTTTGCCTTTGTTTCGGGTCTGTTTCCAACCGGGGAATGCGAGGTACGGTGGTCGGTTGGGAAAGCGGGCAGAGCGGGGCCGGAACTCGCGCAGGGACCCCCGGCGTGGTCGCGGCGGGAAATCGGCCCCGAGGGCTCCCCGTACGCGTTCGCCGGGAAGTACAGTTAGGTCGCGTCCGCAAGGACGCCTAGCGTTCGTAAGACGCTGGATGCTGCCTCACTCCGTCGTCCCGGAGGACGAATACAGAGCGTCCAAGCCTCGCTTCGCTGGCGTTAAAGGCCGCACGGGCATGACTGCCGACGGGACCCGGTGCGGTCAAGTCGTTCTCACAATCGGTTCGTACGCCTTCGCGTGGCGAAACACCCCCGAGATAACGCGACGCGAGGCCGTAAATGCCGTGGTCGCGACACTGAGACCGGATGTGTTTTCCCTGTAGGGGGAGTTCCGGAGAGGAGAGGTGGAAGACTATCTAAGGAGGTTGATCAAGGCATACGGATTCCCGAGGATCATGACTCGTCGCCCGGCGGCTCCCGCGAATCCTACCCCCACGTCCCGCGAGTGACTGACTCGTACGAGGAGAGAAATCGATGACTCAGCCCCCCCTCTTCCGCCCGCCCGATGGCACGATCCCTCTCACGCCGGAAGAGTGGATGCGACTCGTCTACCTCGCGCATTGCTGTTCGCGGCTCGCGGCCAAGAACATGCTCATGGACATGGGAGCGAGGCCGAGCGAACTGACAGCGTACCTGGACCACGTCCGACATCTCCCATTCGCGGACAAGATCGCACGGGAGATCGGACGCAGGGCGGTGATGAACGACCGCAGGGACGACCCTAGGAAGCACGAAGCACGGTATTGACCGCGAGGGAACGCAAAGCCACCGACTCGGGAAACCGAGGCCGGGGTCTTCGTTAATCGGGTTGGAACGCGGCGTCATGCGATCTTTTAGCCGTCAATCGCCATTCTGGCAAACGTGTAAGACCCGCTGGATTGTTCGTCCCCTTGGCTGGAGTGGTAGCCGTTCGCCATGCCCGCGCAAAACGACTGATACTCGCTCGATTGCATCAGCAGATCGCCCACGCTCCACCCCCCAATCAATCCTCGGGGGCGTCATGCCCCTTTCGGTTGATGGCATTGTGCCGATGAGGGAAACACCCCCTTCCGGCATAGGAAGCGGGCTACCTTCGTGTCCACCTGCACACCCTCACCCACTGGCGACCACTCCATTACGTCACGCAAGAGTGCTGCTGTTTGGTCGTCGACACCGCAATCGGACTGGCGGGCAGAATCGTCGCCCGCCGACTCGCTGTTCAGGGTCCCCCGCGTGTCGAGAATCGCGGGCAATCCCATTTCAGCCGCTCCGTATGCAGGGGGAGTTTCGACAAGTCAGGGATGTCGAATTCAACGTTGTTGCACTTCGACAAATGGCCTTGTCCGCGGAACTCATGAGGGAGCGTGAGTCCCGGAGAACGTGGGCGGGCCTGTCGCCGAGCGATATTGGTCGATTCGACTGCATTGCCGAGAAGGTGGACCGTCGCGGCCTGCAAAGGCGGGGTCCCCACGCGGCGAAGTTTGCCGTGGTGCCATGAAATGGATTTCCTTCGTTACACTTGCGAAAGGGAGTGATCTCGTTGATCTTGGAGGGGGCTAGTAGGAGTGCCCGAAGCCGGTCGCCGCGATGGACCCTGATTGGCGAACCGGAAGCAAAGTCGTAGTCACGCCGGGCAGCGAGCATCGACGACATGCCGGAATGGGTCTTTGAGAGGCTGCAAAGCGCCTCGGTACGCCGCGATCCCAACGAGACGCTGTTGTTCCGCACCGAGCACGCCGACGACGGCGAGTACGCCGGTACGGACGCATTGGTGCGAGAAATCCTCCAAAACTCGATGGATGCCAGGATCGGTGAAGACCCCGTACGGGTGCGGTTGGCCCTCTATCCACGAGCGGAAATGCCACCTGCCGAACGATTGGCACTGTACTTTGCACGGCTCGAAGCTCCGCTCAAGCATCGCGAGATTGTCGCCGATGCCGATGGAATTCCGAACCTGTCCGAGGGCTTTCTCGTTTGCGAGGACTTCGGGACTCGGGGGCTGGAAGGAAATCCCCAATTGGTGCGCGATCCAGTTCCCGGATCGTCCGAGCGTCAGGACTTCTTCTGGTTCTGGCGCAACATCGGACGGAGCGGAAAGACCGGAGACGACCTCGGGCGCTGGGGACTTGGAAAGACTGTGTACCGGGCTGTCAGTGAAGTCGGCTGCATGTTGGGGATGACGATTCGGGCGAGCGATCGCCGCTGCCTGCTGATGGGGCAGGCCGTCCTGAAAATCCACGAGCATGACGGGGTCGAGCACGTGCCCGAGGGTTTCTGGTGCGACGGGCGGAACAACGAGGGAGTGCCCCGTCCCATCGAACGACCCGACGAGCTGGACCGCTTCCGCGCCGAGTGGAAGCTCGCACGGAAAGATGACGAACCGGGGCTCTCTGTGGTCGTTCCGTTCGTGGCCGCGGAACTCAAAGGGTTCCGCATGTTGCAGGCGATCTGCGTCCATTTCTTCGTGCCGATCCTGGAGGGGCGATTGGTCGTCGACCTCTACTCCCCCGAAACGCGAGAAGTTCGCCTGGATGCGAAATCCCTTCCAGGCTGGTGCGAATCCATCACATGGGACGGCCCCAAGCGAACGAAGCGGCACGCCGCGCCGCCGCTGGATTTCGTCGCGCGGTGTCTTGCCGAAGTCGACCATGCCGTGCCGACGGAACTCCTCGGGCAAAAGACGCTGCCGGAGTTGACGGAAGCCGCGCTCGACTCCGGCACCTTGGACAAGTTGCGAAAGAAGTTCGCGGATGAACGACTGGTGGCCCTGCGCGTCCGTCTCGCCTTGCCTCGCAAGAAAGGTGCGGACGAGATCGGCGAGTTCGTTGCCTTCCTGCAACGTCGACAGGACGCGGGTCGGCATGACACGTACTTCGTGCGCGAAGGGATGACGATCACGAAGATCAACTCGTCCGCCGGGGCGCGTGGCATCCAGGCATTTGTGCTGGTGGACAGGGGACCGTTGGCGAGCCTTCTCGGGGACTCCGAAGGCCCCGACCACGAGGATTGGGACACGTCGCAGGAGCGACCGAACAAGCAGTGGGTGAAGTGGAAGGGAAGGGTGAAGTTCTGCCGAGGCATCGTCGACAAACTCGTCCTCTTGCTGGCTCCGCCGGTCACCAAGGCGAACTTCGAACTTCTGAGCGACTTCTTCTCCATCGAACGGGCCAAGGCCCCGCAACGCTCGCGCTCCCCGGCCAAGAACGGTGAAGGGAAGCCGACGTTTGACGAGATCGTCGCCAAACCGCGTTGGTATCGCATGCAACCGCGAACCGGCGGGTTCCGGCTCACAGGGAACCCTCCCGGTCCGGATGGAACGCCGTACCGGTTGCGACTGTCGCTGGCGTACGACTTGCCGAGCGGCAATCCCCTCAAGAAATGGAGCCCGCTCGATTTCGATATCGATCCCAAAAGAGGGTCTGGGCCGACTCCCAAGGGGGAAAACGTCGCGCTCAAACGCTTGGCAGGCAACATTCTCGAACTGACCGTGAAGGGGCCGTCGTTCACGTTCGCGATGGACGGGTTTGACGAACATCGGGACCTGCTCGTGCGCGTCGACGAAATTGACGAGGACAAGTCCTCCACTGGTGCCGACGAAGGGGGTGAGGCGTGATCAAGCGGATCAACTCCACGGGGCGGCGTCGAATTCCGGGGGATCGGGTCTCCATCGAAGTGCTCGACGGCCACCCTCGGTCGTTCAATGCGGTTGTCGACCTGGACGGGTTCGACGCTCCCCCGGATGCCCGCATCGTGCTGGAAGCGACCTGCGCCGGTTCAAACACAATTTGCCGCTTTGACTGGGGCAGTGTTGCGAAACCGGAGGCCCCCGCGGACCGAACACTACGCGACCTGCACGGGCGGAACGTGTTCTTCACGCTCAAGGTGGTCGACCGGACGCAGAAGTTCGGGCGCATCCTGGGGCTGGCCGAGAACGTCCGTCCGGTGAAGGGTGGCGACAAGACCGATGCCGGTCGGCAGGGGATTCTGCCGGTCGAGTCCGCCGATCTTGGGCAGGAACTGTGGCAACTGAGTTTCCGAGCCGAGGACGTGTTTCTGCTGGTGAACGACAAGGTGCCCGGCTTGGCCGAGCGCATGCGCTTTGATCCGATCGTGTTCGGCCTGGTCTACCCGGCGGTCGTTCGCGAAGTGCTCGACCGAGCGCTCGACGAGCCGATCGACGACGAAGAGGGGGATGCGGGGACGTGGCCGGTCTTGTGGCGGCAATTCGCCAAAAGCCTGCACCCGGAACATGTGGGACCGCCCGAGAACGACGATCTCGACGAGCGGCGGGAGTGGATCGACGAAGTCGTTGCGGCCTTCGTCGATCAACACGGTTTGGCCGACAAATTCCGCGAAGCCGGTCCGGCGGCTGCGGGGGGGGAGACACCGTGAGGCTGCGCCGTTTCACAGCCGAGGGGATCGACGAGTTCCGGGCATTTCTGCGGGCGAGTCGCGAGACACCAACCTCGGACATTCCGTTCGAACTACTCGAACATCGCACGTTGACGGAATTGGTCGAACCGGCTGTCTCCGTGGGAGAGGTGCAGTTCGAGACCAAGGGGGATGCGGCCCGGTATCTGTCGACAATCCTTGCGCCCATTCCCGACGACGACGTGCGGTTGGACGCCGGGTTATGGACGTGGTTGTCGCTTTTGTATCTCGACTCCGTCTGCCAGCACACGGAGCATGGCCGCGACGTGAAGAACGATTATTACTACGTCTTCGAGCCGCTGAATCCCCGGCACTTTTACCGCCATTTGCTGTTTGTCTCGTGGCGCGTGATCCGACTGAGTCCGGTCCACAACCGGTTGTTCATGCGATCGCCGATCAACTCTTTGGACAAAATCACTGAAGAGGTGATGAAACGCTTGTTTTTGACGCGAATCCGTTGCGTGTTCGAGGTTTTGGACCGACTGTACTGGGACGAACGACGCAATCGACCGCGGCCGGGAATCACTGGAAACAAACTTCGAGAGGGCGATCTCACTCGCCGTCTTCCCCTGCGGTTACGGCAACTCGAAAAGACCTACGACCTGCTGGACCTCACCGCCGACCAGTTGATCGAACTGCTGGGCGAGGAGTTCTCGTTCGCCCGTCCCGCATCAAGGCGACTCTTCACTGTCGAGTGATGTCATGACCGAGTGACGCCGCACGGGCTACTCGAACAAGTCGTCCACCTTCGCGGCGCGTCGGAACCGGGCAGGATTCGGACCGACGGCCAGCGCTTCGAAGTGCGCCTTGCCGCAGTCGATCTTGGCCCCCTCGCGATCTCGAAGTTCGTCGTCGAAGAGCGTGCTCTTGGTCTCGACAACCAGATACAGGCGTTCCGAGCCTTCGTGTTCGATCAGCACCGCCCAGTCGGGGTTGTACGTCCCCAGCGGAGTCGGGACTTTGAACCAGCCGGGCAGCTTCGCATAGACCTTCACCGCCTCGTTGCGCTCCAACTGCCGGGCGAATCCGGCCTCGGTTTCCGAGTCGAAAATCACGTACTCGTGGACGGACTTCGAGGCTTCCAGCAGGTTCTTCAGGTAGCCGGTCAGCTCCTTGTTGTCGAACAGTTCCTGGGCGTAATAGTGCTCGTCCCCAAGACGGCGGTATTTGATTCCGTCGACGATGGCCAGCCGCTTGGCCCGCAGGATCGCGGTGGAAGCGATCTCGATGAACTGTTGGGGATTGCGGGCGAAATCCGTCAGTCGTCCACTTTCCGTCAGAATCCGGACGATGCTGCGGCGTGTCAGCCGAGTGCGGTCCTGAAGGTCCGTGACCACGTCGGGGAGTTCGATATCCCGTTAATCCAGATTGATGAATTGGGAGTCCGCCGTCGCCGTGGCTTCAACGCCCGCCCTTCCAATGGCAATGTCCGCCTTGCGCCATTGCAGTCGCGTTTTGGCGATGGGCGGGGCGTCCTGGATCGCTTTGACACAACGCCTCAACAGCTCCTCGTTGTCGAAGTGGACGCGGTAGGTCGTCTTGTGCTTGATGCGGTCCCACAGCGCCTTGAAATCGGCCCCTTCCAGCACGGCCCGTCGCGTACGAACCGGCTGACGCTTGTCGGCGTCCTTGATGTCGAGTTTTCCGCAGAGCTTTCGCAGGATGCCGACGACTTGTTCCCGCTGTCCGGCAAAGGCCGCCGGGATGTCGACGGTGTTCTCCTTGATGGCCTTCCGCAGCGTATCCTGCACTTTCCCCTTCCTGTCGACATACCCCGCGCCCAGCAAGTGCTGAAACAGCGACTCCGATTGCTCGACACCCAACAGCGCCGGGTGGCCATCCGCGCCGAGAGTGGCGATTCCCGCGAACTGATGACGCTCCACGATCCCGAACCGAATGCCCGTATCGGCTTCGATCTCTTGCTGGAGGTTTTCGGCGAATTGTTCGTAGCTCTCGTTGGCGACAACCGTCAACGTGTTGATCTCGAAGCCTCGAATCCGCTCCCCTTGCTGATTCACGCACAACCGCAAGCCCCGTCCGATCGTTTGTCGTCGCTCGCGCTCGGTTCCCACGTTGCGCAGCACGCAAATCTGAAACACGTTCGGGTTGTCCCAGCCCTCGCGCAGGGCCGAGTGCGAGAAGATGAACTTCAGGGGAGTGTCCAGGCCCAATAGCCGCTCCTTGTCGCGCATGATGAGCTTGTACGTGTCGTCGTCCGCTTTGGTGTCGCCGCGTGTGTCCCGCATCATGTCGACCGATTTGCCCCCCACCTTCCGCTTGTCGATCGAAAAATAACCGTTGTGAACGTCCGACGCCGTCGCGATCTTGTCGATTTCGTTGAACAGACTGCCAAAATCCGGGTGCGAGGCGAGCCGCCGATACGCCTCTTCGAAAATGGTCGCGTACTCTCCGGGAACCGGGTTCCCCTCCTCGTCATACCGACGATACCGCTCCACCGCGTCGATGAAGAACAGGCTGAGCACCTTGATCCCCAGCGGTCGCAGGCGGCGTTCCTTCTCGAAGTGCTCCCGGATCGTGCGGCGGATCATCTCGCGCTGGAGTGAGAGCGGTTCCACGTCTCCGTGCGCTTCGTGCAGTCGCAAGTAGCGCTCACCGCCCGGAAATCGCAGTTCGACGAACGTGTTCCCCTTGGCGACGGAAATCTCGCCGATTCGATGGTCGGCGTACACGGCCCGTCCGGTGACCTGTTGCAGATCGTCCCCGTCGCGGACGGTGGTTTCCTGCCGCGACACGCTTCCCGCGATTTGCACGTCGAGTTCGACCTTCGCCGAAATCACACCCCGCTTGTTCGAAGCCGACACCAGCCGCACGAACGGCTTGTTGTGTCCCCCCTCCACATGCGCGGCTGCGACCTCGATCTGCTTCACCAGTTTGTGTTCATACGCGTCAACCGCGTCGAGGCGGTAGACCATGTGGTGCTTGTCGGCATGCGTGGCCGAGTACCGCAGCGTACACAGGGGTAGCATCTCTCCCAGCGCTTCCTTGCCGCGCCCCTCCAACCCGCCGTCGACCGTCTGGGGTTCGTCCACAATCAGCACCGGACGGGTGGCCTTGATCAGGTCGATGGGCTTCTCGCCCCCTGTCTTTTCGCTGTCCTTGTACAGATTGTTCACGTCCTTCTTGTTGATCGCCCCCACCGTGACGATCATCACTTGAATGTGCGGGCTGGTGGCGAAGTTCCGCACCTGGCCCAGCTTGGCCGAGTCGTACACGAAGTATTCGAACGGCACGTTCGCGTAGAGCGACCGGAAGTGCTCGTTCATCATTTCGAGCGATTTGTGGACCCCTTCCTTGATGGCGACGGACGGGACAACGACGACGAACTTCGTGAATCCGAACCGCTTGTTCAGCTCGAAGAGCGTGCGGAGGTAGACGTAGGTCTTGCCGGTCCCGGTTTCCATTTCGACCGTGAAGTCCCCCGAGCGGAGTTCGTCCGACGGTCGCAAGCCGTTGCGAAGCTGCACCTCCCGCAGGTTCCGCAGCAGGTCCTCGTCCAACAAGGTCAACCGATTCCCGACCCCCAGGTCGTTGACGAAGCGGTCGATGCGCGTTTGCCGATCTCCGGTTTCGCGGGTCACGGTGAATTCCGTGCGGCAGATTTCCTGCCCCCGAAACAGGTCGCACACCGCCTCCACCGCAGCGAGTTGGTAATCGAGATCGGCTTCAAAATGGAGCTTCATGATTTGGGACGCTTTCGCGGGGGCTTGGCGGGCAGTTTTTTGGCGGCGTCTTCGAGGGCGTCGATTTGTCGACGCTCCGCCTCGGCCTCCAAAAGGGCGCGCCGTCGAGCGGCGAACTCTTCGTATTGCGTTTCGGCGTGGGCGTCGGCATCGACCTTGCTGACTTTTCCCTTCGTCTCCAGGACCGCCCGGTCGTTGAATCTGAGGAACTCGTCGAGCTTGGTATTCCAGTCCCTGAGAAAGACCTGCTTTCTCCTCCGTGCTTGATCGTCCGCGAAGTCCAACCACATCGTCACGACTCGATTCAGTTCGGAAATCTCGTCCTGATTGAGGTAATTCTTGGCCGTGGTGACATCGGATTTGCGCACTGCGTCACCCTTCCAGTTGGTCAGGCCCATGTTCGGTTCCCGAGCGTCGGCACGGCGGGCAATCAGTTCGGCGGCGGTTTTGCCTGTCACGGCAAAGTGCAACTTGTTCTGAATGGTCTGGAAGAATTCCGTGGTCAATCCGTTCTGGGGGTTATAGTCCGCAGCCAAGGCGAAAATCTCGCGAACACGGAGGTACATCCGCCGCTCACTGGCGCGTATGTCCCGAATCCGTTCGAGGAGTTCGTCGAAATAGTCCGGAACCCCCGAACCATCGACGGGGGGATTCTTCAGGCGGCGGTCGTCCAGGGTGAATCCCTTCACCAGAAACTCCCGCAAGCGCTCGTTGGCCCAGCGCCGGAACTGCGTTCCCCGTTCGGACCGAATTCGGAAACCCACCGCGAGAATCGCGTTCAGGTTGTAGTGCCGAACGGCGCGGCGGACCTCTCGGGTCCCCTCGCGGCGAACTTGTAAGTAATCCTTACAAGTTGCCGCTTCGTCGATTTCCCCATCCTCGTACAAGGCCTTGAGGTGCAAAGTCACATTCTGTGGAGTCGTCTGAAACAGTTCTGCCATAAGGGCTTGCGACAACCACAAGGTGTCGTCGGCGAAGCGGCATTCGACGCGAGTCAGGCCGTCCTCGGTTTGGTAGAGGACGATTTCCCCCGCCGGGGAGGGCTGCGGTTCGCTCATGGCAGTGGCTTCCGTCACAGGCTGCGGAGGTTGGCGAGGCCGTGTTGTTCGAGGATGGCGGCGAGGTTGGTTTTGGCGACGTCGTCGGCGAAGGCGCTGTCGCGGAAGACGAGCGTGGTTTCGCGGGGTGGGTCCCCCTCGCCGGAGGGGGCGAGTTCGCGGTGCCAGGCGACGATCCCCAAGGCGAGCGGTTCGACGGTGGCTCGGTCAATGGCGGGGGCCAGGCAGGCCAACAGCGTGCCGGCGCCGATGCTGTGGACCTCTTTGCCGACGATGGTGCGGGTCGCGATGGGGACGGTCAGTTCCAGCCCCAGCTTGAGGAGCAGTTCGTAGAGAATGTCCTGTTCGGACCGCCCCTCGCGAAGATGCTCGACGGCGTCCAGCAGCGTCCCCGTGAGATCATCCCGATCCGGGTCCCACGCCCGAATGTTGCTGCGGTCGAGCTTGAACACGCGGAAGCCGAGGTCGCCGGCGAAGAGAGGGTTCTCCTCTCGGGTTCTTGATCCACAACGGCGAAGCCGCTCCTTTGTAACCTCTGTGAGATAATGCCGTTTCCCAATCGAGTCGAGATAAGCAGCGGTGGGTGACTGCTCCTTGACCGATGGATCAATAGGTTCCGGCAGTTGGACCAATACGAACCTTCGGCGATGACCGTCGATTTGGTTTTGCAGCATGACGGCATGGCCAATCGTGCCTGACCCGGCGAAGAAATCGATGACGAGGTCCGAGTCTGCGGTTGCAGTGCAAATGAGTTGAGCCAGCAAATACGGAGACTTTGGCGATTGGAAAATTTTCGTGCGAGTCTCGAACAGCTTGTTGACCTCTTTTTGGCCGCGTTCAGTGTAAAACGACCTGTCGATTAAGATTGTCTTCAGCATGCGGTCGGCACCACTTGCATAGCTCTTCCGATACACTTTCCACTGCCCCCTGATCCGTTGAGCCGTCAAAAGGTCTATATCGCATTCTGCTTTAGCGGCATCCCAAGTCCAGCACCCTTCGAATCCGTCGTCCCAGACGGGGAGTATCTTTGTGAGTCCTTCGGATGCGATCAGAGATACTTCGCCGTCCTCGTTCGTGTACAATGGATACCAAAGGTTTTTGCGGTTGTGGCGGCCAAATTCTCGATGTGTGTTTCGAAGCTCCAGAAGACGATACTTTCCGCCCTCATCTTCTTCCTGATACTCTGCGTCTATCTGGTCATCGTCCTTTGCGATGGAGAAGAACCCCTTGGGCAACATGGTCTTGCCGTACACGAGTATATACTCGTGGTTTGTTGCGAAATGCTTGTCTTGCGATCGCCCCTTGGGGTTGCATAGGACGGTTAAGCACCCTACGAAACACTCTTCTCCAAAAACGTCATTACACACGACGCGAAGGTTGTGCATTTCTTTTTCATCAATGCTGATGAAGATGACGCCGTCTTCGCGAATTAGTTGTCGCGCCAGCTTCAGCCGCGGGTACATCATGTTCAGCCAGTCGGTATGAAACCGACCCGACGCCTCGGAGTTGCTCGTCACCTTGCGGCCTTCCTCGTCGGCCTGTCCGGTGATCGACAAATAATTGCCGATGTTGTCCCGGAAATCGTCCGGATACACGAAGTCATGTCCCGTGTTGTACGGCGGGTCGATGTAGATCAGCTTGACCTTCCCCGCGTAGCTCTTCTGCAACAGCTTCAGGACTTCGAGGTTGTCCCCCTCGATGAACAGATTCTGCGTTGTATCCCAATCAACGCTCTCCTCCGGGCAGGGACGCAACGTCCCCGTCGACGGCGTCAGGGCCAACTGCCGCGCCTGCCGCTTCCCGTGCCAATTCAGCCCGTACTTCTCCTCCCGCTCGTCGACCGCCCCCCCCAGCACCTGCTTGAGCACTTCGAAGTCGATCTTCCCCTCCGTGAACGCCTCCGGAAACAACTCCCGCAGCCGGGCCACGTTCTCGGCGACGATGTCGGCGGACTTCGTTTCGGGATCGGCGGGGGTCAGCTTGCGCATGGGAGCGTCTCAAAGAAGGGGTGTTTCGGCGGGACGAAATGATGACCAACCGTCAGGGGCGTGTCGACCGTCTTCAAAGCTGCGCGTGCAGCGCGGCCAGACGCTGCTCCCACCGCTGAATTTCCAGATTCAACGCGACACGGCGGCTCATTTGCGTTTCGTTGCGGACGGCCTGTCGCAGACGGATCAACTCCCGACGCAATTCCTCCCGTTCCGCCAAGGCGGCACGCCGGGCCTGTGCGGCGGCGGGTGTTGCGGCGGGGACATACCGACCGGTGATCCGGGCAGCAGCCAGCCCCTCCACCCGCTCGATCCATCCCTGATAGACCGCTTCCAGATGGCGAGCCGGTTGCCGGGACAGTTCGAGCGATTCCAGAAACGGTTCGACGAGCGGATCGCCCGTCGACGACGCGTCCTCCGTCGCAGTGTCCGTATCGGGGGTGGCCGTTTCGGGAGTGGTGAGAAACTCGCTCGTCACCACAGATTCCACCACGAATCGCCCCGCCTCTCCCAGCGACACCCGTTTGTGAGCCAACGAGAGACAGGCCGACGCGCCCCGCTGGACCACCAGCACAACCGGATAGGGAATGGCGCGATGCATGAGTTCCACGATCCGGGCGGGCTTCGCTTCTTCCCGCAAGTCCACCGACAGAACCTCGATTTCTTCGTACTGCCGTACCCCGTCTCGCCACGCCGGAACCCCGATGTTGGTGGGCTTGAGGGCCGCCCGCCAGATCGCTTCGTCGATCCCTTCGAGCAGGCGGCGTTTGTCGGCGGCGGTGGGGGCGCCGGATTCCACGAAGCGCTTCTTGGGAATGCGTTGATCGACGCGGGCATCGGGCGGAATGCGCAGGGCGTCGATCAATAGCGCCGCCATCATGCGTCCGTCCCCCTGTCCCCGTCGGGCAAAACCACCAAGAACGCCACGACTTCGAAATCTTGCATGCCACGAAACTCCCCCTTGGCGACCTGCGTGCCGCCGGGGGTGAACAGGCTGGCGACGGATCGCTCCTCGCGCTTCCCCGCGAGCGAGGCGACCGCCCGCGCCAGCGCGGCTTGCGGTTCGCGCATGTCCTCGCCACGGCGGGTACGGCGGTCAAACGCCGCACAGGCGGCGGCATCGGGTAGGTCGCGCCCGACAGCCAGCCGCCGCAAGCGGTCGAGAATTCGCTTGGCCTGCGTGTAGGGCAGCACGACCTCCCCATCGTCCCCAACATGCACCAGGTAATGCGGCGCGAGGGGGTAGCCGGGCTCGACAGTGGACGCAGCGGCGTCCCCGACCGCCCGCAGGCAAAAGACGAACCCCGGCGGGATCGGCGTGGTTCCCTCGACCGTGGACGGGACAACCGCCATCGCCCCCAATGGCAGCGTCTCCAACACGCTGGGATGGTCGCGAAGGTAGTCGGCCAGGTCGATGCGGAAATCGGTGAGGGTCAGGTCGGCGATCGAGACCCCGCTCGACAGGTCTTCCAGGTCGATCACGGCGTCTTGCAGCTTGAGGAGTTGCTTGCGGCGGTACTCCAGATCGTTCATCTGGTTGCCGGACTGCTTCTCGATGATGTTCTCTTCGCCGGTGGCCGACACGTCCAACAGGACCATGCGACCGCCAACCCGCTGTTCGAGCTGGATGTACTCCTCCAACTCGATGTTCGGCCAGAAGTTGACCAGTTGAATCCGGGCATTGGGCGAGCCGATCCGGTCGATCCGGCCAAACCGCTGGATGATCCGCACGGGATTCCAGTGGATGTCATAATTGACCAGGTAGTCGCAGTCTTGCAGGTTCTGTCCTTCGGAGATGCAGTCGGTGGCAATCAGGAGATCGATTTCCCCCTCGGCGGAGAGGTCGGCCGGGCGCTCCTTGGAACGAGGAGAGAACGTCGAAAGGATGGTGCCAAGATCGCGGCGGAGCTTGGGAAGCGTGGTTTGGTTGCCGCCGGAACCGGTCACGAGCGCGGAATGCAGGCCGTGTCGCTCCAGCGCCCAGCCCGCGAGGTGCTCGTAGAGGTAACGGGCCGTGTCCGCAAAGGCGGTGAACACGAGAACCTTGCGGTTGCCGGGGTTCAGCGGTTGCCCCACCTTCGCTTCGATCACCGATTTGAGGGCATGGAGTTTGGCGTCCCGCGACGCGTCGACCTGTTGCGCAGCCGAGAGGAGCGTTGCCAAGCGGTTGCGGTCCTCGGCGAGGTCCTGTTTCCAGCGAATGAGGTCCACGTCCTTGAGCAGGACTTTGACCTTGCGTCCGACAACCAGCGCCTCGAAGGCGGGATCATCGAGATCGACATCGGCGATATCGACCTCGTCGATCGATTCCAGGCGGGCTTCGATGCGGGAGAGCATCGACTCGACATCCCGAAGCTGACGCGACAACGTCAACGCGAATGACGGGACCGCGCTTTCCATCCGTTTGAGGACATTCACCCGCAGGAGTTGGACGAGGCTTTGCTCGCGGTCGGCCTGCCGGAAGATGCTCTCCCCGTCGCGGATGCTGGTGCTGTATTTCGCGTCGTACGCGTCCCTCCGCGATGGAAGCAGATAGTGCAGCGGGGCGTAGACGGCGAGGTTCAGGCGGCGAATCTCGCCGTTGATTTCGCGGATCGAACGGAATTCTCCGGCCCGGTCGACCTCGGGTTTGATGTTGACCGGCTTCAATCGCTCCGGAAAGCGGCCCGTTTCACCCACCCCGTAATACTTCTCGACGTGTTTGCGCGAGCGGGCGATTGTGAGCAGGTCGAGCAATTTGAAATAGTCGAAGCCGAGCATGTCCAACAGTTGCGTCTGCGTGCGTTCGTCCTCGTCCAGCGCGAGCCAGCGGTTGAACTGCAATTGGGCCTGTCGGACGGTGGCCTCGACGCTGGGGATGCCGTGTGCGGCCAGCGCTTCGTCGCTTCCCTCCGTCACAAACGCAATCTGGTTTTTGAGGTCGGCCAACCGGTTGTTGACCGGCGTCGCGGAGAGCATCAGGACCCGTGTTTTGACCCCCTCTCGGATGATTCTGCGCATCAGCCGGTCGTAACGGGTTTCGTGATCGCGGTGCGTGGCCTTGTTGCGGAAGTTGTGGGACTCGTCGATGACCACAAGGTCGTAATTGCCCCAATTCACGTTCGCAAGATCGATGTCGCCCGACATTCCGTCGTCGCGTGATAGGTCGGTGTGATTGAGGACATCGTAGTGAAAGCGGTCGGCGGCAAGAAAATTGCGACGGTCATTCGCCTTGTAGATCGTCCAATTGTCCCGCAACCGTTTGGGGACGAGCACGAGGACGCGGTCGTTGCGAAGTTCGTAATACTTGATGATCGCCAGGGCTTCGAACGTTTTGCCGAGGCCCACGCTGTCGGCGATGATGCAGCCTCCAAGGCGCTCCAGTTTGTCGATGGCTCCCACGACTCCGTCCCGTTGGAACTTGAACAGCTTGTTCCACACGATGGTGTTCCGGATGCCGGTGGCGGACTTGATGATCCGCTCTTCATCCAATTCGTGGCCGAAGTCCTTGAACAGTTGGTGAAGGATGAGAAAGTAAATCGACGCGGGGGGGCGATCGCGCGACAGGGCATCGAGTTCCAACACGAACCGCTCACGCGCGGCCTCCGAAGCGGACAGCCCCCCCCAGGTGTCGGAGAACCACTGCGAAAGAGTGTTCCATTCCGAAGCCTCGTCGGTGGACTGAATCAGGCTGAACGGATCGCCCGCCGCCAACCCCAAGCCTTCGGAGGTGAAGGGACAGTTGCCAAAAATGACGCGTCGGTGTTGCGGTTGGGGGTGGCCCACAACAAACATCGACTGGGGCACGCCAATGGGCGCTTCCCTCACCTGGACGCGGGCCTTGACCCATTCCGCACATTTTCGCGCGAGCCACCGCACCATCAACCGATTGCGGAAGGCCCGGTCGGCGTCGCTCCCCATCAAATTCAGGTCGCGATCCGGAGTGCCGGGCAACGTCAGGCGCGTTGACGCCGCCGATTCGAGCAACCCCCGCAACTCCGCGAATGCGGCGAGAGAGAACTTGGGTGTCGCAATATCGATGGTGGTGTCGCCGGACGGTGACTTGCGTAACTCGTCGACGACGCGGTCCGCGCCAAGATTGCGGATGAGTTTCATGGGGACACACGGTGCGCGTGAACCGACTGTGGCTGTGAAAGAACCCTACCTGGTTGTACAGGGGTTTTCCCATGTTTTCCACAGGCGGGCATGCGTGGCGGGGAACGATGCGCGGCGTCAGCGTCTGCGAAACCCCGGAATGGGGCTGAAACGCAAGGTTTTGCGGACAGGAGCGGGATGTGCCGATACCGCGGGGGCGACGATCAAGTCGACGCAGGTTGGCCCGACATCGTGGCGCTGCTCCACTCCTCCGGCGCGGAGTGGTTCGCTATAATTCAGGAGCAATATTTCGTGTTTTCTCGGCGAGCGGAGGGCAGCATGGCCGGTCGACGGAGGACGAAAGCGCGGGCGGTGGTGGAACTGCACCGGGATTTCGGGAAACTCGCACAGCGGTTCACCGACCTGATGCCCGCCTGGGTGGACACCCCGGCGGGGGAGCGGTTTCGTTACTCGCACCTGTGGCGGGAAATCCGGTGCGCGCTGTGGTTGGGGGGGCTGCATCTGTCGACTCTCGCGCTGCTGCTCGGGGAAGACTGCGGGTTGGACGAGTCGGAAACCCGGAGCGACGCCTTCGAGGCGTTCTCTCGGAAGTTCATGGCCTCGCACGATTTCGAGGCGCTGGGGGATCTCGACCTCCTCAATCCGCCCGATCCGTACCCGGACGACGGCTTCTACCTCGACGATGACGACCTCGAATTGTCGGTCGATGGGGGTGGTGGGGACCCCGAGTTGATTCCGGACGAACCCGTCGGGGCCGGGGTGAGCGGCGACGGATTGCTGGCGGATGTTTCGGACGGAGCGGTCGCGACAGCGTGACGGAGACCGAGACGACTCTGGCGGACTCGGGAGGGGGGAGACGCGGGGACGGGGAACGCATCGGAATCGCCCCTTGCCAATGGGGTTTTTCCGGTGTCCAATCATACACGTCTCGATTCCGCTCGTTTACGTAATCTGCCACGCGGGGCGAATCGGCGCGGCCGCTGGATGGACGTGCTTCGATGGCCGACGAACCGCAATATCGACCGTGGGTTTGTCCGCAATGCGGCAAGCCTTGGCGTGTTCCCGTGGACCGGTATGGTGCGCCGTCATGCAGCCGGTGCGATTACTCCGCCCCCACCCCGCGGGCCTCGCCTCCAACGACCCCCGGTCCGACTCAACCGGCAGCGAACACGGCCTATCCGGTTCCGAAGCGTCGCGACCATCGCAAACCGGAGGGACTGAATGCGGAGTCGGTCGATCCCGTCATTGTATCCAGTGCCGAGACAAAGATTGCTGAGGTTGATATCAAAGCGGTTCGAGAGTCTTGCGAAGCCAGATGGGACCGCAACCTTGAAGGATTTTCGTCTCTCGAACGCGACGCTCTGTCTAATGCCTTGGACTCGCTCGCGAGTTGGACATCCGGCCACTTGGAATTCATGGCGCGATGGCTGTTTTTTATCGCCATTGGCTGTGTTTATATTCTGGTCCCGGGAGGGCCAAACGCGCGAGATCCAACCGCTGATTATTACTACGAGCAAGAAGAGCTTAATTCGGATTACAAATACAGCCATCCTTCCATGAGCGCTGCGGAGCGGTTTGGGGTTGCCTTTCGGATCATCGGCACCTTCCTGGCGTTGAGTGTCGCATACTGGCTGGTTTATGCCGCCTGCTTTCTGTCCGACATGTACGCACCATTCAATTTCCTTGGAAACAGGTCTTTGGCAAGTGACTTCCGAAGCCGAATGCTTGAGCGGAAGGCGTTTGAGGGCGATCGTGCATGCGCGGTCGAAGCGATGGTGGCTGGAGAGGTTGCGTTGCTTCAGTCTCGTCGCGACAACCGATAGTTTGACGGCATGCGTCCTAGGCCGTCGCCAACGGATGTAAACACGCAAAAGGGGCGCATTGAGCATTCATTTCCCAGCGAACCACACCATTCACAAGCGGTTCGTCAGCCTTTTGACAGAACCACTCGCGTTCGTCCGCATTGTCGTTGTGACGATAGTCTTGTCTGGCCAGAAATGAACGGATTGGATCGTGTAAGGCATCCAATTATCGAGGGTGGAGCACACCGTTTTGAGGAATTCGGACAATCACGATGGTGACTTTCGACCAATTGCGGGATATCGACATTCGCCAGCTTGAGGACCTGCGGGGTTCGTTTCGCGATTGTAGGCATCGAATAAGCGGAACGGCCCATCATGGATTGGATGGGTGGGACGACGACATCGTGCGATTCTTCGAGGCGAGATATTGGCTCTCATGTCCTCATCCCGGCATCGAAACGGGAAAGCTGTCGAGTGTTGGTGAGCGCCGATCCATCAATCTCAAGGGGTATACTAATGCCATTCCTCCTGTCGCAGCATACGGTTTTTTACAGGGACTCGATGGTCTTGGTAAAGACGAGCCTGAGTGGCGAACTCGGTTCTGGGCGGACTGCTCGGCCCTGACGAGCATTCTCGCGCGATACCCGAACCTTGTTGACTGTGGATGTACGCCACTGGAGGCAAAGCATTTTGGAGAAATTGCCGGGTATGAGAATGTGAGAACCGGATTTGAAATCCTGCCAGCGTTGTTCGGGTTCTCGCAACGACTCGGGCCGGAGCTTGGTGTCACAGTCGCCGAAGGGGGGTTGTTTCCGAATGCGGGTTGGATGCTGCCGGTTGCATGGGCGAAGGAGAAAGCCTTGGCCTTTCTGCGGCAGAACGACCCGTCCCTTGAGAACATGGCGCTGTCGGCCTTCGACGCCGACTATGAATTCGCCAGACACCACCGGTTCGCGTTGATCGAGAACCTGCCGTGGACGGCATCGCTGTTGGCCGATTGGGTCGCTGGCCAGTTGGCAAGCCCCCCCGTTGACAGAGTCGCGACCAACGGGGGAGGACAGGGAGAGGCGAAGGGAATCACACCCAGCGGTGGGCCGGAGATTCGCACTGTGCCGAAAGGTTCAGTCGCCGAGGATATCGACGGCGAATTGGAAACCTTTCTCACGCACCAAGAGCGGACGCTTTACCGATTGCTGAAGGACAGGACGCGTTTCGTGGGTTGGGATGCTCTTTGCACGGCATTTAGAAGCGAGGCGCCGACAGACGAAGCGATTCAGAGAGCCCTTGAACGATTCCAGCAGAAGCTTTGCAGTGTGTTCGACCGCTTCCGGCTCGAACTGACCATTCGTTCCAATGATCGAACCGTCCGGCTTGTTCGGTCCGAAATCGCCAGCAAGGAATAGCCGAAAGGCAGCGGGACAGATTTACCGACAATCTTGTCGGTCTGGTTGTCCGCGACTCTCCGTAAAACGTGGGTGTTGACTTCACACCCCGTTTCCCACGGAGACACCATGCTGCGACGACCTTCCTATCCGAGTGTGGACGCCCTCAAATGTCGGCGGTCCCGCGTCCTACGTGAGCTTCAATTCCTGCGGCGACTGATTCGAGTCGTCGGCGAGTACGAACAGACCGCACAGCGACTCGACCACCAGGCCGACAGCCAAACGAATCGGAGCGAAACGGGGGTGCGCCATGCGTGACCACCGCCCTGTACCTCCGGCCCTGCAACCGAAACCGGTCCCGCCGATCGCGCGGTTGGCCCTTCGACCACGTGAAGCGGCGGAGAGTCTTGGACTGTGCGAACGGACGCTCCGCGACCTGCCCGACGCCCCCCGGATCAAGCTGAACGGCGGGATGGTGCTTTACCCGGTCCGCGAACTGGAACGGTGGCTGTCGGACCTCGTCCGGCAGGTCGAAACGCCCGTCGACGCCGAATCGGTTTTGACGCCCCCCGCTGAAACGGAGGGGCAGGAGCAATGATCGACACCGCGATCTACAACCAAACGATCCACGGAATTCGTCAAGCGGCGCGCGGGCGTTGGCTCGAAATTCTCCCCGCCGTCACGGCGATCCCGGCAACGTCGCTCGATGGTCGACATCACCCCTGTCCGAAGTGCGGCGGCAAGGACCGCTTCCGCCTGGTCGACTCGGACAACGGGGCGGTGTTGTGCAACCAATGCTTCAACTCCGGAAACGGGGATGGAGTTTCGGCAATCTGTTGGATGAACATGGTGGCGTATCGAGACGCGTTCCGAGAGGTCGGCGAAATTGTCGGTGTCTCTCTCGACGACGCGTTTACCGCGACGCAAGGTCCCACACTCCCCGCGAAAACGACGACCCTTGGTTCTCCGGAGCTGCGGGACAAGGTTTATCGGGCCGTGCTCGGACGATGCTCACTGGTCCTGCAACACTCCACCAACCTAACTCGACGCGGCTTGAATTCGGATGCGATCAAGCGACTCGGGTATGCAACGCTCCGCAAATCGGGGCGGACCGCGCTTGCGGGAAAGCTGTTGCACGAGTTCGGTCCCGAGGTGATGGGGGTTCCCGGTTTGCACACGGGGACAAACAGCCGGTCCGGCGAACGCTATCTGTCGTTCTCCGGCTCGGCGGGGATGTTGATCCCGGTTCGAGACGTTGAGGGGCGTGTTGTCGCCCTCAAGGTTCGTGCCGACGACGACCGACCGGGGGGACGCTACTCGGCGGTGTCGAGCAAAGCGAAAGGGGGACCTGGCCCCGGTGCGCAGGTTCACGTGCCGTTAGGCACTCTGAAGAACGCCGACGTGTATCGGGTGACGGAGGGAGAACTCAAGGCCGATATCGCGTTCTTCATGTCGGGAATCCCGACGTTGTCGATGCCCGGTGTGAACAACCAGACGGGGATCGTCGAGACGCTCAAGGAACTCGGGGCGACAACCGTCCGGATGGCGCTCGACTCCGACTCGGCCAAGAATCCAACGGTCGCCATTGCCGCCAAGAAATTGGCAGACAACCTTCGGGACGCGGGATTCGTCGTCGAGCGGGAAGTCTGGCCCGTGGAGCACAAGGGAATCGACGAAGCCCTCGTGGCGGGAGTGGTCCCGGACCTTCTCGTGGGAGACGAAGTCGACCGAAGTCTGGCCGACGACCTCGCGGCGTCCGGTGCTGTCACCTCCGATACCGCCAAGGAGAAGGACCCGCGCCCCGAGATCGTGTTGAGCACGGACGAGCACGTCGTCAACGCCAAGTCGCTTTCCGCGCTCGCTTCCGACCCGCATGTGTTCTGCCGAGGCGGGGTGCTCGTGAAGGTCGTGACCGACGATTCGACGCGCATCCACGAATTGCCCCTGGCGTTGATCCGTGAATCCCTCGCGGCCAATTGCAAGTACATCCAGATCGTCACCAAAAACGCTGAGGTGCGGATTGTGGACGCCCACCCACCCGCTCACGCCGTCAATGCCCTGCACAATCGTGGGGAGTATCCCGGCGTGCGTAAACTCGCGGGAGTCGTCCCGTTCCCGGTCGTTCGCCCTGACGGTTCGGTGGCTTTGGAGTACGACTACGATCCGGCGACCGAGTTGTTTGTCGCCTTTCGAGGCGATTGCCTCGTCCCCGAGCAACCCACCCGCGAGGACGCCCTCAAGGCTGTCGCAATTCTTCTCGACGTGGTGGCCGACTTCCCCTTCGAGCGGGCATGCCACAAGTCGGCATGGCTGGCACTGGTGCTGACCGTGCTGCTGCGTCACCTGATCGACGGGCCGGTCCCCATGTGGCTGATCGACGCGAACGTGCGGGGAAGCGGAAAGAGTCTTCTCGTCGAACTTGTGGCGCTGATTGTGCTCGGTCGGGACGCCGCCCGCATGTCGCAACCGTCCGACGATGACGAATGCCGCAAACGCATCACGTCGCTCGTGATGGCGGCGGAAACACTGGTGCTGCTCGACAACATCGACCGCCCGCTCGGCTGCGCCAGCCTCGACGCCGTGCTGACTTCGGTGACTTGGTCCGACCGGGTGCTCGGCGAAAACCGGACATTCACCGGGCGCGTGACGATGACGTTCGCGGCGACCGGCAACAACGTCGTCCTGCAAGCCGACACCGCGCGACGGGTGTCGTACATCCGACTGCGGTCGCCTCTCGAAAACCCGGAAGAGCGAGAGGGATTCCGCCATCCCAACATTCGCGAACACGTCCGCGCCCATCGGGCCGAACTTCTCGCCGCCGTCGTCACGCTGGTCCGCGCCTATGTTCTTGCGGGCCGTCCCAAGGCCAACGTGACGCCGTGGGGGTCGTTCGAGGCATGGGACGTGACGGTGCGTCACCTGATCGTCTGGTTGGGCTTGGCCGATCCTGGTGAAACCCGGCAGGAACTCACCCGCTCCGCTGACCGGGGGGCGTCCGCCCTCGCGCAACTGCTGGAGTTCTGGGATCAACTTGACCCAGGCGGCGGCGGTGTCACGACCGGCGAAATCGTGGCCAAACTCGCCGCGTCCTCCCGTCACGACTTCGTCACCGGGGACCCCGTTGACGACTTGGCCGACGTGCGGGCGGCACTCGCAGAACTCTGCCCATCCGTCGGAGGAAAACCACCTGCGACGCGACCACTTGGAAACAAGTTGAAGCACTACCTCGCGCGAGTGGTCGGTGGTCGTTACCTCGACAGTCGCCCCGGTCGCGGGGGCTTGGCGGTGTGGTTCGTGCGGGAGTCAACCACGGGGTCCGAGGGGGACAGAACCCGCACCCCGCCGTCCGATGGTGACTCTGGAGACTCTGGTGACTCTGTTTTCCACCCCTCTCGCGAGAGAGAGGGGAATCCAAACATCACTGATAAGCAATTGCGGGATGCCGACGAGTGGCGGAGTGAGTCACCAGAGTCATCAGAGTCACCCGCACTGGTTTTCGCATCGGCCAACGAGGAGGTGATGACATGGACGGAGTGACCAATGGTGAACGCCTCTTGCAACTGGCCGACGGTGCTGGGCTGAAGGTGACGGTACGCGACGGCAAACTGCGGATCGACGGCTTGAAACAGGCCGCTCCTGTGGCCCGACAACTCCTGGAACACGCCGCCGACGTGAAGCATGCGATGGCCCGGCGCGACAATCCGCGACGACCTGTCGACGACTCCATCGGCGAAATCGGGTGTCCGTACTCCCGACCGTTGGTTCGAGGGCCGGAACTCCGTCCGACGTTTGTCGCCGTGGCGGCGATCCCGAACATCGCCACCGAGTATCACCTGACCGGCAACTTGTGGCTGTCGATCCCCAGGCATTGGCGGGGTACTTCAACATGATATCGACAGGATGGCGGCGGGTCCTCCCGAAGAGGGGGCATCGACCTGGGGCCATGCGAGGGCACTGTTTGCACGCCAGGGCGACTCGAAACCCGGTTGCGGCGGAATAATTCCGGGGGGGGGCGAAACTGTGGCGCGGGGGTGCTCGGAAACCACATGCCAGCATCAGATGTCGCGTTCGCTGGCGATCCCGCTGATTGGCGATTCTGTGGAAGGTCACGACATTGGAAGAACTCATCCTTGCCCCGATGGGAGTAAACGTGGGCGGGAACACGTCGGCACGATTGGTGAAACAGCAAAACAACGGCATGCAAACAGGGGGCTGGATAGGCCTAACTTAGAACTAACTCAATTCTCTCACGCGTGCGTGCGCGAGGCACGCGGAAGAACGTATAGCGAAAGCAGGCACGTTTTCCGTGCAGTTCCATTTTATGCCGTTATGTGCTTGCCAATTCCGAGACGATGCTAGTATTGTTTCCAGGTCAACAGCGCCGACGACAGTGCGATCCGCTGCAAATGACGATCGGCGACAGTTCAAGGGGGTGGGTGATGGCGTCGGTGATTCCGCATGGCGATACGTGGCGGATCGGGTTCACGGGACTCGACCGCAAACGACGAACGATCTACGCCGGAGCGATTTCCGAGCGGAACGCGCACGAACTGCGACGCCTCGTTGAACGCATCCTCGAAGCGGCGGCGCTGGGCGAAAGTCTCGATCCAAGCACCGCGTCACGCATCGCGGCATTGCCCGACACGACCTACGACAAACTGGTCGGTGTGGCGCTGGTGAGCGCGCGACAGAAGCAGGTTCGCGTGACGGTCACGGTGCAAGCCCGGCAGTACCTTGAGCGGCGAACGGATATCAAACCGGCCAGTCGGCTGGTGTTGGCCCATGCCGTCCGCAACCTCGCGGACTACTTCGGGGACACTCCGCTGGCGGACGTGACTGAAGCGGCTGCGGACGACTTCTCCCGCTGGCTTTCGACCGATGCTCGGGTTCGCGGCGAGTCCTCGCGGAAGCCCAAGGGGTTGAGTCCCGCGACGCTGGGCAAGCGGCTCTCGTGGGCGGCGACGATCTGGCGGGACGCGGTGCGACGGGAACTGACGACCCGAAATCCGTTCGACTCCGTCAAGAAGCCATGTGGAGTGAATCCCGACCGCAAGGTTTACGTCCCGCGCGAGATCATCCAGCAGTTGATCGACGCCGAGCCAGACCACGAATGGAAGGCGCTCCTCGCGTTGTCCCGGTTCCTGGGTGTCCGGGTGCCGAGCGAACCTTTTTCGATGGTCTGGTCCGATATCGACTGGGAGAAGCGGCGAATCCGTATCCCGAGTCCCAAGACAGAGTGTCACGGCAAATCGTATCGGATGGCTCCGATCCTTCCGGAGATTCTCCCGCACCTCGAAACCTTGTACGCGGTGGCTCCCGAGGGGGCCGTCCACATATTCGCCCGTCTTCGAGACCGGGAGTCACACAAGGCGGCGGTGAAGGGGTTCTGGTCGGCGTTCAACCTGCGGACGGCTCTTCAAAAGAAGCTGGCCAAGAACGGGATCGTCCCGTGGCCGAAGCTGTGGCATGCCCTGCGGGCATCCGCCGAGACCGATTTGGCCAGGCAGTTCTCCCTCGCCTCCGTCACGGCATGGTTGGGGAACTCGCCCAAGGTGGCGGCGACGAACTACCTGATGGTGACGGACGCGGACTTCGATTCGGCATCCGGCAACGCAACGCAAAATGCAACGCACACGGTGCCGGAAACGGTCGGCAAGGGGCGGATTGCAGAGCCAAAGAACGCGAAAACCCCCGATTTCTCGGGGGTTTCGCTCAAGTCAGTGGCCGGGGCAGGATTTGAACCTACGACCTCGAGGTTATGAGCCTCGCGAGCTACCAGGCTGCTCCACCCGGCGACAATCATCCCCCCAAATTGGCGGGAGAGGCAAATATACACGCGACTTGGCGAAAGGGAAGGGGTTGGGGCCTGGTTTTTTCAAAGGTCCTTCGACAAACGTTTCGCAAGGTGCCCTTTCTCATTCGTAAAGCGATGGCAGGATAGGGTTTGCGACCTGTCAGAGGTTGCCGCTGCAAAATGCGGACGGAATTCGAATTTGCCAAACACCCAATCCTCGTTGAGTGAGTTGTCCGCCGGATGTGGCCGTGGAGTGGCGGATTGGCGGGGGATTCGCCAGCATGCGGTTGGTTCCGGTCGGACCTTCCGATGTCCGCCGAAAAGTTCGTTGACCCCGCCACGGCACCACCGATGCCCCGATTTTCGACCCAGGTCCAACTCCCGACGACGCCTGAACGGGCGTACGAGTTCTTTCGGGTCCCCGCCAACATTGCGAAAATCAGCCCACCGGAGTTGGGGCTGGTGTTCGTCAATGCCCCGTCGAAAATCGAGGTCGGATCGGAGCTGACGTTCAAGGTGCAGGCG
The DNA here is from genome assembly GCA_044359065.1 of Planctomycetales bacterium. GTDB lineage: Bacteria > Planctomycetota > Planctomycetia > Planctomycetales > Planctomycetaceae > JAIXZD01. The sequence continues at coordinate 40,825 of JBIKMW010000015.1, read as the reverse complement.
TTCGGTCAGGTGCAAACATTGACGCACCGCGTGGTGACGTTGGAAACCCCCGGCCTGATCGTTGAAGAAATGGTCAAGGGGCCGTTCAAGCGGTGGTACCACCGGCACTCGTTCGTCGTCGTGGGGGAGGGCGGAGGGGTCGAGGTGCGGGACGAGATCGAGTTCGAGCCCCCCGGTGGATTTTTGGGAGTGTTCCTGAAGGAATCCACGATCCTCGATCAACTCGAAGACGGCTTCTTTCATCGCCACGGGCAGTTGAAAAAGCTGTTCGCGAACGGTTGAGCGGACGACCCTTGCCGATCATTTCTTCGGCGCGGGGGGCGGGTCTTCCGTCACGCGGTAATGCTTCCGGAGCCTCGCGAGTTCTCGTTCAAGCTCGGCTCGTTGGGTCGCATAAGCGGGGTCGGCGTAGACGTTCTTCATTTCACGCGGATCGGCTTCGAGGTCGTACATCTCCCATTCGCCGATGTGGTAGAAGTGCATCAGCTTGTGGCGAGCGGTCTTGACGCCGTAATGCCGAGCCACCGAGTGCGGGCCGGGGAATTCGTAGTAGTGGTAATACAGGCTCTTGCGCCATTCCGCCGGAGTCTCGCCCCGTAGCAGCGGGAGCAGGCTGGCCCCTTGCATGTCCGGGGACGCTTCGACGCCAGCCGCGTCGAGCAGCGTTTGCGCGAAGTCGAGATTGGACACGAGGTCCTTGTTCTCGGTCCCCGGCTGGACCTTGCCGGGCCAGCGGACCATCAGCGGCATGCGGTACGACTCTTCGTACATGAATCGCTTGTCGAACCAGCCGTGTTCGCCGAGATAAAAACCCTGGTCCGACGAGTAGACGACGATCGTGTTGTCCGCCAGGCCGTTGTCATCGAGATACTTCAGGACCCGTCCGATGTTTTCGTCGACGGAATGGACGCAGCGCAGATAATTCTGCAGATAGCGATTGTACTTCCAGCGGACGAGCTCCTTGCCTTCGAGCTTGGCCGCGCGGAAAGCGGCGTTGCGCGGTTCGAAATGCGCGTTCCATTGCTGGAGTTGTTCGGGGTTCAGCGACTTGGGGGGAGTGAGTTTCAGGTCGAGTTCGTTCAGGTCGCGGCTGATCTGCATTTCCTGATTCTTCGCCGCCGAACCACGACCGGAGTAATCGTCGAACAGCGTGGCTGGTTCGGGGAACTCGGTCTCGTCGTACAGCGGCAGGTCCTTCAGGTTGGGGGACCATTCGCGGTGCGGGCCTTTGTGTTGATACATCATCAGGAACGGCTTCGAGCGGTCGATCTTTTTGAGTTGTTCCAGTGCCAGGTCCGTGATGATGTCGGTCGTATAACCCGTGTATTTCTTGCGAACGCCGTTCTCGATCATCGGCGGATTGTAATACGGCCCCTGGCCAATCAAGATGTTCCAATAATCAAAGCCAGTCGGGTCGGTTTCCAAGTGCCATTTGCCGATCATTGCCGTTTGATACCCGGCGGCCTTCAGCAACTTCGGGAACGTGACTTGCGAACCGTCGAACCGCCCATGGTTGTTGTCGAGAAAGCCATTCAGGTGGCTGTGCTTGCCCGTAAGGACGACCGCGCGGCTTGGACCGCAGATCGAGTTGGTGCAGTAACAACTTCGGAACAGCATCCCCTCTCGCGCGATGCGGTCGATGTGGGGGGTGGCGTTGAGTCGCGAGCCGTAGCAGCCGATGGCCTGGGTGGCGTGGTCGTCCGAGAAGATGAACAGGATGTTCGGGCGTTTCGCGGGCGGCTCGGCGGCAGAGGCGGTTCCGGCGAGAAGACAGAGAAACAGGGCGGTACGGAACTGTGTCATGTTGGTGGAACTCCGGGAGCGCGGCGACGCGGGGTCGAAGGCCCGCGGACGGCGAAATGGTATCGCAGTCGAGGCGGGGCTGACGAGCGTGCGTGAGGCGAAGTCTGTTCACCCTACAGCGGTTTGTTGCGCGTCTGTCGCAATCGGTTTGCGAAACGGGTCGGTTTTGGTTTTCGACCCGATTTGGGGGGTGATAATCGGTGTCGAGAAACGTTGCGCGGGGGGGCGAATTGCAGAAAACGCGGGAAACAGGCGCAGAAATGGTGCGGAACCCGAGGTCGGGTTGCGGGGTGTTTTTGGAGGGGTGAGGTGCGCAGAACCCACGTTTTGAAAAATCGAAACGTGGGAGATTCGAGCGCGAAGAATTCGTGCGGGGGTGGGAAGGGGGGGGTTGGGGGTCGCGCGACGCTGCCGGTGCGTGCCGATGTTCGATGGTTATCGAAATACGGCGCGCGGGTGGGGAGGGACGGGGCGCGCAACGAGGAGGGATTTTGGGGGATTCCGAGCGCATGCTTGTCCCGCAGAGCCGGGCCAAGCATGGCACGGGGTGTTGATTCCGGGATTGGGAGCGGAAGGCGCGGCTTCTTGTCGCTGCGCGACCCGGCCACGAGATGGCCGGGCCACCCACCGAGAGCATGCTTGTCCCGCAGAGCCGGGCCAGGCATGGCATGCTGGACGGACGGAGAATAGTCAGGTGTCGGGGGTGGTGTTAGACTTGGTGACACTGTTCTTGCAAGGATTCACGATCGTGCCTGACCGTTCCGCCTCGCGCCGCATTTTCATCTCCACCGTTTCCGGGGAGTTTGAAAGACCTGGTGCCGCGTTTCCCGGCTTGAGGTCGAAGTTGCGGCACTATCTGGCGGCGGCGGGCTGCGACGTGATGGTGCAGGAGGACTTTCGCCAGACGGCCGGGGGGACGCTCGAAAAGCTGGATGCCTATATCCGCGATTGCGATGCGGTGATTCATCTGGTCGGGAAGATGCCCGGCCATTTCGCCGATGCCGATTCGCCGCAGGATGTCCCCGACTATCTGGCCCACATCGCTGCCGAACCGGGGGAGCGGACGTTTCTGGACAAACAGCCGGAGTTGCTGGCCGAGTTCGGAGACGGTTCGGGGATCTCGCTGACGCAGTTCGAGGCGTACATGGCGCTGCATCACGGGGTGAAGCTGTTCGTGTACAAGACTCCGGAGGCCGAGGCAGGGCAGGGGGAGCACTTGAATCGTCTCCTGAAGGGACGGCCACGCAAACACGCGAACCTGTTCGAGGGTGAAGCGGATCTGTTTGGTCAGCTCATTGGCGATCTGCACGAGATCGTTCCTGGTTTGACGGTCGAAGAGCCGCGGATCGCCGCGACGCGCATCGTCAGCCGTCATGAGACCGACGAGCTCCTTGGTCGCGAGAAGCAACTCGCTCTGCTGGACGAGGCGTGGGCCGGTCACCCGTCGACCAATCTCCTCAGCATCATTGCCTGGGGGGGCGTGGGGAAGACGGCGCTGTTGGCGTATTGGCTGCGCAGCCGGTTCAAGGTGAAAGATTGGCGGAATGCCAGCGGCGAGTACGAGCCGCTGGCCTATTTCGACTGGACGTTTTACGACCAGGGGACTCGCCGGGAGGATGCGACGCAGGCCGGTGCCGCCAGCGTCGGAAGTTTCTTTCAGAAGGCGCTCGAGCACTTCGGCGATCCCGAGCCGGAGAAACCGGAAAACAAGGCCGCCCGTCTCGCCAGGCTGATCCAGAAGCAGCGGAGCCTGTTGATCCTCGATGGGCTGGAGCCGTTGCAGTATCCGCCGCATCACCCGCAGGCGGGGCGGATCACCGATCCCGACCTACGCGAACTGCTGGGTCTGCTTGCCCAACGGAATCCCGGACTGTGCCTCGTCTCCAGCCGTCAGGCGTTGAGCGATTTTCCCAGTGGGGACGCCAGCCCCACCCGGCAGCACGATCTCGAAGACTTGCCGCTGGCGAGCGCCGTCTCGCTGCTGCGGAAAATGAAGATCATCGGGACTGACAAAGAACTCGAACAAGCCGCCGAGGATTACTCCTGTCACGCGCTGAGCCTGGTCGTGCTGGGGCGATTCGTGGTCGTGAAGGGAGGGGACATCAATATCCGTAGCCAGATCAAGCTGGAGCGGGCGAGCGAGAATCGGGACAAGCGAATCACCCGGAATGCCTGGCACGTGCTGGAGGCGTACGAGGAGTGGCTCTCCTCGCCGCAGGGGAATGCCGCCGATGTGCAAGCGCTGCGGCTGACTGGCCTGTTCGACCGACCCGCGAGTGCCGACTGCCTGGCCGCACTGCGACGCCCCCCCGCGATGGCGGGGCTGACCGACGCTCTCGTCGGATTAGATGACGATGCGTGGAATGGCGTGCTGCTCCGCCTGCACGAGGCGCACCTCATTCAGTTGAGGTTCCCGGCGGTGGAGGCGGGGAGTTTCGCCCCGCGTCCGGAGCCTTGCCAGGTGGCGCTCGACGCCCACCCGCTGATCCGGGAGTACTTTGGAAAGCGACTGCGGGAGCAGCAGCCGGAGACGTTTCGGGCAGCGCATTCGCGGCTGTTTGACCATTTGTGCGAAACGACCGAACACCGGCCCGACGGTTTGGACGGACTGCAGCCCCTGTATCAGGCGGTGGTGCATGGGTGTTTGGCTGGGCGGCAGCCGGAGGCGCGGGAGAAGGTTTACCGCGACCGGATCCTCCGCGGCACCGGAAGCGGCGGCAACTACAGCACGAATAAACTCGGAGCGGTCGGCGCGGACTTGGGGGCGGTGGCGGCCTTTTTTGACCAACCGTGGAGCCGCCTGTCCCCGAATCTGGGTGCAGACGAACAGGCTTGGCTGCTCAATGAAGCCGCGCTCCGGCTCCGCGCGCTCGGCCGACTCACCGAAGCGCGTGAGCCGATGCGGGTGGCGGGTGAGATGGTCGTCGCTGCGAAGAAATGGAAAAACGCGGCCATCGCCTTCAGCAACCTCAGCCAGTTGGAAGTGACGCTGGGGCTGTTGGGGGAGGGGGTGGTCTCGGCCCGCCGCGGCATCGAGTTCGCCGACGAGAGCGGGGATGGGTTCCAGCGGATGGCCCGCCGCGCCGCCGCCGCCGATGCCTTGCACCAGAGCGGAGCGCCCGGAGAGCGGAGGGAGGCACGCGGCCTGTTCGAAGAGGCGGAGACCCTCCAGCGCGAGCGTCAGCCCGAGTTTGACCTGCTCTACTCGCTACAAGGTTACCTATCCTGCAATTTGATTCTCGCCCCCGCCGAGCGTGCGGCGTGGAACGTCGTGCTGTCGCTCGGCGAGAAGAGCCGAGGGGCATTGCCAGTGAGTGAGCGTCCCGAAATGACGGAATTCATTGCTTCGGGGGAGTCCGCTGTTCGTCTCGCGGAGCGCGAGGAGGGGGTGGCCCTTGCCGAAGCCAAACGACGGGCCACGCGAACTTTGGAATGGGTGACTCCGCAAGTCTGGCTCCTCGACATCGCCCTGGACCACCTCACGCTGGCGCGGGTGGCGCTCTACCGGGCCGTGCTGGAGGCCGCGCCCGCCTCCGCATATCAGAACCGGCACGTCCCCGCAGCCCTTGATGCGCTCCGCAAAGCGGGGACACTCGACCAGATCCCGAAAGCCCTGCTCACCGCGGCGCTGCACGAGCATGCTCTGGGGGACGACGGTGCCGCCCGCCGTCATCTCGACGAGGCGCAACAGATCGCCGAGCGGGGGCCGATGCCGCTGTATCGGGCGGATGTCCACCTGCACCGTGCCCGGCTGTTCCGCGACCGCGACGAACTCGCGAAGGCCCGCGTGCTGATCGACCGACATGGGTACGGGCGGCGGCGGGAGGAACTGGCCGATGCGGAGGAGGCGGCGGCGGGGTGGTGAGGCAGGGCAGGACGGTGGTGCGGAGTGAATGGTCACCCGAGGCGCGAGGGAGGGACCCGGCGTGGATATCGGGTGACGTGTGATGCCGGCTTTGGTTCGCTGACGGGCTTGTTACACGCGTGGATTGGTGAGGTTGCGGGGGGACGTGTGAGTCGCATGAGCACGGCGGGCAAGCCCGTCGGCGAACGGGGGAGGCCCCTTGCTGCGCTGCGGGGATTCCGTTCGGCGGAGCGAACGGCTACGGAGGTGGGGATGTCCCTCGCTGACGCGTTGGGTTACCAAAACGGATAGCCGCTCTTGGGGGCCACTGCTCACAGGCCGCGGGAGAGGAGCCAGAGCACGAGGAACACGATGCCCATGAAGCCGAGGATCGTGGCGCAGAGGCGGCCGGCGCGGTAGAGGATGCGCTCGGGGGACTCGAAGCGGCTGGCGCTGTAGACGAGCGAGACCACGACGACCAGCGGCAGCAGGAACCACAGCCGCGGGATGGGGGACGCGGCGGCGGCCAGCAGGGGGAGGGAGGAAAGTGTGGGCATCAGGGGGTCAGGGTGTTCGCGTTGTGGAGAACGGTGGCGGGGGCCTGTCGGGTTGTCTGGTGGTTGATTGCGGAAGGGGCGGCGTCTTGTCGCGAAGCGACCCGGCCACGAGGTGGCTGGGCCACCCACGGATGTGCGGGGGACTGCATGCCCCGGGGGGCGGGGATGTTGCGCGCGGGAGCGGGTTCGCACTGCTGGACGAGCCAGCAGTGGCACACGGTGTGAGTTTGTGGGCTTTTACCTGGGTTGAGAGCGGAAGGTGTGGCGTCTTGTCGCGAAGCGACCCGGCCACTAGGTGGCCGGGCCACCCATGAGGTGACCCATGAGGTCAGTGCCGCGGAGCCGCGTTGCGGGGCGGGGCGTTGCGGGGCGTTGAGGGGCGGGGCGGGGCGGGGGGTCACGATTTCCCTCCGAGGAGTTTGCGGCCTTCTTCGAGTTCGCGTTCTTCGTCGCCGTAGGCGGGGCCTTCGAGGGCGTCGTAGATCGCGAGGATGTTGAGCAGGCCGGCGATCATCGTGTAGACGACGCCCAGTTCGAACCGCGTGCCGAGCGTGAAGTGGGCTTGTTCGAGGTCGGTGTCGGCGTCGCCGGCGAGGAGTTCACGGTCGACCAGCGGCGCGCCGTACCAATCGAAAATGGAGCGGGGGATCGAGCCGACCAGTCGCCCCGTGACGGGGGCTTTCGCCTCTTGACCCGGCTGGCCGGCGGGGCGGTCCTCTTCGACGAGCAAGGCCACGGGACGCTGTGGATCGGGGGAGACGCGGCGGCTGACTTCGCCGAACGTCACCTTGAGCGATACCGGTTGCGAGGCCCCGTTGTCGTCCACGAGCGTTCCGGCGAGGGTTCCGGTGACGTTCCCCTGGGCGTCGGGGGCGAGGCTGAGGTCGCCGGTCACTTCCCCCTTGGCGAGGCTGCGACCGTCGAAACGGCCGACGAACCTGGTGGCGAGGGGCCCGGTTACGCCGCTGCGATAGTCGTCTTCGGCGCGCAATTTCGATTGGAGCAGGGCGGGGAGGGCGGGCAAACCGACCCAGAACTGACAACTGTAGGCCCACGTCCGTTTTTCGTTGGTGGACCAGTCGAAGTACACGACCTTGCCGTCGCCCAACCGCATGCCGAAGGCAAACGTCCCCAAAATGCAAACCGCGTAGAGCAGCCCCTTGAACATCCGCCCTTGGTAGAGGTGGCCCAGACCGGGGACGAGAAACGCCAAAAACGCGGCAAAACCGGGCGCTTTGAGCGGGACTCGGGGAGGGAGCGCCGCCGCGACAACGGGTGCCGCCGGGACGGCCAATGGGGATGCGCTGGCCATGAACTCTCGAGAAGTGGTTTCAAAAACCTCTGCCGGACAAATCCGCGTTGACCCCTGTCGAGGTTCTCGTGCCGGCAACCGGGTTCTGAAACGGCTTCCGCGGAGTGCCGGTCGAACTGTCGGCCGGAGCGGACGAACCCTCCGCCCGGCGCGAGGAATCCCTTATATGCCCCCCTGTCCGGGGATGCCAGCCCGGTTAGCGGGGGGGAAGGGGAGGGCTGGCTCGCCGAGGAACGCGGAATGGTCCGTTCGGCGGAGCGAACGGCTACAGAGGGTGGGGGAGCGAACGGGGACCGAGGGGGAGGTTCATGCGCAGGTGCGGCGGAGCGTGTCGATCATCTCGCGTTGGCGTCGGGCGACCAGTTCGCGTGCCCGCTCCGTCTGGGCTTGCGCGGCTGCGGGATCGCGGGCGAGGTGCAGCAGCGTCTCGGCGATGCGCGGCGGGTCGTTTGGTTGGTCGAGGTCGAACAGCCAGTCGCCGAGGCCGATGTCGCGCCACATGAACCCCTTGGACGTTTGCTCGGCGAAACGGCCGACCAGCGCGGGTATGCCGTTGCCGACACACATGATGGGGGAGTGCATTTCGAGGCCGAACAGGCCGCGGGAGCGGCGGTACACGCTCAGGGCTTCGTCGGTCAGCCAATACTCTTCGCGCCAGACGACTCGTTTACGCACGGCGTCGGGGAGCGGATCGAACAGCAGTTCCCTGGCGACAGCCATCTGGCTGCGGTCCTCCGGGCAGAGCAGGACGTGGAGGTCGGTCTCGCGCACGAGGCGTTCGATGGCCGCGCGGAGCGGCGCGTGGTCGTGCTCCTTCATGGCTTCGTTGCGGGCGTGTTTGGCTTCGTCGAATTTCGTATTCGGTTTGATCTTCCAGTAGGGGGTGTGGCGCAGCCGGGGAATGCAGCAGACGTAGCCTTCGGGAGAGAGCTGGGAGGTTTTCAGGAATTGTTCGGCCCTGTCGTCGTTCCGCAGGTCGACGGCGAATGCGCCGTCCGGTCCGAAGTCGAGGACGGGGGCCGTGCAGCGGGCGTCTCGCGCCGCTTCGAGGGAGACGGAGTCGCGGAAGTAGGCGAAGCGTGCCTGGTTGAGCAGTTCGAGCGGCTGTGCGAGGGAGGGGGTGGTGTTCGGCGGGGGAGTGTTCTTGTCTCCAGGCGAACGGTTCAATTTGTCGCCGGGCGACTGGTTCGATTTGTCGCTGGGCGACCATGTGATACCGAACACGCCGAAGGGCTTGCCTGTTTCGGCGACCCAGCGTGCGACATCTTTCGCGGCGACAAGCGACGGTCCCGAACCGTGCAGGAGGAAATCGCACTCCGTCATCGCGCGGCCGATGGCGGCCTGGCCTTCGACGATCTCCAGCTTCGGGAACCGACGGAGCAGCATTTCGCGGACGCCGTCCGCGACGCTGGAGGGCCAGAGCCGCACGTCGGCCTCGGGGAAATGCCGCTCCAAAAGGGCGAGCACACCGGGCGTGTGGGCAATGTCGCCGATGTTGACGGTTTGCCACGAGGAGCGGAGGACGATCCTCGGCCGGGCGCGCTCCCCGGCGTGCACGAACGGCGCGAGGGCCGCAGCGGCAAGTGCGCCGGCGGCCGTCGTTGAGTCTTTCAGCCACTGTCGCCGAGTGGAAAACATGCGCGAATCTCCGAGTCCCGTTTCGTCAACACAGGACATAAAGATCGACCGTTGGTGCCTCGAATGCAAGGTCCGGAGCGGGTGAGACGGAGACGGTTTCGTGTTCGAGGGGCGCCGCCGGTCAAGAGGAATGTCACCCGTGCGTCGATTGATGGCGTGATCCCGACACTCGCCGCAGCATCCGAGCGTCGTGCGAATACGATTCCTCACATAAATTCGGATAATCCGGAATCCGCGTATCAATTTCACCGGTGTGCCGTATAATTTGCGTTGGAGTCGCTTCCGCCGCCCTCGGGCGTCGGATCGACGGCCAATCGGATGACTTGAGAAATCGCAGTTCGGTATGCACCGGATGGCGCGTTCATCGGTAAGCCGACGCGGCGATGCTTTCCAGCGGGAAAGTTCGCCGCGTCGGCTTTTTTCGTTGATCGGGGTGTGTTTTGAGCACCCGATTCCGCGGATTTCGGCGAAGGTGCTGATTCAGTAACCCACCCGCATTCGGAAGATGAGCGGGCGGATCGGCGAGTTTTTTGTGGGTTTCTTTGACGCTCGCCCTCGCTTACGCGTCGGGTTTGAAAAGAAATCACAGACTCGTGGCTGGAGGATTCCCATGTTGGTCCTGTCGCGCAAGGTCCTCGAAGCCCTGACTGTGGGGAACACCCACGGTGCCGGGGGAGCGTTGAAGGTGACGGTGCTCGAGATTCGACAAGACCGGGTCAAGCTTGGATTCTCGATGAATGACAGCATCCCGATCGTGCGGTGGGAACTGCTGAATCGCGGAAATCCCGGTGTCGGAGCGGCCGCAACGGCGACAAGCCGCGCCGACATTCGCGTGTCGGCGGCTTCGTGACATCGACTGTGTTCAAGGCCGCGATTCGCACGTTGCCGGTGCAACCAGGCACTTCGCCGTGTCGCTAAAACACACAGTAAAAAACTTTCACGACAAGGACGCGTCATGCCAATTTTCGCTTACGGGGAAGATCTGCCCGTGCTCTGGGGTTACACCGGCTACTTGATGGTCGCTGGTGGAGTTGTCGGAGTCGCGATCCTGATTTATCTCGCGAGGCTGATCGGGCGTCAAAAGGTTCTCTGAAACACGGCGCGACGGAACCCGGGTCGAGCCAGATCGAAGCACACGGTTGGACCTTGCGGGTGAACCGATCCTCGCGGCAGCGTTGTCGCGACCGAATTGCAGAATGTGACGCCCGGTCCCCGAACGCCGGTCCCCAAACACCGGGGCCGCTCCCACGGGATTCTCTCCGCTTTTCAAAGAAAGAGACGTATGAAACTCGCCACGCTCCAGGATCTTTACGTCGAAGAACTCCGGGACCTTTACAACGCCGAGCATCGGTTGCTCAAAGGGTTGCCGGCGATGGCCAAAGCCGCGACCGACACGCAACTCGCGCAGGCGTTCACCGATCATCTGGAAGAGACGAAGGAACACATCGAGCGCCTGACGCGGATCTTCGAGGAACTCGACATCAACCCCAAGGGAAAGAAGTGCAAGGCGATGCAGGGGCTTCTGGAGGAAGCTCATGACACGATGGCCGAGAAGGCCGATCCGTCGGTGATGGACGCCGCCCTGATCGCCTCGGCGCAGCGGATCGAGCACTACGAAATGGCCGGGTACGGCTGCGTGCGCACCTTCGCGCGATTGTTGGGACACACGGAGGCGTCTCTGGCGTTGCAGGCCACCCTCGATGAGGAGGGGGCCACCGACAAGCGACTTTCGAAGCTGGCCGAAACGGTCATCAACGCCGAGGCGGTTGCGCCTGCGGCGGTGTGACGGGGTTGGCGACTTGGAGTCTGTTTCACGCTTGTGAACGGCTGTGGAGAGGGGGACGCGTGTTTGTTGGCCCCCTCATCCGCCCTGCGGGCACCTTCTCCCCCACAGTGAAGTTTTGTTCTGTTTCTCCGTACCGAGTGTGGGGGAGAAGGAACGCGGTTTGAGGTTTGTCCGTGTGACGGATCGCCAACGCCGGCTCTTGTGAACCTCAAAGAAAAGACCAACAGATGGAGCGGAAGTGTGATCGCAAGATCGCGCATCCGCGCGCGGTCGGCCGTCGGTCGACGCGGAAGCGACTCAATCTCTCTCGATCGAAAGTGCATGACATGAGTACGACATTGGATACCGAGTGCAGCCGCGAGGAATGGACCCGCGCGGGCAGCAGTGCCGCGGACGCCGCTGCGGCGACCGGGGCGATGACCGGTCACGCGGTCAATGCCGTCGGTGCGGCGGCGATGGAGACGGTGCAGGACATGGGGCGAGGTGCTGACGATCTCGCCGCGCGGGCCGGTGGCGGCATCGAGCATCTGGGCCAGATGCTCGCGGAGAAATCGCCCACCAGCGGGCCGTTGGGCGTGGCTTCGCAGGCTGTGGCCCAATCGCTGCAACGCGGCGGCAAATGCCTGGAAGAGACGAAGTTGTCGGGAACGCCGGAAATGCTGTCGGAGCTGATTCGCCAGAATCCCTTGGCGGCGGTGCTGACCGGTCTGGTCACGGGGTACCTGTTGGCCCGCGCGATGAAGGAATGAGCATGTCCGTCGACCTCCCCCGTCCGGCCAACCGGGCGGCCTCGCCGGTGGATCCGGAAGTTGTCTCGTTGGTGACGGGCATCATCGGCAACATCGAAACGCTCGTGGCGCAGCAGATGCGACTGGCGCAGCGGGAGGTCGCGGCGGGTTTGAAGTCGCGATCGACCGCCGGAGCCGTGGTCGTGTCGGGGTTGGCGGTCGGGATGCTTGCCGCCTCGGCGATGAGCGCCGCCGCCGCGCACGGATTGCATGGGTGGTTGTCGCCCGGCGTCACCGATCCGGCGGCATGGCCCCTTGGGGCGTGTTTTGCCCTCGTCGGAGCGGTGCTCGGTCTGTTGGGTGCGGGTCTGGTGGGCGTGGGGCTGTGGAAGTTCCGCGCGATCGCCCCGTGGAGCGGATTGGCCGAAAACCTCATTCAGGAGTCGACGTCGTGGACGAAAGCACCGCAGTGATCCGCAATCAGATGGATCGGACGCGCGCGGACCTGTCCGACCAGATCGATCGGCTTGAGCACCGCGTGTCGGAGAATCTGTTCTCGACCGGCGAGGCCGTGACCGACATTCTCGGGACCGTGCGCGAGACGGTTCGTTCGGTCCGGCATGCCGCGGACCTGCGTTCGCACGTGGTCGGCCATCCGTGGATTGCGTTTGGGAGCGCCGTCGCGTTGGGCTACGTGGCCACGCGACTGGCGACACGCCCCAAGGTGATGGAGGCGGCCGGGAGACAAACCGCGGTTCCCGAGGTTTCACGCCCGGCCACGTTTGTGACGACCAATGGTGAACAGCGGCGACCGCTCGAATCGCAGCCGCAAGCTCCGGTGCGAGGGGGTGTTCGGGACATCCTCGCCGGTGTACTTCGCGACGTGGCTGCGCGCGGCACCCCTCTGGTGATGGACTACCTCGCGGCAGCAATCCAGGCCGCCGCCCCCGCCGTATGGGCGGGTGCGGCCCCGCCGACATCGCCCGATTCCACACCGTACGGGTCCACATCGCCAGTGGCCACGGTCCAGGGGGGACCGGAGGCCAGTCGGTCCGCGTCGCGCCCCTCGGGGCCGTTCCGCGGGGCGCCGCGACGCGGATGAACACGAAGAGGCGCGTTCACTGAACCAGGTCCTCGCGTGCGGTGCGCGGTGGGCGGAAACCTCCTGGAGACCATCATGCCCGGCGCATCCAGGACGATCGACCCGTCCACGTCCCGCGAAGTCCGGGACCCGTTATGGCAGCGCGCGATTGTCTTGTTGTCGGGGACCGTGGTCGGATTGGTCCTGGTCATCGTGCTGATCTGGGGACGCCCAGTCCTCGTTCCGATCGCTTTGGCCGGACTGCTGACGTTTCTGTTGAACCCTGTCGTGCGTTTCCTGAGCCGCCGCGGTGTGCCGCACATCGGGGCTGTGTTGCTGGCGGTCTCCATCACCGGAGGCGTGTTGGCGGCGATCGGAACCGTGGTGACGCGGCAGGTTGCCGGAGTGTTGGCGGAGATTCCGCAGAATACGGCCAACATTCGCGCGAAGGTGAAGTCGCTGCGACAGTTGGGGACGGGACCGTTGGTCGAATCGTTCGTTCGCATGGTCGACGAGGTGGGCCAGGAATTCTCGTCCCCCGCGAGAAATCCCGCCGACCGGCCCGATCGCGTGAACGTTGGACCTCGGGCGGACCTGGAACGGTCGGGGTGGAATCCGGAGTCCACGCGTTGGAGCGGCCTGACGGGGGTTGTCGGCTCGTTTCTGGAGGTCGTCGCCACGCTGGCGTTCGCGCTGGTCCTGCTGGTGTTCTTTTTGCTGGGGCGTGACGATCTCCGCGACCGCATTGTGATGCTGGCGGGCGGGTCTCGACTGGCGCTCACGAGCAAGGCGGTGGAGGACATTGCCCAGCGCATTGGCCGTTACGTCGCGATCGTCGGGCTGCTCAACGGAGGGTTCGGCCTCGTGATGACGGCCGGGCTGTTGGCGCTGCAGGTTCCCTACGCGCTGCTGTGGGGCTTTCTGGCGGGAACGCTGCGGTTCATCCCGTACATCGGTCCGTGGATTGGAGCGGTGTTTCCGATCCTGATGAGCCTGGCCGCCTTTGAAGGTTGGTGGACACCGGCGATGGTCGTGGGATTCGTACTGGTGCTGGAACTGGTGAGCAACAACATCGCCGAGCCGCTGCTGTTCGGCCAGAACACCGGTGTTTCGCCGACCGCCCTGTTGATTTCGGCGGCATTCTGGCTGTTTCTGTGGGGACCGGTGGGCCTGGTGCTGTCGGCTCCGTTCGCGGTCTGTCTGGTGGTCGTCGGGAAGAACATTCCGGAGTTGCGGTTCCTGCATCTGCTGTTGGGGGACGCCCCCGCGCTCCGCGCCCATGTCGGACTGTATCAACGGTTGATGTTGGGGGATGTCGCCGAGGCCACCGCAATGGTGCTCGACCGGGCCCGAAGCGGATCGATGGTGGCGGTCTGTGACGAACTTCTCGTTCCGGCCCTGAACTGCCTGCGAAGGGATGTCCGGCGCGGGCATTTGACCTCTGTCGACGAGGAAGGTGTGCTGGCAGGAATCGAGAGTGTGTTGCGCCGCACCGCAGCGATTCCACGCGTCGTGATCGCCGCGGAGAACGCTCCGAACATCGAAAGTCCCAACACGACCCCTCCTGACGAAACAGAGTCTGAAGACCCCGTGTCCGATTCGTCACGCCCCTTCGCGAAAGTGCGACTGCTTGGATGTCCGGCGCTCGACGACACGGATCGCCTGGGCCTTGAGATGTTGCGGCAGAATCTGGACCCCGACGTGTGGGACTGGGAATGTACGACCGTGGACACGCTGGCGTCGGAACTGGCCGCGCGGATGGCGACCGACCGGCCCGACGTCGTCTGCATCGGGGCGGTTCCTCCGGGCGGTCTGGGGCATGCCCGTTACCTCTGCAAGCGACTGCACGATGCCGCTCCGGAGTTGACCATCATCGTGGGGCGATGGGGGCATGCGCAGGAAGCCACGCTGGAACTGGAACGGCTGGAAGCCGCGGGGGCCGGCTTTGTGTCCTCGACCATCGCGGACACGCTGCGCATCCTTGAGTCGCGAAGACTGCTGGCCCCCGCGCTGGTGTGAGGGGCCGGATGGGCTGCGGTGGGGGAAGGAGCAGGGGGCGAGCTGCAAGGGCGCGGTGCGCAATTGATGCTTCGGAGCGTGTCGCGACAAGGATTGCGAACGCGGGGCGTTGATCGTCGCGACTCCCTTTCCGCTTACCGGTTTTCTAGAATTGGCCGCGGGCCTATCGCGCTGGATGGCTCGCTGATTGGCTTTGCGACCTTGTCGCGTCGACTTGCCCTTTCCCGAAAAGCTTCCATGCCGCCCGCCGACCTTGCCGTTCGTATTGCCCACGTGCACAAGTCGTTTCGTCGCGGGAGCGAGACGGTCGAGGTGTTGCAGGACCTGAACCTGGCGGTTCCGTTCGGCGAGTTTCTTGGTCTGATGGGGCCCAGCGGTTCGGGGAAGACGACGCTGCTCAACATCATTGCGGGGCTGGACGTTCCCACCACCGGCGAGGTGGAGGTCGGTGGGCAGCGGATTTCGTCGATGGGGGAAAGCGCGTTGGCCGCCTGGCGGACGCGGAACATCGGGTTCATCTTTCAGTTCTACCATCTGCTGCCGGTGATGACGGCGTACGAGAACGTCGAACTGCCGCTGCTGTTGATGCCCCTTTCGGCGGCGAAGCGGAAGGAGCAGGTGTTGACCGCCCTCGAACTGGTGGGCCTGTCGGATCGGATGCGGCATCGGCCCGGCCAGCTTTCGGGGGGGCAACAGCAGCGGGTGGGGATCGCGCGGGCCATCGTGACCGACCCGACGCTGATCGTGGCGGACGAGCCGACGGGGGACCTCGACGCCAAATCCGCCGAGGAGATTCTCGACCTGCTGGGGGAACTTCGCGTCAGCCTCGGGAAGACGATTCTGCTCGTCACGCACGACCCGCGCGCGGCAGCGCGGGCCGAGCGCGTGCTGCATCTGCACAAGGGGCAACTGGTGGAAATGGCGGAGGGGCAACCCCGCTGATGTCGGTTTCGATGCGCTTGCGGGGTGGTGACGACACTTCGTCCAGCACAACCCCCGTCGTCACGGTCGGTCTTGTCATGGTGATCCTGTTCCTTCATGGCTGGCACAGCGTTCCCGGCGGCGTGAAACCGACCTACCTCCAAACTCACGGCCACACCGTCCTCAACCCCGCGTTGGACGACGATGATTTCGAGGCCGCCCTGCGGACGGCTCAGGCCGCGTTCGACCAACACCAGCCGCGCGTCGTCGTCGGCAGTTCGCGTGGCGGGGCTGTCGCCATGAACATCGCGAGCGGGACCGCGAAGCTGGTCCTGCTTTGCCCCGCGTGGAAGAACTGGGGGAGGGCGAGCACCGTCCGCTCGGATGCCGTGATCCTGCACAGTCGGGCCGACGACATCATCCCGTTCGCGGATTCGGAAGAACTTGCCCGCGCCAGCGGCGCGGCCCTGATCGAAGTTGGTCGCGATCATCGTTTGGCCGACCCGGAGCCGTTGGCCGCGATGCTGGCGGCGTGCCAGGGCTGAGCGTCACGAGTGCTCAATCTCCCCCGGTGCGGAGAACGTGAGTTTTCCGCCGAAGGTGAGCGGACGCCCAGGTTCCTCGTACAACCGACTCTCGGACGATTGATTTCGTGCCCCTTCCGCACCGGTTATCCTCGAACCCTTGCTTCCTGTGGTGTTCGAGTACCCGTCCGTGCCCGTCTCGTTCGACCAGTTTTGTGCCGACTGCGAAACCTCCGGCCTGCTCACCGCCGACGAGGTGGCCGCCGCCCGCGCGGGGCTGGGCGAATCGACCGACCCGCAGCAACTCGCCCGCGCGTTGGTGAAGGGGGAGAAGCTCACCGCGTTTCAGGCCCAGCAGGTCTACGCTGGCAAGGGAAAAGCCCTCGTCCTGGGCAACTACGTGTTGCTCGACAAACTGGGGCAGGGGGGGATGGGGGCGGTGTACAAGGCCTCGCACCGCCGCATGAAGCGGATCGTGGCGCTCAAGGTGCTGTCGCCGGACCTCACGAAAACCGAAGAGGCGGTCTCGCGGTTCCTGCGCGAGGTCGAAGCCACCGGTCGGTTGCAGCATCCGCACATCGTCAACGCGTTCGACGCCGACTGCGTGGGGAAGACGCACTTCCTCGTGATGGAGTACGTGGAAGGCTCCGACCTGTCGTCGCTGGTGAAGGCCAAGGGGCCGTTGGCGGTCGACAAGGCGGTGCACTGCGTGGTGCAGGCGGCGAAGGGGCTGGAGTACGCCCATTCGCAAGGGATCGTCCATCGCGACATCAAGC
The DNA here is from genome assembly GCA_044359065.1 of Planctomycetales bacterium. Classification (GTDB taxonomy): domain Bacteria; phylum Planctomycetota; class Planctomycetia; order Planctomycetales; family Planctomycetaceae; genus JAIXZD01. The sequence continues at coordinate 23,836 of JBIKMW010000015.1, read as the reverse complement.
CGGCGAACCTGCTGCTGGACAAAACGGGTGTCGTCAAGATTCTCGACATGGGGCTGGCGCGATTCAGCGACGCCAAGGGGGCCGCCGAACTGACGCAGTCCGGGGCCGTCATGGGAACGGTCGACTACATGCCCCCCGAGCAGGCGCTCAGCTCGAAAAGCGCCGACCACCGCTCCGACATTTACAGCCTCGGGATCACGCTGTGGTACCTGCTGACGGGGCGCGCCGCCTACGACGGCGATTCGCTGATGGCCAAGCTGCTGGCGCATTCCCAGCAGCCGATCCCGTCGCTGAAGTCCGCTTGTGCGGCGGTCCCCGCCTCGCTCGACGCCGTCTTCCAGAGAATGGTCGCCAAGAAACCCGAGGACCGCTTCCCGTCGATGACCGACGCCCTTGCCGCGCTGGAGCAGGCGCTGCTCCCCGGCGCGTCCGCCCCCTCGCTGATGAGCGTCCGCTCCGAAGCCAGCCGGCTCGACCAGGCGTTTGGGGAACTCGACCGGGCGGTGACCGAACAGCGCGTGGCGGCGACGGGAACGATGGTCCTGCCGCCGAACCAGGGGACGGCAGCCCCCAAGCCCACTCCGGCGACCGCCCGCAAATCCTCGCCGGGGAATCCGAAACGCCCCGTCCCACTGCGCTCACCCCTTTCTTTCTCGACGCTCCCCCCTCATCTCCGTTACGGCGCGATCGGTGGAGCAGTGTTGGCGGTACTGGCCCTCCTGTGGTGGGGGGTGCGTCCCGGTTCCCCTCGTCCCCCTGCCGTCGCCGATACCACCGCCGGCAAACCGTCTCCCGCTGCGCCCAAGACGGACCCATCCCCCGAGAAGCCTCCCACTCCACTCAAGTGGCCCTTCAACGAATCCACCGCCATCTCGCGCCAAGCCGCCTGGGCCAAACACCTCGGGCAAGATGTTGTCGAGAAGAACTCCCTCGGCATGGAGATGGTCCTGATCCCGCCCGGATCGTTCAAAATGGGGAGCCCGCCGACGGAAGTGGGACGCGAGAAGCACGAAGATCAGGTGTCGGTGACGCTCACCAAACCGTTCCGTATGGCTCGTACGGAGGTGACGATCGCTCAGTACCGGGCGTTCGCGGATGAGACCGGGTACGTCACCGCCGCCGAAAGCGGGGGAGGGGGCTTCGGACAGAGCGACAAGGATGATCTCCAATCGTTACGCCCCGGTACGTCGTTCCGCAAACCCGCATTTCCGCAAACCGACGATCACCCCGCTCTCTACCTCCATTGGAACGACGCACAGAACTTCTGCGAATGGCTCGGCCAGCGCGAAGGCCGCGTGTATCGCCTTCCCACCGAAGCGGAATGGGAGTGGACCTGCCGCGCCGGCACCGTCGCCCGTTTCCAATGCGGCAACCACGTGAATGATCTCGTCCGCGTTGGCAACGTGGGCGACGCCTCGATGCGGAAACGCTTCCCCGGGTGGAATGAGGTCCAAGGTGATGACGGCTTCACCTACACTGCTCCCGTCGGACGATTCGCTGCCAACCCATTAGGCGTCCATGACCTCGTGGGCAACCTCTCTGAGTGGTGCGCCGACGGATATGCCGATCACCTTCCCGGTGGAATCGACCCGCTTGTCGAGGAGCTATCCAACAATCTGCGCACGGCTCGAGGCGGTTTTTGGTTCTCGGATCCGCGGGACAACCGTTCCGCCAAACGCTGGGCGAGAGACGCTGGCAGCCTCGCCGACTACATCGGCTTCCGTCCCGTCGAAGTGCTCGCCGCCTCTCTTCAACAAAAAACCTCTTCCGTAACCCATCCTGAACCGCCGCCCGCGCCAACCTCTCCCGCCCCTCTTCAATGGCCCTTCAACGAAGCCGCCGCCAAGAACGGCCAGTCCACCTGGGCCAAACACCTCGGTCAGGAGGTCGTCCAGAAGAACTCCCTCGGCATGGATCTGGTCCTGATTCCACCGGGAGAGTTCCGGATGGGGGCGATCGACTCGGAACAGAAGGGTGCTCACTCGAAGGTCACTGGCCGGGTACGAATCACACGCCCCTTCCTGCTCGCTTCTCGCGAGGTCACAAGGCGAGATTTTTCAGAGTTCACCCGGCAAAGCGCTTACCGAACGGAAGCGGAGCGGGGTGTCGTGGGGGGACACGGAGTCGAAGGCGCGAACGTATCTCAGAAGCCGGGGTACTCCTGGCGGGAGACCGGATTCCCGCAAACAGACGATCATCCGGTTGTCAACGTGACCTGGAACGACGCGGTCGCGTTCTGCGATTGGCTGAGCCAAAAGGAGAACCGAACGTATCGATTGCCAACGGAGGCGGAATGGGAGTACGCCTGCCGGGCGGGCACGACCACCCGTTTTCAACACGGTGACGACCCCGAGGGGTTGGTGACGCTCGGGAACGTCCCGGATGCGCTGGCCACGGAGAGGTTCCCGAACTTCACCGGGATCAAGGGGCGGGATGGGTTTGTCTTTAGCGCTCCGGTCGGAAGCTATCGCACCAACGCATTCGGGCTGTACGACATGCACGGGAATGTGTGGGAATGGTGCTCGGACTGGGCGGGGGCGGAGTATCGCTCGACGATCGCGCTCGACGACCCCACAGGACCGACAACGGGCGTTGCACGGATGGTTCGCGGAGGCAGTTGGTACAACTCTCTGGACGGCTGCGAGTCTGGTTTCCGCGTCGGATTCCCTGCGGAATTCGCGACCTTCAATTTTGGATTCCGCATCGCCCTGTCCGTTACCGCGACATCACAACCGTCCCCCGCTCCAACACCGCCTCCGTCGCCCCTTCCGGCATCGAGCGCTCCCACTTCACTCCAATCCCCCTTTAACGAGTCCACCGCCAAGGCTGCCCAACTCGCGTGGGCCAACATCCTCAGCCAACCGATCATCCAGAAAAACGGCCTCGGCATGGATCTGGTCCTGATCCCGCCGGGATCGTTCATGATGGGCAGCCCCGCCTCCGAGCCGGAGCGTGATGCTGCCGAAACCCAAACCCCCGCCACGATCGCCCAACCGTTCCGGTTCGGTCGCACGGAAGTCACCGTCGGTCAGTACCGTGCTTTCGTCGCCGACTCCGGCTACAAGACCGCCGCCGAACGCGATGGCAAGGGGGCACTCGGCGTCGAAGCGGATGGACGTTGGCGACAAAAACCGCAGTACAACTGGTCCAACACCGGGTTCACGCAAAGCGACGATCACCCGGTCGTCAACGTCAACTGGTACGACGCGGTCGCGTTCTGCGAGTGGTTGTCCAAAAAGGAGTCGCAACCGTACCGGCTCCCTCTCGAAGTCGAATGGGAATGGGCCTGTCGCGCGGGGACCGCGACCCCTTGGCACCACGGGGACGACCCGACCAAGCTCGACAAGGTCGCCAACCTGCGGGATGCCACCCTCAAGGAGAAAGACCCCGCGTTGACCGGCTTTGCCGGACGGGACCCATTCCCTTACACCGGTCCGGTCGGAAGTTTTCCACCCAACCCCTTTGGCCTCGTGGACATGCACGGCAACGTGGCCGAATGGACATTGGCCCCTGGCGACATCGAATTGCTCACGGCGAACACTCCGCTCTCGAAACTGCCGGCATCCAGCGAGATTCGCATCAAATGTGGCGGTGGTTGGTACGAACAACCGAAGAACTGTCGCGCCGCCCGTCGCTTTCCGATCGACCGTCAACAAGCCCGTTTGAACGGCGGCTTCCGCATCGTTCTCGGTTTCTCCGGTGCGCGCGTCGAACCCGTTCCGCCACCGGCTCCCTAATTCCTGCAAGCCCAGGCCCTCCCCATGCACATCCGCTGCCCCGCCTGCCAACAAACCGTTCCTTTGGCCGATATCGATCTTGGCACGCGGTTGGCCAAGTGCGTCCCTTGCGGGCAGGTGTTTTCGTTCGCCGATCAGGTGGGGCGGGCGGGGCAGGGGGTGGGGCGCGCGGGGGTGGCGGACGGGCTGGCGCCGGTTGCTCCCGCCGAGCGGCCCAGGTTTCCACAGCCCGTTCGGCTGAATGTTGCCGACGAGGGGGACACGCTGCGGATTTCGTTCCGCTGGTTCCATCCGGCCATTCTGTTTCTTGTGTTCTTCTGCGTCGCCTGGGACGGGTTCCTGTTTTTCTGGTACTCGATCGCCGTGGGGGGGCTGTTTGGCAACGACGGGCCCGGTATGCCCGGTGCGTTCAAGTGGCTGTTCGTGATTTTCCCGCTTGGACACGTGGCGGTGGGGATCGGCCTGACCTACACCTGCCTTGCGTCGCTGCTCAATCGGACTGTGATCACCGTGGATCGCGAGTGGCTGACGGTGCGGCACGGCCCGCTGTTTTGGCCGGGTCAATGCACGGTGGCGGTCGAGGAGATCGACCAGCTTTACTGTCGCCAGCAGTTCAGCGTGAGAAAAAACGGGCCGACGCAGTATCATCCACAGATGCGGAATGCGGGGGCCGTCACGGCCAGTCTCATGATCGTCACCAAAGACGGACGCGAACGCCCGCTGTGGCGCTACGAGTCGGACCGCAACGTCGTGCTGTTCCTCGAACAACGGATCGAAGAGCATCTGGGCATTGCGGATCGGCGCGTTGGCGGCGAGATGACGGAGTTTTGACCACGTCCCGCGTTACGATTGCCTGTTCCCTTTTGCCCACGCCTTGCCCATGCGCTCCACTCTCGCGACTCTGCTGCTACTTGTCCTTTCGTGTCCTCTGTTGGCCGACGACAAGGATGGCCGACTCGACATCTACTTCATCGATGTCGAGGGAGGGGCGGCGACGCTCTTGGTGACCCCCGTGGGCGACTCGGTCCTGATCGATTCCGGATATCCCGACAATCAGGGACGCGACCGGGACCGCATCCTGCGCGTGGTCAAGGATGTGGCGGGCCGCAAGCGGATCGATCACGCGGTCGTCAGTCATTGGCATCTCGACCATTACGGCAATCACGCGGCGCTGGCAGCGCTCATTCCCGTCGGTCGGTTTTGGGACCGGGGCATGCCCGAGATGCTCTCGGAAGACCCGAAGTACCCGGAGCGGATCGAGTTGTATCGCGCGGCTGCGCAGAATGGGTCGACGACACTCCGCGCGGTGGACACGTTCGACATGCCCGCGAAGGAGACGCCGCTCAAGGTGCGTGTGCTCACCGCTTCGGGGGATGTCGTCCCCAACGAGGGACCGGCCAACCCCTTCGCCGCCGAACACAAACCCCAACCCGAGGACACTTCCGACAACGCCAAAAGCCTGAGTTTGTTGTTCCGCTTCGGGGACTTCACGTTCCTCACCTGCGGCGACCTGACGTGGAACACCGAGGCCAAGTTGATGGCCCCCAACAACCCGGTGGGGAAGGTCGAGATGTTCATGGTCACGCACCACGGCCTCGACGTGAGCAACAACCCCGTGTTGGTGCGGGCGATCGAACCGCGCGTGGCTGTGATGTGCAACGGTCCGGAGAAGGGATGCGCGGCTCGGACATGGGAGACGTTGCGGAAGTGCGACACGCTGCAGGCGGTGTTTCAATTGCATCGCAACGTGAAGCTGGCCGCCGCTGACCAGACCCCCGCCGAGTTCATCGCCAACACCGACACCACGGCCACCTGCCAGGGGAAGTTCGTGAAAGCCAGTGTCGCCCCGGACGGCAAGTCGTATACGGTGTCGATCGAAGGCGTCGACAAAACCCATAACTTCCAGACGCGTGGGAATTGACGCGGGTGGCCGTTCGCTCCGCCGAACGGCGTTTCACGGAGTGAAACGGTACTTTGGTGCTCGTTCGCTCCGTCGAACGAATCATTCCGTCTCCAACTGCCAATTCCGCTTGCATCGCAAACCCAGATCTCCCTACGCGTCGTTTCACGGAGTGAAACGGCACTCTTCCCGCCACCCCGAGGCGAATATGCTCCTCCGACACACCGTTCTCGTTGCCGCGCTCGTCTTGTTGGCCGTTCCTGGTCTGGTCTCCGCCCAGGAGTCCGGCGTCAAAGCCAATGCCGTTCCCGAGGAAACCATCGGCCCCAAGGAAGACACGTCCCTGAAGGACGACGCCTACGTTGAAGCGGGCGTGCCCGCGTACGACCGGGCCTGGTCGGGGGGGGACCTGGCCAAGGCGGTCGAAAAGTTGGCCGAACTCGACAAGGGGGAGGTGTGCGTGCTGCCCCGTCACAACAGCCCGGCGTCGGGGCGGCTGTTCGCGCGGATCTGCGAGATCAAGGATTCGGATTCGCTGACGAACAAGGACTTGGCGCTGAACCTGCGAGTGCCGGACGGCATCCAACGGATGTTGGCGTCGTCGAAACTGCTGGGGCTGTACGTCGTCCGCCAGCAAAAGAAGCAGGTGTCCGACCGTGACGTGGTCGAGATCACGGGTGCGGTGGTGACGGTGATGGCCCGCTTCGCACGGGTGGTGAACGAGATCCCCAAACTCGAGGAGACCGATCCCAATTTCGCCAAGCAGAAGGCCGGTCGCGAGCAGTTCGAGAGTGGCAATACGCAAACGCTGGCGGGGGTGTTGCAAATGTTGGGGGAAACGGAAGCCCACGCGCTGCCCGCCCGCAAGCGGTTGCTGGAACTGTGCGAAGAACCGTTCGTCGCGCTGTTCTCGAACGCGACGCCGGTGGGCCGCAAGGAGTTGGCGGTGAAGCTGCGCGAGATGGTGCAGGACGAGAAGTTCGCGACGCTGCAGCCGGTCCTCGGTCGGCTGGAAGTCCGGATCGCGAAACTGCGACTGGCGGAATCGACGGCACCGGCGAAGTAGGTGCTCGTCCGGTTTTTGCCGGGAGGGGGTTGGGAGGGAAGGGGGGGGGCGAGTTCGATGGCGAGAGCGTGGTTTCTTGTGTGAGGATGTTGTACGAAGCCTTCTGTGGCCGGATGGCGAAACTGGCAGACGCACAGGACTTAAAATCCTGAGTCCTTCACGGGACGTGCGGGTTCGATCCCCGCTCCGGCTAATGAGTGATGTCGAATTCCCGGTCGGAAAACCAGCATGCCGTTTCACGAGTTTTTCTGGTCCGAAGTGGCGCATCGGAAAATCGCCGACATCCTCCAGCCCGAATGAAGAGATGTTCGATATGACCGACGGAGCGATCCATCCCGCGACGCCCGAAGAGACGGCCCGGCTGGAAGCGCTGGCCCGAGCCTGCGAGGCGGAGAAGGACGGTTTGCTGGCGCAAATCGCGTGGGAAGACGAAGCGGCCGCGGAAGACTCGCTGGCCGGTGAACTTCGGCGAGCCATCATCGCGTCCGTCATCACGGCCAACCGATTGGCGCGCGAGACCGGCATCGAATTGGACACGATCCTGGCGTTTCAGTCCGGCGAAATCGACCTGCCGCTGGGCGCGTTCGTGCGGTTGGCGAACCGCGTCGGGATGCGGCTGAAGCTGGAGCCGGTGGGGGGGTGATCCCGCGACGATCTGGGATCAGGCGATCCCACCCCCCGCCACTCCCGCACCGTTGCGGCCTGGTGGGTGGCGCGGGGACAGGCGGCATTTGTCGAGACATCGGACTCGGTCGATGGCGGTGATGCCGCACGAATCCACTAGATCCCGCGAGTTCATTGGTGCTCGGACCGCTCCGAAGACCTGACGCTCAGTGCGGCGTCGGGGTCATTCGCGAAAGCGGTCACCGATTACTTTCCCCTCTCAACGGACAATTCGCCCCCTGCTGGCATCTTGACGTTTGCCTTCCCGTTTTCGCCGATAAGCCCGGTGACAAATGTCTCGAGCGGATGCGTCGAGGAAGACTCGCCCGGAGTTGCAGAGAACAAGTCAACAGAGAGTTTGTCGACGAGATGTTGTGGGATCTCACCTCCGTTCTCAGCGTTTCTCCATTCAAACGCAAGGTCTACGAGCCACGATGCCCGCTTGAAGTCGATTTGAAGTTGCTTGAGGCGGAATTCCGCGTCCGCGTGTCGCTTCGACCAATCGTTCAGCCAGCGAATTGTGAACGTTCCGACGCCGAAAAAAGCGAGCGTCCATGTGATTTGGCTGACCCACGCGATGATCGGAACAGAGGTCGTTGGGTTGGAAACATTGGAGTAGGAAATCCAACCTGCCGCACCACCAAATACGATCATCATCAGCCCGGCAAGGGACAATACGGCCCACCGTTTGTTGCGCGACCCTGCCGTCAATTCAAAAGATTTGAGGAGTTCATCAAGTTTCTTATCGACATCCCCTTGGATGCGAGCCCTCGAATGTTTATGCCTGAGTTCTTGAAGTTCCGTCTCTCTCTTTGCAAGGTCGTCAGACTGCGACAACAGCTCGGCGGCACGAATTTCGTGTGCCTTGTCAAGATCGGATCGCTTGTTCTCATACTCCTTCGTTAATTCTTCGAGTCGCTCTTGGTGCTCTTTGCGGAGCCGCGCGTGCTCTTTGCGAAGAGTCGTGAAAAACCCTTCTTGAAGGCGTTCCAAACGGTTGATGGCCGTTTCTCGGGACTGGAAAATCGAGTTGTCGACCTCGTTGAGAACGTCGCGGTAGCTCAGTGTGTCGATGGGCGAGAGATGAGCCCTTGCCGAGGAAAGGCACGCAGAAAATGTCTTTACTCCCGGCTTCCCGGTGTCAAATCCCTCGTTGATCGCAAGAGACACAAGGTCAGATGCCCCTTTCAATAGGTGGGTTTGTTGTGTGTCCAAGGGGCGCTCAACCGAAATACTCACTCCTGATACTGTGGCTTTGAATTTTTGGACCGATATGCTGTCTTGAGTCAGGTAATCGGAGATCTTGGGGTTGGTGTCGCTTGTCTCGGGCAGGGCAAAGTCAAACGATCCATCAATAAAGGCGAACTCAACCTGAACTGAACTCCGCTCGATGGAGAAGTCCTCGCATATTCCGCGTAATGCTTCAAGCACTTTGAAGTCACGGAGTCGCTCGCAAGAAAAAGTTGTTCTTTTGAATGTCTTTGCTTTGTCCAGACTCATTTGCTGCCACCGTTTCGTAGATTCTAGGCCGTCACCGAACTCGCCTCAATGATCGTGTGGTGTGGGAGAGAGTGCGACAATCAGCAGCACTTTCGAGGTTCTAGGTGCTTCAGGGCCTGCCTTAAGCATCGATTTGACGCAAGGCAAAGTCAACGTCTATTTACCCCTCACTCCTCCGGCACCGCGTCCTCGAAGAGCAGCGCCCTTGCGAAGGCTGGAGGGGGTGAGCCGAAGGAGAGGAGTCGGTCGTGGTAGTCCTTGAGGCGGAACTTGTTGCCCCAACGTTGTTCCGCTTCTTTGCGAAGAGCGACGTGTTCGACGTAGCCGGTGAAGTAGGTCGACAGTTGCGCCGACGTGAGCTGGGCCCGTCGCCATTTGCCGGCCGCTTCGCGCTCCTCCTGGAGCGCGTCCTCCATCAGTAGCCGCATCGCCTCGGGCTGCGTGATGCCGTCGACGTGGACGGCCTGATCGAGGATCGCGTTCGTGGCGTCGCGCAGGTACCACTTGAGCGTGACGAGTTTCAAGAGCGGATCGGCGTCGCGGAAGCCCGCTTCGCACATCATCCACTCGGCGTACACGGCCCAACCTTCGACGAACACGCCCGATTGGAAGAGGTGCCGCAAGCGACCTTTGTAGCGGTTCGAAAGGGCCAGTTGAAGGAAGTGGCCGGGCATCGCTTCGTGGATCGTCAGCACGTCCAGCGAGCGCCGGTTGTATTCCCGCAGGAACGATTTCGCCTGCGTTTCGCTCCAACTTTTGGGGATCGGCGAGACGGCGTAGAACGTCTTCTGGTTGGTTTCGAGAGGGCCGGGGGCGTCGCAATAGGCCGCCGACACGCCTTGGCGAAACTCCGGCATGAGGACGATTTCGAGCGGGTCGGGGGCGAGGGTGACCAACTCCTTTTCGCGGACGAAATCCGTCGTGCGCGTCACGCCATCGCGGATGGTGTCAACGATCTCGTCGGCGGAGGGGGCGTCCGCGCATGCCAACTCCAACGCGGCGCGGATCGCCGCGCGTTTTTCCTCCGGGGTGGGGCGGTCGGGGGTCGGCGTGTCGGAGTTCCGCGCGCGGAGCAGGGGGGTGGCCAGCGCGTACATCTGGTCGTGCAGCTCGGCGACGCGGCGGTCGGCCATCGCGCGGATGTCGTCGCGCCGCAGCGTGGAATGCAGCGTGAACGCCAGTTTCTTGTCGAACAGATCGCGGCCGATTCGGTAGTCCCCCTTCGCGTGCGGCAAGAGTTCCCGTTCCAGCCAGATTTGTTGCTCGTTGATCGCCCGCGCCGCGATGTCGAGGGCCCGGTCGAGCGCGGCCCGGCCCTCGGCGTCCAAAGCGGATCGTCGCGAACGAGCCAGGTCCAGGATTTTGAGCAGCCCTTTGTTCTGGGCGACGGCCGTGTCCGCGTGCGCGGCTGGGACGCGCGCGGGAACCAGCACGCTCCGGACTTGCTCGAGGAACGCGGGAAACCGTTCCAGCCGCCGTGCGACGTTGGCCAGCCGTTCGGCTTCGGGCGCGAACTCGCGCTCGAGCAGCCGTTGCACCGAATCGCCGAGCAAGCCCGTATAGACCAGCGGATTCCACGACCACTCGCGCAGCGTTTCCCACTGCCAAACCTGAAATCGCACGGCGTGCCGCAACAGGGCGAAGTCGACCTGGTTGGGGCGCGACAGGTTGCGCGGGTCGATCTGTTTTAGATCGGCTGCGACCCGAGCCAGCCACTCCGTGCGTCGTTGACGACCTTCCGCCGAGATGTCGTCCAATTCGCCATCGAAGCGGTGGTCGCCCAGCCCCGTGGCATCAACGGGGGACAGGCGGGCGACTTGATCGATGTAGCTGGCCGCGAGGGCCTGGAAGCGATCATCCATGGGTGTGGTTCCCAGACCGGTGCAGAGGATCACGATTGCGAGCATGTGTGTGTTCCTGGTTGTCCGCGAATTCTCCGAAGCCGGTGGGTTCCCCGCTCACCCACCAAACACATGCCCGGTTGACAGAATGATCCTCGCACCGGGGCAAGTTCTTCGCGCTTGGCAATGTGCTTCGTGGTTTGGACGCGACTCGGTTTTTGGAAGAAACCTGTGCATTCGCGTCCCCGATTTCTCCGAAATCGGCGGGAGAAACGTGCATCCGGCGAACACCTTCCGCCGGGCCGGGCGGGCATCGCCGTGGGGCGTAGTGTATCGCGTGGGGCGATGTTGTTCGTGGTTTGTGCGCCGTTTGGTTTGCGGAGAAACCCCGAGTGGTTTCCGGAGAAAACCGGGACACTTCACCCGCGACCGAGTCCGGATGGGGGACTGCGGACCGGTTGCACCCTTGCCAGCCCTTGGCGCGACGTGTTGCAATGGGGGTTCGCGCGCGGCTGAAACGCGGGCGGACCGGTTTTCGCGCGGCGACGCGCAGCGCAAGGAACATGTCCCGTGGCGACCCCCGCAGCCCCCAACCTCGACGACCCCAACGTATTCGGCAATTACCGCCTGGGGAACTGCATCGCCACGGGCCAGCATTCGCAGGTGTTCGAGGCGACCGAGGAACTTGGCAACACGGGCCGCCGCTTCGCGCTGAAGCTGTTGCAGGAGAACTCGAAGAACGACCCCGTCCAGGTGGCCAGCCTGCGTCACGAGTTCAAGGTCGGTTCGTCGCTGAGCCATCCGAACATCATCAAATACCACGAAATCAACGTCACGAAGAAGCACGCCTTTTTCGTGATGGAGCACTTTCCCGTCCCGAACATCAAGGCCCAGCTCAACCTCGACAAAGGCTCGATGCAGATCCGCTGCAAACGGGTCGTCGAACTGGTCTCGTTGGCCCTTGACGCCGTGCACAAGGCGGGCTGGATCCATCGCGACGTCAAGCCGGACAACATTCTGTGTTCGAAGAGTTCCGACGTGCGGTTGATCGATTTTTCGCTGTCGTGTCGTCCGCCGTCGTTTCTGGCCAAGTTATTGGGCAGGAAACCGCCGATCCAGGGGACCCGGACCTACATGGCCCCCGAGCAGATCCTGCAGAAGCCGGTTTCGATCCAGACCGACATTTACAGCCTGGGGATCACGCTGTTCGAGATTCTCACCGGCGAGCCCCCCTTCAAAGGGGCCACGCCCAAGGACTTGCTGATTCGGCACGTGGCGGAACCCGCGCCGAGTCCATCGTTCTTCAACCCGAACGTCACGACCGAAGCGGACGCCATCCTGGAACGGATGCTGAAAAAGAAGCCGCAGGATCGCTTCGCGAGTATCGACGAGTTTCTTTCCGCGTTCCGGACAGCGACGTTGTTCAAGGAGCCTCCGAAAGAAAGCGCGGTCGCGGCGAAAGAGGCGGTGGCTCGGGAACTAGCCGAAAACACCGAGAACAAGCTCGACAGCCGGGCCGACGCCTTCCGCCAAACCCAGAAGATCGACCTCGCGACGGCCGCGGCAGCTCCCCCTGCCGCGCCGCCTCCCGCCGCACCTGCGCCACCGACCGCGGCGCCCCCCCCGGCGGCCACCGCACCCCGTCCCGCGCCGCCGCCCGGCGGTGCTCGGCCGCCACAGCCCGGTCCACGTCCCGCAGTGCAGGGGGGGCCGCCCGGCGCTCCCGGACAACCTCCCCGACCGCCGGGACCACCCACCCCCGCCGGTGGACGCCCCCCCGTGCCGCCCGGACAGCGGCCGCCGCCCCCGGCCGGTGCTCCCCAACGTCCGGCCGTTCCCGGCGCGCCACCTCCGGCGGGAGGGCCGCCCCGACCCGCCGGTCCTCCCGGAGCGGCCCCGCGCGGTCCCGTGCAACCCCCTGCCCGGCCTGGGGTTGCGCCTCCCGGTCCGGCGCGGCCCGGCGGACCGGTTCCCGCACAAGCCGGACAACCGCCCCGTCCCCCCGCTCCGGGACAACCCCCTCGACCGCCTGCTCCGGGACAACCGCCGCGACCGCCTCAACCCGGGCAAGCGGCACGTCCTCCCCAGCCGCCGGCGCGTCCGGCTCCCCCCGCGCCGCCGCCACGCGCGGACGATCCTCCCTTGGCGGATGAACTGCCGCCGGTTATGTAGTCGGTTTGCGCGGTTTTTCCCCACCCTCGGGGATCGGCGCGCCTTGCCCCCCCGCGACGGACCCTTCATGGCCAAGAGTCAAAATCAGCCGCAGTTCCGACTGCCGTTCGAGAAGCCCGTTTACGAGCTCGAAGAGCGGCTGGCCGCGCTGGAAGCGGAGGCGGAGAAAACGCCGTCGTCCGAGATCCAGGAGCAAGTGCGCAGTTTGCGGCTGGAGATTTCCCGCACCAAGCGCGAGTTGTTCGACACGCTCGATCCGTGGGACGTGGTCAAGGTGGCCCGCCATCCGGAACGGCCGCAGACGCAGGATTACGTCGAGCTGGTGTTCGACGAGTTCGTCGAACTGCACGGCGACCGCGCGTTCGGGGACGACAACGCGATCCTGACCGGCTTCGCGAAACTCGACGATCGGAAGGTGCTGTTCGTCGGGCAGCAGAAGGGTCGGAATCTGAAGGAGCGGGTCGAATGCAACTTCGGCATGCCGCACCCCGAGGGGTACCGCAAGGCGCTGGCGAAGATGCAATTGGCGGCGAAGTACAAGCTTCCGATCATCACGTTCATCGACACGCCGGGTGCGTATCCGGGGGTCGGGGCGGAAGAGCGCGGGCAGGCGTACACGATCGCCTACAACCTGCGCGAGATGTCGCGCGTCGACACGCCGATCGTCTGCGTGGTGATCGGAGAAGGGGGGTCGGGAGGGGCGCTGGGGATCGGCATTGGTGACCACGTGGCCGTCCTGCAGAACGCGTACTACTCTGTCATCAGTCCCGAGGGGTGCGCAGGGATTCTGTGGAAGGACAACAAGCACGCCGACCAGGCGGCCCGCGCGCTGAAGTTCACGAGCAAGGATCTCTTGCGGTTGGGGGTCGTGGACGAGGTTGTCCCCGAACCGCCCGGAGGCGCGCACCGCGACCATCGGCTGATGGCAATGTACCTCAAGGGATCGCTGACGAAGGCGCTGCGGGATCTGTCCGCCATCCCCGCTGGCCAATTGCTGGATCGGCGTTACGACAAGTTCCGGCGCATCGGCGTGTTCGAGACGCTCATCGAGGGTGTGGCGACGCAGACGGCGTGATGACGTTGGCGTGATGACGACTGCGTGACGGAGCTGGCGGCGCCGGTGGTTGGGCGGCTGTCGCAATGCCGAGTCGAACATGCAACGCGGACTCGCGGCGACCGTGGAACGAGTGGCGACGAACGTTGCCGCGGGGGCTCGGTTGATCAGACGGCGCGCGGACGGGTCGCGAAGAGGTCGGGGGGGCAGCGGGCTGAAATCGAGGGGTGGAAAAACACCCCCCAGCAACGTCCGATAATGTCCGTTATGTTCAATTCCGTGCAGCCGGTTTCACGGGTTTTCGCGGCCTTTGCCGCTCCGATCATCCGTTCACGAATCGCCACGCCACCGCTTGCGGACGGGTGCTTACCGGCGGCCAGAAAGCTTCTCGCGGACGGCTTGCGGAAGGCGGTCGACGGGGAGGCCGGCTTCTTCCCATTGCCGCGCGATACGGGCTTCGATGGCCGTGCCGACATCCGTTGATGGATCGGGGTCGGGCTCGCCGCTGAGGTCTGCGTTCCAGTCCCGCAATGTCGCCACGGTCACCTCGACGGGCACGTCCTGGAACGACGAGGCGATGTCGACTTCGGCTGCAGCGAGATCATCCGGGGTCGAGTAGAAGACGGCCGCGATCGACCGCACGAGTTGGCGACGTTCGGCCTCGAGGGCGGATGTGTCCCGAGCGGCGGGTTTGCGGCGCGGTGGTTGAGCGGGATCCGCGGCGGGGGTGAGCACATCGCCGATCGTTTTACGGACGGCCCCTTCGACTCCTTGGCGGACGGCGTCCTGGACGGCGCCGCGCAGGTCGCGGCCGAAGTCCCCGTCGGTCTCTTCCTGCCACCCGATTCGAGGCCCCCTCCCCTGCCCGGTTCGGGTGTCGTCGGCAGGGCGCCCCGCGCTGCCGCGGAAGTCTTCGGTGGGACGGTAGCCGGAGGGGCCGCGCGCGGTGTCGTCGCGACGCGTGCGGGGATCGTTACGAACATCGTTCCTTCCGGCGATCACGTCCGGGTGCAACTTGCCGGAGTACGGGGCGAGCGTGCGGTCGATCTCCGCGGGTAGCACCATGTGGATGTTGCGAACAATGACGCGGGAGATTTGGCCGGTGTGTGTCGCGAGGACCGTCGGGGCGGAGGACTCGGACAGGCAGACCACGAAGAACGTGATCACGAACACCAGAGCCGCTCCTTTGACGAAGCCGAACGCGGCCCCCAGGTGGCGGTCGAATTCCTCGAACTTGGCCGCTTCCAGGGCGCCGCGAATGGTGCGGGCGGCGGCGAAGCAGAGGAACGAGAAAATCAGGTAGGTCGCCAACATGGCGATCCAGCGGTTGAGGGGTGGCTGGACCTTGATGAGCGGGGCGATCGCCAGGGAAACCGGGGTGGCGAACAGGAAGCAGAGGACAAGGGCCGCAATGCCGGCGATTTGCCAGGCGACCCCCTTCACCGCCCCGCGCCAAGTGGTGAAGGCGACGATCAGCGCCATGCAAACGTCGTAGGCCATGATGAACTTCCCTGCGGTGAAAACGGGGTGGACTCCGTCCACCAAACTGGCGCGTCGAAAAACCAATCCGGCTGGAAGCGGCGCTGGCGGGACGAAACCGAACCGAAGCTCCGCTGCGATCCCGCGCCATGCCGCCCGCGCATGATAGGCCCGGCGGGAAGAGCGGCTAAAGAGCAGTTTCTTGTCCGAATCGGGGCGGGTCGCACCGGGTGAGGCAACTCTCCACCGTGTCTTCGACAAGCGTCAAGCCTTTTTCCAGGAGCACTTTACGGCGTTTTGGAAGGGCCTGCCGAAGTGTTTCCGCAGCGGCGAGGCCCCTGTGGCACGACTGTTGCGGACCATTCCCCGATGGCGGGGCTGCCTCATTTTTGTGCGGTCCTGCGTGCGTCGCGGGATGTTCTTGTTTGTCGCTCTTCGGTCGGTTCGGCAGAGCGGGTGTTTTCCATGTCCGTGAGGGGGGAGTCGAGGATGGCATTCTCAGTGGCGCTCAGGCGGGCGAAAAGGGCGTTTACGCTCATTGAACTGTTGGTGGTGATTGCGATCATCGCGATCTTGATTTCGCTGTTACTCCCGGCGGTGCAGCAGGCGAGGGAAGCCGCGCGTCGCAGCCAATGCCGCAACAATCTCAAGCAGATCGGCTTGGCGCTGCACAACTACATGGACGTCACCGGGACAAACATCCCGCGCGGCGTGAACCATTCCAGCGGTCCTGGGTGTTGCTGCGTGACGGACAACGGACAGGTGGGTCACACGATCCACTCCATGTTGTTGCCGTACCTCGACCAAGCGCCGCTGTACAACAAGGCGAATTGGAGCCTGACCTCGGCCAACGTGGCCAACGCGCCGGTTTACCAAGCGAAAATCGCCGGGTTCATCTGTCCCAGCGCGATCCTGCCGACGCCGGCCGCGGACGGCGCTCAGCCGCACAATTATCCGGCGGCGGGGACGGCGCACGGCTACGGCCTGTGCGGCGTGCATGGATCGGGAACGACGAACGGCGCGTTTGCGTCGCGTTGGGGGCTGATCAACGACGGAACCGGCGCTCCGCTGTCCGGGACGACGGTGGGCGATGGGGGGTTGAAGCTGGCGGGAATCAGGGACGGGCTGAGCAACACCATCGCGTTTTCGGAGTTCGCCACCGGTATGCCGGGAGCCCTTCCCGCAGCGCATCCCTACGGTCAAAGCTGGTTCAAGCCGGGCTACGGCAGCACGGAGTTCTCGGTGATGGCGGCCGCCACTCCGAACAGTGCGGTACCGACTTACCTCACGACCCATAACTGGGGGACTGTGCGGAGCTATCACACAGGGGGCGTGCACGCGCTGCTGTTCGACGGAACGGTGCGGTTCATCAGCGACAACATCTCCGGGCAAGTGTGGGTGTCGTTGGGGACCCCGCGAGGGAATGAGGTTGTCGGCGAGTTTTGAAAACCAGGCGACCGGCGCGAGGTGTGGGTCGCCGCGAGCGTGTACGTGAAGGAGAGATCGAACGGGGGAGGAGCGAGTCGGTTCGCTCCTCTCCCGTTTGTGTGTTTAACCGGCAGGCCGCGAACGGCGGCGCGACATCGAGGGGTTGGCCATGAGTCTTCAACAGAGTTGTACGCAATTCCGAATGTTGTTCGTGTTTCTGACGGCGACGGTCGTGGCGGGATGTTCGTCGGGGCCGAATCTGGGCGATCCGGCGAAAGTGAGCGGGAAGATTTCGCGGAAAGGGAAGCCGCTGGCGAACGTGACCGTGGGATTCATCACGACCAGCGAGGGAGTGCCCGGCCCGTACCGCTACGCCTCCGCCAAAACGGACGGCGACGGGGCGTATCTGATTGAGAAGGTGTATCCCGGCGAATACACGGTTTCGATCGTCCCCGATTCCCCGGCTCCCGATGCCTCGGGGAAGGTGGAAGCGGTGCCGGGCGACCCGGCATTGGCGAAGTACGGGACGAACAGCCCGCTGAAGGCGGAAGTGTTCGGGGCGGAGGTCGAGTTCAGCCACGACATCAAGGAATGAACGGGTCACCGAAAGCGTGAACCGCAGAACGCAAATGGAAAGCCCTTGTCCGGCAGGTTTTGCCGGGCGAGGGCTTTGCGTTTTCGTTAGGCAGGAGTTCGTTCTGGGGGTGGCGCATTGAGAGCGGAGGTTGCCCCTCAGATCCGCCCTTCCCCGGTGCGAATGCGGGTTCCGTTGGGAAGCGAAGTGGTTGCAGGAGGGTGCGAGGATCCGATCTGCCGCAAAAATGTGCGAACGCGGTCAGACTTGCGGCACGTATTCGATCTGCGCGGGACCGCGGAAGGATGTTGGGGGGGCGTACGGTTGATTCGTCGCGGGGGAGTCGAGGCGTTGCGAAGGAGTCTCGATGCGACAGACATCGAGAGGCCGGTCGGAAAGCGGAGGTCGAGGGGAGAATTCAAAAAAATGTGTCAGAATCTGGCCACATTTTTTGACAACACAAGTGGACGTTGATACAATCCGATCCCGGATGGCGCGATTCTTGCTCCATTCGCTAGCAGGCAAATCCGCCTGTTTTTGCAGCAATCTCACGAACACTCCCCGATCATTCTCCTTGGAAAGCCTTCGGTGCTCTGCGGGTGGCGTGTTGTCGCGCCATCATTTCGGAAGACGCCAAATCAGTTGGCCGCCCAGGCTTCCAAGGGTTGTTGATTTGCCCAAAGGCAAGTTGCGGTCGTTGACGCACGTTCGTGCGCCAGGTTGGGCTGATTCAGCGGATGTGTGAGTTCCCTCTCCCGTTTCGTGGACGCTTTCGCTCGTACGTAAGACGCCGTCTTCACCATCGACCGTGGCTGTGAGTGATGAGCTTAGAGGATGGATCCTCGCCGCGAATCGCGGAATGTGTGTAGTGTGTTCAGTTCCCGTGTTTTCGGCTCATTTTGACCGTTGCCGATTAAACAATCGTTGACTGGATCGTGATCCTCCTTGTCGCGGGCAACCGCGTTATCCGTCCGGGTTGTGTTGTCACGCGGGCCTCAGGCCGGTGAGCCACCAGTTGTTCGCGTTGGAAGCGTCTTCTCTCCGACGAAGATTCTATTTCGCGCGGCGCGCGAGTTGTTGAATTCAACCGTACGGGCCGATCGACTCCGAGCAAGGAGCGGCGCGGCGGAAGATTGTGGTTGCCCCTTTTTATCGGGAGGCGGACATGTCCATGGTGTTGAAGGCGCGCGAGACGGCGCGGCGCGGGTTCACGCTGATTGAACTGTTGGTGGTGATCGCGATCATCGCGATCCTGATCGCCCTCCTGTTGCCGGCCGTGCAACAGGCGCGGGAGGCGGCGCGCCGGAGCCAGTGCCGCAACAACATGAAGCAAATCGGCCTGGCAATGCACAACTACCACGACAACTTCAACTGTTTCCCGGCGACGTGCTACGCGCCGGGGATCGGGGCGACGGAGTACATCAGCGGGGGTAGCACCGCGACCGCGATTCCGCGGCAAAAGAACACCAGCGGTTTGGTCATGCTGCTCCCGTACATCGACCAGACGCCGATGTACAACCGTTGGAACCACAGCGTTGCCGCGAGCTGGTCCTACGTGTACGGAACGCACTCGGCAGGCACCGTGGAAGGCAACCCGGATGTGAACGCCCCCATTTCCAAGACGCCGATTTCCGTGTTCAAATGCCCGTCGGATTCGGGAAGCGACTTCTACTCCGGCGCGGACCAGTACTACGGGATCAGCGGGACCCAGTCCGGCGGCTACCGCACGAACTACGACATGTCGACGACGTACCTTGAGTACTACCACAATCATTACTGGCACGCGCTGCCGAAGAACGCCCGTGCGATGTTCGGGGCCGACGGTCGGACGAAGATCGGCGATGTCAAGGACGGCACGACAAACACCGTGATGTTCGCCGAGCAGGTGCGCGACAAGTACAACGGTCAATTGACCGGTTGGTCGCACCGCGGCCACGTGAACATGGGGATCGATTTTGCACGGGCGTGGTACCGGATCAACCAATGGGACTACTACGGTGACCCGGCGACCTACCTGTATGGCCGTCTCGGCCAGTGGATGACGGCGGGCAGCATGCACGTCGGCGGTGTCCATGTGCTGTTGGGTGACGGTTCCGTGCGCTTCATCAGCGAGAACATCGACGCGGCCACGCAGGACAATCTGTCGTACATGGCCGACAACAAGGTGCTGGGAGATTTCTGAACGGCAGGAGTCTTTCAACGTGACGCGCGGTCGGGAGCGATTTGTGGAAATCGCTCCCGACCGGATTTGTGCGAACCCGACGTCAATGTGGATCGACAACATGATTGGCACGTGGTTGGGAAGCGGTCGCCTCCTGGTGCGGGGCGGTCGGCGGTTTTGGATGTGCGCGGCCTTGGCGGCGATGCTGACGGGGTGCGGCAGCGGGGTGAAAAAGCCGGATTGGCCGGAAGGGGTGGATGCCTCGGGCGCGGTGCAGATGGATGGCAAACCGCTCGAGATGGCGCTGGTCAATTTCATTCCCGAAGGCGAGACGACCGGCCCAGGCGCAACGGGCATGACGGACAGCGTGGGGGATTACAGCCTCATGCACCGCGATGCGAACGGAAAAATGGCCAAGGGAGTGATCCCTGGCAAATACAAAGTCATGATCAGCAAGTTTGTCAGCCCGGACGGTTCCGTATGGACGCCGGACCAAAAGGCGGTTGCCGGGCCGATGACGACCGGAGCACGCGAGACCGTGCCGATGAAGTATTCGACGCCCGCGACGACACTGCGCGCGGTCGTCGGTCCCTCGGGTGGGACGTACAACTTCGAGGTGAAGTCGAAGTGATGGGGGAATGAACGCCGACGCGCGGCCGCGACAGGGTTTGCCGGGTCGCGGTGCGCGAGGCGATTCGCGACGAGGTCGGTCGAGCGGCCCGTTGAAATTATCGCACCCCGCGTTCGCATGGGCGAACCGGGTTTTTCGTCGAGGCACGGTCCATTGGGCCATACGTGCCTTGGCAACACTTCGCGCGGCGTCCGCGGGTCCGCCTTGGCTCGGACCGACGTGCGCGGGTTTTCGGGGCGGCTGCCGCTTTTTTGTGCAGTCCCGCCCTCCCCTTCCCTCACCCGGAATTGATCGGCGGCGGGAATGGGGGCATTTTGCGCTGGGAATCGGGTTCCTCCCCGGATTGGCACGTCGAGTGCCTAACGGTGATCGCATCGGGATGCGTTGCTCTGTTTGGCGGCATCTCGTGGCGGCATGAGCGACGCACTCCGGTGCCGGAACAGTCGTGGTGAACGCGTTGCGTACCGCGCCGCGCATGTCGCGCCCCGCTTTTTTGGGTACGTGGTTGTTGGCGGGGATTCGCAGGCTCCTTGGATGGTCGAGGCAATCATGGCGGTGGTGACGAAAAATGACGCGTATGGTCGGCGGGGTTTCACGCTGATCGAGTTGTTGGTGGTGATCGCAATCATCGCGATTCTGATCGCCCTGTTGTTGCCGGCTGTGCAACAGGCGCGGGAGGCCGCGCGTCGCAGCCAATGCCGCAACAATTTGAAGCAGCAAGGGCTCGCGCTGCACAACTATCACGACAATTTCAACGTGTTTCCCGCGTCCGTTTACAACGCGGGGGTGTGCTCGGCCTACACCGCTTCCGGTCGGGCCAACTGTCGCGTGATGAACACCAACGGCTGGATCATGGCCCTGCCCTACATGGATCAGGCCCCGCTCTACAACCAGTTCAATCTGTCCGTGGCGATTTCCGACGCGACCGCGTCGACTTCGTACGGTCCGGCCCAGACGTGCATCGATGGTTTGAGCGGCCAAACCGCCATGGGGACCGCCGCGCAGATCGCCGCGAACGCGAACCTGTCGCGGACGCCGTTGGCGACGCTGATTTGCCCCAGCCAGCCCGCTTCGAATCAGTTCTCCACGAACAACCAGTACTATCGCGCAGTCGCCGGGGTTGGTGGTCACAAAACCAACTACGACTTCATCATCACTGCGAACTATCAACACGGAGCTTGCAACACGTGGTCTGCGGAAGCGTCCACGAATCGTCGGTTGTTCGGAGACAACAGCAAGGCCTCGATCAAGGATTGCACCGACGGCACGACGAACACGCTGATGATCGGGGAAACGAAGTTCGACGTGTACAACGGGGACGGCAATCCCTGGGCGTACCGCAACTGGTTGCAGGACGGGGTCGACCCCACGTACGGAATCAACAATTACTTCTACACGACCTCGGTTCCCAACACGCAACCGCGGCTGGCCAGTTGGTGCTACGCGGGCAGCTACCACGACGGTGGCGCGCACTTCGTGCTGGGGGACGGTTCGGTTCGGTTCCTGAGCCAGAACCTCGACGGGGGATTGGTTTCGCGTTTGGCGCGGATGTCGGACGGTCAGGTGGTCGGCGAGTTCTAGTTCTGGTTTTACCGAATCGGGAGATTTCCGGGTTCCCTGAAGGGGGCCACGGATGGTGCGTCTCCGATGCACTCGGAAACGCATTCGATCCCGTTGTCGTGATTTCGTCGCGGTGCCGCCACCGCCGAAGCGTTTCGGCGGTGGCGTTTGATTTGGCTCCCGGCGATGAGAGACGGGGTCAAGAATCGGTGTTTGCGCCGTGTGTCATGGCGTTATCGGGGAAGCGACTAAAGTCTCGATTTCATGTCGTTCTGTTGACTGCTCGCGAGAGTTCATTCACATGCTTCGCTTTGCCTTTGCCGTCTCGTTGACTCTGGTTTTCGGGGGTTGCTCGGGTGTGTCAGAACCGACTTACTCGGCGGAATTGGTTCCGTGCGAGGGGGTGGTGATGATCGGTGATGCCCCCGCCGCCGATGTCGAAGTGGTGTTCACTCCCGCGAGCTTGGCGGGGGATGCGAGCAAGGCGATCGCGGCCGACAAGACCGACAAGGACGTGCGGGCGGGGTTCGCAACGACGGGGCCGGACGGGCGGTTCTCGCTGATTTCGCCGCCGGGAGGACAGGTCAAGGACCTCGAAAAATTCTCCGGTGTGCTGCCGGGGCCGTACGTCGTTTCGTTTCATAAGTTCGCGATGCCCGACGGGTCGACGTTCACGGCGGAGATGGCGAAAACGACCGCGCCCCAGGCGGCAGGCGCGCGAGACGTGGTCGCTCCTCAATTCACGCGTCCGCAATCGTCGCCAGCCAAGGTTACCGTTTCGCAGGAGGGGGCGAACAATCTCGAATTCAAGCTCCCGGCCGTCAAGAAGTGAGCAAGGTTGATCGCTTCACGATCGCACGCGGTCCGGGCGAAGGTTGTGTTTGGAGTGCCTGCGGCGCTTCAAGAGACCAGCTCGTTGGAAGTGGTTTCAAAACCCTTCGCCGGACAAATCCGCGTCGACCCCTGTCGCGGTTCTTGTGCCGGCAACCGGGTTTCAAACAGCTTCGCTCAAAATCCTCGATTCTCGACGCCGGAAAGAGTGTGTCGGGCCGAGTGAGAAGTGAATGCGGAGCGACCGGCTGCCGAAGTGTGTGGCAATCGATACCGAGGCCGCGATGGAGCGACCCTTCGCCAGCGGGTGGGTTCGGCATGAATGCACTTGCGAGGCCTTTGGTGGCTTGCAAGCCGAGGTGATGTCCTTTGGTCGATACGTGATCTCAGCGATCAATGTGCCGCTCCTCGCCCGTACGTCCGAAGCATTCGGTGGTTCCGTGATGTTGCTTGGTGGATGAGAGGCTGTAGGCACTCATCCCCCCTGGCCTGCCCCGTCGAAGCGTGTGGAGTTGCTTCGGGGGCCTCCATGACGAGCGGTTCCTTGGCGGACGGTATTCGGAATGCACCCTCGGCTTTGAGGAAATGTGATAGCCGGCTACGGGGCCTGTGCGGGAATGTGGGCCGGAAGGCGCTGTTGTGCGCCTTCGCGGCGTCGACCTTGCTGGCGCCGGGTTGTGGAGCGTCCACGGGGCCGGCGCTGTTGCCGACGGTTGCGGCGTCGGGGGTGGTGCTGATGGACGGCAAGCCGCTGCCAGCGGCGATGGTGACGTTCACCCCGCTGGATGAGGGCATGGGGCCGGATTGCCAGGGGGTCACGGACGCGGAAGGCCGCTTCCAGCTGAAGCAGGTTCGCGGCGGCGAAGTGGCGACGGTGGGGAGCTTCAAGGTCGTGGTGAACCGGTACGTCAAATCCGACGGCACGGTGGTCGCCTTGGCCGAGGGGGAGTTTCCGGCCAACGTCGGGGCGACGGAATCACTCCCTCCCCGTTACAGCAGCGCGATGGAGACGGAACTCAAATCGAACGTGACCGACGCAACGGACGGACTGAAGATCGAGCTGAAGTCGAAGTGAGTCCGGGGCGAGGACGTTGTGAATTCTTCGGCAGGATGATGCGTTCGCACGGCCTACAAGAATCACACGCTCGTCGTCGCCCGAGGGTGGAGCACGCGTCCGAGTTTAGAACGCGTAGGCCTTGTTCGTGCGGTCGAAGTCGATGTCGGACAACCCGACGTTCG
>JBIKMW010000102.1:0-25251 GCA_044359065.1 Planctomycetales bacterium | reverse complement strand
ACGCCGGTCGTGTGCCGACGGCCATTCGGGACGTGAACAAGTTCAAGGGGTTCATGAACCTGTCGTACCCGATCGCGACGGACGACGGGTCGCTGTTGGCGAAGTTCGGCGATCCCCGTCGCGTGGGGGCCAAGCTGCCGCTGTGGGTGGTGATCACGCCCGACGAGAAGATCGCCTATTACCAGGCGGGCTTGTACAAAGTGAACACCGACGAGGGACTCAAGGAGTTGGACGACTTCCTGATCGGGAAGATCCGGGAGAAGGCGGGGAAGTGATGGCCGCGGTTCGCTCCGTCGTACCGAATCGGCACGGCCGAACGCCTGGAGACGATGGTCTTTTTGGGGGTCATGCAACGTCGTGTGCCATGTGCGTTCCTGAACCGCTTCGCGGAGAAATCTGAGCAAGGATTCGTGCGGGTTGTCCGGGGGTTCAGAGCGGAAGGTGTGGCTTCTTGTCGCTACGCGACCCGGCCACGAGGTGGCCGGGCCACCCACGTTTTTGGAGAGTTTGAGACGGAGTCGAGGGCCTGGCTTGGCCGGTAGCCCGACAAGCGTGCTGTTCGGCTTTCCCGAACTTGTGGGACACCGTGTGAAGCATGCCCCCCTCCCCTGCCCCGGTCGATCCCCTCGTGGTCCGTCGCTGGCGAGTGGCGTTGACTTTCGGGGCGGTTGTCTGCTTGGGGGCGGCGGTCTGGATGATCCGCTGGCGTCTGGGGCGTGGCGCGGCGTGGGCGCCACTGTTTGTCGTCACGCTGGCGGGGGTGTTGGTTGGTGGCCTGTTGCAGGCGGTCGGGGCCGTGCTGTCTGGATCGCGACTGTGGCGACTGCATACGGGGCTGCGCGAATGGTCGGCCCGTTTGCAGGCGGCACGGGACCTCAAGCCCGTGCCGTGGTTGGCGTGGGGTTTGCTCGGCTTGGGGGCTGTGGCCTTCGCGGGAGGTGTCAAGTACGCCCCGGTCGACCTTGAGAACGACCAGAAGGCGTTCATCGCGCTCGCGAAGCAGATCGATCACGAGGGGGGACTGAGCGCGTTGGTCCGGGACCTGTTCGTGGGGGGGCCGGGCGACAAACCGGGCTGGTACCGCGAGGCCAATCGGCATCCGTTCTACCCGGCGTTGCACACCGTCTTTTCCGTCGACCTGACCGATTTGGTGGCGAGCGGGCGAGTCGTGTCATCCTTCGCGGTGTGCGTAGCCGTACTTGTGCTGGCTCGGCGGCTGGCCCGGTTCGAAGGGGACCGGGCCGCGTGGGTGTTCGTCGTCCTGTGCCTGGCCAACCGGTCGCTTTTCGAGGCGTCATCAACCGTCGCTTGCGAAGGGCTGTTGGTGTGTTTGGTGGTCAAGTTGTGGGTCGACCTGACAGACGCCGACTACGATCTGTGGACCAGAGCACACGCCTTCTTCGCCGGGTTTGGATGTGGTGCCGTCTGGCTGACCAAGGGAACGGGGCTGCTGTTTCTGGGGGGAACGCTGCTTTGGTTTTGGCTCTGGCGGTGGTTCGGGCGACGCCCGGTTCAACCGCAATCCGAGGTGCCCGCCTCGTCCCCGTCGACCGCGTCAAAGACCGCCTTGACGCTCCGTTGGACGGTGTGTTTCGTGGTCGGTTGGGG
Source organism: Planctomycetales bacterium (assembly GCA_044359065.1). GTDB lineage: Bacteria > Planctomycetota > Planctomycetia > Planctomycetales > Planctomycetaceae > JAIXZD01. The sequence continues at coordinate 23,643 of JBIKMW010000102.1, read as the reverse complement.
TGTCTGTGCCTCGCCCCTGTTGGTGCGGAACGTCCGCGAGTTTGGTTCGCCGTTTCACAACGTGAATAGCTGGCTGCTGTTCGTCGACGAGTTCGTGGACCCCACCGCGCTCTCGGAACAGCGGACGCTTGGCGAACAGGCCCGCGAGTACGTGCGCACGCATTCCGTCGGGCAGATGGTGCGGCGAGCGGTGTCGGGGGCGATGTGGGAGGGGTTGATCCTCACGCGGTCGCTGGGGCCCCTGCCGTTCCAGGACGGTCGGCTGATACCGGGGGCCGTGCTGTTGGCGTTCGCGGCGGTGGGACTGTGGGCGCGTCGCGACGCGTCCGGGGGCTTGGTCGTGGTGTGGCTGGTCACGCAATTCCCGCTGTACGCGTGGTACGTGCCGGTGGCTGCGGGAGACCGTTTCGTGACGCCGCTGGTCGGACCGCTGTTGGTCTACGCGGCGGTGGGAGTCGTGCGCGTCGGGAGAATTCTCCCGGAGCCAAGCGCGGCGACCCGCTCGACGATGAGTCCGCCGACGACAGCCTGAGCGATTCCGAGGCCCCGATGCCGAGTGCCTGGGGGCGGCCTGCGGAGTCGCGGCAGCCGTCTTGAGAGCTTGGGGGGATTGGGGGTCTGCGTCGGGAAAACCGAATCTATCGATTCAACTGAGCGTGTCGATTATGACGATTCTGTGAATTATCCGTGCGTGGCCTTACACACGGCGTGGTGTCTGAAATCCGGCTGCGCAAGCACGTTGGTTTTGTGTAAGTCATATTCTGATAAGGGTTTGTGTGTCCATATGCACAGGCTTGTCCAGTTGGGGATCGTACTGCTGGTGGCATGTGTCGTTCCATTCGTGGCGCTGACCCGCGCCGACGAGGAATTCGCGCTGCCGGATACCCCTGCGGAAGAATTTCCGCTCAAGCCCGCGACCGTGCCGCCCGCAGTGGAGCCGGCTCCCGCCGACGACTCCTTCGACGCCCTGATCGACCGTCTGAGTGCCGCCGAAGAGCGGCTCAAGCTCCTGGAAGAGACACCGAAAGGGAAGGACAAGGAGAAGAAGGACGACAAGCCGAAGGAACCGGAGAAGCCGAAACCCAAGAAGTGGTACGAGAAGCTCTCCATCACAGGCTATACGCAACTGCGCATCAACGAGGTCCTGTCGAGCGATGACGGCTCCGCCCCCGCGTTCCACAACGGCGACAGTTCCATCGGCGAGAACCAGAGCTTTCTCATCCGCCGGGCGCGATTGATTCTGGCCGGGGATGTGACCGACCGCATCTCGGTGTACTTTCAGCCGGACTTCGCCGCGAACGTACCCGGGAGTGCCGACGCCAATCACTTCGTACAGATTCGAGACTGGTACGCCGACCTTCACTTCGATTTGGAGAAGGAGTATCGGGTGCGCGTCGGACAGTCGAAGGTCCCCTACGGCTGGGAGAACCTGCAATCGAGCCGCAATCGCGTGCCGCTCGACCGGAACGACGCGTTCAACAGTGCGACGCGCAACGAGCGCGACCTCGGCGCGTTTTTCTACTGGACCCCCGAAGACGCCCAGGAATTCTTCAAATACACCCAGGATGAGGGGCTCAAGGGGTCGGGGAACTACGGGGTGTTCGGCGTCGGTGTGTACAACGGTCAGGGGGGATCATTCCGCGAACAGAACGACGATTTGCATCTGGTCTCGCGGCTGACGATTCCGTGGATTTGCGAGAACGGCCAGCGCATTGAGGCCGGGGTGCAGGCTCTCGTGGGCGAGTACACCGTGCTCTCCTCGCCGATCAGCCCGCAGGGTGTCGGTCCCGCGGTACGGCCAGGCGGGACGCTCGAAACGGGCAATGATGACGGCATCATCGAGGAGCGGATCGGGGGCTCGTTCATCTACTATCCGCAACCGTTCGGGTTTCAATCGGAATGGACGGTCGGGCGTGGTCCGGGCCTGAACGAACCGCAGACGTTCGTTGAAGAGCGGGCGCTGTACGGTGGCTATGCGATGCTGTTGTACCGGCTGGAAACGGAGTGTTACGGCGAAATCTGGCCGTTCGTCCGCTGGTCGTATTACAAGGGGGGCTATCGCAGCGAACGGAACGCTCCGTTCTCGGAAATCGACGAATGGGAAATCGGCGTCGAATGGCAGATGACGAAGAATGTCGAATTTGTGGGGACTTACACGCTGACCGATCGCACGAACACCACGGCGCTGGCGGCGGCGAACACACGTTCGTACCGCCAATTCGAGGGGGACTTGCTGCGATTCCAGTTGCAGGTGCGGTTCTGAGGGGGCCGTTGCCGAAGTCAGTCAGGCTTTGCCCGACGAAATGGCTAACCGCGCGGTTCGGCGTGGTGCACGTTGTCCATCACGTTCTCGTAGCCGCGCGGCGGTAGCGGCGGGACGCGCTTCGCTTCGACGAGGATGTCGAACGCTAGCAGGATCGTCACGGGAGTGTCGCGTCTCAGGCAGGCGTGCACGAAATGGAACGGGTAAATCGCCAGCGCTCGGTCCGGGGAGAACACACCGATCGCGCGGGTGTCGCCGTGGTCGTGGAAGGTGACCCGCCCCCACTCCCAGCCGAGTTGTCGAACCAGTTGCTCTCCCCACAGGCTCCCGAAGGTGTACGCGGGATCGTCATCATCCCCGTCCTCCGGATCGCCCTCTTCCCAATCCCCTTCGTCCGGATCTTCGTGGCTCTGGTGGCCGTCTTCCGAGTCGTCTGGTTTCGATCCGGCGCCGAGCGTGAGTTCCCTGTCGTCGTCGGTCGGGGGCGCGTCACGTGATTCCCGCTGCATCCGGTGGACGGATTCGTCGACGGAGGCGACCAGTGTCGCGGGGGTGTCGGCCTCGACATCCAAACCGACAGCCTCGGCCGCCGCGATCGCGCAGGCGTGAATCGTGGCGCGGGTGGCGTCGTCGAGCGGGGTCTCGGTGAGGTGCATGGGGACGATTTGGCTCGGAGTGAGTGACGGTGCCTGGGACGAGATCGGGGAAAAGTGACCCCGTGGTAGGCCGGAACGGTGCTCGGTCCCCGACAGTTTAACCGCCGTCGACAGGGAAGTGGTCCGCTTGGATGCACGCCACTGCGGCCCGCACGTGTCGCAGAATCGTTACGGTCGTTGTCGTTGGCAAAGTCCTCGGCGGCAAAAGCGTCGCTTGGTGGGACCGGTACCGGTCCCATGAGCGAGGGTGGCCGAAGATCGAGAAGGGGTATTCCGCGCGGGGTCCCCCGTTTCCGTGCCCGTTGCGGGCGACAATCCTTCCGCGCCATTCCGTCCCGAGGACGCGCGGCCCGATGCCTCGCTGGCTGTTCATTCTGCTGCTGCTGGGGATCGCGTTGCTCGCGGGATGCGAGGAGCCGCCACTCGAGTACTTCGAGGTCAAGCGGATCGACGAGGATGCGACCGCCGAGGAACTCGAGGCCTTCCTGCAGATCGCCGAGAGTCTGCCCGACGGGAAGTTCGCGAAGATGCCGTCTGTGTTTCCACCGATCCCCGACTGGAACCGCGAGCGGACGTTGCCGGTCCGGGAATTGGTGCAGGAGGAACAGAAGACCCATGCGGAGCGCTGGTCGTCCGCCTGGCTGTCAAATCACGCACCATCTTCGAAACGCCTGGAGCGCGAACTGCGCCGTCTCCGGATGACGCGGGAACAGTTCTACGGCCTCTACCTGTTGTTCGGCACGACGCTGTGCTCCTCGTCCATCGAGGACCAGAAGTCGCTCGAACGGGCGCTGGAACGGGGGAAGGAGATCGTCGGTCGGCTGAGCGCGGAGGGGCGGGTGTACGCCGCGCTGGCCGAAGAGGACGCGTACGAAGTGCTGCAGCAAGCCCGCTGGGTGACGCTCGTCGAACGACTCAAACCGCTGAAGCTGGTGACGCGGCCGAATCGCGAACTGGTCGCCAGGCACGCCGAGCGGCTGCGCAAGGTCCTGCCGCAAGAGTTCCATGCAAATCCGCTGGTGGAATTCGCGAATCTGATGGACCAGAACGGGATCCCCTTCGACGAGGGGGGGCTGGCGGGACGGGACACCGACCTGACCTGGTCGCCCGACAGCGCACTGATCGGCACCGACGACGCGGGAGTGACTCCGCGCGCGATTCGGAAGAAGGAGTAGGTGCGGGAAAGGAAACGGGGAGGCTGAACGGCAGGGAGGTTGGGCGATAGGATGCCGACTCGCGAATTCGTCGCGAGCAAGTCCGTACACGCCGGGAGCCGCCCCATGTTTTCTCAACGGTGCCGCGCCTTTAGTCATTGTGGGCCGCGATCGCGTATCCCGTTGACGGGTTTGTGGCTGGTCGTCGGATCGGTCATCGCGAGCCCCGCCTTCGCCCAACGTCCCGATCCCGGCCAATACTCTCCCGCCGAGTTCGAAGTGCGGGCCACGCGCGGCGACAAGGCCCCCATGCGCGACGGCGTCCGGCTGTCGGTCGACCTGTTCCGCCCGGATGCGGATGCGACTCGGCGGTTCCCGGCGATCCTCATCATCACGCCGTACAGCAACAATCCGGGGTACCAGGCGCGCGGGACGTGGTTCGCAAAGCGGGGTTACGTCGTGGCGGTCGCCGATTCGCGCGGCCGGTTCGACTCCGAAGGGGACTGGGACCCGTTCGACCCGCGCCACAAGAGTGACGGCTACGACCTCGTCGAGTGGCTCGCGAAACAGCCGTGGTGCGACGGCCGCGTGGGGATGATGGGGTTGTCGTACATGGGTTGGACGCAGTGGTGGACCGCCACGCAGGCCCCCCCTGCCCTGCGGGCGATCGTGCCGGAAGTGGCGCCGCCGGACCAGTTCCACAACCTGCCGTTCCAAAACGGCGTGTATGTGGGGGTCATGATGGACTGGGCCGGGACGATGGCCGGACGCGTGGGACAGACGCTGGGGCCGGGACCGTATGGCGGCTTCGCGGCGGGTGACCGGCGCCTGACCGACTACATGCAATTGCCGTATGCGAAGCTCAACGAACGCCGCGGCGCGATGGATTCCCCCTGGTTCGAAAAATGGATTCGCGGGAACACGGCCAGCGACCCTTACTGGAAGGGGATCGCCTATCAAACCCCCGAGTCGTACGCCAAGGTCGCCGTCCCTTCGTTGGCGGTGACCGGCTGGTTCGACGCCGACTTCAACGGCTCAACGATGAACTATCTCGCCATGAAGACACATGGTGCCACCGAGGCGGCGCGCCGTCCGCGGTTGGTCATCGGCCCGTGGCCGCACATCTTCAATCAGACGACGAAGATCGGCGACCTCGACTACGGGCCGGATTCGATGCTCGATTGGGATGGTTGCGTATGCCGCTGGTTCGACCATTGGCTCAAAGGTCGAGAGAACGGGGTGATGGATGAGCGCCCCGTGCGGCTGTTCGTGATGGGGCGGAATCGTTGGCGCGCGGAGAGCGACTGGCCGATTCCGTCGACGAAGTTCACGAAGTATTACTTGCGCGGCGGAGGACGGGCGAATTCCGTCGACGGCGATGGAGTGCTGTCCACCGAACCCCCCGGAACGGGTGACGCGAAATCGGATTCGTACGTCTACGACCCCGCGCGTCCCACCCGTTCCCCCTTCACCGGAGGACATTTGGAAGAAGGAGCGATCGACACCCGGAAATCGTCCGCCAGTGACGACGTGCTCGTCTATTCGACCCCACCGTTGGATGCGGACGTCGAAGTGACGGGACCGATCACCGCCAAGCTGTACGCGGCCACGTCGGCTCGGGACACCGATTGGATGGTGCGGTTGGTCGATGTGCATCCCGACGGACCGGCGCGGCTGTTGGCCGAAGGAGTTATGCGGGCGCGGCACCGGGATCCGGACAAGGGGGGGGCGTTCAACGCCCATCGGCTGAGTGTGATCGAACCCAATACGACCTACGAATACACGCTCGAATTCTGGCGTCCGACGGCCAACGTGTTTTTGAAGGGGCATCGGATCCGGGTCGAGGTTTCCAGCAGTTACTTCCCGTATTACTTGCGGAACCTCAATACGGGGGCGGACAACATCGGGTTGGAAACGCGATTCGAGGTGGCGCGGCAGACGATCGAGCACTCGCCTGAACGGCCGTCGCATGTGGTGCTGCCGGTGATTCCGATTTCGGACGCCGAGGCGAGTCCGAAGTGAATGATGGTCAGCGACGGGTTGTGGGCGAGCGCGGTTTCCCGGGGAGTGCGGCCATGCGAACGGTGGCGGGTGTGTGGGTGCTGGTGGCGTGCGCGGTGTTCGAGCTGGGGACCGCGGCGAGGGGTGATGAACCGGCCCCCAAGCCGAACATTGTGTTCTTTCTGATCGATGATCTCGCCTATGCCGATTGCGGCTTCAACGGCGGCCGGGAGATTCGCACGCCGGAAATCGATCGGCTCGCTTCCGGCGGCGCGGTGTTGGACGCGCTTTACGTCCAGCCAGTGTGCTCGCCGACGCGGGCGGCGCTGATGACCGGGCGTTACGCCACACGGACGGGGGTGTACACAATCGTCCGTCCCAAGGCGAAGTGGGGGCTTCCGCTCGAAGAGCGGACGTTGGCGGTCGCGCTGCGTGAAGCGGGTTACGAAACCGCGATCGTCGGCAAATGGCACTTGGGAGAATTCGAGCGGGCGTACCTCCCCACCGCGCGCGGCTTCGACCATCAGTACGGCCACTACTTCGGCGCGATCGATCACTTCAAGCATGTGCGCGACGGGAACCACGATTGGCATCGCGACGACGCGGAGGTTGTCGAGGAGGGCTACAGCACGGAACTGTTGGCCAAGGAGGCGTGCCGCCTGATCGAGACGCGAGACGCGAGCAAACCGCTGTTCCTCTACGTGCCGTTCAACGCCGTTCACGCCCCCTTGCAGGTTCCCGAGCGGTACCTCGCACCCTATGGCCATTTGAGCGGCCCGCGCAAGACACTGGCGGGAATGCTCGCCGCCGTCGACGAGGGGATCGGCCGGATTGTCGCGACACTGGAGGCGAAGGGGATTCGCGACAATACGTTGATTGTGTTTTCCACTGACAACGGCGGACCGAAACCGGGCTCGAACGGGGTACTGCGAGACTTCAAGGGAAGTCTTTATGAGGGGGGCGTGCGCGGCTGCGGCTTCGTGAATTGGCCGAGTCGCGTGCCGTCGGGTGTGCGGATCAAAGAGCCGATTCACACCGTGGATTGGTATCCCACGCTGGTGAACCTCGCGGGGGGGACGCTCGAGCAGAAGCTGCCGTTGGACGGGCGTGACGCGTGGCCGACCCTGACAAAGGGGGCCCCCTCCCCCCACGACGCGATCCTGTGCGTGCAATCTCCCGCCGCCGCAGCGGTCCGCATGGGGGATTGGAAGCTGGTCGTCGTGCGGGATGGAAGCGGTGTCGCGGGCGACCAGCCCCCCACCCCCGACAAAGCCCGGAAGAAAAACCGCCGCAAAGGTCGGGTCGAGTTGTTCGACCTGAAGAGCGATCCGGGCGAGGCGAAGAACCTTGCGGACCAGGAGCCGGAACGGGTGAAGACGATGCGCGCACGACTGGATGAGTTCCTGCGCGACGCGGCGCCGCAGCGCGGGTGAAGCGTCACAATGGGAGAGTGAACGCGTGTCTCGCCCTGTTCGCCGTCGGCCTCTGGCCGACGTGTTCTTGCAGGGAACCCGCGTTGCAAGCCGCTCTGACATGCCGGCGTGCCTGGTCGTTGGACGCGTCTCCCGCCGATTTCGGAGAAATCGGGGACTTGCTCACTGAGCGCTGTGAATGTCCGGGCGCAACGACTTGGCGTCCCCCAGGTACACGTGCACCACGTCTTTCTGGCTCTTGACCGTGTTCCAGTGCATCAGCACGCGGACACAGCGGGGCAGTCGGCCAGGGACGTCGATTTCCGATGCGCAGAGTAGCGGTACCTGATGCATGCCCAATTCGCGGGCCGCTTCGGCGGGAAACGTGGCGGTGAGGTCCACGGTGGTCGTGAAAATGACCGACGCGAGGTCCTCGAAGTCGTTGATGCCGTTGGACTTCAGCATTTCGCTCAAGAGTTCGCGCGTGGCGGCGACAATCGCTTCCCGCGAGTTCTCGACCACGCTGATCGCACCCCGAACGCCACGCACACGCATCGCTGGACCACCTTGCCCCGGCGGCCGCGGACCCGCGCCGCGGTCGACCGGACCGAATTGACGTTGTTGCTTACAACGCTTTGGGTTATATCGCCCGCCCCGAGGCGCGGGAAGCGGAAACCGGCGGTTTGGAACGGCCCAAAAGTCGATTTTGGTGGTTGTGCCGAACGGGAAGTCGTCGTCGGATCGCCCGCTCGGTCCGGAAGCAGGACGGGGAACGGATGCTCATGGAGATGAACGGCAAAACCGGCGGAGCGGTCTCGGGCTCGGCGGCGGGTGCGGTGGATCGCACGATCATCGCGCATTGGCTGATCGTGTTGGCTGCGGCGGCCTTGGTGTTTTTCACGAACCTGGGTGGTCCCGGTTTGTGGGACGAGGACGAGCCCAAAAACGCCGCGTGCGCTCAGGAGATGCTGCAGCGCGGCGATTGGTTGGTGCCGACGTTCAACCATCATTTGCGAACCGACAAGCCGATTCTGATTTATTGGTTGTTGCTGACGGTGTACGGGCTGTTTGGCGTGTCCGAATTCACCGCCCGGTTGCCTTCCGCGCTGCTCAGTCTCGGCACGGTGTGGATGACCTACGAGATTGGCCGTGTGTTGATTCGCCCGTCGGCGGGACTCTGGGGAGCCCTCGTCCTGACGGGCAGTTTGATGTTCGGCGTGGCCGCGCGGGCCTGTACGCCGGACGGAACGCTTCTGTTCTGCACGACGCTCGGATTTTTGTGCTTCGCGCGATTGTTGGCACGACGGACCGATGTCACCACGGCGGACGACGTGCGCGAGTTGCGGTTTCGCGCCGTGGATTTGGCGCCGTTTTACGGGGCGCTGGGGCTGGCGGTGTTGGCCAAGGGACCGGCGGGAGTGGTCCTGCCGGTCGGCGTGGCGGTGGCCTACCTCCTGGTGTGGCGTGCCGCGAGCGGCGATGTCATGGCCTCGCACAACGGCTGGATCGGATGGTTCCAATCGCAAACAGGCTTCTGGTTGCGTGCGGCTCATCCGGTTCGCATTTGGACGGCCGGGTGGCGGTTGCGTCCGATTCTTGCCGTGGCGATCGTCGGCGCGATCGCGCTGCCGTGGTATGTGGCGGTCGGGCTCAAGACGGACGGGGCGTGGTTGGCGGGCTTCCTCGGGCGTCACAACGTCGACCGGTTCCTGCAACCGTTGGAGAACCATAGCGGGCCGATCGTGTACTACGTCGGCTCGATCTTCGTGACGATGTTGCCCTGGTCGCTCCTCTTGCCCGCCGCACTGGCGGCGGCCACGCGCACGGTGCGACACAATCCGGTGATGGCGCGCGGCGAGTTGTTCCTGCTGGTTTGGGCGGGGGTGTACGTCGGCTTCTTCAGCCTCGCGCGGACGAAGCTTCCCAGTTACGTGCTCCCTTGCTATCCCGCCTTGGCGCTGTTGGCGGGACGACTGCTCTCCGATTGGGTGCGAAGCGCGGTCGAGGCGGCGGAACGGGTCGGCTCGCCGTCCACCGGTCGCCGCGAACTGGCCGGAATCATGCTGGCTTCCGCGGGCGGGGGTTTGGCGTTTTGCGCGGCGTTACCATTCATTGCTCCCGTCGTGTTGCCGGGGGACACGGGGTTCATGGCGGTCGCCGGGTTGATCCCGTTGGCCGGTTCGCTGATCTCGTGGTGGATGTTGCGCGCGGGGCGACCGATACCCGGGTTGGCGGTGTTCACGGGAACTTCGCTGGTGTTCGCGGCCACGTTGTTCGGCGGGGTGTCACTGCATGTCGACCGCTATCAAAACAGCGAACCGCTTGCCGACCTGATGCGCGACGCCTCCGGCGAGACATTCGAGGTCGGGACGTTCGACTTCTTCCGTCCGAGCCTGGTGTTCTACGCCCGCAAAAAAGTGCACGAGTTGACCACGCCCGAAGCCTGCCGCGAATTCCTGTTGGCGTCACCCGGCAACTACGTCGTCACGCGCGACGATCAGCTCTCGAAAGTGCTGCCGGCTCTGCCCGAGGGGGCGACGGTGCTTGATCGCCGCCGCATGTTCTTGCGGCGGCGGCATGATGTCGTGCTGATTGGCCGCCCCGCCCTGCAGCAAGCGGCGAGGTCCGAGAACGCGGGACGACGCTGAGTTCGCACGGCCACCTTCCGGCGGTCGCAAGAGTGGCGGCGCGACGACATTCCGCCATCAACCCCCCCGTTCGTCTTGCCACCTCCGCAAGTGCTGCTCGAGCGGGCGATAGTCCCACGGTACGCCGGATTCGTCGTGCAGTCGTTTGAGCCGGGCCAGGTACTCTTCGGTCAGTCGCTCCCCCTGCCCCGCGTAGTTCGGGTCGCAGAAGTAGACGCGACAGCCGAGCGGGCGGCGTTCGCGTGCTGTGCACAGGCCGCGAATCTGAAACGGGCAGCTTTCGTCGTTGACGACCGCTCCTTCGGGCAAGCCCCGCTCCAGCAACAGTTCGGCTTCGGGACGCGACAGGAACAGCGTGTGGTCGTACTCCTTGAACCGGCAGCAGCGTCCGCTCACTTCGCACACCGGGGCGAGCGCGGCGACTTCCGCGTCGAGCGACGCGTACAGCACGGGCAACGCATTATGCGGCAAGGGCACGGTCGAAGTCCGGAGAACGTGTGACGGAGGACTCGTCGCCACTTTGCGACGCGGAGCCCCAAGATACACCAACGAGTGTCTTCGCGACGGGAAGAGAACAAATCCTGGACCAAGGGATCGACGACGATTGATGTACGCTGTTCGGGGTGGGCCGTATCGGGGAGAATGGGACGGTCGGTCCTGTCCCTCGGACAAGAGGAGCGACAGAGTCGTGGCGTTCAGGAACGGGAGCGATCATGCGGCAGGGTGATTGGATGTTTCGGTTCGGGTGTTGGTTGGTCGCGGTTGCGGCATGGGGAGCGTTGGCCGGGGGAATGACGATCCGCGCCGCCGAGGACACTCCCCCTGCCGACAAACCCAAGGCTGCCGTCGAAAATGAAGAGCCGGAAAACCCCTTCCCCAAGCGGTTCCCCGCCCCGTCGCTCGAAGGGGGAAGCGAGTGGCTAAACACTGCTGGCGAAATCACGCTCAAGGACCTGCGCGGCAAGGTCGTGCTGCTCGACTTCTGGACGTATTGCTGCATCAACTGCATGCATGTCCTGCCGGACCTCGCGTACCTCGAACAGAAATTCCCGAACGAACTGGTCGTCATCGGCGTGCATTCGGCCAAGTTCGACAACGAGAAGGATTCGGCCAACATCCGCCAGGCGATCATGCGGTACGAGATCGAGCACCCGGTCATCAACGACAACGAAATGACGGTGTGGCGCAAGTTCCGCGCCAACGCGTGGCCCACCGTCGCGCTGATCGATCCCGAAGGCCAGTACTGCGGCTACATCTCCGGCGAAGGGAATCGCGAACTCCTCGAAGAAGTCATCACCCGGCTGGTCAAGTACCACCGGGCCAAGAAAACGCTCGACGAGACCCCCGTCGACTTTCACCTCGAACGGGAACGGGCCGAGCCGACGCCGTTGCGGTACCCCGGCAAGATCCTCGCCGACGAGGCGGGCGGGCGCCTGTTCATCTCCGACAGCAACCACAATCGCATCGTCGAAGCGACCCTCGCCGGGAAAGTGACGCGGATGTTCGGCAGTGGAGCGATCGGCCGCGCCGACGGTCCCGCCGACAAGGCCTCGTTCGATCATCCACAGGGAATGGCGCTGCGCGGCGACACGCTCTATGTGGCCGACACTGAAAATCACCTGCTGCGGGCGATCGACCTCGCCAAAAACACGGTCTCGACGGTGGCTGGCACCGGTCAACAGGGGCACCCGCGCAACCCCGGTGGTGAACCGCTCAAGACCGACATCGGCAGTCCGTGGGACCTTGTGTTCGTCGGCGACACGCTGTTCGTCGCGATGGCCGGGCCGCATCAGATCTGGTCGCTCGACTTCGCCTCGAACAAGCTCGTCCCGTTCGCGGGCTCCGGGCGTGAAGACATCCTCAATGGACCGCACCGCGAGGCGGCCCTTGCGCAGCCTTCAGGAATCGCCACCGACGGCAAGTTCCTGTACGTGGTCGACAGCGAAGGTTCGGCGGTGCGGAAGATCGACACGAAACCGGATGGAAAGGTCGAAACGCTCGTGGGCGTGTCGGACATCGACCCCGGCCGGGCGCTGTTCAATTTTGGCGATGTCGACGGCGTTGGCGCGGACGCAAAATTGCAGCATCCGCTGGGAATCTGCTGGCATGACGGAGGGCTGTTCGTCGCCGACAGTTACAACCACAAGATCAAGCGGGTCGACCCGGAGAAGAAGTCCGCGAAGACGTTTTTGGGGACCGGTACGGCGGGACGCGGAGCGATGCCCGCCGAGTTCAGCGAGCCTGCGGGACTGGCCGTCGCGGGGGGCAAACTCTATATCGCCGACACGAATAATCACGTGATTCGCGTGGCGGACCTGGCGAGCGGCGCAGTGACCGATTTGCCGCTGGATGGCCTCGCGCCGCCTGTTGTTCCGAAACCCGAAGGGGTGACGCCCACCTCGGGCGAGTCGAAAGTGCTCTCGGAGCAGGCCGTGAAGCCGGGGGCGGAGTTGGTGTTCGAGGTCGAACTGGCTGTCCCCGAAGGGTACAAGCTCAATCCGCTTGGTCCGGTCACGTACCAGATCACCGCCCAAGGGGAGCAGAGTTTGGTGGCGGCGGAAGTCCTCGGCGCGCGAGAGGGTTTGGAGCCGCCGACGAAAGGGACGATGGTGCGGTTTGCCGTCCCGTCGAAACCGGGCGAAACCTCGGGGACCCTCACGCTGCGCATGGCCTGGGGCTACTGCCGCGACGGCAAAGGGGGCCTGTGCAAGCTCGGGGGCGCGAGTTGGACGATCCCGGTGAAACGGGCCGCGGGAGCGGAAGGGGAAGTGGTGAAGGTGACGCCGTAGTGGTCCATCCATCCGCGATTGTTATGGAAAAAAGCCGGTGGGACCTACCCGACACTTTTGACTTTTTCCATTTGACCTTTGACTTGCTCCGTCGATCTGGTGCCTGACAGATAGAGTTGGATGGAGCACTACGACGAGTTTGTTTGGAGAAACCATGTCCACCCTGCCCCGCCCCGAGGCCGGTACCCGCGTCTCGCTCGATGAATACGAGGACTGGATCGCGCGCGGCGTATTGCCCGAGGACTGGCGAGGCGAACTCGTCGAGGGGGAGCTTGTCGAAATGCTGGCTGCCAACCCGCCGCACGAAGACCTCGTCGATTTTCTCATGGAATGGTCCGTTCGAGTACTTGATGGCTCGGAATGGAAAGCTCGCGTCGAGAAGTCGCTGCGGATGGCGAAGCAGGAAAGCCTCGTCGAGCCGGACATCAGTTGGGTGCGGCGGATGCGGTACCGCGAGCGGCGGGTCACTCCCGAGGACACGCTCCTCGTGATCGAGGTGTCCGACTCGTCGCTGCCCTACGACCGGGGCCGCAAGCTGTCGCTGTACGCGAAGGGGGGCGTGGCCGAGGTCTGGATCGTGAGCGTCGTCGGGCGGACGCTCGAATCGCACTCGCATCCCGTCGCGGGCCGGTACACACGCAACGCGAAACACGAATCGACGGCCACGGTCTCGCCCGCCGGGTTCCCGTCGGCGAAGCTGGTACTGGCGGAATTGTTCGGCGGCGATTGATTTGCGGTCCGCCGCCACGCCTCCCGCGAAGTCCGCCCGGACGCACGGTCGTACCATTGACCGACCGTGACCGGTTCTACTCCGCCAACAGCCCCTCCATCACCCGCGCCTGAATATCCCGGTGGAAATTCAGTTTCCGCGCGAGCACCATCAGGTCCGTCGCCCGGTCCGGATACTTCTTCGCCACCGCCGTCAGCAGCACGCATTTGTCCGCCGTCGACAGCGGCGCGTTCATCAACTCGGCCATGTCGGCCGGAGCCGCTCCCTTCGCCGGATCGAGCACTCCGACAAACGGCTTGAAGTTGCGGTTCGCGGCCGCCAGCGCGACGACCCCCGCGGCCATACGTGTTCGCGCCAACGTTTCGTCTCCCGCCTGCCCCGCCAACAGGGATAACAGCACGTTCGCCGGACCGGTTTTCTCGGGTGATTCTTCGGATTTGTCGAGCGCCGCCGCCGCGTCCGCGTACCGTTTGACCAACAGCAACTCTTCGAACGATGGCTGGGCGTTCGGTTCGGCGAGGTGCTGCTCGACCCACTCCCAGTCTCCGCGCGCGACGCGCATCGCCTTCTCCAACTCCGCCTCGCGCCGGATCAAGACCTCCCCGGTCATCCCCTCGGCTTGCGCGGCGGCTCGCAATGTCTGTCGGAGCCGTTCGGCTCCGTCGGCGCTGTCGTCCCAAATCAGGAATTGCAGTTCCCTGGGGGACCGCTGGGCGTCGGGCATTTTGGGGAGCATCCCCTCGCCATGCTCGAAAACGTGCGACAGTCGCTTCCATTGCCCCAGCGCCAGGCAGGCGTCCTCGTAGACCATCCCGAAGCCGCGCCGACCCGGCAGCAGTTCGCGGGCCTTTTCCGACTGCTCCAGGCCTTGCTCGAACTCGCCCCGCGCCAGCGATGTCAGGGCCAAGGCGTTCCAGGCGTAGGCCGAGGGGGGCTTACCGTTGGCGGCGCGTTGGAACAATTCCCGTTCCTTCGCCGGTTCCTCGACGATCCGTCCCAGCAGATACGCCAGTTCGCCATTGTCCGGTTCTTTGGCCAGGTACCCTTCGTATTCGGCGACGAGGCCGGGGTCCTTGTCCTTGAGGTTCTGATACGCACGGTGCCATTCGACCAGCACGGGCCGATCCGCCAACCGTGGTTTGAGCTGTTCCGCGGCGGCGGCGTCTCCCGCGCGGTTCGCGACGATCCCGAGGAACACCTCGTTGTCCGGTTGCGCGTACGCCCACCGCCAAACCACGGCCTTGCCGTCTTCCGGACCCAGCATCGACAGTGCCGCGAACGCCATCATCTCCTGAGGAAGTTCCGGCGGAGCGAGGGTGCCGACGCGCGTCCGCGTCCCTTTCTTGCCTTCGACCTTGATCTGCTGGGGAAAGCCTTCGAACACATGGCTGACGGACGAAAACTCGTGCACTACGCGATTCCCCGCGAGTTTGTGCTCGTTGGGCGGCGCGTCGGCAGGATTGGCCGCGTAGTGCGCCTTCTCCCACACCACCAAGGCCGCCCGGTCGGGGTTGACGATGAACGTTGGCGACAGGAATGGCCGCGCGAAGAAGTTCGTCTCGACGACGGCGTCCGCCGGTTCGATCCCCAGCTTCGGATCGGCGACCTCGACGTGGATCGACCCCTCCGGAAACGTCCGCTCCACCCGTCCGAACGGGGGCAACTCCACGTCCAACCCGCCGACCTTCGCCGTGTACGCCACCGGCAGGCCGCTGACGACCCACACCTTGCGCGCCTGACCGTTGGAGATCGCCGACCAGAAATACAGCGTCGCCAACCCCAGCGCCACCAACGGGCCGACCCAACGGGACAATTGGAACCGAGAACCTTCTTTGAACGAGGCTCCCTTCGGGCTGCCCAACAGCGTCGACGCGACGGACTTTGTCGAGCCCTTCCCCGCCAGCTTTTCCGCGGCGGCCAAACGCTTCTTGTACTCCTTGTCGTTCGCCACCGCGGGATCGATCTCCGCCAGGGCGCGGAGCGTGTCGCGGGCTTCATGGTGGTTGCCCACGGCCGAATACCCTTCCGACAACAGCCAAACATATCCCGACTGGTCGGCGAGCTTGCCGTCGAAGATGTGTTGCAGGTGGGGACGGGCGTCGTCGGGACGCAACTGCTTGAGAAACGCGACCGACAACTGGCGGCGCACCCCGTCGTCCGGTTTGATTGCAAGTTGACGTTCGAGCGCGTCGGACGCCCGGTCCCACTGCGAGAAATACATCCGTCCCCCCGCGACGGCAGACAGCACCTCCGGGTTGTTCGGAAACGTCTCGTCCGCGTACTCGCAGAACGCCTCGAATTGCGGCAGGTGCTGGAATCCCGAGGCCGCTCCCAACGCTTCGATCAATGGCGCGGGGTTCTTGGGATCGGCCTCGACAGCTGCGTTCGCCTTGGTGACCGCCTCCTCCTTGAGAGTGTCCCATTCCTTGAGTTTGAGCACTTTGTGCTTCTGGCACGCCCCGCACTCGTCCAGCACCCGCTTCCCGCCAATCGGCACGAGCGGCACGAAAAAGAACACGAAATAGAGCGTCGTGTCGTACGACTTGAGGTCCGCCGTCGCCCCGCACTGGTCGCAGGTGCCGCGCCGCTGAAACCGGTTGCGTTGACCGTAGTACCAGGTGCCGATGCCATTGATGGTGGAAGGCATGGATGTCTCTCGGGGGATGGCGGCGCGGTGAAGTCGAGCGGCGTCCGCGACGGGACGCGATCCGTACGGACGATCATATCGCGCCCGCGAAACCGCGCGAACCAAGTGCCCGTCCCCGATTTCGCCGAAATCGGAGGGGCGTCCATGCGCGAACCCGCCCCCGGGTGGGTTCGCCGTCGGCCTCTGGCCGACGTGGTCTTGCCACGCACTCGCCGTTCTCCAGGAAACGAAATCGGCGATGTCTCAATACTCGCCGACCACTTCCCCCTTGGCACGCGTCGACAGCGCTCGTAGCACCGTTTGGTCGGTGTTCTCGCTGATGAAGCGGACAGCGCCGTCGCACATCGTGAAATGCGCCCCTCCAACATGCTGGCTGCCAAACGCGTTGAGCCGCTGAAGCGTTTCGCTCGCGGCGTCGAACGTGGCCGCACTGGAAATGCTTCCCGGCTTGTTCGCAAAGTTGAACGGGAAACGATAGTTGATCGGCCCGAAGCTGCTCATCGTGAGGTCGGTCAGCGCCAGTTGCCCGCCACTCGCCGCCCAGTGTCCCCAGCCATTCATGGGGTTCTGTGCGAGTCCATTCGTGAAGAACGTGTCGTAATTGATGTCGTCGTGAGATCGTTCGCCAAGCAGCCACGTGTTCGACAGCCCATCCGTCACATCGCGAAAGCGGACGATGGAATATTGCAGCGTGGGGGGCGTGGTGATGGCGGGGCCGGTCCCCGCGAAGATCCCGTCGCCGCTCGTCGCGGACGGGGGATGCGATTGCGTCCCGCCGTTGCCCCCGTAACTGGTCAGCGCGTATCGCACCCCGCTGGTCTTTGTGAACGGGTTCTGGCCGATGGTGGCCGACGGGCAGACCAACATCGGCAAGACCGTTGCCGTATTCCCGTTCGTTTCGTTGCCGAGCGGATTGGCGAAGTCCCAGCGGCCGTACAACGGGCTTTGGTCGATGTACGGCAGCAATTGCACGATCATCGACCATCCGCGAACGCGCGGCGCCGTCGCGAACGACATCCGGACTTGTCCCGGCGGAAAACAACCGGTGGACGACTCGTAGTTGTGGACAGCCAGTCCCAATTGCTTGAGTTGGTTGCGGCATTGCGTACGCCGCGCGGACTCCCGCGCCTGCTGCACGGCGGGCAACAGAAGCGCGATCAGGATCGCGATGATCGCGATCACCACGAGCAACTCGATGAGCGTGAAACCGGAGCGGGTACGTCGCATGGCGGGAACCGGAGGCGGGACAGAAAGGCAGGAAGACGCGGGGAGGTGGGACTCAAGAACCGGCCAGGTCCAAATGGTCGGCGTCGTCGACATCGATGTACGCCCGGTCGTCTTCCAGGCGGACTTTGCCCACGACACGCACGGTTTTCGTTTTGTAGAACTCGGCGGCGTTGTCGATCCCCCGCTTCGTCTTGAGGTCCGCGATCCCCTTCTCGGAGATCGCCACTCCCAGGTTGTGGGGGTCGCGGAAGTCGGTCATGGAGTCCAGGAATACGGTCTTCCGATGCACCGAGTTCTTGGCCGCCTTGACCTCGAACACCACCTCGATCCGCTTTCCGGCGTGTTGTTTGGCGGCCTCGGAGGGGACGCGGGGCGGCTTGTCCTCGGCCCGCGCGAGAGCGGCCGGGAAAACAAGGATCGCCAACAGCGGGACAAAGCGCAGGATGTGGGCAATGTGCATCATCATGCCAATAGGATGGCGGACTAACCCCCGATTTGCAATCGGAACGCGTCTGGACTTGCTCGCGCCAACCCCAACCCCGCCCCCGCTCCCGCTGGGGTTCGCCGTCGGCCTCTGGCCGACGTGGTCTCGCAACGCACCCGCGTCTCGGTACGGAAGCCGGCTCCAACCGATTTATCGTTTCTCCAGCCCTCCCAGGAATTCGTTCAACGCGGGCCAGTACGACTCCGGTTGCCCGTCGTTGTGGCCAACTTCCCCCAGATCCACGAACCGCTTCGGTTCGTTCGCCGCGTCGAACAGCGCCTGTCCTTGCGCGAACGGAATCACTTGGTCCACTCGCCCGTGGGAGACGAGCACCGGCCCGCGGTACTTCGGCAATTCGTCGATCGTCCGCAGCCGGTCCGAGACGACAATGCTCACCAGCGCGGCGGGATAGTGCGACCCGGCCACGTCGCGCAGCGTTGCGAACGTCCGTTCGAGGATAAGCGCCCTTGCGCCGTCGCGCGACGCCACCTGCACGGCGATCGCGCCCCCCATCGAACGCCCCAGCAGGATCACGTCCCGCGCCGCGATCCGTTCCCGCTGCGCGAGGTGGTCGCGGGCGGCCTGGGCGTCACGAATAAGGCCATTGTAACGTCGGCACCCCCTCGCTGCGACCATACCCGCGATAGTCGAACACCAGGACCGACACGTTCATCCGCGTTCGAAATTCCTCGGCCAAACCCACCCACATCGGCACGTTTCCCCCGTTGCCGTGCAGTAGCAGCACGGCGCCACGAGCGTTCGGTTGCCGCAAGTGCCAGCCGTGCAACCGCATCCCGTCGATCGTCTCGAACCAGCAGTCGTCGACCTGCCCGAGTTCCGGCGGACTCCAGTCCCCCCGGTTGAAGCGTGACGGGATCAGCGCCAGCATCTCGTCGGCTGAGGGAGCGGCTTGCAAGGCCGTACCGCGCAACATTTCGCGCTGCTCGGCCACTTGTCGGCGGAGGATGTCCAGATCCGAGTCGGCGGACGGTTCCGCCGCGATCACGCGCGGTGGAGCGGGCTCCGGCGCGACGAACCGGCCTCGCACCCACCAACCCGCGCAGAACGCAGCCAGCACGGCCAGCCTGAGACGCCACCGCGAAGGGGCCTTCACCGGCGATGTCGACACGAACACTTTCACGACAAGGCCTCCTTTGGCGGATCGGAACATTGGAGGGGGCGGAGCAACCGAGTCCCACGGTACTGTTTCACCATCGTACCGTTTCACCGCGTGAAACACTGGGCGTCCCACCGTCCGACAGGACTCGCAAGTTGTCCGGGCGACTTCGCCGGACGAACACTGGCTGACGTTCTCTTTGGGCCGTGTCTTTCAACAAGCGCCTCTCAGAAGGGCTGGTTGAGGTTGCTTCGCAAGACTCCGTCGAGAGGGCTGCGGTATCATGGTCTTGAACGCGGACCCGGTATTCGCGGTTCGCGACCGACACGCACTCTCGAAAGCCCCCATGAAGACGTTTTTCCAACGATCCACCGCCGTGATGGCGACGGTCCTCACCCTGATTTTGGCAGCCCCGTCTCGGGCGGAGTCGGGGGCGGAGCGGCTGGTCTTCAATGCGACGACGCCCACCAACGACTTGAAAGGGTCGCTGGCAGCGCGGGTGCAGTTCGCGCAGAGTCAGATCATCCCGGCACGCCCGCGCGAGGGGGATCCTCAGCCGCATCTGATCGGCAATCGCACGTGTCTGCTGCTCGTCAGGCCGCTCAAGGCGGACGACAAGACACCGATGGTCGTCACCGCCTTGAGCAGTGAAGGCAAGACGCTGGGGACGCTGAAGCTTGAGCCGCCCGAGAAGCTGCCGAAAACCGCCTACCACATCGACGGCGTGCCGGAGGGGAAGCTCGATTTCGCTCCCAAAGCGGGGGTCAACAGCGTCGTTCGCGAGGGGCGCGACCTCGAGAAGCTGGCCGATCCGAAGGGGACGCAGCTTTTGGCGCTGGTGCGGCGGAGCGCGTCGGTGGAGATCGAGACGGCGGATGGGCGGTGGGTGGGGGAAATCCATCTCCCCAAGGGGTCGGGGCTGGACGGAAAGGTGATCCGCTGCCGCTCGCAGGCGGGCTACAACTCGACGATTCATTACAGCGGCCGGAGCGTGGTGCTGTCGCGCGACCAGTCGATGCAGTTCAAGTACCTGCGCGGCCAGTGGATCCGGGAGGGGGAATTCGACAACAACGGCCTGATCTACGCCGACGACACCTGGAGCGGAGTGCTGCCCGCCGAGTGGATCGTGCCCGGGCTGCGTCTGCGGATCGAGCAGGGACCACAGAGCGGCGAGTTGACGGACCTGAAGGTGGGCGCGCCGACCGAGTTGCTGATCCACACGATCGACGTGGGGATGCTGGCTCCGCCGCGCGGCAAGTTCGAGTTCGCGAAGGACCCCGAAGCCCATCGTGAGTACTTCCAGACGGCCCCCGTCAGCCGGTTGATTGTGAGTCAATACGCGCCGCTGTTCCTGCCGGAGGTCCGGCTGCCGGACGGGACGCTCCTCACCGAACAGGACCCGAGCAAAGGGGATTGGCACAACGGCACGATGCGGCAACGCATCGGCAAGGAGTTGATCTCGCTGGGGATCGACAACGCCAACTACGGCATCCACAGCACGGCGGGCGAAGGGGAAAGCAGTCACCCTTATCTGGCCGCCCAGTTGGCCGCGCATTGCAGCGTCGGCAAGTATTCGAACGGCCTCGTCGTGCATGGTGGCTCGGGGGGTGGCGGGATTGTCACGCTGGACGACACGCTGCACAACGAATTCAGCCACGAGGTGGGGCACAACTACGGGCTGGGTCACTATGTCGGAGGGTTCGACGGATCGGTCCACCGCCCCGCCGACCAGATCAACTCGACCTGGGGATGGGACGCGGACAAGAACCGCCTGATCCCGAACCTCGCGCCGATCCGCAGCGGGAAGGACGCGTGTGTGGAGGGTCAGTGCCAGAAACCGTTCGACGGCCGCACGTTCGGATTCGACGCGATGGCGGGCGGAGCGCCGTTCTCGGGCTTCATCCGCTTCACGCTGTATACCCCCCACACGGCGACGATCATCCAGCGGTTTCTGGAGAGCAAAGCGGTGTTCGACGCCCAATCACCCACCGGCTTTCGCAAGTGGAACGAGAGCACGGGGAAGATGGAGCCTTACAGCCACACGGTCGATCTCTCCGAACAGATCACGGCCCCGGTGAAGGACCTTGGCGAGGCGAAACTGGCGGAACTGTTCGTGGAGTACGACCAGGTCACCGTGGCGATGCAGGATGGGAACTGGACGAAAGAAATCCATGTCCCGTCGGCCGCGCCCGCGAACCGAGGCCGCGTGGTACTGATCGACCACGCGGCGAGTTACAACAGCGAACTGTTCCTCAACGGCAAGAAGATCACCGTCTCACGCGGGTTCAAGAAGAGCTACACGTCCGACGGAACGGGCTGGAAAGAGGGGCCGGCGACGAGCCGGACAATCGAACGGAAGCCCGAGGCGTTCGGCATCCCGGTGACGACGTTCGTCGGCTACTACGACCCTCAGGGTGAGCTGACCAGTTGCATCTACCCGGCACTGCACGGGGCGTATGGCTTCACCTACGGCGACGACCAAAATCGGTTGAAGGAGAACGACTGTCACCTCCGTGTGGAAACTCGCAAAGGTCCCCTGCGTTTCCGGCTGGCCAATCACCGAATCAGTCCCAACGTGATGAACAAGTTCCACGTCAACATTCCCGCCGACAATCAGCCGACGAGCGTGTCGGTGGTGCGTCGCGGAGAGGTGCTCGACAAACGACCGGTCACAAAGGTGGGGAAGGCATTGTCCTTCACGGTCAACGGTGCTTCGCCGGGCGCGGCGGCGGCCAAGCCGCGGCCAGCGTCGGGCGGGACGCGCTGAAATCGCGGTTCTCGGGAATGGGGCCGGGTGGGCGGGGGCGACAAACGGCACCGCCTCCCCAGTGACCGCACTCCCCCGTCACCGTCCACCCCTCACATCCCGCGCTTCTTGATTCCCCTTCGAATGGGCGGACGCCTCCAATCCCCCCACAAACTCCAGAGTGAACTGGTCCTCCGCCGCCGTCTTCACGACAAACTTCGGATGCCCGGCGAAGACTTCCAGGTACTGCCCGTGATCGACTTCGATCCGGGTTTCGTAGACGAGCGTCTGGCCTTGCTCGAACTTGTAGACGAGGTCCTGCGCCGGAGCGTCCAGCCCCATGACGACCAGCACAGCCACCGCCAACCCGCCCACACATCGATTCCGCATGACCCACCTCCCGAGAACCGGCGAACGCCCGATCGGAGACAACGAGTCTGTATGGTAGCGGGAAAGGGGGCAATGGCGGGAGGAACTCGGGGAGACGACCGCTCTTGCCGCCGCAATCAGGCGATTTCGGTGTGCCATGCTTGCACCGCTTTGGGGGGCAAGCATGCGGTGGGTCTCACGCGCGGGGATTCGACGCGGACAGCCTTTCTCAACCCTGCGATACGGGGATTCCGTACCTCTTTGCCAAAGCGTCGAGCGTTTCGCGGGCAGGCTTCACACGCCCCGCCTCCGCCAGGCCCTCGCGAATCGCGACGATGGTCGAAGGGCGATCATCGTCTGCCACCGGATCGAGCGCTCGCTCGTGCGGGACGGCGTCCCCTTCGAGATCGGACATGACAGGTCCTTTCGCTTGGAGTTGGTGTCGGCGAGTGGCCTGGCCGATGTCGACCGCTTTCGGTGTGATGCTTGACCCGGCTTTGGCGATAACCTGGTCACCGAAATCCCGGTGGTTCCGTGCGCCATGAGCAATGTGAATCGTTGGCTCGACGAGCTTCCGATCGATGTTACTTGGACGATCCGTCGAACCGTCGGATGACGATTCCCACTCCGACAACTTTCGCCCCCTCCCGAATCGAGAACTCGGCCCCTTCCACAACCGCCGCGTAGTTCACGCTCGGGTGGTACATCAATTCCAGCTCGCACTCGATCGGTGAATCGGTGCGGATGTCCTGCGGCCCCCGCACGAATCGAACTCCGAGATACTCTTCGGTTACAGGGGCATCGCCGGCCGCAGGTTCTCGTCCTTCGCCAACCCAGCTCTCGACAACAATGTGGGGCATGTACCAACAGGAACCAAGGCACGGGATATTCTTTCGTCCCCCACGCTTCTCGCTGAAAAAGACGACACCGGCGACGACGAGGGGAAGCGGGCGGCAGGCGATGTCCGACATGTGACATTCACTCCCCGGGTGCGTCAGTCCTCGCGTCAAGCCTCAAATTCGGACCGCTGCACGCCCGATTGGCGGATGATCGACAGCAGCGCGCCCACACGAAGCTCCGCGTGATCGGGGACCGGAACGGTCGTCGTCCGACCGTCAAGGATGCGTTGCATCACAATGTGGCTGCCGCGCTGTCGCACCTGCTCGAAACCATGTCGGCGAAGGAGTGCGCAGACCTCTCGACAGGACAGGACGCGGAGCCTACCCAACCGACACCTCCACCTGCGTCACGTGCACATCCCCCCCGGCACGGCGTGCGACCTCTTCGTCAGAGGCGCACTCGAAGAAGAGTTCCAGTGCCTCGCGGAGGTTGTCGCGGGCCGCTTCAAGGGTGTCTCCCTGGCTGGCGATGTCGAATTCCGGACAGAGGGAGACGTACCC
>JBIKMW010000101.1:0-25652 GCA_044359065.1 Planctomycetales bacterium | reverse complement strand
GCCACTACCTGAGCGGCTGGGCCACGCTGGAAGAACTCGAACGACAGATCGAAAAACTCAGGAACAAACGCGCCCAGCCGCCATAGCAACCTTGGTGCCGAACAGAATTGTGGACCGGCCCTGTTCCCCTCGGTGGAAGCCACTTCGCCCACCGGCTTGCCGAAGAGCGGATCGAAAAGGCGCGGGAACTGAGCGAGTCGGTGGTCGAGGAGTTCCTGACGGTATGTCGGGAGGCCTCGGTTCGCCATCAGGCACTTTGCGAAGTGGGGGAGCCGTTTGAACTGCTGATCGACCGCGCCCGGTATCACGATCTCATGATCTTTGGGCTACGCAGCCTCTTCGAATACGACCTCGTACCCGACCCCCGCAGCGCCCTGGCCCGACTGGTCCAGTCCGGTGTCCGCCCCATACTGGCGGTCTCCCGCGAATGCCGCCCCGTCCAGAAGGTCCTCATCGCCTACAGCGGGTCCATGGAGTCGGCGAAGGCCATGAAGCGGTTCGTCGAGATGCGTCTCTGGCCGAATGCCACACTCCATGTGGTGACCTTCGATCACCAGTCGGAGAAGGCTGCGTCACTGGTCAGCGACGCGGCCGCGTACTGCCGCGCCCATGGCTTCGTCACTCAAGAAGCAAATCTGCCGGGGTCAGCAAAGGACCAATTGCTTCCCTATGCCGAGGCCTGGGGGGCTGATCTGCTCGTGGTCGGGAACAGCGCGAAGAATCTGTTGATCCGCCAGATCTTCGGTGAAACTGCGCTGCATGCCATCCAGAACGCCGACCGTCCTCTCTTCCTCGCACAGTGACTCAATCGTAGTCGGTTTCCCGATGGGGAGACAAAGGGGGGGAGACAAAGGGGACTGGTCCATTTGTGTGGCGCAGATAGGCGAGCTGGCTGCGTTGATCGCCGCGATTCTTCGGGTGCCTGGCTTGTACCGCTTTGGGGGCAAGCAGGCCGGTCGCGATCCAGCGGCCGGACTTGCGACACATCTCCGTTCGATGCCCCGCGAGTCCTGCCGTGCGAGGGATGATCGCGCGCGTCGATGACACAGCCGCTTTCCTTTCCGCACGTTCGTCGCGCTACCAGTATCCCTCCCCATTGCGCGCGCCGCCAGCCCTTCGCGCGCGACTCCCGTTGCCCCGCGCGCCGGCAATATATGACTGCTTCACGCGCCATTCAAAATGTCGTTTTCACCGCCGCGCGAAAAAATCGCGCTCGAATTTCCCACGTTTCGATTTTCCAAAACGTGGATTCCACGCACGCTCCCTCCCCAAAATCGGTCCGCAAACCGACCCCGCATCCCGCGTTGAATTCGCGGCTGTTTCCCCTGTTTTCCGCGATTTGCAGCGCCGGTTTTGGTTTCCCCGACGATTTCCGACCCCCCGAAAACGGGTCGGAAATCAAAACCGACGCTTTTCGCAATCCCTTTGCGAATACCGCGCAACAAACCAGGGTCGGTTGAAGGGAGCGATTTCGAGCGGTCTCCGCAGCCGGGCGATCCCGTCGGCGGGACTCGCTTCAACACTCGTCATTCCACGGGGAGTAAAAGGGGGGAGTAAACGTGGACGGGTCCTTTTATGTATCCGAGGGCGAGGGGGGAATAGAGCTTCGCGCTTTCTGGTGGCTGAGAGCGGAAGGTGAGGCCTCTTGTCGCTGCGCGACCCGGCCACGAGGTGGTCGGGCCACCCGCGGGCC
This sequence comes from Planctomycetales bacterium, assembly GCA_044359065.1. GTDB lineage: Bacteria > Planctomycetota > Planctomycetia > Planctomycetales > Planctomycetaceae > JAIXZD01. Next base: position 23,959 of record JBIKMW010000101.1, on the reverse strand, counting down.
GAGTCAACCTGCGTTTCGTGAGTTTGTTCGACGCTCGCCGTCGCTGATGCGTCGGGTTGGCGAGAACATCACAAACTCGGAAAGGACCCCGTCAGGCCGCGCGGAATTGATAGGCGTCGGCGGAGGTGGTCCCCAGGGCCGGGTTGTACCAGCGCGAAGTGGTCAGGCGTTCGCCATGCCGAACCAGGAGCGCCGCACGCTCTTCCCCGGCGGGGGTGTGACGCACATCGAGGAAGGGACGGGCGCGGGAGACCACCAGCGGCGAGGTCGCGACGCGCTCGTGTCGCTGCGCCGCATGTCCCCCCAGCCACAGTCCCAAAGCCGGGAACGAGGCCTGGGTCGGCACGGTCGCGCAGGCCGAACGGAGGAACGACGTGCGGGCAACGAGGAAGTGCGGGTTCGGAGCGTCGACGCAGCGCTGCTTGAGAAAGAACGCCCACGGCCCCGGATCGTGCGGCACACGGGCATACTCGGGACACCCGCTCAGCCCCTCAAAGCCGAACAGTTCCCCCCCGCCAACGACGAACGAATCCGGGTTGAGAATCCGCCCGGCCACGACCGCCAGATCGGGATGGAACTCGAGCAGACGAATCGCCTCCCACAGCCCTGCGGCGTTCTCGGGTGTGACGCCGGTGGAACAGACGACGGTGAACTCGGTGGTCGTACGGAGAAGTGTGGCCGAGACATCGGCCAGGTTGGCCGTGGTGTGGAGACGATGGGCGAACGGGAAGTCGCACTTCGAAGTGATCGTGTCGAGATGGGCCGAGGCGGTCTCGGGCGAGTCACCTTCCAGCGCGGGGACCAAAAGCGTCACCGCCGGGGGATCGACAGGCCGGCGCGCGATGCCCCATTCGAGAGCGCCGCGGAAGATCGGGAACTCGCGGACCTCGTAGCGCTCGGAATGCGGCTGTGCGGAGATCACCCGTTGCAGCAAATGCCGCTGCGACGCGAGCGAACCCTTGTTGGGGTCGGCGTTGTTGGTGCTGGACCCGGCATGCGCCCGCCAGTGGTACAGAATTTCGCGCACGTGGACCGGGGCGTGCCCGGCGAGGGCGAAGCGGGTGATCGAATCCCAATCGTGGCAATACTCGCAGCCGCGATCGGAGTAGACGCCCAGTTCGAGAGCGCGGTCGCGTCGAAACGCGCAGAGGTGCCACACAAAGGAGTTGGCGAGGTTCAGAACGGGGTCCCAGTCGGGACGGAGATACGGATGAGCGTGGCGACCGTCGACGAACAGGTCCTCATCGGAATACAGGAATGCCGGTTCGCCCTCGACCTCGATGGTGTGTGCGAGGACCCGCAGCGCGTCGGCCGGCAGGAGGTCGTCGGCGTCGAGCGGAACGATGTAGCGACCCCGCGCTGAATCCAGACACAATCGCATGCCCCCCACGATCCCGAGATTGACGGGTTCGCGAAGGACGCGCGCGCGGCGGTCGGATTCCAGCTTGCGCAACCGTCGTTCGACTTCGGCGGAGACCGGGCCGTGGGCGAGGACCAGCCACTCGAAGTCGTCGTGCGTTTGGGCCAGCACGGCACGCACGGTTTCGTCGAAGAGCGGACCGGGGGTCCCGTGATAGACCGTGGTGAGGATCGAGAACGTGGGGGTTTGCGGACCCGAGCCGGTTTTACGGGGGCGCGGTCGATATTCGGCGGCGCGGGTGGCTTGGCGCGCGGCGAGCCATGCGTTGTAGGGATCGACGGGGACGGACGCGTCGATGTTGGCTGCGACAGTGGCGGGAGCGGGGACGGGTCGCACGGCGCGGTAGGCGCGCTTCAACGGCTCGAACAATCCCACGGCCCGAAGAGCTTGCTTCCACATGGTGATGCTCGCCGAAAGAGGATGGTCGACGACGACTGCGGTGCGCCCCCGCCACACAACCGGGTTGTGGGTCAGGCCGCGCGGGCGGACGCGGATCGGATCGGCGACGCGGTCGAGGTGGCCGGGGGGTCGAATCCCAGCCGGGCCAGTTGTTGGCGACGAACTTCGGGACGGACGGGGGTGTAGGCGGTTTCAGGGGTCAGCCCGAACACACCGGGATAGTTGGTCGATCCGGTGACGAGGTCGCCCGCTTGCGCGGCGAACTCCCGAACCTCGTCCGCGGGAGCCAATTCCTGCCAGATGCCCACATCGCACCCGGCGATGAACGGGGTGTAGGCCACGCGGCGTCCGGCGCGGCGAGCTGCCGCGGCGGCCCAATGTCCAAGAAGATACATGCCTCGGCGATTGGCCGAAGGACTTCGCAGCACCTCCCGGAGGAAGTCGCGGTCGAAGACGCAGAACCGGCTGGCGATGCCGTCGGAGCAATGCGGTTTGAACATCTGCGCGTAGTAGCCGCAATCGTGCAGCGGGCGACCGCGGTCGGGGCAGCCCAGCAGATCGTCGCCGTAGCCGAACACCCGGCCGCATTCGACGACATACCCGTCGGCGTTGTGGACCCGTCCGCCGACCTGCGCGAGTTCGGGGAACAGTTCGAACAGGCCGATCGCTTCCCACGCCCAATCCGGTCGCGTGGGAGAGACGCTTCCGGAGAGCAGGGCGACACGGCGGCAGGCGGGATCGAGAGCGTCCAACGCGCGTCCCAGTTCGGCGGCGCTCCAACCGGCGGAAGCCCGGACGACTTCCAAACGTGGATAGTCGGTGGTTGCGCGGAGGGCCGCTTCGCGCTCCGCGAAGCTGGCAGGATCGGAGTCGTGCGGGAGGAACAGAAAGGCGGCGAGCGGTTCCGGCGCGACGGGTCGGCGGCGGATCCACCAATCGGGAGTGCCGGGAAACAGCGGGCTGAGTTGCAGGTCGAATCGCTCGGCGTGCGGCTGTGCCGCCAGCCAATGCGACAACACGGCCCGCTGGGAGTCGAAGATGTACGACTTGCAGGAGATGTCGGCGGCGGTCGATCCGGGGTGCTCGCGCCAGTGGTAGAGCATCTCGGGAATGTGAACGAGTTTGTGTCCGGCGTTGGCGAACCGGAGCGTCGTGTCCCAATCGGTGCTGCCGTCGACGGACGATCCGGGATACACGCCGAGCGACAAGGCGGTCTCTCGGTGGATGACTTCCAGATGGGCCGTGTACCCCGAATTGACCCCCAACACGGGGTCCCAGCCGGGCTTGTGATAGGGGGCGGTCAGCCGATCCCCGGCGACATGGTCCTCGTCGCTGAACAGGAACGCGGGGTAGTTCGAGCGCTGGATCATGCTCGTGACGATGAGCGCCGCGTCGGGGAGCAGCAAGTCGTCGCTATCGACCGGGCAGACGTATCGCCCACGGCATTCCTCGAGACCGCGCCGCATGGCGCGACCGATGCCGATGTTCGGAAACACGCGGACGATGCGGATCCACGGGACCTGGGCCAACTCGGCCAGCACTTCGAGCGTGGCGGGGGCGTCGGTGCCGTTGTCGACGATGACCCACTCGAAGGGAACTTGTCCGCACTGGGTGTCGAACGAATCGAACAGCGCACGCAGGTATTGCGGCGGCGTGTTCCACGCGGGGGAGAAGAACGAGAGCAAGCCCGGTTCGGGTTGATAGGGATACTCGCGGCGGCGCGTTTTGAGTCGGTCGGAGAACCAGACCTCGTAGGGGGATTGCGCGGGGACCGGAGGCGCGGCGGCGACGGGGGGCGAAACCGATTCGGCGACAACTGTCGACGGGACGCTCGGCGGGATGGCAACGGGGCTCAAGCCCCCCGCGCGGAACGAGCGGACACCGGTCTTCAGACCGTCGCGCAGGGCGACCGCCGAGCGGCGGACACCCGGCACGGTCAAAAGCCGCCTCACGACCGGATTCAGCCGAGCCTTCGAGTACGCGCGGCGCGCGAGTTGGGTTAGCGTCACGCTCACGGAATTGCCCGCCGAAGAGAACCGGTGGCGGCCGTCGGGGCGGCGCCGAGGGAGTGAAGGAAAGTGTTGTTCAAAGTGGGTCGGGAGATGACGGGTGGGAACGAGGCGGCGGGTTACGCCGCGCGGGACAATGGTTCCGCAATGCCCGGCGCGGTCCGGAGGTTGCCGGTCGCCATTTTCCGGCATTCGTCCCACATGCCGAGCACGCGCGGCAACATCGGCTCGAAGACGTCGTCCCAGTCGGACGCCAGCTTCAGGTGCGAGCCCCGCTCGCGCAGGTCCCAGTTGGAGATGCGGCTTTCGGCCTCTTTCAGCCCGCGGACGATGTCGTCCACAGTGGTTTTCACGGGGACGATGTTCGTCGAGTAGTCGAGCAGGCGCGGAGCGGTCTTCACGCCGAAGCAGTTCGTGACGACCTGCGCCCCGCACGCGGCGAGTTCCAGCGGGGGATAGCTCGAGTGCGGGGACTGCATCAGCGACAGCCCCACGTCGGCGCTGCGCAACAGCTTGGCGTAGTCGTCGTAGTTCGACCAAGGCCAGGGCTTGAGGGACGTGGAGTCGGCCAGTTCGGTCGCCGGAATGGGTTCGCCCATGCCCCACAACTCCCATTCGGGGCCGCGGAAGCAACCGGCCTGCACGGCCTCGCGCAGGGCATAGAGGCCCATTTCGTACAAGTTGCGCGGCGCGCCGGGGCGGGCGTAGAACAACAGTCGCTTGCGATCGGGGGGATGCGCCGTCCGCTCGAAACGAAACCGCGTGCTGTCGACCGCGGGCTCGAACGTCGCGCATTTGTCGATGAATGACGGATCGGCGAACTGTCCGGTGCGGCTGGCCACCATGTGATCGGCGAGCAATTGACCGCAGATGACAGCGCGGTAGTCGAACCCGTAGGTTTCCTCGGCGCAGGCGTGCGCGGAGGACCACGGGAGGAACCCGGACTCGTAGTCCTGGATCATGTACAGGAAACGTTTGGCCCGCATCCGGGGGAGAATGCGTTGGATGAGCTGGACGGTCCACCAGCTCGACCCGAAGAAGACATCCCGGTCGCCGATCGGAAGCGGGCGGCTGCGGTCGCTGGCGCTGACGATTTCGACGTTGTCCAACTTCGAGACGCCGGTGAGCTTTTTGAAGTGGGCGTAGAGCAAGCCGTGGTCCGACTCCTCGGGAACGTCGGTCGAGACGTAACGCACCGGCACTCCCTCGCGGGCGAGTCGATACGTGAGGTTGATGACGGTGTTCGGGCCGCCCGACATGTAACGCATGGCGATGCCGGGGATCATCACGTTGAGGCGCTGCGGCATGTCCGTGCGGACATCGACGTTGAGCGGCACGATCCAGGGCAGGTCGAACGGGCGGATGTGGGGCTGTTGACCTTCCTTCAACTCGACCTTGGGAAGGGTGGGCATGTCGTCGTGCGCGTGGTCCCGTTCCACGAGCGCGCGGTTGACGTCGACTTCGTTGATCTTCCGCCAGTCGAGCGCCCAGTTCACGGCGGTCCGGCCGATGCGTTCGAGCAGGCGGTTGACGCGGGCCTGGGGATGGTCGGCGGGGGCGGCTTCCACTTCGGGATGGAAGTCCGTCAGCCACGCCTTGCGCAGCGTGAGGGTCAGGGGGGTGAGTTCAAATTCGGCGACCGCTTCGCACGGGTCGAACCGGAAGGCGGACACGGTCGAGTGAATGCGGAGACGCATACGGACCTTGGACTTCTGCGCGCCGCGCGGCATGCGTCCCAGGACCACGCAATTGGCTTCCGAGAACACGCGATTCTCGTCGCCGACGTAGAGCTTCATGTTCGACGAAGGGGTGTCGGACACGAGCTTGGCCTGGAAGTCGAGCCAGTATTCGCCGGGAGCGAACGGACCTTCGACGAGGAACCACGGATCGCTGTCCGTGCTGCGCCAGGCGTTGCCCTCGAGCGGTTGGAGCGAAGGGTTGTGTTTCATGTTGAGCCTGTCGAGATCTTCCCGAATCGGGGACGGTTTTTCGTGTTCCATGATTCGTGATTCGTGTTTCGCTTTTTGAGGGGTACCCGGGCGAGTCGCCGGGAGTTCGTCCCGCGGCGCGTTACGCGGCGCGTCGTTTGTGCAAGAACCGCCGCATGCCGTCCGCCCATCCGGAGCTTCCGAAGGGCAACCAGACGCCGCGCTGTTCGGCGCCCCGCTCAAGTTCCTCGAGGAGCAGTCCCTCGCGATGGACCAAGGCGGACTTCATTTCGGCGATCGCGTCGCGCAAGCGCCCGATTTCGGCGGTGTTTTGCGCCGCCTCCTGGGCGAGCCACGCGCGGCGGCGTTCGGTGTCGGCGTAAAGGGTTTCGAGTTTCTCGATGTGGCGCCGCTGGGATTCCTGGAACTCGGTCGATTGCCGGTTCTTCAGTTCGAGGTGTTGAGCGAGGTAAGTGTTCTCCTGGACCAATCCGGACCGTTGGACCTCGGCCTCGCGATACATCGCCTCGAGTTTCTCGATGTGGCGCCGCTGGGATTCCTGGAACTCGGTCGATTGCCGGTTCTTCAGTTCGAGGTGTTGAGCGAGGTCGGTGTTCTCCTGGACCAATCCGGACCGTTGGACCTCGGCCTCGCGATACATCGCCTCGAGTTTCCCGATGTGGGCACGGAGGGAGTCTTGCAATTCCGTCGATTGGGCGGACTGCGCGTCGAGAACCGCGCGGAGGTCGGAGGCTTCGTGCTCGAAGCGTCCGCGCGCTTCTTCGGCGGCACTGTAGGCGGCTTCCAGCTTTTGGATGTGGAGCCGCTGGGAGTCGCGGATTTCCAACGACTGGGCGGTTTGCCGTTCGACGTGGTCTTGCAAGTCGCGAAGGCGGTGTGCGAGGACGGCCCGTTGCTCCTCGGCCTCGCGGTAGCTCGCGGTCAGTTTTTCGATATGGCCGGCCTGGACGTCGGCGAGGGCCGCCGATTGGCGTTGCTGTTCGGCGAGAAGTTCGAATCGTTCGCGAAGCTGCCCTTCCAGCGAGTGGATCAGATCGATCCGCTCGCGGGACAGTCGCTCGTACTCGCGATGGTCGGCGATGTGTTCGGCGTCGGCGTCGAACAACTTCGCGAACCTGCGGTAGACCCGATACTCGTCGGAAGACAGCAACCCCGCGCGGAATCGGGTGTCGATCTCGTCGACTTCGGGAAAGCCGATCATCGGCCCCGGACTTTGGTGTCGGTGACTGGAGGAGATGTGAGACACGGTTCGGGCGACATCGGCGATGTCCAGCCCCAGTCGCGAAACAGCCTCTTCCGCGAAGCGGACGGGGTCCCCCATCATCCGATCGTAGTCGAGGGGGATGAACGGCGTGTCGCCGATTACGTGCCGGCCGGAAAGCACGCATCGCGTCCAGAGTTCACACACTCGACGCGTCGTCCAGTCGGGGAGGAGTTTCGCGTTCGAGGCGATCGTGGCCGAAGGCGACCTGAGCGACCACACCAGCCGAATTTCCATTCCCATCTCGGCCAGCACTCGTCTCCAGAACGGGAGCGTGAAGCAGAACCGCGGGTCCTTGACGCCGATCCGCCGCGAGGAAGGCCACTCGCGGGCGATGGATGATTTCGTCTCCTCGGCCAGTTCATCCAGTTCGGAGGTCGCGTAGGCTTCGACCGTCGGCGGACAGCCGTGGGGGAATCCGGCCCCCAACCGAGCCAGGACACGCTCGTTGAGACGGTTGACCCATTCGAGTTCGAAGAAGATCGGGTTGTGGCGGTGGGTGTCAGTGTCGACGAAATGGGCCGGGTTGCCGAAATCGAACCCGCATTGGTTCAAGAAATGGCTGATCGCCGACGTGCCGCTGCGAGGCGACCCGAGGACGAGCAGAGCGACGGAATCAGGGGTGACGGGCATAACGAAGTGTCGGGCGAAGTCGGTGTGTACCGGGGTTGCGCCCGTCGGTCGGCAACGATCGAACGATCGTGTTCCGGCGAGCGCAAGTTCCTTCTTCGACGTTGGGTTCAGGGCGAGGATCTGGTTTTACGCGGCCTTTTGAACATGCGGTTGAAATTCGAAATCGACGTAGCCGGTGACCTTGCGGAAGACTCGCTGCTTGACCCGGAAGGCGAAGGCGTCGACGATCCGGGCGAGGAAGCCGTCGTAGTCTCCGCACCGCCCCGTCACGCCGCAGTTCGCGAAATAGGTTCCGTGAAGCAGCCGCGCGGTGAACTCGAAGGAGACCGACAGGGTCGTGCCGGCGGAGACGTGTCGTCCACCGCCGATCTCCTTGTCGTCTGCGGAACCACCCAGCTCGAGTCCGGTCGGAGTTTTCAGGACCATGCCGAACAGGACATCGCGACAGTCCTTGTCGAAGGTCACGTCGTAGCAGTACCGGTACTTGTCGCCGGGGCGCAGCACGTTGACGCGCCGCCCGTTGGCATCTTCGATCCGGGTATCGACGATCTTCGCCCCCTGCTCGGCGTAGACGACCGGGCATTGCGAGACCAGTTCCGGATCGAAGTCGGGTTCGTGGTCGACGGGTTCTTCGGTGCCGACCGCGTTCGCGGACGCCTCGGCACGCGGTTCGATCTTGCCCGCGATCGCCGACTCCGCGGTTTCCGGCGTCACTTCGAAGCGGCGGGGATTCGCGAGCAACTCTTCGCGGAACGCTGCTTTGCGATGCGGTTCGAGGTAGATGTACTTCTGGTATTCGTCGACCACCGCCTTGCAGTCGCCGTACGCCAGCATTTCGCCGGCGTCGATGAATACCGCGCGGCGGCAGAGTTGTTTCACAAGCGAGGCCGCGTGCGACACGAACAGCACCGTTCCCCCCTGCTCGTGGAAATCGGAGAGCGCCGAGAAGCACTTGCGCTGGAACAACTCGTCGCCGACGGCCAGCGCCTCGTCGATGATGAACACTTCCTTCGGCAGCACCGTTTGCAGCGCGAAGGCCAAACGCACGTACATCCCGCTGGAGTACAACCGGACCGGTTGATCGATGAACCTGCCGATCCCCGCGAACTCCTCGATCCTCGGGAGCAGTTCGTCGACCTGTTCCCGCGCGAGACCGTGAATGGTTCCGGTGAGGTACACGTTTTGTCGGCCGGTGAAGTGCGGATTGAAGCCCGCTCCCAACTCCAGCAGCGCGTGGACCCGGCCCGCGACCTGCACCTGACCCGCGGTGGGGGTGAGGGTGCCGGCGATGAGTTGCAACAGCGTCGATTTTCCCGACCCGTTGACGCCGACGATGCCGACCATTTCGCCCCGTTCGACTTCGAACGAGACGTCGCGCAGTGCCCAGAATTCGCGGAAGTACCGCTTCCGGCCCAACTGGAGCGACTGCTTCAGCCGGTCCAGCGGTCGATCGTAAATCTGATAGACCTTGCTCAGGTTGCGAACCGAGATCACGGCGGGCTGTTCCGGAAGTGTGTGAGTCGAAGCGGGAAAACGGCTGGTTGCCTTGCGGGGCGTCACAGGACGTCGGCGAAGTGCGGCCGCAGCCGCCGGAAGATGAACGCGCCGGTGGCGAAGCAGATTGCGGTGAAGCCCCAGAACCACGCCGTTTGCCACGGGTGCTCCCAGAACCAGACGTGGTCGATGAACGATTCGCGGTAGCCTTGCACGATGTACTGCATGGGGTTCAGGCGGATGACGAGGCGATAGCGTTCGGGGAGCATGTCGACCGTCCAGAAGATGGGGGTCAACCAGAACCCGAACTGCAGCACCATCGCCACGATCTGTTGCAGGTCCTTGAAGAACAGCACCAGCGAGGAGGTGGCGTACGACAGCCCCAACAGCAGCGCCGCGCAGGCGCCGGAGTAGTACAGGATTTGCAACGAGTGCGCGCCGGGCGTGAGGCCGTAGGCGGTGAACAGCGCGAACGTCATCCCGACGAAGAACAAGTGGACGAATCCCGCCGAGATGAGCTTCACCAGGGGAAGCACACTCACGCGGAACCGCACCTTGCGCACAAGGTAGGCGTGTTCCATGACCGAGCCGGTGGCCGATCCGAGCGCCTCGGAGAAGAAGAACCACGGGACCATGCCCGTCAGCATCCACAATACGAACGGGACGTTGGCCACGGGTTGGCTGCGGAACCCCTGTTCGAACACGAACCACAGGATCAGCACGGTGCAGGTGGGGTGGATAAAGGCCCACGCCAAACCGAGATTCGACCCGAGATAGCGCGACTTGAAGTCGCGAATCGCGAGGTCGACGATGAGCGACCGGGACCGCACGAGGTCCGCCAGGAACCGTGCGGGAAAGTCGATCAATGGCAGGGGACGCGACGAAATCACGGGACCATCCTTGGTCGGCGACGCGCGGCGGGAAATTCGGTTGGAAATCGCGAAGCGAACCGGTTCAAGGTGCTTCGCACGAACGATCCACGACCGCCGGTCAGTCCATTCGCCGCGACGAAACCGCGGAAGACCGGACTGTCGCGGAGAGGTTTTCGGGATTTGGGAAGTTTGCGAAACCTGGCGACACGCGAGAGAACTTCAAACCGTTGTCGGGAAAGCAACCGCTCCCCCGATTTTGAAAGGTCGTCGCAGCCGCGGGGAGCGCCCGGCCGAGAAGGGCCGGGGTTGTCCCACAGAGACGGGAATCTGGTCAAGACGGGTTAACAAACGGCAATGTGACATTCACGCCGTGTGAGGCCGTCCCGCCCTTTAGATCGGTCGCTTCGCGCCTTGGAACACACCGAACTTGGGCCGTCGAAGGCCCGGAGCGCAGAAATTTCCCAAACGACAAACACCCCGAACACCGCAAACTTCCTCGGTCGCCGCTTCCCCGCAGTTGATCGACTCTGCGTCAATCTCCCCGGACAGCCCGTCGCCCCAAGTCTCCGCTTGATTTCACAGGCGCGGACTCTGACACTGAAGGTTCGCCGACCTCCCGTTTTGCACGGCATTTACCGGGGCGGGGCGAGTTCCGTTTCAAGGGTGATTCGCGCTATGCCCTCTCCGCTGTCCGCTGCCGCGTTGCTCGACGCGTTGTACCTGGAAGTTCGTTGCCGCTGCCTGGACATCGGGGCCGCGCTCGACCGCATCGAACGGGCCGAGGGAGGACCGGCCGCCCTCGGTGATCCGCGTTGGGCTCAACTCCAACAGGCCCTGAAGTTGCTCGGAGAATCCGGAGCCAAACGGGCCGAGAAGATTCAGTTCCTGTTCAGCGACGAATACGACCCGCAGTGGAAAGCGGCGAAGTCCGCCTGAGCAGCGTCGCTAGACTTCCCGTTTCCCCGTTTCGTTCGCGGAGCGAACGAGGACCATTTCCCGCCCGAGCTCGCCATGTACTTCATCGATCCCCACGTCCACATGATTTCGCGGACGACCGACGACTACGAGCGGATGGCCCGCATGGGGTGCGTCGCCCTCAGCGAGCCGGCGTTCTGGGCCGGGTTCGACCGTGGCAGCGCCGCCGCGTTCCACGACTACTTCCGCCAACTCACCGACTTCGAGCCGAAGCGCGCCGCGCAGTCGGGCATCCAGCATTACACGTGGCTGTGCATCAATGCGAAAGAGGCGGAGAACGTCTCGCTGTCGCGCGAGGTGATCAAGCTCATCCCCGAGTTTCTCGACATGCCCAATGTGCTGGGGATCGGCGAGATCGGCCTCAACAAGAACACGCTCAACGAATCGACGATCTTCGAGGAACAACTCGACCTCGCCCTGTCGCGGCGCGAACTCGTTCTCATCCACACACCGCACCTGAAGGACAAATACCGCGGTACGCGGATGATCGTCGACATGCTGCGGGGTGACGCGCGCACGGAACCTTCGCGGGTACTGATCGACCATGTCGAAGAGCACACGGTCGCCCTCGCGAAGGAGCACGGGTTCTGGTGCGGGATGACGCTGTATCCGCTCACGAAATGCACCCCGGCACGGGCGCTGGACATCATCGAGAAGTACGGAGACGACCGGATTTGCGTGAACTCGGCGGGGGACTGGGGGCCGTCCAACCCGTGCGCGGTGCCGGACTTCATCGTCGAGATGCGCCGGCGCGGGTACCCGGAATCGAAGATCCGGAAGATCGTGTACGACAACCCGCTGGAGTTCTTCCGGCAGGCGAAGAATTTCAAGTTCAAGGCACCGGATACGCTGGATGTGCGGTAAACAGAGCGGGGGAGGCGGTCCCGAACGGCTACGGGTTTGTGAGGCCGATTGATGGAAGCTTCCTTACACTTCAACCGCGCTCCGTCACCGCCCTCTTCCGTGGGCAACTGACACTATCACTGCTCGTTGACGTGTGAACTGTTACGAGATCGGTTGTTCAACTCCGAACTAAGGATATTGATCGTTCGTTACTCGCGAAGAGGCTTCCGATTCGGAGGTCGGTGGCGACGAGACGGAACGGCTGACGTGATGGAGGAACGAAAACAACCAAGCGGACAGGAAGCATCCCCCGTAGAAGTGCTCATGCGTTTCGCCCCATTCGTTGGCGTCGATCACGAATCCGATCGGCAACATGCAGAGGCAAACAATCGCCAGCAAGAGCGATGTCCGATGAATGAGCTTTCTCACGGTGAAGCATCCGCCCCCTGCCCATGAATCATCCTCGATATTCGGTGCGGTATGTAAATCGGCTCAGCGGCGAAGCTCAAACCTTCGTGTCCTTTGGGCTCGCCTACCCACCCGGGCCAAGCATGGCACACAACGCTGACGCTCCGGATATGCCGGGACGAGCTGTGACGAACCACCTCACGCCGGGAACAGCGTCGAGCGGATCGCGGCCAGCACTTTGATCGACGCTTCGCCCAGCGGTCCCGGCAGGATCGCTCCCGCCGCCTGTTTGTGGCCGCCCCCTTTGAATTGTTCGGCCACGCGCGAGATGTCGACCGGCAGGCGGCTGCGGAAGCTGGTCTTGATGTTGCGGTTGCTCTGCTCGATGCAAATGAAGGCGGCGAGCGTCCCCTTGATCTTGAGACACTCGTTGACCAGGTCCTCGGTGTCGGACGGGTCGGCCCCGGTCTCCGAATAGTCGTCCCACCGCACGTAGGTCCACGCGACGCGTCCCTCGCACTCGACCGCCGCCCGCCCGAGCGCTCGCGAGACGAGCTTCAACCGCGCCGCTGAGTTCTTCTCGTACAACTCCTCGAACAACTCGTGCGGTTTGGCGCCGCACTCGATCAGTTCGCCGACGATCCGCATCGTCTGTTTGGTCGTCGAGGGAAAGCGGAACCAGCCGGTGTCGGTGGCGATCGCGCAGTACAGCGCTCCCGCCATCGCGGGGGTGACCGGGACACCCAGGTATTCGGCGAACTGGAACACGAGCGCGCCGGTGGCCTCGGACGTGACATCCTTGAAGTCCCGCGCGCCGATGTCCTCCGAACTGGCGTGATGGTCGACGCAGAGCTTGATGGCTGCCGTGCGGCGGAACACATTTCCCATCTCGGCGAGTTGGCCCCAGGCACTGGTGTCGAGCACCATATGGACATCGTTCGCAAGGGCTTGCTCCTCGGTGACATCCTTGCCGAGTTGGCGGCACTTGCCCGACGGGTCGAGGAACTTCAGACGGTCGGGGATCGCCGAGGCGTTGGCGATCAAGACTTCCTTGCCGAGGTGCTCGAGAATGCCGGCCATGCCGAGTTCCGAACCGATCGCGTCGGCGTCGGGACGAACGTGCGTGGTGAGCACGAACCGCCGCTTGGAATGCACGATTTCGGCGAGCGGCGACCAATCGATCGGCATGCGGAGTCCCGGAACCTGACGGTGGAAAAATTCGGCGGTGGAGAACCCGTCGACATTGACGGAAACCGCGACTCTATCCGCGACCCGACCGCCCCGCCAGCGCGCCATCGATCCGGTCCGGGTCGGAAGGGGACCGGTCGTCGGGCGACCCGTCCGTCAACGCGCGGGTCCGTTCGATATCCCGCGCGAGTTGGGCTTTCAGGTCGTCGACCGACGCGAAGGGGCGGGTGTCGCGCAGGCGGTCGACGAACTCGAACACGAGCGTCTGGCCGTAGAGGTCGCCCGAGAAATCAAGGGCATGGACTTCGAACTTGCGGCGACCGTCCCCGAAGGTTGGATTCGGGCCGAGGTTGAGCGCGGCGGAATGCCAGCGGTCGCCGATCCGCAAACGGCCCGCGTAGACCCCGTCGGTCGGCAACACGGTCGCGATGCTCTCGAGATTGGCGGTGGGGAAGCCGATCGTTCGACCCCGTGCGGCACCGGCCCCGACCGTCCCTTCGACATGGTATCGGGAACCGAGAGCGCGGTTCGCGCCCCGCACGTCCCCCGCCTCGATCCGTTTGCGGATCGACGACGAGGAGGTCATCTCGCCGGTTTCGTCCGAGACCGACGCGGGGACGATCGTGAGGTCGAGACCGGCGGAGGCGCAGAACCCGCGCAGTGTCTCGGCGGTCCCTTCGCGATTGCGTCCGAACGTGAAATTGGGACCTTCGACCAAACCGCGCGCCGCCAGTTTGCCGCACAGCACACCGTCGAAAAACTCCCGCGCCGAAAGCCGGAGCAACGCGGCATCGGTGGGGTACAGCAACACGCCGTCGACCCCCTGGGCTTCGAGCAATTCGAGCCGCCTCGGGATAGTGGTGAGGATCGGCAGCGCGAGATCGGGGCGCAGGAGCGTCAAGGGGTGCGGGTCGAACGTGAACACCCACGGGCGCGTGTTCAAACGCCGGGCGGCCGCGGCAAGCACGGCGAGCATGGCCCGGTGTCCCAGGTGCACCCCGTCGAAGTTGCCGATGGCGAACACCGCTCCCCGGGGAAGCGCGCCGGATAAGTCGCGAATCACATGCATGCAGGAATCGTAGCGACAGGCGGGGGGGGCGATGAAGCGCCGGGACGGGACTCGGAGCCTTGGCTCCGTTGATTTTGGGTTGGAATCGAGGAGGGTGACCACACGGGAGCTTCCGCCCCGCGGTGCGCCCCGCCACACGTCGGGGTGAATCGGGGCCCCCTTGTATCTTGAACGAGGTCGGTTCCGGAGGGCAGTCTGGAGGGCTTCAAAAGCTTCTCGCGGTGGCCGTCGTCACCCCCGACAGGTCCGCGACTTCGCAAAAGCCCTCGGCCACCTCGCCAAAACCGACGCCATCGTCATCGCCCGCTTCGGCGAAATCGTGAAACCGGTCCCCAGGATTTGTTGAAAGGAGCAAGGCGGTGCTGCGCGAGCCGATCCTCCGTCGCCGACAACTCGTCGAACAGAGAACGGCCGAGAAACACCAGCCACAAACGGTCTTCTCCGAGGCCGCTCGCGACAGTCTCCAGCGCTCCGTCAGAACGTTGGGCCTCGAGAACAAACGCGTCGAGAAGGCCCTGCTCAAGCTCGTTGCCAACGACGAAGACTTGCGCGACAACTTCGAGCGGATCAAGGCCGTCCCTGGCGTCGGTCAACAGGCCGCTGCGATCGTCTGCGTTGCTCATCCGCCACGGAGAAGATGCCCGTCAAAACGCCTTACAGGCCTGACTGGCAACCCGGGTTCGCACCGGGCCTGTCGACCTCTCGCGGTTGACTCCGGGTCATGTCGGGCGGACGATCACGGACCGCCGCTCATTCGCCTTCCCGGAGCCTCACCATGTTGACTCGCGACTCTCGAGAGCGGGATTTTCCGTCCCTCGCCGGAAGGGCCTACCTCAACAGCGCCGCCGAGGGGATTCCCCCCTTGCAGGTGGAACAGGCGCTGCGGAGCTACTTCGCCGATCACGTCCTGGGAATGGACGGACGGGTCGCACACGCCCGCTGGCACGACGCGCTGCGCGAATCGATCGGCGCGCTGTACGGGTTGACGGCGGCCGAGACGAGCGTCTGCTCCTGTTCGTCGGAGGCGTACAACCTCGCGGCGCTCGCCCTGCGGCTGCGCGAAGGGGACGAAGTCGTCATCAACGATCTCGACTTCCCCGCCGGCGCGACGCCGTGGTTGCAGGCGGATTGTCCGGCGACGGTCAAGGTCTGGCGACATCGGGACGGAGCGCTACGGACGGAAGACCTCGTGCCCCTGTTGGGACCGAAGACGAGATTCGTCAACGTGTCGCTGGTCAGCTACTTCAACGGGTTTCGTCTCGCATTACCGCCGGTGATCGACCTTGTCCGCCAGCACTCCCCGGCGCTGTTGGGGGTGGACGTCACGCAAGCCCTGGGACGGATTCCGTTGGACGGGCCGGACACCGGGCTGTCGCGAGCCGACCTGATTGTCAGCAGCACGCACAAATGGATATTGGCGACGCACGGCGGAGGGCTGATCGGCGTGCCGCAAGCCAGCGCCGAGCGGTGGAACGTGCCGGCGGGAGGCTGGTTTCACTTGCGGGACGCCTTCGGCCCGGACCGCTTCGAGAAGGCGGAGAGCCTTCCCGGCGCGGCGGGCTTCGCCGTCGGCATGCCCAACTACCCGGCGATCTATGCGATTCGCGCGGCGCTCGATTACATTCGCGGTGTGGGAGTCGCGGCGATCGACGCGGCGGCCCGCCCGTTGACGCTACGCGTGCTGGACGAAGTGTCGAAACTCCCCGTGGAGTTGATCACGCCGCGCGATCCCGAGTGCGTGGCGGGCATCGTCGCCTTTCGACATCCCCGGTCGGACGAGATCCAGAAGCGCCTGCGCGCGGACGACATCCATATTATGTCTCACGCAGGGCGGCTGCGGGTGGCCGTCCACGGGTACAACACCGAGGACGATATCGGACGTCTACTGCAAGGATTGCGGGCCGCGCTGGCGGGATGACGCGTACGAAACACCCGGCTTCGTCACAGAATCCCGTCGCCGAACGGATCCCCCGACCGGCGCGCCTCCACCATTCCGTCCCGCGCTGCGGGACGCTCGCCGAAGGCGTGCGGAGAGGCGGCGGATGGCTGGGTGGCGATATCGACGCGCCGCGATTGTTCTTCGGGGGCGCGGATCGACCGCGCGTCTTCGGCCACGAGCGGTTCGTAGAACTCGACCTCGGCGATGCTGTCCTCGCCGAAATCGTCGTAGCGCGACACGTAACCGGGCTGCTGCGCGCGGACCAACTCCTCTTCGTAGGCGAGCACGACTTTCGTCTGGATCATTTCCCGGCAACGCGAATTGATGGGATGGGCGATGTCGGCGTAGAGCTTGGCCCGTCCGTCCGCGTCCTTCAGGGCCCGTTCCTCCTTGAGCCGCGCGCCGCACTGGTTGCAGAACGCCGCGCGCAGGTGGTTCTTGCAGCCGCATTGACCGCAGCGGTCGGTCAGCTTGCGACTGGGCATCGCGACGAAACAGCCTTTCGTCCCTTCGATGATTTTCAGGTCGCGAATCACGAAGGCGTGGTCGAACGTGAGGGAACAGAACGCGAGCAACCGCTCCTGGGCGTCTTCCATCAACTTGATGCGAATCTCGGTGATATCCACGGGGGCCGGTCTCCTTCACAGCGGCGGCGCGGTGTCCTGGGAATGGTTCCGTCCGGGGACACCGCTGGGGGAATCAGCAGCGGCAATCGAAAGTGACTGTCGAACAAGTGACCGTCAAAATTGGCAACCAACCGTCAACCACGCGTCCGGCCGCAAACGCGGCCAAGCGCGATTCCCCGCATTCGCCATCGGGCGAAACGCGGCGTCCCGGGCGGATTCCGCCCATGCGCTGTAACGAGAATTCCATCCTTCTCCAACACGCAAGGTCTCGGAGAATCACTCACACCAACGTGCGAACCACGAACACTTCTCCCAAACGGCAGGCGCGAAGCCGCGCCCCCAACGTTCGAGCCTCGCTCCAGGTGCGACAAATCCCGAACCAACTGGTTCCACTACCACTCATGCGATGGCCGAGGAACGGCAACCGCTCGAACGCCCGACGGGCGTTGCGCACGTCTTCGTTGAGCGATTCGGCGGGTGCCTGCAACGTGTTGCACAACCGGCCCGCCCCCCGCGCGAGGTTGCCCGACCGGATGTCGTCCACCAGCGCCGCGCAGTCCGAATCGGGAGCTGGTTCGGGCCGACAATGCCGAAACACCAAGGGCGTCGACAGTCCGCTCGGCGGCTTGAGGACGACCAGCGGCAGCGAGCGACCCAATTCGACCGGTTCGACGATCTCGCCGCGACCGCGACACACCGCCGCCGTGCTCCCCGCCAGAAAGAACGGGATGTCGCTTCCCAGAGTGGCCCCCAACTCCCGCAACTTCTCCAAAGGCCAGTTCAACCCCCACAGGCGGTTGAGGCCCAGTAAAGTCGACGCGGCATCGCTGGACCCCCCTGCCAACCCCGCTTGCCACGGAATGCGTTTTTCCAGGTGGATCGAGACACCCGTCGTCACTCCCGCCTCCCGGCGCAGTAAGTCAGCCGCCTTCCACACGAGGTTGTCGGTGCCAGCGGAGAGATTGTTGGCAGACAGACTGTTGGCGGGCGCGTTCGTCGCGCGATCGGCGTCGTGCCGCGCGCGGGCACCGGAAATCACACGCACAGCGAGCCGAATCGAGCCGTCGTCAAGATCCGCCGGAAGGACGCCAAATCGCAGTGTGTCCCACAGACCGATCGCGACCATCAGAGTTTCGAGGTCGTGAAAGCCATCGGGCCGTTTGGCGAGCACGCGCAACGACAGATTGACCTTCGCCGGGGCGCGGAGTGTCACCTCGGTCGGTCCCGGGACCGGGTGAATGGGGGCGGCGGTCGTGGCGAAGGGCCGTGGGAACATCGCGGGTCACATCCTGTGAACCCTGGCAAACGCCAACATCCCTCGGGACGGCGCGATGCATCCACCGCATCGTGGCCGTCCCCCTCGCTGCAACGGGGCTGTTCGACGTGTTGCTGGGAATCGACCCCGAGCCATCGCGGCGAAACCGTCGGTCGACGAGCGATTTCCTCGGCGACAACCGAACGGCCACACGCCTCTTGTTGGACTTACGTCTTCGGCGAGAACCGCGAGAGCGCGGCGGTGAATCGTCGAATCCAGATCCCGAGGCGATGGTGGCAATGCTGCGAAAACTCGGGTTGACTTCGGGAACTCCACGCGTTCTACGCATGCGTACGACCCATCGTCAATAGGAATCTCCCGATAAATCGTGGAGAAATGACATCGAAGGGGGTCTTTGGAGGTGAAACTCGCCGAGCGCTTTTGCGGCCCGGTTGACATCCCGCGAGGGGTGGGCCATGCTCGACAATCAACACATGGCGATGCGTTGGCGCGTCCCTGATCGGTACTCCGTTTCCGTTCATAAACCGACGACGACGCGGTATCGACGGCTCTGTCACCGGCAGGGCCGCTTGTTGTGCAACTTGGCGGGGAGTCGATCGTGCGTGGGCGCTGGGGGGGGATTGTCGCGCTGGCCGTCGTCGGGTTGGTCACCGCCGCCACAGCATCGGCCGCCCAGGAGCAACCGACCCCGGCGTCGATCGCCAAACTCCGCGAGCAAACCCTTGCCGGCATGGTCCGCGTCATGGGACCGCTGCCGGACACGGTTCGCGGCATCGGCCGTGCGCCCGCGGTTACGTTCGTCGAGAAGTCGACGCTCTCGAAGAACGGTTACCGCCGGATCACGCTGCTCTACGACGCCGACGGATCGGCGGGGATTGCGGCGGACTTGTACCTGCCGGACGATTTGAAGTCGGGGGAGAAGCGGGCTGCGGTCGTCGCGCTCCATCCGACCGGACCGCTGGGAAAGCGGATCGTCGCCGGGGAGGGTCCGACCGCCAATCGCAACTACGCGGACGAACTGGCGCAACGGGGCTACATCGTGTTGGCTCCCGATTATCCGTCGTTCGGCGACATGACCGACTACGATTTCTCGAAGGACGCCTACGATTCCGGGACCATGAAGGGGATCGTCAATCACATGGCGGGGGTGTCGCTGCTGACAGCGAGAGCGGACGTGGATCCCGAACGGATCGGAACCATCGGCCACTCGCTGGGGGGGCACAACGCCCTGTTTCTGGCGGCCTTCGATCGGCGCGTCTGCGCAACGGTGACCAGTTGCGGCTGGACACCGTTCGCGGACTACTACGGGGGGAACCTCAAAGGATGGACGAGCGATCGCTACATGCCGCGCATCCGAGACGACTTCGCGCTCGATCCGTCCCGCGTGCCGTTCGATTTTCCGGGAATCTTCGCGACGATCGCACCGCGTGCGGTGATGTCGGTCTCCCCCGAGAAGGATCACAACTTCGAGATCAAGGGGGTGAAACGCGTTGCGCCGGAGGTCATCGCCACGTGGACAGCTTTGGGAAACGCCGACGGGGTGCGGTTCGTCCATCCGGACTGCGCGCACGATTTTCCCCCCGAGGCGCGGCGGATCGCATACACGTTTCTCGACGCGCATTTGAGGCACACACCCTCGCGCGAAATACCGGCCCCGTGAAAGGGGCGCGTCGTCCGAACGTGTATTGTCGTTGTTCGTGAATTGCCGCGGAGTGTCAGAGAGAATTGAAGATCAGAACCCGCCGTCTCCACTCGCGCCCACACGGGGATCGGCAGCGAAGCACATTCGGAGAGACCGCATGCGACCGTGTTGGAAGAGGAATCGGCGAGCGACGACCCTGCTGTCGACGACATACCTGCTGCTTTTGGCGTGGGGCATGGTGACGGGACTGCCCGTCGGCGCGGCTGAACCGGCCGCCAAACCGCAGCCGGATTTCTCGGCCGAATTGCCGCGGATTCCCGCCAAATCCCCCGCCGAAGCACTCGACACGTTTCGTGTGCTGCCCGGCTTCAAGATCGAACAAGTTGCCGCCGAACCATTGGTGCACGATCCCGTGGCCGTGTCGTTCGACGAGAACGGACGGCTGTACGTCGTCGAAATGATCGATTACTCCGAACAGGCGAACGACTTCCTGGGGACGATCCGCATCCTGGAAGACACCGACGCGGACGGGCGATTCGACAAGTCCACGGTGTTCATCGAAAAACTGAGCTGGCCGACCGCCATCACCTGCTATGACGGCGGCGTGTTCATCGGGGCCGCCCCCGACATTTGGTACTGCAAGGACACCGACGGTGACGGCAAGTCGGATGTGAAGAAGAAGGTGTTCACCGGCTTTCAGCGTTCCAACGTGCAGGGGCTGATCAACAGCTTTCACTGGGGTTTCGACAACCGGATCCGCGGGGCGACGGGAACCGTGGGGGGGCAGGTCGTCCGCGCGGATGTCGAGGGGGCGAAGCCGGTCAACCTGAACGGGCGCGACTTTTCGTTCGACCCGAAGACGCTGGAGATGACGGCGGTCACCGGCGGCGCGCAGCATGGCCTGTCGTTCGACAATTTCGGGCGTGTGTTCCACTGCTCGAACAGCGATCACTGCCAACTGACGATGTATGAAGACCGCTACGCGGCACGGAATCCGTTCGTGGCCGCGCCGCCGTCCCGCGTGAGCATCGCGGCGGACGGGCCGCAAGCCGAAGTGTTCCGCATCAGTCCGGTCGAACCCTGGCGGATCGTGCGAACGCGGCTGCGCGTGTCCGGGCAGGTAGTCGGGGTTGTCGAAGGGGGAGGTCGGGCGGCGGGGTACTTCACCGGGGCCACCGGCACCACGATTTATCGGGGGGACGCCTATCCTCCCGAGTACGTGGGGCAGGCGTTCGTCGGCGACGTGGGGAGCAACATCGTCCACCGCAAGACGGTCAAACCCAACGGCGTGGGCTTTATCGCCGACCGGGCCGATCCGGGACGGGAGTTCGTCGCGTCGACCGATATCTGGTTCCGCCCCGCGCAGTACGCCAACGCGCCGGACGGCTGCCTGCACATTTGCGACGTGTATCGCGAAGTCATCGAGCATCCCGCCAGCCTGCCGCCGGAGATCAAGAAGCACCTGGACCTGACGAGCGGTCGCGACCGCGGCCGGTTGTATCGGGTCGTCCCCGACGGATACGTCCAAAAGCCCTTGCCCAAATTGGGATCGGCGACGACGGCGGAACTCGTCGCAACGCTCGAATCAAAGAACGGCTGGCATCGTGACACCGCGGCGCGGCTGCTGTACCAACGGCAGGACCAAGCGGCGGTTTCGGCGTTGGTCGCGCTGCTGGCGGGATCGAAAGAGGAAACGGCCCGGTGGCATGCGTTGTGGGTGCTGGACGGGCTGAAGGCGATTGCTCCCGCGATCCTCGTTCCCGCGCTGGCGGACGCCTCTCCGCGCGTGCGGGAGTTGGCCGTCCGGCTCGCGGAGCCGCGATTGGCGGACTCGCCGGAGTTGCAGGCGGCCTGTGCCAAACTCGCTGAGGACGACGACATCCGTGTGCGCTATCAATTGGCGTTCACGGCGGGAGTGTTGCCCGACGAGGCGAAGGTTCCGCTCGTGGCGCGGATCGCGCGGCGCGACAGCTCCGACTCCTACGTGCGATTCGCCATGCTGTCGTCCCTGTCGACGGGAGGTCCGGCGCTGTTCGACAACCTGATCGCCGACGCGGCCTATCGGATGCGCTCCGACGCGCGGGAGTTTCTGGTGCAACTGGCGGGCATGGCCGGTCAGTCGTCCCAGGAGGCTTTTGCCGCCGCCGTGTTGAAAGGGGCCGGAGGACTGGGGGACGGGGAAACGGTGCTGGCGGGTGGGTTGATCCGCTCGTTGTTCGACGGGTTGAGCCGGGCCGGGTCGCCGCTGCGGGGCAAACTTCTTGCGGAGGGTGGCGAGGGGGTTGCGGTGCTGAAACGAATGCTCGCTGCCGCCCGGTCGAACGCGACAAAGGCCGACCTGACTCCCGCACAACGCGCCGAGGCGATTCGGACGCTGGCGCTGGGGGCCTACGCGGACGGTGCCGATTTGTATCCCGCGCTGTTGACCCACCAACAGCCGCAAGAGGTGCAATTGGCCACCTTGGGGACGTTGTCGCGCTTCAACGACGACGCGATTGCGGAACTCCTGGTGAAGGTGTGGCCCACACTGAGTCCCCGAGTGCGGGGAGCGGCTGCGGATCTGATTTTCGCGCGGGGGGCGTGGCTCAAGCGGTTTCTGACGGCGGTCGAGCAAGGGACCGTGCCGCTCGCGGATGTCGAACCGATGCGCATCCGTCTGTTGGAGAAACATCCCGACGAGTCGATCCGGACGGCCGCCGCCCCGTTGGCCGCGAAGCTGAAAGTCGGCAAGCGGCAGGATGTGTTGGCGGCATACAAGTCGGTGACGACGCTGAGCGGAGACGCGGCGAAGGGTAAGGCCGTGTTCCAAAAGATTTGCGCGACATGTCACAAGGTCGAAGGCTTCGGGCACGAACTCGGGCCGAATCTGGCGACCTTCAAGGCCCGTGGCGCGGAGGCGTTGCTGCTGAACATTCTTGACCCCAACAGCGAGGTGAATCCGCAGTACCTGAACTACGTCTGCGAACTGGACGACGGGCGGGTGCTCAGCGGCATGATCGCTTCGGAGACCGCGACCAGCGTGGTGCTGAGGCGCGCCGAAAACGCCACGGATACGATCCTCCGCGGATCCATCTCGGAACTCCGCAGCACGGGGCAATCGCTGATGCCCGAGGGGATGGAGAAGGATATTCCGCCGCAGACGATGGCGGATTTGATCGCGTATTTGTTGAGTGCGCCGTAGGGCGAATCATGAATACCGAATCACAAATACTGAATGACGAATGACGAAGGGGGTTTCCTGGCGATGTGGGTGCGCTTGGCTTGGGTGTTCAGCTTCGTGCTGGCGGGGGTGGGGGTCGTTCGTGCCGACGATCCCGCTCCGCGCGGGCCGTGCGTCGTGTACGTGGTGTGGGACGGATTCCGTTGGCAGGAGTTTTTCGGAGGCGCACAGGAACCGTACATCTCGAAGGACGCGGGGGTCGCCGACATCGAGGGGGTCAAGCGGGACTTCCTGCGGTCGGACGTCAACGAGCGTCGTGTGGCGCTGTTGCCGTTCGTATGGACGAAGATCGCCAAGGAAGGGCAAATCTTCGGCGACCCGGATTTGCGATCCCCCGCGAAGATCGTCAACGGGCACAAGTTTTCGTACCCCGGCTACAACGAGATGTTCACGGGCTTCGCGGACGACGAGCGGATCAAATCGAACGACAAGAATCCCAACCCGAACGTCACGGTCCTCGAGTTCCTGAATCGTCGTCCGGGATTCGAGGGACGCGTGTCCGCCGTGGCGACGTGGGACGTATTTCCCGCGATCATCAACACGCAGCGGAGCGGCGTGTACGTCCACGCGGGAATCGGGCCGATCGTCGACGCCGACCCCACTCCTGTCGAGTCGCTGCTCAACGAAATGATCGCCGACGCGGTGGTGTTGTGGCCCGGTAATCAGCTCGACACGCTCACGATGCAAATCGCCACGGAGCACATCCGCAAGCGCAAGCCCCGCGTGCTGTTCATCG
>JBIKMW010000173.1:0-7893 GCA_044359065.1 Planctomycetales bacterium | reverse complement strand
TCGACCTCGGGGGCAACGATCTATCGCCGGTCGCTTCGGAAACCTTCCGACGACCACCGCGAGAGGCTTTCAAAGCCCCTCCAGATTGAGGTCCGGAACCGACCTCGGACAAGATACAAGGGGGGCGCATCAACGCACGGATTCCAATCGACACGAACATCCACCGCTCCAAACCGCGCGCCCCGTCCGCCACAACTCTCCCGAGACCACCAGCCACTCGACCGGGATTTCTTCCGCCCTCACTACGCCGACGATGGCGTCGCCAACTCTGCCTCGCGCGCTTCTATTTCTTTCGGAGTCAGCCGCCACAGGCATTCTTCCATCAGTTTCCGGGTCGCCGGGTCCTCCGACCGCACCATCGCCACCAAATCCTCCGTTCGCGACTCGTCGCCGTCAGCCAGATCCCGCAGGCAATGGGCAAGTCTCAACACTGGGGCGTGTGAGGCGCGCGTGCATTCCGCCAACCGTTCAAGCTCGGCGCGTTTTGAACTTTGGCTCTTTTCATCACGAGCCACGAGAGCGTCCAGCAGCAAGAGCACTGCGGCCAAATCCTCATCCCCGGGAGCAGGGTGATTCTGTTCCAATCGGTTCATCAGCGCCTGCCAGTTCGCGCGATCCGGAAACTCGATTCGCGACCGGATCGTCGGCACGAACAACACTCGCAGAGCCTCTTCCCAGTGCAGTTTCGGCTCGAGTCTCATGCTCTCGACGTACAACTCCACTAAGGATCCCTCGAACTGAGGGTGAGCAAACGCTTGATTCCAGTGGGTTTGAGGAGAGTTTGCTTTCAGGTCCAGCTCCAGATCCAGATACCGAAACCGATACCGATACCGATCCCGCTTCAGGCCCAGATCCTGATCTATATCTAGAGCCTTAGTCAGATTCAGATCTGGAACCATACCCCGAGCCCGTGCCCGAACCAGATCCCAAGCCCAAGCCCGAGCCGATTCCCGAGCCCGATCCAGATTAAATTCGTCGAAATCGGTCCCTTCTCTCAGGGAAAAACTCTGCAATAGCAAATACGCCGAATCACGGGGCGAGCACCTCGTCGCAAAGAGGGCGAGTCGTCGCAAGAACGTGGACTGCGCACCGAACACCGTTGCCACTGAGTTCGCGGCCGCTGCCATGAGGCTCGTCGTATAATTTACTGACGACGCCCCTTGCATCGCAGCCACGAACGATTCCCAGTGCGTCGGCAAGACTTGCGCCTCTCCGGATGTTTCGCCCACCGGATACACCAGACGTAGCGGCACAGTCTCCGGGCGATCCGCCGCGACCAGCCCCCCTGCCACACTCGCGAGTTCCTGCCGCGACCACCCGCTCGTCAACAGCATCAACACCACCGCGAACTTCTGCTCGTCCGTGGCCAACTTCTCCCAGACCTCGACAAACGCTTGCGCCAATGCCGAACGTGTCGCCGGACTCCGTCCCGAACAGCCGCGCCACGTCGCGATAATCAGCCGCAACTCCTCGATCCCGCCAACCCCCGGCGTCGCGTGAAGCAGGCATTCCGCAATCTCACGCTGGCGTTCCTCGGCCGCCGCGATCCCGTCCAGGATCAGGCCCCCCAGCAGAGTGGCCCCGTGCGCCTCGGGCTGTTGTCGCGTTTGCTCCAATAGCTTGTCGACCAAATACTCCTGCGAATCGTCCGCCTTGAGCGATGCCACAAACAACCGAAACACCTCCCGCCACGCGGGGTCGCAGCGGTGTGTTTCAAAATAAGTGCTCCACGCGTTCGCGACCCCCTCCAATTCACTCTGCGTTGCCATATGCGCGGCGGTCAGGTACTCCTGAAACGTCAGGTGCACAAAGCTGTACTGTTGGTCCACCACCTCGATCAACAGCCCCGCGCGCTTCTTCACAAACTCCAAAAACTCCGCTGCCAGGTCCAAAGCCTCCTCGTCGTCGGCGACCTTCTCCGCGACCCGCACATGGTCCCGCAGGAATTCGCGCAATTTCTCATACTCCACGACCGCCCGCTGCCCTTGGCCCGCCTGGTCCGCGCGCGTCTGCATCCAGTGTGCGATCGCCTCCATCCGGCGGGAGTTCCGCCGCTCGGTTTTCCCGCGATGGGCTGTGTGCTGCTCCTTGTACTTCCAGTTGTGCCACGTGTTCAGCAGTGTCTCCGTACACTTCTGATACAGGACCACCCGTTCGTCAGGCAGCACCGCGTCGATCCGATGCACCAGCGCGATGATCGTCAGCAGCAGCGGGTTTCCCGCCAGTTCCCGGATCGCGGAGTGCTCGTCCTTCTCCAGCAGTCCGGTCAGGTCCCGTGCATGCTCGACCCGGTCCTGCGGATGCTCGATCCGGGCCGCGTACCAATCGATGACGAACTGCTTCATCTCGGGAAGCTGCAGCCGCGCGACCTGGAAGTGTTGAAACTCCTTGTCGTCGAAGCGGAACGGGTTCTCGTACCCGACGACGCGGGACGTCACAATCACCGTGTTGCCGGGATACGTCGTCGCCAGGGCCTGAATTCGCTCGCGAACCGTCTGCTTGAAGCCCGAGTCCGACAGTTCGTCGAGACCGTCGAACAGCAAAATCGCATGCCCCGATTCGAGATAATACTCGAAGAATTCCAGGTCGGCCCCGGACAGCGAAAAGTCGGCCCGAATAACCTCGATGACATATTCGACCAATCCCAGGTTGGGCCGGTCCGACAACTCCTTCGCATAACGTCGCAGCAGCACCAGCACCGGCAGTCGCTGATCGGCGGAGGCACCACACACCGCGCCTGCAGCGCCGGTGAAATCCCCGCCAGCGCCAAAAACCGCAGCAGCGTCGATTTCCCCGAGCCGGGATCCCCCAGCAACACCGTCCGTCGCCCCTCGGCCAGGCACTCAAGGGGATTCCTCCGCTCGATCTTGGGATCGTCGGAATTCGCACCCTCGTGGACCAGCTTTAGCGGGATATAGATCTCCTCGATCGGAACCCCCCGCGTCGCCTCCTGTTTGTAGATCGACATCCCCACAAACTCGATCGGCCGATACTTCAGCAGCAGGTTGTGATCGTAACGGGAGCGCGTGTCTGCGATCGTGTGCTGGCGCCGGGTCCCTTCGCGCACCAGATCGGGATAGTAAAACAGGCACAGCGCCGGCGTTTCGAGAAACAGCCCCTGCAATTGTCGATGACCCCAATGTTCGATCTCGAACTCGAGGTCCAGTTCCTTTCGCAAACCCTGAAACCAGCTCACATCGCCGCCATCTCGGCGCTGAGCCGACTCCGTTAACGCCTCCGGCGTCACCAGAATCCACCTCTGCAGCTTCAGTTCCTTCTGATGCTCGGCGGCTTGTTTCAAGGCCCCCTTGATCTCCGCACGGTGTGCATCGGAAAATGGCGACGAATAGAACTTGTATTGGTACCCCACTGTTCCGTCTCGGCGCAGTGTGCCCTCTCCGGCCCCGAAACTGTCAAGCCCCCGAAAATCTCCCGACGCGTCGCTGAAGAGTTGGATCGTCCGCCCGTTCCGCCGCGCTTCGTGAAACAGCAGCAAGTCCACGATCCGCGCGAACTCCTTCCCCCCCTCGGTCCCCTTGGGAAGAATCTGCGCCAGCGTGAGTGTTTCCGGCAAGCGTGATCCCGACATGCGGTCCTCGCGTTGTTTTTGAAATATGTACGGGCACTACCAAAGTCTTGATTGATCACAACGAATAGTCGCGCCACCACCGGGTGGCCCGGCCAACTCGTGGCCGGGTCGCGCAGCGACAAGACGCACCACCTTCGGCTCTCACCCCAAGCCAACTAGACCAACACACGGACACCACCCGAAACCACGTTTTAGGAACGATGTTTCATGAATAGCGCTGCGTGCCATGCTTGCACCGCTTTGGGGGCAAGCATGTGGAGCACGCTACCCCCAATATCCCTCCTCGTTGCGCGGTTCGCAACGCGGCCGCGCGCGACACCCCTCCCCCCCTGCGCCGACAATATACGACTGCGTCGCGCGCCATTCCAAAACGCGTTTTCCCCCCCGCGCGAAAAAAAAGCGCTCGAATTTCCCACGTTTCGTTTTTTCAAAACGTGGGTTCTGCGCATCGCGCGCGCACAAAACACCCCCGGAAACACACTCTCGATTCCGGCGCAGCGATCGTCACAAAATGCTGCATTTCACGGGTCAGCGCCGTGCGCAAACCGCGCGACACAGATTTTCGCACCCCCCAAAACGGGGTCGAAAACGGAAACCGCCCCCACACGCAACACAGTTGCAACCAGCGCGCAACAAACCACCGTAGGTTGAACAGCACGTCCCTCGCCGGAGTTCCCCATGCCCAACGTCTCAAGCTTCGCCCCACTCACTTCCGGTCCGAGTCCTCGGTCGCCACCTCGGCGGGCAACGAGGTGCTCCCGCAGTGCGAACCGGTGCGTGACAGGCTCGGCCCGACCGACACCGATCGTCACGCCACGACTTCGCTCACCACCCGCCCCGCCACGTCCGTCAACCGGAAATCCCGCCCATTGAACCGGTACGTCAGCTTCGTGTGGTCGAGGCCCAAAAGATGCAAGATCGTCGCGTGCAGATCGTTGACGCTCACACGGTCGACGACCGCCTTCAAGCCGATCTCGTCCGTTTCCCCATAAGTTGTTCCCGCCTTCACACCGCCACCCGCCATCCACGTCGTGAATGCATGCGGGTTGTGGTCGCGACCGGTCCCCCCCTTTTGCACGATGGGAAGCCTGCCGAACTCGCCGCCGCAGATGACGAGCGTCGAATCCAACAGCCCCCGCGACGCCAGGTCGGTGAGCAGTGCCGAGATCGGCTGATCCGTCTCCGCCGCGAACCCGCCGTGGTTGTCCTTGATGTTCGAGTGGCCGTCCCAGCTCCGTTCGTTCTCCATCCCGCCGCTGTAAATCTGCACGAACCGCACCCCCTGCTCAACCATCCGCCGGGCGAGCAAGCACTGCTTGGCGAAGTGGGCGCACTTGGGATTGTCGAGACCGTACAGCGACTGCGTGGCAGCCGATTCGCGATTCAGGTCGAGCACTTCGGGGGCCGACATCTGCATGCGATAGGCGAGCTCGAACGACTCCAGCCGCGCGGCCAGTTCCGGCTCCAGCGGTGCCCGCTCGAGGTGCTTGCGGTTGAGCGTGGCCAGCAAATCCAGTTGCGCCCGCTGCGAATCGACCGTCACCCCCGCCGGACGTTCGAGGTTCTCGATGGGTGCCCCCTGCGGCTTGAGGGCCGTCCCCTGATAGACGCCCGGCAGAAAACCGGCTCCCCAGTTTTGGGCGTGTCCCTTGGGGATGCCCCGCCCCAATGTGTCGTACATGACAACAAATCCCGGCAGGTTCCGGGTCTCGACCCCCAGTCCATACGACACCCACGACCCGACGCAGGGGAACCCCATGCGGGCCATGCCGGTGTTGATCTTGAACAACGCGGGGGAGTGGTTGTTCGAGTCGGTCCAGCACGACTTGATGATGGCCATTTTGTCGACGTGCTTCGCCAGACCGGGGAAAATCTCCGAGACCCATGCCCCCGATTGGCCATGTTGGGCGAACTGGAAGGGGGACCGCATCACGGGGCCGACACTGCCGGTGAAGAAGCCGGTGTTCTTGTCGAACCCCTCGAGTTCGCGACCGTCGCGCTTTTCAAGTTCTGGCTTGTAGTCCCAAGTGTCGACGTGACTTTGCCCGCCGTTCATGAACAGCCAGATCACCGATTTGGCGGGCCGGGGAAAGTGTGGCTGTTTCGGAGCGAGCGGGTCGAGTGTGCCGGATGTTGAAGGTACGGAAGACGATTCCGCAGCGTGGGCCGAATCGCGCTGCCCGTCCAAAAGCGCCGCCAACGCCAGCATCCCGGCGCCGTTTCCCATGCGCGACAGGAAGTCGCGCCGCGACGCGAACGAAGCCAGAGGATCAACAAACTCCGGTTGCCACATAGCGCGAACCTTGACCAAACATTCAACATGGTCCGCAATGCGACCAAGGCCTGCTCGTGAACGACCGCTCGCTCCGAACCACGCCTAAGCCGCATCGCATTCCGTGTCTTGACCGTATTCAACCCTGTTTCAGCGGTGGCCGAAATCTCTTCCCGAACACCGCCCGTTCAGGAATGAAAAGCTTGAGCCTCGGACGGAACACAGATGAAACACAGATAAGACGAGAAGGGGAAGTCGTACGGCCCATGCGAACCGTTGGCCGTACGACTTCCCCGATGTGGAAATCACCTCGACAGAGTCGGTGTCACACCTTCTCTGCGGATGACGGCACTTCGAAGCCCTTGCGGT
Source organism: Planctomycetales bacterium (assembly GCA_044359065.1). GTDB lineage: Bacteria > Planctomycetota > Planctomycetia > Planctomycetales > Planctomycetaceae > JAIXZD01. The sequence goes on along the minus strand of JBIKMW010000173.1, from coordinate 1,663 downwards.
AATCGCGGGTGAGCATCGGATTCGCCTTGTCCGCCATTCCGCCTGTGAAAGTTTCCGTCTTGGGATCGATCGCAAGGGACGCGCCGTAGCGGATTTGCAGTTTGTCGAGATTCACGTTGTTCTCGACGAGGTGCGCGGTCACGCGCTCGAACGTCGCCGTCCCTTCGCCCGCCGGCTTGATCGAACGCAAACGGGATTGCGCGTCCGCCACGGACACGGTTTCAGAGAGGCGATACGAGATGTTGCCCAAGTGGCAGAGCGCGCTGGACAGGTGCCCTTCGAGGATGTCGGCGTTCAGGTCCGACACTTTCCTGCTGCGCACGGCGGTGACGAAGTTCGCAAAATGGTCGGTGTCGCCCGTGAACTCCTGGAGCTTCGTCCCGTTCTTGTCGAACGCGACACCCGACGCCCCGTTGACGACAAGGTAACCGCCGGCGCACTCGAAGATCACGCCGACCTTGGCCCCCTTGAAATCGCCCGTCTTCAGGCCGCGAACCTCGAAGACGAGCGTCTTGTCGCCGTAATCGTGCACACTGACCTGCGTGTTGGCGGTGTCGCCGGCGTCTTCGTAGCCGAAGCGGCCGCCGTAGCTGAACACTCCCCGGCCCACGTCGCTCACACCCAGACCCCAGCGGGCCACGTCCATCTGGTGAATCCCCTGATTCCCCAGGTCGCCGTTGCCGCAATCCCACTGCCAGTGCCAATCGTAGTGGAACTTCGGCCGGGTGAGGGGACTCATCGGCGCGGGGCCGGCCCACAGGTCATAGTCGACCGTCCCGGGAACCGCATAATTGCCGCGGGCGCCGATCGAGCCACGCGGCTTGTAGCAGAGCGCGCGGGCGACATTCACTTGGCCGAGTTTCCCTTCCTGCAGGAACGCGATGGCCTTTTGGATGCCGGTCGAACTGCGGGACTGCGTGCCGGTCTGGCAGATCTTGTTGTGCTTGCGGGCGGCGTCGACGATACGACGGCCTTCCATGACGTTGTGGCTGACGGGCTTTTCGACGTACACGTCCTTGCCCGCCTGAATCGCCCAGATCGCTCCGAGGGCGTGCCAATGGTTGGGCGTGGCGATGGCGATGATGTCGAGCGACTTGTCCTCCAGCATCTTGCGGATGTCGGCATACGCCGTCGGAGCCTTTTTGGTCCTCCCCTCGACGACCGCCACCCCTTTTTTCTGCAACACGTCGGCGTCGGGATCGCACACCGCGACGACTTCACATCCGGGGATCCCCATGAATCCACCGAGGTGCGACTGACCGCGACCGTTCAGGCCGGCGACCCCGACCCGCAGGACGTTCGAGGGGCTCTTCGATTCGGCGGCATTTACCGAAGCACTTGCGGCGAACCCGGCTTGGGCGGCGACGCTGGCGGCAGCCGTCCACATCGACTGTTCGAGGAAATCGCGACGGGATTGGCGGGCCATGACGTGTCTCCGAACGGCTTTGAGAAAACTTGAACGGGAAGCAACCATGTGCGAGATCGCTCGGCGGTTGGACCGCGAAACGAGCTAAGTCGATTATGCCACAACGCATCCACAACTGTCGATGGAGACTGCGGAAGTCGCAGGGCCTTCGCTTTTTTCGGCGCGTAACGTGCAGGGGAGTTGTGGTGGAGTTTGACGGAGCTGTGTTCACGTTCACGGAGGGGGAGTTATGTCGAC
>JBIKMW010000172.1:0-7988 GCA_044359065.1 Planctomycetales bacterium | reverse complement strand
GAACTCCAGCGGTTTGCCCCGCTTTTCGGCCAGCGACCGCTTGTTGGCCGGATATCCGGCGTGCAGTTCGAGCGCTCCCTCCAGCGCGCGGGCCATCCCGGCCAAACTCACGTCGAACAGCCAATCCGTGCGGTGTGAACGGGTCCCGAACCGACCGTAAATGGTTCCGTCCGCGTTGAGCAGGAACACCGCGAACGATTGGTCGGTGTCGAACTGGAACAGTGACAGGTCGAGCCCGTTCGTCGAGACCTGGCGGACACACACGAATTTGTCGAGCAGCGGGCGAATCACGGGGTCCTGGTCGACCAGGTCGTCGTCGAGTTTCACGCATTCCTCGCACGGAATGCAGCGGAGCACGACGAGCATCGGCTTGCCCGTCTCCTTGGCGCGGGCGAAGCCGGCGGGGAGGTCGTTATAGATCCAGAACCCCTCGGCCTCGACTCGCTCGCGGTCCTTGCGGACCTTTTCCTCGCGCGATTGGGCGGAGACGGGGGTGATCAGCAGACCACTCATCAGCATTGCCAGCCATGCGGTGCGCACCGCGACCGTACCAACGGAAGATCGCATCGACCAACTCCTCGCGGAAAACCTGCTGAACCGGGGCGGTCGTTCCAGAACGGAACGAGCGATAGCGGACTTCCCGAAAGTGTGCCGAGCGGGCGGGCGGCGTGCAACTTGACGACGAGGAATGGCGCAGGGCGGCGGCGGAGCGGACTTGCGTCGGAATCAGCGGCCGAGGGAACGCGACAAACAAACTGGACGCCACGTCACAAACCACAGATTCTTGCAAAACGTTAAGGTGAAGTTTCCCATTCTCCTGGAACTGGAGTTTCACAAGCACCACCCAAACGCAACCCAAAGAATGCAAACACCGAGGAAGGTCGAAGACCCGCCTCGGTGTTCACCTTTTCGACGGAGACCGTTGGCCTCACCCAACAGAGTGCAACATGCCGATTGACACGCCACGCCCGGAAGACTCATAATCACAGTCGGCGAAGAGCTGCGATTTTTGTCTCTCTCCACTGTTCTCATGGATGTTTTCGCCATGTGAGTGACACGCTTTTCTCCTTTTTCGCCGCTTGTTCAACACGGGAAACACCCGTGTCGCGGAGCCTGAACAAGCGGCTTGCGCGGTTTGGGAGAATGACCACCACCGGTTCGGTCACAGGTTGGCTCCGCCAACTCCGCGGCTCCACGGACAGTGAGGCCGCCCAGCAGCTTTGGAAACGCTTCGCACCGCGACTTCAGCGGTTGACGCAGAAGCGTGTCCGCGCGCTCAATCAGTCCCTCTCTTATGACGAGGAGGACGTGTCGCTCAGCGCCTATCGCACGCTGGTCGAGGCGATGCGGGAGAACCGCTTCCCCGATGTCGACGACCGCGAGTCCCTGTGGGCGCTGCTCGCCACCATCGCGCTCCGCAAAGCCAATGACTACGCCAAGGTCGAGCGGGCCGAGCGACGGTATCCCGGCGAACCGTTGGTTGATGCGTCGCACATGGCGAACGTGGTCGCGTCCGCCCCCCCCCCGGACCTTGCCGCGACCATGCTTGAAGACTGCCGCGAGTTGCTGGAGGCGCTCCCCGACGGCGACCTGCAACGCACGGTCCTACTGAAGCTCGACGGATACAACAACGACGAGATCGCAACCATACTGGGGTTCAGTCGGCGGACCATCCAGCGAATGCTGCGATTGATCCGCGAGTTGTGGAGGGAACGTGCCTCCCGCTAACCCGCCCTCCGACCCACGTCCCGAAGACAATCCCCGGCCCGATGCCGGGGGAGCTGCGGGGGGGCGCCCCGACAGTTCCGGCGGCGGTCCCGCCAGCGCGGGTCGGCACCTCGACCGGGAATTGCTGGTCGACCGCTTGTGTCGCGAGTTCGAGCGCCGCTTGGCCGCGAACCCCGCGCTGACGGTGGAATCGTTCCTGGCCGACGGCGGTCGGGGGAACATCCCCGGACTGGCCGAGGAACTGCGCGCCGTGTTGGCGGATCTGGCCGAGCGGGGGGATGCCGGCGCGTTCGGACCTTCCCACTCCGCCACCCCCAAGGTCGTCCCGCCAGCCGCGGACACACCCGGCAGGGACCGCCCATCGCACGCTGCGGACAAGCCCCGAGATGGCGACTCCCGCTCCGACAAAGACCCCGCCAACGATCCCGGAAAGTCGACGCTGGTTTCGCTGGGGGATTCGGTGCGCGTCCTCGAAACCGCACCTGCCCGAACCGTGCCGCCCCAAGCTCCACCACCCGGCGTCGGGCCTGTCGGAGCCAAGCAGGCCGATACAAGTTCGTTCGAGCTTGGGGGGACGTCGGTCCCCACCGGAGTGCGGGGGCGCCCGCGCGCCCCGGCGACACCGCCTCGACGGGCTTCGCAACCCGTGCGAATTCTGGGCGACTTCCGCCTGCTGCGGGAGATCGGGCGGGGGGGCATGGGGGTCGTCTACGAAGCCGAACAGACCTCGCTCCGTCGCCGTGTCGCCCTCAAGCTGTTACCGGAAGTGTATGGCCTGCCTCCCGAAGCGGTCGAGCGCTTCGAGCGGGAGTCGCAAATCCTTGCGCGCATCCAGCATCCGGGCGTGGTCGAAGTGCATTGGGCCGGGGTGATCGACGGCACGCACTGCCTGGCGATGCGGCTGATCGACGGCGTGTCGCTGGATCGCCTCGTGCGCGACAGCGAAGAGGCCCGCAACCATCCGCTGTTCGAGGCGCTCGCCGACTCGGCGATGCCCGGGAGGTTCCGGCTGGTGGCGCGGATCGGGCTTCTGGCCGCGGAGGCGCTGGCGGCCGTACACGCCGCCGGCATCGTGCATCGGGATGTCAAGCCGGCCAACTTGATGCTTTCGCCGGACGGCTCCGTAGTGCTGACCGACTTCGGTCTCGCCAAAGACCTCTGCGCGCGGCACGGCTTGACACGTTCCCTCGACTATCTCGGCACGGCCAAGTATTCGGCCCCCGAAGCGATCGAAGGGAACGCGGACGCCCGGAGCGACGTGTACTCCCTGGGTGCAACGCTGCGCGAGTTGTGGACGCTCGGTGGCGCCTCGCCGCCTCGCCGCGATTCGTCCGGCTTGTCGAGGGTGTTGGCGCGGGCGACAAACCCCGATCCGACCCTGCGGCACGCGACCGCCGAGGAATTGGCCGGGGCGCTGCGCGCGATCGCCGAGGGAAGCGAACCGGTCGACACACGCTCGGATTGGCGCGGCCGTGTCGCCGTGGCGGCGTGCGGACTTGTCGCCGTCGCGATCCTCGCCGTCTGGTCATTTACCGGGGCCAGTCGACGAGCAGTTCCGGATGTGCCGACCGTGCCCGCCGCCGCGCGGTCCGGGGGGCCGGAGACCACCTCCCCCGCGGATGCGGCGCCGGCCAACTCGCCGGATGACGACGCACCGCGGTTGCAACTGATTTCAACCACGCGGCGCGCCTATCGCGGCGCACTGATCGAAGCCATTGCGTTCGACAAGCACGGCCAAAAACTGATCGCCGGCGGCGGCGGGGCCATCGACGTGTGGGCCGTCCGTCAAGACGAGGCGGCGCGACGGATCGCGGACAACCGGGGTGCGATACTGCGCATCGTAAGAGCACCTTCGAGCAATCGCTTCGTGGCAATGGTCGCCGCGGATGAGGGGGCGGATGGCGAGCGTCAGGTGGTGTTCGACTTCTTCTCGCTGACGGACGACATTGCCCGCAGGAGCGGATTGATACCTCTTCCGATTCCCGTGGACGAGCCTGCAGGATTCCCATCGTTTCAGGTGGTCGAGCAGGCGGATGCGGTGCTGGTCGCGCTGCGAGAGGGGCCAAAACTGCTCGAGGTGGCCGCCAAGGGAACCGCGGACCTGAGCAGACCCGTGCCGGACGGAACATTGGTCGCCGTGTCGTTGTCCGATGAGGCGGGCCTTCCGTGCGCGACGCTGTGGGACAACGGGTTGGTTCGCTTCGAGTCCGAGACAGGCACTGGCGTTCGGAACCGGAAGGAGTTCCACCTGGGGGCCGACGCGGGCACCGCGATTCATTTCTCCACAAAACCTGATCGTCTGATCTGCGCGGGATCGGGCGGCGCGCGGGTGGTCGATCTGGAAACCGGAGTCGTCGGCGATCGAATTCCGTTGCCGGCGAACCTGACCACGCTGAGATTCGTGCCCAATGCAGGGCGCGACCGGGTCATGGCGGTCGGGGAGCACTCGGTCGCGCTGCTCGATACGTTGTCGCTGCGCGTGCTGTGGAGCGCGGAATCCGCCGATTCGCGGTTCATCGCGGTCGAATCGACGGGCGACCGGCCTCCGGGTCGAGAGTTGCATCCGGGTGGAGAGGTGCCTGGCGGACCTGCACCGGGCTCCGACGATTTCCTGTTGGTCGAGGCGAACGGGCGAGTGCGGTTCCTGGAGTCCGCAACGGGACGGGAACGCGATGGCGAGCGAACGATTCGGCCGGAACCGGTGTTGGTCGCCTGGTCGCGAGAATCGCGCGTGCTTGCGACTGCGGACAACCAGGGAACGTTGTCCTTGTACCGGGTCGTCGACCGGTCGCGCCCCGAAACTCCACCCGGCGGTTCTCCACCGAAGTGAAACGGGGCGAGGACGAGACCCTCGCGCCGTCGTGGTCATAGTGCGTCGCAGCCAAATTCAGGCCGCTTTGCGTTCGCCCCGGTCGCGATTCGCCGCGCCGGTCCGCGCGGCAGTGAGGCTGTCCAGCCACTGTTGTCGCTCGATCTCGTGCCGACGCACGGTGTCGCTGACGCGCGACATCCACGCCGACAGGTACAACAGCCCGAGCGCCGCGGCGATTCCGCCGACCGATGCGAGCATGCCCCAGAGATCGTCGTTGCCGGTCATGAATGCCCAACGAGTGGATGTGTTCCCGAGGGGGCGAAACGCTCCGCACGAGCACCCCCTTCTCGTCCGTATCGACCACCTCCGAGACCGGAGAACAACTTCCCGCGACCGGGCGTCAAAGTTTCACATGCCAAGGAAAGTTCCGCTTTCGCGCGGACCATGCGACGCAAGCCCCGGATTGCGGTAGGCGTGCGATGCCCCTCTTGAGCGCTTCGCCGCCGGGACTGACAAGCGACCCTTCGCCCCTACGATCGCCCGTCGAAGGCCACAGGCGACTTGACCGTGGGAGAAAAGGTGCCCGACGGGCGGATGACGGGGCCGCCCCCGACGCCAACCGGGCCCTCGGAGTCCCCTTCACCCAAATCCTCCTCCCCGCAGTTGAGGCTGTTCCTGTCGGCGGAATCGCCAGCGGGGAAGAGTGAGCGTCGCGCCGATCCCCCTATGAAGTTGAATCGAGTTTCCTCCGACTCCCGGTCCCCCGGCGAGGTCTTGTCGCGCAACTCGCCGGTCGCCCGGGCAGCGGGGTGAACACCTTAAACAGGGTGGAATCCTTCGTATCGAAGTAGAGGGAAAGAGTACCGGTTGGTCCTTCTCTTGACCGAGCCTTCAACAGAATCCTCCCTTACGGGGGATTTGCGTGTGCCCCCTGTGTGCGGCGTGCGCGGGTTCGCGCGCGGCGGCAGCCTTACGTTTTCCGCCACGACTTTCCACCACGACACGGTGATGTTCGCGATAACGTGATGACTTTTGACCGGTCGCGCTGTTCGCGCGCCACCGGCTGCCGCGGGGCGCTGCCACTTCGCCCCGTTACTTCGCCCCGTCCTTGCGCACTCGCGCCGCCGTTTTGGCCATCATCGCCGCGCACGCTTTGCGGGCTTCGGCGAGGCCTTGCGGCGTGCGACCGTCCGTGCGGCAATAATCGAGGACGATCTTTTCGGCCGCAGCCAGTTCGTCGCACACCTGCGGGATCTCGTCGACGATGTCGACGGGGATCGTTGTCACCCCGTTCAGGTCGCCATGCAACAGGTCCCCCGGCGAGACACAGATCCCGCCCACGGTGACCGGCACGTTCACCGCCAGCGTGTGGCAGTAGCCGTGCGCGCAGATCGTACCGCTGGTGAAGCATGGGAACTTCAATCCGGCGACCTGCTCCAAATCGCGTCCCGCACCGGATGTGATCAACCCCGCGGCGCCGAACGATTGATAGACGGTGCACATGACTTCGCCGAACGTGGCGGAGACCACCGGTTGATCGAGGTCTTGAAAGACGACCACGGCGGGGCCTGGCAATTCGGCGAAGGCGGCCACTTGCGTGTCGAGACCGGAATAGGCATCCCCCGCGCGGGGGGGCGACATGCTGCGGAACGTCGAGGTGACGGCGTACCCGACCATCGGCGGCAGCGCGGCATAGCAGGCGCGGATGGTGTCGTTCATGAAGCCGACATGTCGCGGGCGCACATAGAACAACTCGATCGCGTTGCAGATCGTTGGGGTGTCGAACCGGGCCAGGGCGGCGCGCAAGGCGGGGGTCAACTCGGGAAGTCGGGAAGGCAAGGGGGCCATCGATGGTGCTCGCGAAGAAAGCCGGAAACGAAGCCGCGGGAGCGCGGTGGAAACGAACGGCGAAGGGGGAAGACGCGGAGAATTCCCATTTCGGCAAAAGCGGCCAAAAACGAAGTTTCCGGTCTGTGAATTTTCCGAAACGGCGGTATCTTGAAGTTCTCGCCCGGAAGCCCGTTCCCACGGGAATTTTGTGCGGGAACAGCTGTGTAACATATTGTGTCGCAACGGCTTGTGCAAAGGAAGCTGGTTGTTGCGATGTCGCGTTGGCCCTCGGTCCGAACCACACGGGAGGTGGCGTCGGATCGGATGACGCCTGGAGAGGCTACGGATGATTCAAGTCGAGCCCGAAGTTCTGCGATTGCTCCCTTCGTCCGAACTTCCCCGCTACACGTACTACCCCGGCAGTGGCGTTCCCCACCCCATCCGCGACCCCCGCGGTCACAGCCACAACCGCCGCTTTCCCACCCCCCCCGCCCTCGATCACGAAACGTGGGCCGAGAACCGCTGCTACCTCTGGGCGCTCGATCTGTTCAACAACGGCTTCTATTGGGAAGCCCACGAAGAATGGGAACGTCTGTGGCGGGCGACCGGTGCGGAGTCGAACACCGGCAAGTTCCTCAAGGGGATGATCAAGCTGGCGGCAGCGGGGATCAAGGTTCGCGAGAAGAGCCTGCACGGCGTGCGCCGTCACGCGGCTTCGGCGGGCGAGGTCTTTGCGGATGTCGCGGCGGACGTGGGGACCGATTTCTACTGTGGTCTGGAGTTGACCAACCTGCAATACGCGGCCGACCGCGCTGCGCAGTTGGGGTACAAGCAACCGTTCCCGGCCGGTAAGCCGATTCGCGTGTTCCCGTTCGTGCTGACGCCCAATCCGCTGCCGTTGGAGTGAGGCCGTTTGCCTCTTATCCGAAAACCCTCTGACGCCCGCGCGGCACCCGAGCATCGGCAGGTCGTTGAACAAGCGCAACCGGGTTTTCGGATAGCCTCTTGACTAGGGCAGCGGAGTAAGACAGGACGCGTTCGTCACCGATTGATTCCAGCAACGCCGGGTTCCACAGGTTCCCGGCGTTGTTTGTTGAATGGGGTCGAGCCGAGCGCAGGTGTTTGTTTCGGATTTCCTTATCTTTGCGCCGGCACTTCGGGGCGTCCCATGGGTTGGTGGCGGAGCGATCCCTGGCCCGACTTCGCCGCGCGACTGCGTCGCGCGCAGGCGGACACGGTCCGCGGTTCCGCGCGGGACCAGGCGATCCACTTGAGGCGCTTGCGCGACGCGTGCCGCTCGGGGGTGGAGGTCGCGCGAGTCGCTCCCGACGTGTTCGCCATCCTCGCCCAAGCTTGGCGCGACGTGGCTGGACTGTCGCCCCATGACGTGCAACTGCGCGCGGGTTTCGCCTTGTGCGGACGAACCGTCGTCGAAATGGAAACGGGCGAGGGGAAGTCACTCACGGCGACATTCCCGTTGGCGGTGCATGGGCTGTCGGGGCGCGGGGCGTGGTTGGTCACCGCCAACGACTATTTGGCGCGGCGCGACGCCGAACTGGCTCGAACCGTTCTGGCGGGCTTGGGGTTGTCGGTTGGGTGCGTGCTGGCTGGGCAGTCT
>JBIKMW010000014.1:0-87918 GCA_044359065.1 Planctomycetales bacterium | reverse complement strand
GGCGCACACCGATTTGGCCGATTGGCGGATTGTGGGCATCGGCATGTTGGCGGGGGGACTGCCGCAAGAGGCCGAAACGGATGGACCAGCGCTCGAATCGTGGACCCTGTACGTGTTGCGGGGGACAGCGGGCGGCGGCGTCACTTCGACCGACTCGCCGGCGATCAAGGCGGGTGATCCGTCAAGCGGCGATTGGCCACGCCCGGAAGGATCCCGCCGCACAATGTCGGTGCGAGATCCGTCCGGGGGCTGTTTGACGGTGTTCCAAGGTGGCGGATCGGTGTTGGCCGTGGGCGAATTCTATGCCCGCGTGTTCGACGCGGGGGGCTACACGCCCCGCCCCGGTTGGCGGAACGACGCGCGGCGCGTGTGGGGACGGTTTCGCAAGGAATCCCCTACAAATGGAGGGACCGTCGTCGCTCAGGTCGAACTGCTGGCGACCGCGCTCGATGGTGATCGCTGGAGCGCGATCCTTACGGAAACGATTGCTCGACAGGACCCGTCGCCCGACGAAAACGGCGTCGCACCGCAGACTCCTTGAACCCGCCTCCCGAGAAAGTTTCGTGAGGATTGTTCGGGGCGTCCCCGCGCGACTGGCATTCCTGTCGTACCTTGGCGAGAGTCCCCCTGAGTGAATGTTCGATTCGAGGGGGCCCGACCGGGCGGCGGAAACGTCGCCCCGGAGGGAGTTGGAGGACGACGAATGACCAGCCCGCTTTCCGAAATGGAACTGGCCCGCCTGGACGCGTACTGGCGCGCCTTGAACTACCTGTCGGTCGGTCAGATCTATTTGCTGGACAACCCGCTGTTGCGTGAGCCGTTAAGGCATGCGCACATCAAACCGCGCCTGCTGGGCCATTGGGGGACGTCGCCGGGGCTGAACATGCTCTGCACGCACCTCAACCGGATCATTCGGCGGGACGAAGTCGACATGATCTATGTCATCGGTCCCGGCCACGGGGGCCCGTCGCTCGTTGCTCACGCGTATCTCGAAGGGACTTACAGCGAGGTCTATCCCGAGATTTCGTTGGACGCGGGAGGGATGCGGCGGCTGTTCAAGCAATTCAGCTTCCCGGGAGGCATTCCCAGCCACGTCGCCCCCGAAACGCCCGGCAGCATTCACGAAGGGGGCGAACTCGGTTACGCGCTCAGCCACGCCTACGGGGCGGCGTTCGACAATCCCGACCTCGTGGTCGCCTGCGTGGTGGGTGACGGCGAGGCGGAGACCGGACCGCTCGCGACCGGTTGGCACGGCAACAAATTCCTGAATCCACGTCGCGACGGGGCGGTGCTTCCGATCCTGCATCTCAACGGCTTCAAGATCGCCAACCCCTGTTTTCTGGCGCGCATTCCGCACGACGAACTCGCGAAGTACTTCGAGGGAATGGGTTATCGGCCACTGTTCGTCGAAGGGGACGAGCCCGCGTCCGTGCATCAACAACTGGCGGCGGCGCTGGACGATGCGTTCGCAGACATTCGCCGCATCCAGGCCGAGGCCCGCGATCCCGCCAAGGCCTCCGAGCTGCCGCGCCGTCCCGCGTGGCCGATGATCGTGTTCCGCACGCCCAAGGGTTGGACCTGCCCGGACGTGATCGATGGCAAAAAGTGCGAGGGCTATTGGCGCAGTCATCAGGTGCCGATGTCCGACATGTCGTCCGACGCGCATGTCACGATCCTCGAACAGTGGATGAAGAGCTATCGCCCCGAGGAATTGTTCGACGCCGACGGACGGCCGATACCGGAACTTCGGGAACTGGCCCCTCGGGGCGAACGCCGGATGAGCGCCAATCCGCGTGCCAATGGCGGGCTGCTGTTGCGCGATTTGAGAATGCCGGACTTCCGCGATTACGCCGTGAAAGTCCCTTCGCCGGGGGCGGTCGACGCGGAATCGACCCGCGAAATGGGGCGTTTTCTGCGGGATGTCATGCGGCAAAACCTGGAGAGCGCGAACTTCCGCGTGTTCAGCCCGGACGAAAACAATTCGAATCGGTGGCAGGACATTCTCGAAGTCACCAACCGCTGTTTCATGGGGGATATCCGCCCGGACGACGATCATCTGTCCCCGGATGGCCGAGTCATGGAAGTCCTCAGCGAACATCAGTGCCAGGGGTGGCTGGAGGGATATCTCCTCACGGGTCGCCACGGGTTCTTCTCGTGTTACGAGGCGTTCATCCACATCATCGATTCGATGTTCAACCAACACGCAAAGTGGCTCAAGGTGTGCCGCGAGATTCCCTGGCGGCGTTCGATCGCGTCGCTCAACTATCTGCTGTCGAGCCACGTCTGGCGGCAAGACCACAACGGCTTCTCCCATCAAGACCCCGGCTTCATCGATCACGTCGTCAACAAGAAGGCGGACGTGGTGCGGGTGTACCTGCCCCCCGATGCGAACACGCTGCTGTCGGTGACCGATCACTGCCTCCGCAGCCGGGACTACGTGAACGTGGTCGTCGCGGGGAAACAGCCGGCGCCGCAATGGTTGACGATGGACAGCGCGATCAAGCACTGCACCGAGGGGATCGGCATCTGGGAGTGGGCCAGCAACGACAAGGGGCACGAGCCGGACGTGGTGATGGCGTGTTGCGGCGACGTGCCAACGCTCGAAACGCTCGCCGCCGTCGAACTCATTCGCGAGCACCTGCCCGAACTTCGGGTGCGGGTGGTCAACATCGTCGACCTGATGAAATTGCACACCCCCGAGGAACACCCGCACGGGCTGACAAACCGCGACTTCGACGCGCTGTTCACCAAGGACCGTCCGGTAATTTTCGCGTTCCACGGTTATCCCTGGCTGATCCACCGGCTGACGTATCGTCGGACGAACCACGAGAATCTGCATGTGCGCGGGTACAAAGAGGAGGGGACCACGACCACGCCGTTCGACATGGTGGTGCTCAACGACCTCGACCGTTTCCATCTCGTGATCGACGTGGTCGACCGGTTGCCCGGCTTGGGCTCGCGGTCCGCGTATGTGAAGCAGGCGATGCGCGAGCGGCTGATCGAGCATCGGGCGTACATCTCCGAACACGGGGACGACATGCCCGAAATTCGCGGCTGGCGGTGGGGAGCCAGCCGGTCGGCGGAGCGACGCACATCGACCGAAGGGGACAACGTGTGATCGACCGCCCGATCTGGTCGGAACCCCTCGAACGCCGCCCGCCTCGCCAAACCGTTGGTTGTGACGCGGCGGACTCTTGAACCAAGCACCGCTCCACCATGTCGCTCCTGCTCCTCAACGCCGGGTCCAGTGGATTGAAGGCGTCCCTCGTGGAGCGTGGAACGGGCGCGTTGCTTTGGACCGGATCGGCCGATCTGGCGGGTCGCGAACCGGCACTCGTCATCCGGCGTGACGGTGTCGAGCGAATCGTGTCGGCCGCAGGCGTGGATCGTAGCGGCGCGGCTTCTCACCTGATTCGCGACGCACTCGCCGACGGTGGGGCGAACGCTGGAACGGACGGCAAGGTCCGCGCCGTCGGTCACCGTTTCGTTCACGGAGGCCCGTTCACAGAGTCGACGATTGTCACCCGCGAAGTGCGCGCGCGGATCGAGGCTCTCTCGTCGCTGGCGCCGTTGCACAATCCGCCGTCGCTGGAAGTGCTGGAAGTCGCCGAGAGGGAACTCCCCGATGTGCCGCAGATCGCGGTGTTCGACACCGCTTTTCATGCATCGATCCCCGAGGCCGCCCGAACCTATCCCGTCCCTGCCGCGTGGACGCGGGACTGGGGCCTTCGCAAGTACGGATTCCACGGGTTGAGCTACGCGTACTGCGTTCCCCGCGCGGCGGAGTTGCTTGGGCGGCCGGTCGCCGAACTGTGCATGATCGTCTGCCATCTGGGCCAGGGGGCGTCCGTCGCGGCGGTGGATCGAGGCGTGTGTGTCGATACGTCGATGGGATTCACGCCGTTGGACGGGTTGATGATGGGGACACGGTGCGGTGCCGTGGATCCGGGGCTGTTGCTCGACGTGCTGCGCCGTCCGGGGATGACCGTCGAGCGGGTCGAACGGGAACTCACACGGGAGTCGGGGCTGCTGGGGGTGTCGGGCCACTCGTCCGACATGCGCGAAGTGCTGGCGGCTGCGGAGCGGGGGCATGAGCCGTCGCGTTTGGCGATCGACATCTACTGCCGCCGCATCCGGCAAACCGTTGGCGCGTACTGCGCGACGCTCGGCGGTATCGACGCGTTGGTGTTCGCGGGAGGGGTGGGAGAACACGCGCCGGAAATCCGGCGACGCGCGTGCGACGGACTGGAATGTTTGGGAGTGCGGCTGGACGAATCGGCCAACCAAACGGAGATCGCGGACGGCGTTGTCTCGTCGACGGCATCCCGCGTGGCGGTGCTTGTCGTCGCCACGCGCGAGGAGGTCACACTGAGACGCGAGGTCGAACGGCTGTTGGACCGGACCGCTTGATGTTCTTGAAACGAACAGGCCGCCATGCGGTCGCGCGGAATCACGAGTTCCGCCTCACGCGCTGGCGCGTCGCGTGGTCGGGGTTTCGAGGCGGTCGAACAATTCGTTGAGCTCCTCGAGGAGCGACGCCTTGGCACGGCGCAATTCCCCCGCACGGGTTCGCACGGCGGAAACGCTCGTATCTCGAGAGGACTCCAACGTGGCGAGTTGACGCGTGACCCGCGCCACCTCCAACTCGATCGAGTCGATCTTGTGCAACAGTTCCGCCTGCCCGGAAGCCCGCTCGCCGACAGCGGCCAGTCCCCGCTCCAGTGGAATCCTCGCGGTGTTCCAGTGGGGCGCGCCGAGTGGCGCTGCGGGACCGTCCACACGGGTGGTCGTCCGTCGCGATCGACGCCGTGCGTCGTCCAGCAAGGCGTCGGCCCCCGCCTCCAACCGTGCCCGCAACTTGTCCGATTCCCCCAGGGCCTCGGCGATCAGGTCGACCAATTCGTCCGCGGAGAGGTTCGGCTCCACCCCGGTGCGTTCGGCCTCGGTGACAAATTCGTCCACCGGCCCGAGCAGCGGATCCGCGGCGACGGTGGGCGTCCGCACGGGGATCGCCGCACGCAGCTCGAAGCCGCCGATGCGGATGGTGTCGCCGTGCTTCAGGACACCTCCGGCGACCGGTTGTCCGTTGAGAGTCAGCGGAGGCGCTGGGGCGATTCGTTCAATGAGGACTTCATCGATTCCGACAATGACGACGCTGTGCAACTGCGGAATGCGGTCGCCGCCCAATCGCAGGTCGCAACGGGCACCGGACCCGATGAGAAATCGCTCCTTGTGAATGGGGCGCGCGGGATAACGCGTCTTGCCCGAGAGGACTTCCAAGGTGAGGAGCGGAACCCCCGGCTCGGCCAGCGAGTCGATTCCCGTCGGGCCCGGACCCGATTCCCCGGACGGCAGATTGGCATCCATCGCGTTCGTCCTTGAACGTATCCGACCGGACGGAATGAGACGGCTTGGTGGGCGTTCGTTGAGCAGGGGGGGCGGGCGAAAACCTCGCACCCCGGTGCGTCTCTGCCCGAGTCGACGGCCGCCTGAGCGGATCAACACCGACGAATCCGCCACGCTGGCCACCGCATCGGCGCTACGGCGCTCGTCTGATTGGATTCGGCCAATCGTTCGTGTGGAAACCAATCCGAGGCACGACGGATGTCGCAAATCGCCCGGTCGGAACGCGGGGATTCGGGAAGACTTTGCGGGTCGGGTAGAATGCCGGGGGACGGTCTTGCCGGGGCCTTCGCATGACGTTTTTCGACTGCTCCCGGCGGGATTCGAACCCGCTACCTCCAGTTTAGGAAACCAGCGCTCTATCCAAATGAGCTACGGAAGCCGATCCTCGCGACCATACCAAAACCGCGCGGTTCCGACACCCGTGTTCGCGTCGTGGTTCGTGGGACGGGCGGGGACCGCGGGCTTCCCTCGGCGAAAGATGGTTTGGACGGTCGCTTTCGGGATACAATGCGAGCGGTTCACGGCGTAAGCCTTGGTCGCCGGATGCGGGTGTCCGTGCGGGAATGCGATCGACGACGGGGTCCTGAAATCCGGCGGACAGCTCATGGCGGGATGGCTGCGCGGTGCCGCAAGAGTCTTCGGTGGACGTCCCCCCGCCGCGCCGCAGTTGTTTGAGGTGCGGTGCCCCTGCGGCGGAAGGGTCGAAGGGGAGCGGACCGAAACGCATCAGTTGCGGCGGTGCCCCGGCTGCCGTCGCGACTTGCTCGTGCTGCCGGTGTCCGTCTATCCGGAACCGAAGCGACCGCCCGTGGCCAAGCGACCGGCGGAACCGGAGCGCGACCTGTCCGAGGCTTCACCCGGCGAGCCGTTGCACGCGGCGGCGGTACCCGCTCCGGCGGCTCCCAAGCCGGCGACCTCCCGCGCCGTCCGGTCACCCCGCGCGTCGCGGAAAGAGCAAGTGGCCGAGGCCACGGCTGCGGCGAGGCAAACGGTCGTCGCCCTGCGGCGCAAGGTGTTCACGCCGCTCAAGCTCGCGCTGCTGGGAATCGTGGTGCTGGTCGGGGCGACCGGGTGGTACCTCGTTCATCGGCAGCGGATCGCCACGGCGGAGTCGAGACTGAAGGAGACCCTGCGAATCGCGGAAGAGTCGTTGCAGGACCGCGTGTGGGGGCGGGCGGAGGAATTTCATCGCGAATCCACGAAGCTCATGGACTTCCTTGGTCGCGAGGATTCGCAGGCACGGCGAACTCGACAGTTGGCTCGCGAGATCGGCGTGATTGTCAACCTGCTCCCCAAGAACCTTGCCGACCTGGTCGACGAAGCCTCCGGGGACGAATGGGGAGCGGGCGAATTGACTTGGGATCAGGTGTTCCGCGCCAGCTATCGGGATTCCTGGCTCGTCATCGATGCCACGGTCGAGGCGGCCGACGAACCGGGCAAGGTGCGGATTCCAGCAGCCGTGTTGAGTGGCGCGTTGGCTTGTCGAATCGACTCCGATCTGGCCGTGCTCGAAGCGATACCCCCGTCGGAACTGCCGTGCCGCGTCGTGATCGGCGTGCAGTTTCGCGACCTGCGCCCCGAACCGGGGGCCGAAGGAGTGTGGCGCGCGGTGTTCGACAGGGATACGGCCTTTGCCTGGGTGTTTCCGAACCTGCTGGGCGAGGTGCTGGAAGGAAAACGGGACGCTCTGCCGGATGAAGAGACCGTCAAGGTTTTGACGCGGCAAGCGGCCCGCGCGGGGGTCGAGCCATGATGCGCGCAATTCTTGTGGCCGCCGCCATTCTGTGTGCGGTGACGGGCAGCACGGCGCAGGCGCAGACCAAACGGTTCAGCCCGGCGGAATGGAATCGGATCGTCGACGCCGGCGGGATCCGCGAGGGGATGCGCGTATCGGTCGAGGGACGCAAAGCGTACGGCATCGACCGTGTGCTGCACCTGCAACGCGTGCAGGGTGTCTTTCGGTTACGGTCGTCGATCGTGGACACCTCGACCAAGGCTTCGCGCCTGTTGCTGACGGGCAAGGTAATCGGCGGCAAGGTGGGACGCACGGGCCCCATCGTCGATGTGGATGAAATGTCGGTGTTGCAGGCCGAAACGACGGAGCATTTCGCGCGGCGTCGCGAGATTCGGACTCCGACACCCTTGGCGTGGAAGGAGTTGGGGGTTTGGACGCGGGATCTGGGAGAGTTTTATCACGACCCCGAACTGCTCGACTTGGCGGACGACGTTTTCGGGCGCGCAATCGCGCTGGAGCGTAAAGCGTTGGCCGAAGGGGACGCCGACGGACTGTTGCGACTGGCGGAGCAGGCTCGCAAGGACCGCCTGGACGAGTCGCTTGTGGCCAGCCTGAAGCACGAGGCTTGGCATCGGCGGTGGCGCGTGGCCATCAAGGCGAATGGGCCGGAGGCCGAGCAGTTCTGCGCCGATTTCGCGGGGGCGTACCCCGAGGCACTCGCGCCGGCGACCGGCCCGGAAGCCCCGCCCGTGCCGGCGGACGACGTGTTCCTCAAATATGCGATCAACCCGACGGGCGTGTACGACTCGGCCACGCGCTTCGAGCAACGGGGATTCGAGCGACGCGTGTATGTCGACACCGCGCTCCATGCCCTCAAGGCCCGGCTGGACTCGTCCTTCGCCAACGGCTTCGAGATCGCCGCGGAAGTGGATCGGCGCCTCCCGGAGCATGCCGCGTATGCGGAGGAGCTGCGCGAGAAAACCCTCGCCGCACGGGCGGCGGAAGTCGACAAGCTGACACGCAAGGAAGTGCTTGACCTTGCGGGAGACTATCGCGAGCGCGGCCAGCAGACGCAGGCCCGCGGCGTGATCGAAGCCTGGCTGTCGCTGCGCACCAAAAGATTGCCGGCGGACGACACCGAAGGCTTGCTGCGCATCGCCGACGACTATCGCGTGTTGCTCGAACGCCCGAAGGCCGCGGACAAACTGCTGATGGACGCCTGGTCGAAGTCCGCCAATCCCGATGTTGCGCTGGCCATCGAACGGGCCGGATACCGCCTCAAGGGGAAGCAATGGCTGACCGCCGAGGAATACTCCAAACGCCCTGAAGGACGATTGGAACGTGCGCTGCGCGAGGGGCGGATCGAGGCGGGAATGTCCGCCGAACAGGTGACTCAATCCCTGGGTCCACCCGCCGCGCGCACACGGCTGATCACCGCCGGCCAAACGCTGGAGGTGTGGACGTACGGAGGCTCGGGGGGGAGTTCGGTGGTCGTGCAGTTGGGACGGCGGCGGCGGCAGGACGAACTGCGCGTGACGGCGGTGGGGAAGCTGCCGCAGTGAGAGGGGCGGAAGATGTCGCCCCTCGATTCCCGCTCAATCCGCACCCAGTTGCCGGATCACTTCCTCGACACTCGCCAACTGGTTCTTCAGCCCCGCGAGCGTTTCCCGCACCTGGTTGACGACCTCCACCGGAGCCCGCGCCACAAAGCTTTCGTTTTGCAGTTTGCGCTCGTGCCCCACGATGAAGCCGCGGATCTTTTCCGCCTCTTTGCGTTGCCGCACCAATTCCGCTTCGGTGTCGATGATCCCCTTCAGAGGGATGTACCCGTCCGCTTCTCCCAACGAGAAACTTGCCGAGCCGGCTGGCCGCTCGACGGCCAATCCCGCCGCCTTGAGTACCGCCTTCGAGAGATTCTCGAATTGCGCGGCGACCGATTGCAGCTCCTCGGCCACGTCGGGCTGACAGCGGATGTGCAGCGACAGCTCGATCTTGCCGTCGATCCCGTACACCGCCCGCACGTTTCGGACGGCGACGATCGTGTCTTGCAAGCGCTGAAAACGCTGCTCGAGCGTCGCGTCGCGCCACTCGGACGGCAGCTCGGTCCAAGGCGCCGTCATGCAGACCGGCGACGGTTGCGAGGGGGTCGGCAGACCTCGCTCGGGGGCGATCGCCCCCAAGCGTTCCCAGATCTCCTCGCAGACGAACGGGATGAACGGCGACAGCAGCCGCAGCAGGCCGTCCAGCACGCCGGCGACGAGTCGCTGCGCCACTGGACGCGTCCGCTCGTCGCGCAGCCGCGGCTTGACCATTTCGAGGTACCAGTCGCAGAACTCGTTCCACGTGAAGTCGCGCAGCGTGCGCGTCGCGGCGTCGAACTGATACTGCCCCAGATGCTGCGTGGTTTGGAACGCGGTCGTCGACAGTCGGCTGAGAATCCACTTGTCTTCCAGCCGCAGCGAATCGAAATCGATCGGGCCTGGGGTGTACCCTTCCAGGTTCATCATCGCGAACCGCGACGCGTTCCAGAGTTTGTTGCAGAAATTGCGGCCGTACTCGAAACGCTCGCTCACCACGCGGGCCACGGGTTCGCCTTCATCGGGGACGAACCACGGGCTGGTGAACTGCGGTGTGGCCTTGCACTTGGGGCACTTGAGGCGCGGCTTGGCGCCACCGGAGGGAGTCGCCTTCTGGTGTTCGAGCGTTTGCGGAATGACATCGCCGCAGGAGGGACATTCGTAACCCACGGGAAGCCGCACGTCCTGGCTGTCCCCCGCGATCGACGCCATCGTGAACCGCACCGCGTCCACGCCGTACTTGTCGAACAGGTCCAGCGGGTCGACCCCGTTCCCCCTGGACTTCGACATTCCCTGGCCGAAACCGTCCAGGATTTTCGGATGCACATGGACGTGCGCGAACGGCACCTCTCCCATGTTGTAGAGGCCGGTGATCACCATCCGCGCGACCCACAGCGTGATGATGTCGCGACTCGTGACCAACACGTTGCCGGGGTAAAACTTCTTCAGGACGGCATTTGTTCCATTGCCCGACGCGTCGGGACCGCTCGTCATCGGCGGATTCGTCGATTCGTCCGGCCAACCCAACGTGGCGTGCGGCCACAGCGCCGAACTGAACCACGTGTCGAGCACGTCGGGGTCACGCCGTAACTCGTGACCGGCCCCCAGCACGTCCGGGGCGAGGTCCGTTTCCGCGCAAATCAACCAGTAGCGGTCCTCCGCGTCGCGCAGCCAATGCACATCGTCCCGTCCGGCGAAGGCGCGTTGCAGGTCCGCCTCGGTGCAGGTCGAGCAGTACCAAATGGGGATCTGGTGACCCCACCACAGTTGTCGGCTGATGCACCAGTCTCGCTTTTCCGACAGCCAATCAACGTATGTTTTGGTGTACCGCGCGGGGTAGAAGCGCACCCGTCCCTTGACCACCGCCTGCACCGCTTGCTCGGCGAGGTCGTCCATCCGCACGAACCACTGGTCCGAAAGGTACGGTTCGACAGGGGTCTTGCTGCGGTCGCTGTGCTTGAGTTCGATATCGCGGTCCTCGACGCGCACCAGATGGCCGAGTCGTTCCATTTCCGCGACGACACGGGTTCGCGCTTCGTAGCGGTCGAGGCCCTGGAACTGTCCGCCGTTTTCGTTGATCGTTCCGTCCGGGGCGAGGATGCCGATCATCGGCAGCTTCTTCCGTAACCCGCAGAGATAGTCGTTCGGGTCGTGCGCGGGAGTCACCTTCACGACGCCGGTGCCGAGGTTGCGGTCGACCAGCAGTCCGTCGGTCACGATGGGAATTTCACGCCCATTCACCGGAATTCGCACCCGCTTGCCGTGCAGATGCTTGTAGCGTTCGTCGTCGGGATGGATGGCGACCGCCGTGTCACCAAGCATCGTTTCGGGCCGCGTCGTCGAAAACGCGATCGTTTCGTCGGTTCCGACCACCGGATACGTGAACGTCCAGAAGTGCCCCTTCACCGTCTCGGTGAACACCTCGTCGTCGGCCACCGCCGTTTGCAGGTAGGTGTCCCAGTTGACCAGCCGCTTGCCGCGATAAATCAGCTTGTCGCGGAACATCTTGAAGAACGTCTTCCGCACGGCCCGTGAACAGACCTCGTCCAGCGTGAACCGCACCCGTCGCCAATCGCAGCTCGCCCCGAGTTGCCGCAACTGGTCGAGGATCCGCGCCTCGTAATCGTCCTTCCATTTCCAGATCCGCTTCACGAGCGCTTCGCGCCCGATGTCGTGTCGGGTGAGCTTCTCTTCCTCCAGCATCCGCCGCTCGACCACCGCCTGCGTGGCGATCCCCGCATGGTCGGTCCCCGGCATCCACAGCGCCTCGTACCCCTGCATCCGCCGCCAGCGCGTGAGCAAATCCTGCAGCGTGCCGTTCAGGCAGTGCCCCATGTGCAGCGCCCCCGTCACGTTGGGGAGCGGGATCATGATCGTGTGCGGGGGCTTGCCGCTCGGGTTGGCGTCGAAACAGTCCCGTTCGTTCCACGCACGCAGCCACTTCGCCTGGGCTTCGCGAGGTTCGTAGGTCTTCGCAAGTTCTGTCGTCATGACGGAGAGTCGATCTTTCCTTGGGAATCGTTCGGTCGTGAGCGGAGTTCCGAATTGTCCGCCCCGGCTGGCCCGGTAGCGCGAACCCGGTGCGGATCTCCGAACAACGCCAGTCCACAATGGTGTTTATCTGTGCTCAATCTGAGCTTCGTTCGTGGCGAAAAGTATTCCTTGATGATTTCAGGAAAGGAGTTTTCAGCCACGGACGAAACACGGATCAAGAAGAGTAAGAGGCGAGCGTTTTGCCACATGAACATCCGTGGGACGCGAACACATCACTTTGCCGAAGCGCTGTCGCCGACCGAAACAGGCTCGGCCGTCCCGCCCCCCTCCGCCTCTTCATCCTGGAACAGTTTGTATTCGACGCTGTCGACCAGCGCCAGCCAACTCGCTTCGATCACGTTCTCGCTGACCCCGACCGTGCTCCAAACGTCCGCGCCGTCGCGGCTTTCAATGACCACCCGGACCCGAGCGGCGGTCCCCTCCGTCGAGTTGATGACCCGCACCTTGTAGTCGACCAACTGCATCTCGGCCAGCCTCGGGAAATGCGGTTGCAGGGCCTTGCGCAACGCGCGGTCCAGCGCGTTCACCGGCCCATCCCCTTCCGCCACGACATGCTCGACAGCGTTGCGCACCAGCAGTTTCACTGTGGCTTCGGTGAGGGGCGCGCCGCTTTCGTTTGTCTCGACGTTCACCCGATAGTGGATCCGCTCGAATTTCGCCCGATACAGTCCGCCGACCTTGCGGACCAGCAGGTCGAATGAAGCCTCCGCCGCTTCGAACTGATACCCCTCGTGCTCAAGGTCCTGCACCCGCTCGAGGATGCGCGTCATCAGCGCGGGGTCCTGGTCGAGGCGATACTTCGTCGTTTTCGCCACGATGTTCGAGCGACCCGACAATTCGCTGACGAGCACGCGTCGCGTGTTGCCCACTTTCTCCGGCGGAATGTGCTCGTAGCTGGAGGCCAGCCGATTCACCGCGTGGACGTGCATCCCCCCTTTGTGAGCGAAGGCGCTGGGGCCCACAAACGGCTGGCCGTTGCGGAAGTTCATGTTGGCCAGTTCGTACACATAGCGCGACAGTTCCGTCAGCCGCGTCAGTCCCCCGTTGACCAGCACGTCGCGCCCGAACTTGAGCGACAAGTTCGCCGCCACGCTGATCAAGTCGACGTTTCCGCACCGTTCGCCGATGCCGTTAATCGTCCCTTGTACCTGCACCGCCCCCTCGGCCACGGCAGCCAGCGAATTGGCGACGGCCAATTCGCAATCGTTGTGACAGTGAATGCCGACGGGGACCGACAGCGCTTCCCGCGCGGCTCGCACCGCTCGGGCGACTTCCTCGGGCATGCGTCCGCCGTTGGTGTCGCACAGGATCACCATTTCGGCGCCGGCGTCGGCCGCGGCGCGGATGGTTTTCAGCGCGAACTCCGGATTCGCGAAGTACCCGTCGAAATAGTGCTCGGCGTCGTAAAACACGCGCCGCCCTTGCGACCTCACATACCCCACCGAGTCCGCGATCATCGCGAGGTTTTCGGCCTCGTCGACACGCAATACCTCGAACACATGCAGGTCCCACGTCTTCCCGACGATCGTGACCACCGGCGCCGCCGAATCGACCAGCGCCCGCATCCCCGTGTCCTCGGCGGCCGAGATCCCCTTGCGACGCGTCATACCGAAGGCCACGACTTGCGCGTGCCGCAGGGGCAGCTCTCGCACCCGCTGGAAGTACTCGAAGTCCTTGGGGTTCGACAGCGGATAGCCCCCTTCGATGAAATCGAAACCGAGCTCGTCGAGCATCCCGGTCACGAGCAGTTTGTCGCGCACCGAGAAGTTGACCCCTTCTCCCTGGCTGCCGTCGCGCAGGGTGGTGTCGTACAACTGGACGCGCGAACGGTCGGGGGTGGGCATGGTGTATCCGTCGTGCAATAGCGCCCCTGTGAAGAGACGCGGTCGATCATCTGGTGTGCGATTCCGGCGAAATCGCCGCTTGTCGGCACTTGCGCCGGCGCAACTCTCCCCGAAACGCAAAAACCCTCGGGGGACTCCCGAGGGTTCGGCATGCGGACAAAGTTCGCGAAGCCCTGGGAGTTCACCCGGTCCCGATAATCGTCACAACGATAATGTGTACGGAGACGAACACCGGGCAGACCTTTTGGACAAAATCCCTCGGAAATCGCGGGCTACGCCATTATCAACCGCCATCGGCGGAAGTCAATCGTTATCGGGACGAGCACAAACCAACCCCGCCCTGCGCCCATCCGGCGAGCATCAAAGACCGGGCGGATCGGCTCGCAGGATGATACTTCCCCCCGCGACGTCCATATGGTGTTTGGGCGGTTGCACGACATAGACATGGTCTTCGACCGCGGGTTCGCTCGCCGCGACCATTTCACGCGGATCCGATTCGGACGCGGCGATTGAAGAATCGGTGGAGGGATCGGGTGTTCCGGAGCGAAGCGTGTCCTGTCTCTTTCCCGCCTCCAACAGCGCCCCCAGGGGGCCCGCCAACAGCGCGGGGGTGAGCACCAGGTCCGCCACCAGCGCCGCCACAATCAGTGCCGCCATGAGCCATCCGAACCGCGAAACCAACACGAGTTCCGCCGGATACAGCATCAGCAGATTGAAGGCGACCACCAGGCTGGTTTGCAGCATGGCGGGTCCGCAGTGGGCGATCGCGTTTCGCACAGCGGTTTTCCGGTCCAGCCCCTCTTTGAGACCGATCTGGAACCAGTTGATCAGATGCAGAGTGCCGTCGACGGCGATCCCCAACGCGATCGACGCGGTGACCACCGTGCCGACATCGACGCGAAAGCCTTGCCACGAGATCACTCCGAACACGAAGCCGATCGGCAACACGTTCGGCAACATCGCCACCAAGCCGGCGAGCGCGTTGCGCATGACCCAGGCCATCGCGGCACCAATCGTCACGAACGCCAGCATGAAGCTGGTGATGAGGCTGTGCAACAATTCCTCTTGTGTCGCCATGAACAGCGGCACCATGCCGGTGACCAGGTGGCTGGCCCCCGGGTGGTAGTCGACGGATTGTGTCGCGTCGCGGTACTTCTCGCCCCCCGCCCCGGCGATCCCTTTGAGTTCGCTCCGGCAGATGTCGTCGATTTGCCGCTGGAGCGTGCCATAGTGGTTGTCGGCCATCACCGCCACTTGCGCGGTGATCCGCCAAATCTCGTCTCCCGCGGCGTTGAATTCGCCCGCCGTTTCCGCCATGCGGACGAAATCCGCCGCGCGGCCCGATTGCTCGTTCTTGGCCCGTTCCTCGATCGCTTTCGACTTCGCGGCGTAAGCGGCCCGAACGCGCATGTTGGCCCCCTCTTCGGGCGGCTCGACGTTCGGCAGAAAATCGGCGAGGGACAAACACCCGCTGATGTCGGGCAAGCCCTTCATCTTCTCTTCGATCCGCTTCACGTACTGTTGGCGCTCGACGAACTTCAGCTCCTCGCGGGACGACTCGTCGAAACGGACCAGCACCTCGATCGGCACGATGCCTGCCAACTCGCGTTCCATCACCACGTAATCCGCGACGATCCGGCTCGAGTCCGGGAAGTAGCGAATCACCTTGGTTTCCGTGCGGAATCTCGTCAAGCCAGCGACTCCGACGCCGCCAATCAGCAACACAGCCGCCATGACCTTCGGCCAATGCCGGGCAATCGTCCCGCCGTATTTCTCCCACTCACCGTGGCTGAGTTCCTCCCGTTTCGGTGGGGGCGGAGGCAACAAAATCAACATTGCCGGAAGGCAGACGAGCACCACTCCGAGCGAGACGACCACCCCGATCGCTGAATAGAACCCGAAATCCCGTACTGGTCTGAGTGCGCTGGTAACGAGGGACGCCAGACCCAGTGCCGTGGTGAGACTTGCCCAAACGCACGGGCTTTTCGCCGCGACCAGCGCGAGTTCCACGGCCACCGCCGGGGAATGGTCGACGGCATGGAATTTCCAATAGTGCGCCAAATGGATTGCACCCGACAACGTCGTCACAAACAACAACGTGGGCATCACCACGACGACCATGTTCATGCTGCCGCCCGTGACCGGCACGATCGCCAACGACAGGAACGCCGAAAACGCCGAGACCCCCAACACGATCGCCGCCAGTTGTACGCTGCGCAACATCTTCAGCGCCATTCCGACGCCCACCACAATCGACAACCCGATCACCGACTTGCGATACCATTGGTCAGCGGGGACCGTCTTGTCCCACGCGGCTTTAACAACTCCTTCGTTGAGTTGCGTGGCAGCGACGGCGCGACCCGTCATCCGCAATGTCGACTCCGGAATGCCCGCCGCCGCCGCTTGCTCGCGAATCAATTCCAGCGTGTGTTTCCGCTCCGCCCGTCCCGCTTCCGACAGTGTGATCGCCAAGGCGATGGGAGCACCGGGCAGGAGAAACGACCGCTCGACGGCGGGAACTTCCTGCGGCTGACCCGCTGCCGCGGCGCCGTCCGACGCGACTCCCCCGACAGACATCTTCGCGAGCACTTCGGCCACTTTCTCGACCTCGTCCGAACGAAAGTTCAAACTCGGCCACGCCAACTGAAAATCGTGCGTGTGGTCGACTTCCTCGGCGACGACCCCCGCTTCTTTCGCGGCGGCAAGCTCTTCATCCGTCGGCGTCGGCCAAAGCTCCGAAGGCACCGGGGCCAGCAGTTCCACCGCCGGTCCTCCGGCGGCGCGAATCGCTTCGACCACGCGCGTCTTCACGTCCGCAAGTTTCGCGCGACCCGCTTCCGTCAGCCGCACTTTCAGCGGTCCCGCCCCCAGCAAAAATCCCTGCAAGCGGTGCAGCGCCTCGTCGCGCGGTACGTCATTCTTCACCATCGCTTCGACCAGCGTGCGCGGCGACAGCACGTGGTCGACCTGCTTGACCCCGCCGCGGCGAATTCCCTGCGCGTCCTTTTCGCCGGACAAGCGTGCGGCCAGATCGGCGGCGCGCGCATCGTTGAAGTGGCTCCCTTCCCACGTCACGAGGATCGCTTCCTCGGAGGGAAACATCGACTCGTACCAGTGGTACGCCCGCGCCGCGGGGGTTTGCCCCCCCAGCCAGTCCTGGACCTCGTTCTCCATCCGCAGGAACGACAGGCCCCAGCCCGCCAGCGGAACGAGAAACGCCATGCCGGCCACCACCGCCAGCGCCCGCCAATAGCGAGCTGCGGAGTCGACGGGAGGAGTCGGGGAATCGGGTGCGGTCATACTGAGCCAGAGAAGTTGCGAAGACCCGGCCAGTGTCAATCGGTGGCGAGACTTCGGGCAAGATGGAACATCGCCGATGTCGTCGGAACGGGGCGCCGCTCAAGCCAACTCGCAGCGGTCATGGCGGACAAAATCGCAATGACCGATGCGATAAGAACTTGCAGCGAACGTCCCTCGAACTCCTCTTATTTTAGCAGGAGGCAAGCGAATTGAGATAGGCTTTTTGCAGGACCCCGCGCCGCGCCAAGTCCCCCAATCTTCCCAGTTATTCTTCCCTGCGAGTCGCGGGGTCGGTTTTTCCGTTTTGGCAAACTTTCGCACCCGATAACAGGTCTCTGTCGCCCGACGCGTGAGGACCCGTTGACAATGTCGTTCGGAACGCGCGCCGTTCTTGTACGACGGACTTCCAGTCCGTCGATTTCGCTCCCTTTCGGGCGACGGACTGGAAGTCCGTCGTACAGGCTGGAGGCCGCTCTCTTCGACTCGAAATTCATCAACCTGGTGAGCCGCAGGATCGCACGTGATCCCGCACTGGCTTTCTTTTGGTTTGCGGAACCCACGAGGGTCCCGCGCGACCGGCGGTTGAAAGAATGTCGACCACCGAGCCTCAGTTCCCCCCCGTCCCCTTTCCCTCCGCCGTCTTCTCTTCGACAACGGGGTCTTTCTTCAAGAGTTCGCCAACCTCGGCCGCCAGGGTGGACAGCTTCGCGGTGGTTGTGACGGCCGTACCTTGGCGATCGATGATCCACACGGCGGGGATGTCCATCAGCCCGTAGAAGGTCGCGATCGGATTCTGCCATCCCGCCTGCTTCTCCTCCCGGAACACGATCTGGGGGCCGGTCAACTTGTGCCGCATGACGAACGGCGCGACTTTGGAAACGTCCGTGTCGAAGTTCACGCCGACGAACGTCACTCCGGATGATGACAACGCCTGCTGGGCTTTGACGAGTTCGGGCAGGTCCGCGACGAACGCTTGCGTGTCGGTCGACCAGAAAACCACGATCACAATCCGCCCCAGCAGGTCCTCGGTCGAGAACATTTCGCCATCGAGTTTCGGTCCCGACAGTTGGACGAGATTTCCCGGAAGCGACAGCCGCCTGGCGATCCCCGTGGCCTTGGCGGCGAACGGGCTTCGCGGAAAACTCTGTTGCAGCGTCGAGTACGCCTCCTGCGCCTCGGCAACCAGGCCGTTCAACTCGCAGCTGCGTGCCGATGTGAACAACAGCGGCACCGACTTCGCCTCTTCCTTGGGGAACGTCACGGCGTAATGCCGCGCTTGGCGAGCGAATTCCTTGAGCCAATGCGGGTCGGGCGGGGTCGACTGCTTCGCTTGCGAGTAGGCGAGGTTGACGAGCGCAAGCGCCCCCGCCGCGGCCGCCCGCGATTGGGGATTCCGCTTGTACAGCGCGCCCGCGTCTCCATACAGCGCTTCGAGTTCCGAGGTCTCCCCGGCCAACACCAATTGCAAACGCGCCTCCAGCAGCCCGTGGACGGCCGCGTCGAACAATCGTTCCTGATCGGCGGCGTCATGCGTTCGGGTGATGACATCCTGGGCCAGCGCCACGATCTTCTGATTACGGACCTTGCGCTCGGCTTTGAGCTGGCCGACATCTTCCGTCTTGGGTGGTGGAGCCATTCGGAGGCCGGTCATCTCCTTCAAGACCGCCTGCACCGACCCGGGAGCCGGATTCTCGACCTCGAGGTCGTCCGCCGCGACCGGTTCCAACGGCCCCGCCTTCGAGGCGTCCGCGGCCATTTCGTCTTCATTCTCGTCGGCGGCATCGTCCAATTCGGCAAAGCGAGCCGCGGCCTTGTCGGTGGCGCCGGATGCCGGGTTCGTCGAGCCCGTCTCATTCCCTTTTGAGCCGCCCGTGATGGAAGCGGCCGGCAGCGTACCGGCCGACGGTGCCGGCGCGTCGCCGCCCCCGCAGCCGCTCAGAACGACCGCGAAGACCAACACGATCAGAGCAGGCCACCCGGTGGTAGCCGATCCCGAGGCAAACGTCATCAAATGGCTGCGGTTTCGGCGGAAATCGCCGAACCGCGTCTCGCGGACGCGAGCAGACAGACTGTGCACACACACGATGACGGGTTCTCCTCCGTGAAAACCGTAAGCGCAACATCGGTTGGTAAGGCCCGTTCCCGGCTTTCGAGCCTTCACGGACGACGAACCGATGGCGCAACTCCCTACGCAATGAGGGCTTGTACCGCGCCGCAAGTCGCCGCGGCAAGGCGGGTTTTTCCGTGGCACGGCGCGAGCCTCGGATCGAAGCGTCCGTAAGCTCGCCAGCTGTTCGCTTCCCGTATCGATCAGGCCAACCGGCCGAAGGTCATCAACGTGATGTCGTCGTTTTGTTCACGCCCATTGGCGTGCAAACGTACGTCCTCGCGAATGATCTTGCCCAGTTCGGCGGCGTCGGCGGGGCCCTTCTTGACCAAATCCCGCAAGCGATCGTCGCCGTACAGGTCGCTGTTGGGGTTCATCGCCTCGCTCACACCGTCGGTATAAATCACCACGGTGTCGCCCGGCCCCAATGAGCGTGTCGACACATCGAACGTCATCCCGTCCACAACGCCGATGGGCAAACCGATCGAGTCTCCGGGGAGTTCCTCAATGGAACCGTCCGCGCGGCGGATCATCGGCGACATGTGCCCCGCGATGCACAATTGCATCTCGTGGGTTTTCGGGTCGATCATCGCCAACACGAAGGTGACGAACCGCCCCTCGACCGCGTTCGCGCACATGTGGTGGTTGATGCGCTCGGTCGCTTCGCCGACGTGCTTGACGAAGTCGAGTGTGTTTTGAACCACCGCCGACAATCGCGACATCACGAGCGACGCCGGAACCCCCTTGCCCGCCACGTCGCCAAACGCCAGGTACACGCGGCCATCGTCGTCGACGCGTGTGTCGTAGTAATCGCCGCCGACCGCCTGGGCCGTATCGTACGTCGCGAAGAACTGATAGCCGTCCACCTTCGGCAGCGTTTCCGGAAGCAGCGCGCGTTGCACGTTCGCCGCGATCCGCATCTCGCTGTCTTGCTTCTGCTTCTCGAGATGGCTGACGACCAACCGCGCGCTTTCGTACGTCAGGGCGGCTTGGCCGGCAACGGCGAACAGCAGGTCGAGATCCTCCCCTTTGAACTGTCGCAGGGGGTTTTGCGTGTCGATGTTGATGATGCCCAACGGTTCGCCGTCGAGTCCCAACAGCGGCACGCACATCATCGACCGAATGGTGAAGTTCGAGATCGATTCGCTCGCCTGGAATCGGTCGTCGTTGGCCGCGTCCGCCGACAAGATGCCCGTCTTCTCGTTGAGCACCTTGTTGACGATCGTCCGGCTCAACTTGACCGACTCGTCTTCACCCGGTCGACGATGCTTGATCGCGCGCGGGATCATCGCGCCGGTGGCGGAATCCTTGAGCAGGATGCAACCCCGGTCGGCCCCCGGGAAGATGCTGAACAAAGTGTCGAGAATCCGGGGCAACAGCGCCCCCATGTCGACCGTCCCCGCCAAGGCCCGGCTGATTTCGAGCACCCCGCGCAGCTTCGCTTCCGGTTGCACTTCCAGCGCCCCGAACGCGCCCGCCCCACCCCCCAGCCCCTGGATCGCACCCAACACCGTCGGGGACGATTCCATCTCTCCCGCGTCAATGTCGACGTTCGAGATCGTCGGCAAATCCAGCGTGGGAGCGGCGGCGGCCGCAGGGCGCGGTGGCGGACTGGCCGCCTTGCCACCCATGACGGCCGTTTTGGCGAGTTTGTTCGACTCGTTGATCGGCGGGCACTCGAAGCGGAACAGAATGGGGCCCAACTTCACGCGGTCGTCGTGATTCAGCGGCACGCGCGTGGTGACTCGCTGGCCGTTCACCGTGGTGCCGTTGCCGCTCCCCAGGTCTTCCAGAAAAAACTCATTCCCCGACCGCACCACCCGCGCATGCTTCCGCGACACCATGTTCGAGTCGATCACGATCTGACACTCGGGATGCCGACCGAGGAGCACTTCGTCGGTTGTCAATTCATGGGGCACGGTCTGGCCGGCGGCCAGCAGGATCAACTTGGCCATAAGGGGAACCCGCACTGCGGCTTGTCGCGGAGAGGCGAAGGGAGTCTGGTCCAACGTCGAAGGTGGAAACCTTCCCGCACAAAGACGTTGCGCAAAATGGATGCCGCCGGAACCGTCCGGTGACCGCACCCTTATCCTGGCGCACGAACTTCGCAGGACTATGAATCGTACAGGACTGGGCGCGGGTCCGCCAACGCTTGCCCGTGGGGAATCTTCGCAAACTCAACCCACCCCCGGAGTTGGCAGGTGCCGACGTCGTTGGTTCGGCAAGTCGGAACGTATCCGACAACCTACACTTCATCAGGAGGGTGGTGTCTCCACCAATACGCGAAGCCTTTCGATTTCCCGACCCGTTTTCCGGATGATTGCATGCCCCGATTTCACCGCGAAGTCGCCCTCCCTGCTTCCGCCGAGGATGTGTACGACTGGCATTTGCGGCCGGGGGCCTTCCAACGCCTCACTCCCCCCTGGGAGAAAGTGGCCGTTGTCGATCCCGGGAATGGCGTGGCCGAGGGGTCGCGCGTGCGCATTCGCGTACCGTTGGCGGGGCCGATTTCCAATATCTGGATCGCCGAACATCGCGACTTGATCCCCGGCCGCCAGTTTCGCGACATCCAATTGACGGGCCCCTTCGCACGGTGGGAACACACCCACCGCATCCGTCCCGACGGAGCGTCGTCCATCCTCGAGGACGACATCGAGTACGATCTCCCCTTGGGGGCACTCGGAGCGTTGTTGGGCGGCGGCCACGTGCGGGGGCAACTTGCCCGCATGTTCGACTATCGGCACGCGGTGATGCGGATCGACACGGCCCGCCACGCGCGGGGAGGATCGCGGCGCATGCGAGTGCTTGTCACGGGAGCCAGCGGGCTGGTCGGGCGCGTGTTGACCGCGTTCCTCACCACTGGGGGGCACGCGGTCACCTGCCTGGGTCGCGGGTCGTCGCGTCTTCCCGGCACGGAATCGCGCACATGGAATCCCGACGCCGGGGTTCTGGATCCAGCCGTCGTGGATGGCTTCGACGCCGTCGTGCATTTGGCTGGCGAGAACATCGCCGGGGGTCGCTGGTCCGCCTCCCGCAAGCAGCGAATTCGGGACAGCCGCGTGGGTGGCACGAAACTTCTCGCGGACGCGCTGGCGAAAGTCCCGCGTCCCCCCGAAGTCTTCGTGAGCGCCTCGGCGCTCGGCTATTACGGGGATCGGGGCGAAACACCGCTTCCCGAGGATGCCCCCCCCGGCACCGGCTTTCTGCCGGAAGTCTGCGTCGAGTGGGAACGAGCGACCGAACCCGCGCGGGCGCGCGGCATCCGTACGGTGATGCCACGCATCGGACTGGTGCTGACTCCCGCCGGCGGAGCACTCGCATCCATGCTCCCCCCTTTCCAATGCGGTGTCGGTGGGCCGCTCGGCTCCGGGCGTCAGTACATGAGTTGGATCACCGTCGACGATCTGGTGGGCGTGATTCACTGTGCGCTGATCACGCCCACGCTGTCCGGTCCCGTCAACGCAGTCTCTCCCTCGCCGGTGACGAATCTCGAGTTCACGAAAACACTCGGACGCGTGTTGCGACGACCGACGCTGCTCGCGGTGCCCCGATTGGCAGCCCGTGTGCTCCTGGGCGAAATGTCCGACGCCCTGCTGTTTGCCAGCACTCGCGTCGTCCCTGAGAAACTGCTCGCGAGCGGCTTCGAGTTCGCACACCCCAATCTTGAAGAGGGATTGCGGCACGTGTTGGGCCGGTGAGCATTCGATTCGCGGTCCCGCCCCCTGTCCGCGATTGTTCCGCAATTGCAGGCACAATGCGGCGGATATCGTCCCCTACGAGCGACCTGCGCCGTCACATTCGCGTGCCGCTTATCTCACCGTCACAAACTCGTTGTGATTCACCAGCACGTGGACGAGGTTCTCTCGAGCGCGTCGCGCCGGGTCCTTCGACGGCGGACGCCGCCCCGTCGGGCCTGCGGGAAACGACTTGTCCCCCTCGATCGTCGGCCCGTTCGCCACACGCTCCAGATAGGCGAGGCACGTCGAAACCTCGGCATCAGTCGGTGCCCGGCTCAAGACTCGTTCAAACGCCGCTCGCACAAACACGCGACGATTCGGCTCGTCATCGGGAGTCGGCGTCCCGCACAACGATTCGGCGATGGCCCGCGACGCGTCCAGCGCCAGCGGACTGTTCATCAGCGCCAACGCCTGCGCCGGCACGACGCTCTCCTTTCGCCGATAGCATCCGTTGGGATCGGCGGCGTCGAACGTGTCCAACAGCGTCATCCGCTCGTTCGGCGTGCTGCGGAAGTACAGGCTCCTCCGAAGGATCGAAAATCCTTCCCCTTCAGGAATTTCCGGTCCGCCGAGAGTCGTGTCCAGCATACCCCCCGTCGCCAACAACGCGTCCCGCACCGCTTCCGCCTCCAGCCTGCGGGAATTCATCCGCCACAGCCAGCGGTTGTTCCGGTCGACCGCGACGGGCGTGGCCTCCGACTTTGCAGCGGTATCGGCGACGGCGCTCCCCCACGCCGCCGGGGCGATGTCGGATGAACCTTGTCGGTACGCGGCGGAGAGCACGAGCATTCGGTGCAGGGGCTTCATTCGCCAACCGTTCTCGACCAATTCCGTCGCCAACCAATCGAGCAATTCCGGATGCGACGGACCGTCTCCGTTCAGACCGAAGTTCGCCACGCTGGGGACCAGCGCCTGCCCGAAGTGCCTCAGCCACATGTGATTCACAGCAATGCGCGCCGTGCGTGGGTTGTGGGGATCGGCCAACCACTTGGCCAGCGCCAGTCGCCGCCCGCCGCTGGTGGGCGGAAACGTAGCTCCCAGCGGGGCATAGGTTTCGCCCGGTGTCTCCATCTCGACTCGTTTGGCCTCAACGGCCATCCGCGCGGTTGCCAGCTTGCCGCGCGCTTCGGCAATCGCGGGGGGCACGTTCGCTTCGTCGATCTTGCCCGTGGTCTCGGCCAGCAGGGACAAGCGACGCTCGGCGGACCATTCCGCCTTTCGCGCCTCCAGCCAACCCACTTTTGCCACGGCCGCGTGAGCCACCCGCGCGGAGGTCACGATCTCCTCGTCGGTCGCTTTGCCTCCCCCCGCGCCGTATCGCAGCCTTTCCGCCGCGATCCGCGCTTGGCATGCCTCCACTTCGGCCCCGGCGATTTCAACGTCCCGTTCCGCCAGTTCGACGAGCAACCGCCGTTCGCCGACCTCGCGAGCCAGATCCTCGCGCGTCGGAACCAGCTCCGCGATGTCGACTTCCAGAAATTCCGCCTGTCCCTCATGCACCCACAGCGCGAATTTTCCGTCCCGTC
Organism: Planctomycetales bacterium; assembly: GCA_044359065.1. GTDB lineage: Bacteria > Planctomycetota > Planctomycetia > Planctomycetales > Planctomycetaceae > JAIXZD01. Next base: position 63,632 of record JBIKMW010000014.1, on the reverse strand, counting down.
GTGGCGCGGGCATGACGTAGTCGAGCTTCGGTACGCCGTCGAGCACGATCGACAACAGCGGACCGCGCACTCGGACTTCGACGACAATCTCCCGCTCCAATTCCAGGGGCGTCCGGACGATCCCCGCCGCGGGATAGGCTTGAGCACCCCCCGCGCGGTGAAACGCCTGGATCGACGGAGCGGAATCGTTGACGCTCGTGTAGACGTCTTGCGAGTCGCCCGTGCCGTTCTGGTCGAAACTGAAGCCCACCGAGCGAATCGTTCCCCCCTTCAATGTCCGATAGCGAACCTTTGCGCGGAAATCGCGAGGGTGGTTTTTCTTCGTCACGAGCGTGGCGAACGAAGTCACCGTCTTTTGCGCGAGCCGTCCCCCCTCCCAGGTCCAATCCCCCGACACAACTTGCCAGGTTTCGTCCGACCTGGCCGCGAAGTCGTCGCGCAGCCAACTTGACGTCACCTCGGCGGGAGCGGGCTTCCAATTTGCCAACGCGTTCTCGGCGGCGGCGAACTCCCCGTTCGCGTCCGAGACGTGTTTACGGGCCGCAGTCACCTTCACCTCGGCGGCGGCGATCAATGCCGCCGAAGCCTCCGGGCGAAGCGCCGGGTACCACGCCTCGGCGGGGAGCGACACGGGGACGATGTCGTCGAGTTTGCCCCCCAGTGCGGCCGGGACCCCCGGAGCCAGCACCTTCGATTCGTCCGGGTAACGGGAATCTCCCCGTTGGAACAAGTGCGTTTTCACCGCCGGGTCCTTGTCAAAAACCCGCGCGAGACCTTCCTTCAACACCTCGCCCAACGTTGCGTCCTTTTCGGTCGCCAGATTCGCCGAAACCGGATCCGTGCGGACATCATGCGGCTCGAAGAACGCGCGGAAGCGGTAATACTCTTCCTGCGTGACCGGATCGAACTTGTGGTCGTGGCACCGAGCGCAACGGAACGTCAGCCCCAGAAACGCCTGGCTGGTTTGCTCAACCGTCTCGAACATCCAGACGTTGCGGTCGAACTTGTACCAATTGCGTCCCAGAAAGCCTGTCGCGGCCAACGTGTGCGGGTCGAGCGGAGCCAGTTCGTCCCCGGCCACCATTTCCGTCAGCATCCGGTTGTACGGTTTGTCGACGTTGAGCGACTCAACGATCCAGTCCCGCCAACGCCAGATGTGCCGTTGGCTGTAGCGGATCTCGTTGATCCCCCGGCTGCCGTACCAATCGCTATACCGCCAGACATCCATCCAGTGCCGTCCCCACCGCTCGCCGTACGCGGGACGGGCCAACAATCGGTCGACGACGCGCTCCTCGGCCAGCGGATCGGTGTCCGCCAGAAATGCCCGCAGTTCTTCGACCGTCGGGGGCAATCCGACAAGGTCGAAATGGACGCGTCGCAACCAGATTTCCCGAGGTGCGGCCACCCGAGGCGACAAGCCCTCCCGTTCCAGCGACGTGGCGACGAACGCGTCGATCGGTGTGCGAATCCATTCTGCGTGGACGGGGTTGGGAAGCGCCGGGCGCACGGCGGGTCGGTACGACCAATGTTGGCGCGGGTCCGCCGGGACCGGTTCCGCTTCGGGGGTCGCCGCCCCCTCTTCAATCCAGCGACGTACCATGTCCAACTGCGCGTCGGTGAGGTGTTCTCCCTCGCCGTCCGGAGGCATGCGGGGTGTGTTCCCGACTCCCTTCACACGCCGCCACAGCTCGCTCTCTTCGACCTTGCGCGGCTCGACCACCGGGCCTGTATCCCCGCCCCCGCGCAACAACTGCGCCGCGTCGAGCCGCAAGCCACCTTGCTGCTTCAAGGCCCCGTGGCACGCAAAACATTTCTGCGCCAAAAGCGGCTTGATGTCGCGCGCGTAGTCCACGGGATCGGCGGCTCTCGCCGTCGCGGAACAGGCCACAATCCATCCGCAGGCGAACCATCCGACGACGGTCGCCGCATCACGACGCGTACAAACGGCCTCGAACCCCGGCGGCGGCAGTCGTTCCGACATGCGTCGACTCTCCACTAACCCAGCAAACCACTCATGAACTTGAGTTTATGGGTTTGAGGGGGCCTCGAACAAGGGGCCGACGATGTACGTCACCCAACGCCGGTTACGACTTTGAGAGGCATGGAAAAATTGAGTCGCCCGGCCATCTCGTGGCCGGCCCCATCGAATTCATGGGCGCAGCGACAAGATGCCGCGCCTTCCATGTAGATACACCACGAAAACGCAGGAATTCCCGCACGCCGTTACCGTGAAGACGTTGCCGGATGAGAAATCGTGCACGGCGTTTGACGACACCTCGCAGACGTGGGCGAAGTGTTTCGCAATCGAAACACGCAGCGGTTCGACAGGTCGCAAAAAAACGCCGCGAACCGGACCATTCGGGTCGGCTCGCGGCGTTTGAATTCTATTTCCGTCAACTCTGTCGCGGGAATCACAAGATTTCCGCCGCCCGTGAACACGGGCCCGTCGACGCGTCGCGCTTTCCGCCACCTGGTTTCCCGGCGGCGGCGCAGCGCGTGCTTGCAATCAGTTTTGCCCGGCTTGCAGAGCGAAGTACGCGAACGTCATCTTGACGAAGCCCTTCACCTGGTCGACCGGGATGTAGGTCACGGCGCGGGCCGTCGCACCGTCGGCACCCGCCGAGAAACCGGTGTACGACTGCTTGAGTTCCAATCCCTCGATCAAGTCGCCATCGATCTTCACCGGCACCAGCCCGGCGTCGGAGGCGATCTTCGCCCCACCGGCCACGAGGTTCGGAAGGTCGACCATGAACAACAGGTTGGCTTTCTCGTTGAGCTTCGCGCGCGTCGCGGCGAAACCCGCGGCCGGCTTGGACGGAGCCTTGGACGCCGCCAGGGCCGCCTCCATGTCCGCAGAATCGCCGCCGATCACGTAGACGAGCTGATCCTTGAGGAACGCGTACCGGCCCGTCATCCCGTTCGGGCCGTACATCGCGTCAAGCATCCGCTTCTGGATTTCGGCTTGTGGAGGGGCGTCGTCTTTCAACTCGACCGTCATCTTGTAGAGGTCGACCGGCGTCCCCGCGATCGTTTCGGCCTTCTCGGTGTATTCGACCTTCATGTCCAACCCTTCGACGGTTTGCACCATCGAGGGGTCTTCAGCTTGCTTCTTCATCAGCGCCTTGAACTTGTCCACGGGAGTCACGTTGCCGATGCTCGCCACTCGCAGCAGGCCCGACTCCATGTCCCCGAGCTTCATTCCCGCGACAAAAGTGCCGAACTTCACATCCTTCATCGCTTCGACCATCTTCTTCATCGCTTCCTTCTGCTCTTCGCCACCCGGTGCCGATTCCACGAGCTTCCCGGCCCACTCCATCATGCTCTGCATGTCGAATTTCCCCCCCATGTAGCCGAGTTGCCCGGCGGGAAGGGATGCCAACAATCCCAGCGCGTCCGGAGTGGACTTCGCGAGGAACTTGGCGACGCCCGAATCTTCTTTCGCGACGACGAATTCTTCGATCGTCACGCCCTGCTTTTCGACCACCACCGTCGCCACCAAACCTTCAATGTCGCCGATCGCGTCGAAGAACCCGCCGACGAATTGCTTGGCGACTTCCTGCGTCCCCTCGGCGCCAGGCTGATTCTCGATCTGTTCCGAGGCCTTCTCGCGAGCTTCCTTGATCTTCTCCGCGAATTCCTCGGTCAGGCCACCGACGTTGACCCACGCCGACAGGTCACCCTTGTTGAACGCGGCCAGCGACTTCTCGTCGATCTCGCCTTCGGCACCTTCTTCGTCCCCCTTCAAGAATTCCTCGACGCTCTCCACGAGTTCCGAGCTTTGGCTGTACACGCCAAAGTCGCCGTGGGCCACGAACTTCACTTCACCGCCAAGCCCTTCCTCCATCGCCTTCACGTCAGTGGCGGGAATCACGTACAGCATCGTCGGCTGGGGCGAATCCTCGGACGGCGCGAACACCGCCATGTACCAATCCTTGGTCATGTCCACCCCTTCGAGGGTGGGGTTCAGGATCGACAGGCCGATCAGCTTCGCCTGCGTCCGAACATTGGCCCCCATGCCCGGTTGGACCATGTCCACGAAGCCCGCAACCCGTTCGGTCGTGGCCTTCGGGGCCTTCAGCCGCACGACGACGGCCGCGTCCGAGGGAATGGCGTCCCACGCGCTCTCGTCCTCTGCGCGCGCGGTCAGGCCGCTCGCCATCAGCCCCAACCACACCACCGCCAATCCCATTCGACGCGTCTGTCGCATGATCCATCCCAAGCTTGAAGTTTGAAACGAGAAGGCGGACGCCCTCTCCTCACTCCGTCGATTTTTTGTTTCCGAAGTTCGCGACACCGGTTTCAATCCCGGAACGTCGATCCCTCAGTGAAATCCATTCCCTTCGCGCTTCCCGTCCACGGACGAGTTCCGTTGACGATCGCTCGAGATTCGCCGCTGGTTTTCCGCCGCGCATCGAGCGTCCAGACTTCTTTCGACGAGCCCTCGTAATTCTTGACCCGCTCCCGTCCGATCCACTCCCACGGAGCGAACCGGCGGCAACTTGTTCAAACGGATCGACTCGCTCACGTTCCCGCCATGCACGAATACCCGTGCTCGCCCCCGTTGGTTCCGCGGATTCGGCGCACGGCATTCCCGGAGATTTGCGGGAGTATAGCCACGCGCAGCGTGTTGGGAAGAAGAGGTTTTGGAACACGCGCGCTTGAGAGGGCGAATCCCCGAGGGACGCATCCGTAAGCAGTCTCGCGGTCGTCGTCGTTACGACGCGTACGGATGCGTCGCCAAGGCATACGGAAATCCTGGCGAATCCCGCGCCAAGGTGCCCCGATGGCAAGCCTGGCTTCGCGGAAATCCGCACGATGGGAATCGCCAACACCAAAGAAAAACGGGGGGCACGCCCCCCGGCATGCTCCCCCGCATCAAAATCCGCGTTGACCCCACACCGGCTTGATGCCGGTCCGTCTTGATCCCGGTCCGTAGGGCGCCTCGGCTGGCTGACACGGTCAGGCAGAACCAGCCGGACAGAACCGAGACTCGCGGCGAGCGGAGCGAACTCTCGCCAAACGCGCAGATGGACTGTCCACCGGTCGCCGTCGCAATCCCGACCTCAACGATCCGTGCGACTCACAATTCCAAATCGGGAATTCGCGTCGGGTCAGCGGTGACGAACCTTCAAGGAGCGGCTCCACACGCCGCAACGACCGGATTCCGACCGACCGCACTGCCCGAGTCCGCCACTGTGTCGAACTCGATCTCACTCCGCAGGATCCCGGTGTGCGAAGGGGCTTCGATCCCGACACGGACCGAGGTTCCTTTCACCCGCAGGACCGTGATCCGCACATCGCTCCCCACCAGAATCGATTCACCTTCTTTGCGCGACAGCACCAACATCGCGACTCCTCCTCTCATCCTGAGATTTGAAGAACCGAACCATCTACTCGACACGTGAACAGTATAGGACTGCATCCCCGCAGTCGGCAAGGCCGATTGTGACGATTTTTCCGCCACCTTAAAGATCGAAACCCACCTTCTGCACGGTTTTCGAGCAACGAGTGATGCACGCAAAACAGTCAAAATGCTCGCTAGGTGGGCGACTTGGTGGCGAGATTCAGTTGTCTTAGTGGTCTGCGCGGCTTGGGGTGAATGTGGGTGACGCCCCGGCGGGTCGTCCGCAGTGTGTTACGCGGCCAGTGTGCTCGATGTCGCGGCTCGCCTGTTTACTTCGCGGGCACTGCCTTGAGGGCTGCCAAAAGGCCCAAACCGGCTCCAGCCGCGCCGGCGGCAAGCCAGGTGACGGGGATGTGTGCCGTTTCGGTCAGTCCCCACCCTTGGGAGATGAGCCAAGGTTGGAGCCATCCCAGCGTCACCAACCCGCCATTGTGCAGCGTGTGCAAGATCACGCCGGGGATCAGGCTTCCCGACCGCTCGCGTAGCACCCCCAAGGCCAAGCCCATCAGCAGGCTGGGCGGAAAACGCTCCAGCGTCAGCGCGTCTGTGGCCACCAGATGGAACCCCGCAAACACGAGCGCGGTGAGGCCGACCGTCGCAAACGGAGACAGCGCTTGACGCAGTGCGCAATGAAACAGGCCGCGAAAAAACAGCTCCTCGCATAGCGCGGGAACCACCGCCAGGCAGAGCACCACGAGCGGCAGCGGGATGGCGCGCAGGTGGTCCAGAAGTTTACTGGTCTGTTCCATCCGCTCGGGGTCGAGTGTTCCGACTCCGTTCGCATGCGCAAGCAGCACCAATTCATGTGCGAACATCCACAGCGAACCGGCCCACAACAGCGCCGCCAAAAGCGCCACGGCGGACGGTCTCCGCCAGGCGAAAACTCGTGCGAGGGGGTAGCGGTTCCACGCCGACAACCCCAGCGGCAGTGCCCCGAACACGAGGATCGTGGCCACCGCTCCACCCGCGAGTCGCCATTCCAGCGGCCACGCGCTTTGTCGGGAGATCACCGCGTTGGCCAAAAACAGCCCGGGAAACATGATCGCCAACGTCAACAGACCCGCCGTCGGTGTGGGTAACAGCCCTGCGTGGGCAGGTCGACGCAGAGCGTGTTTCCAGCCCATCGATGTCCCGTACAAGACGGACTCCGAGCCGAAAATCCGCGCAGCCACCGCAATCGCCGACATCGCGTAGACGGCTGTGGCGGCCACGACCACCAGACCGGCTCCCAGCGTCGCGCGGCCTTCAAGGAGGTCACGCGCCAGCATCACGACATTCACCAACGGCGTGACCAACCACACGCCTTTGAGTTCGAGTTCCGGGGTCAGGCTGACCACGCCCGGGGCCAACGAAGCCAACATCAGCGGCACCAGGTACGCCTGCGCCTCCTTGAAAGACCTCGCAAAGCTTGTCAGCACAAGGAGTAACGCCGAAAAAAAAGAAGCAAACAGTCCCAGCAGTCCCAACACCATCACAATCGTCGAGGCAGGCAGCCCTTTGTCCCCGAAAAGGAGGGGAATCATTCCCCCAGCCCACAGCGTCACGTACATCGCTGACAGATTCGCCAAAGCGGTCAACAGTGCCACGCAAAGCACCGCAACGTATTTCGAGAACAACACTTGCAGCCGAGGAATGGGGGCCGACACCAGCACTTCCAGCGTGCCTCGCTCTCGTTCGCCCGCCGTCAGATCGATAGCCGGATACACAGCGCCGGTGACGGTCATGAGGATGAGAATGAAAGGGAGGACCGAATTGAGCGAAACGCGACCCCCACCTCCCGGTCCGCCGGCGGAAGCGTTCACTTCGCGCCGCGAAGCCTCGAAAGGCAGCGTCTTTCGGTTCGGTGCCAAGCGTTGCACTTCCCGGAACAGTGTGTCCTGACGGGCCAACAGCAACGCCCTTTCCAGCGCCCCGGCCGCTTGACGCCCAAGCGCGCTTTGCGAAGCCACAATCAGGCCAAACGCTACTGATTCGGTCGGAGGGGTGGGCTGGTCGCCAGTTGCCGGGATGGTCGGGGGGGAGAGCACCACTCCGAGATCGACATCCGCATCCGCCACACCCCGTTCCACGTCTTCCCGGATGTGTGCGACGAATTCGGGCCGTTCCGGTTCCGTGGCCGACCGGCGTGAGGGGGGGCGGTCTTGCTCGACGAAGGCCAATCCGTGTGGTTGTACCAGTGCGATCGTTGCACGGGCGTCCGCCGCGGACACGAACGCCACGAGGTAACGTGGCTGTTCCAGGCTGCGCACCGCGGAAAGAAAGAACTGCTGAAACCCCAAGCTCAACAGGGGATACAGCAGTAACGGCATCAGGACGAGCGTGATGATCGTCCGACGGTCGCGCAGGATTTCGCGCAGCTCTTTGCGTACGAGCCGCCCCACGCGTGCGGCGTCGTCGACACTCCGACTCCAAGGGGTCATCGACCGATTTTCCCGCAGAAACTCCGGTGAAACCCCTCCGTGGGGTGGTGCTCCTGGTGACTCGAAAAACCGCGATCCCACGGTCGGCAGTGCTACGCCGCCGATCAATCGGTCGTTGCGATATCGCTGCCGCTTCCCATCGACCCGTGCAAGAACACATCGACCAAATTCTGTCCACGACCGGCGGCCAACACTTCCGCAAGGTCACCGGTTAGCGCGATGCGACCGTGGTCCATGAGTCCGAATCGGGTACACAAGCGCTCCGCATCATCAAGGTGGTGAGTACAGACGATGACCGATTTGCCTTGGCTGCGCATTTTCTCCACAAACCCGTAAATCACGCGGCTCCCCCAAACATCCAGGCCGAGAGTCGGCTCGTCGAGCAACAGCACCGGCGGCTCGTGGACCAGTGCGCGGGCGAGGTTGACTCGCTGCTTTTGGCCCGTGCTGAGTTGCGCGCAAGCGCGGTCCAACAGGTCGGCGAAGCCAAACTGCCCGGCCAAGTCGGCGACCCTGCGGCGTGCTTCGGGCTCGGGGACGCGATACAGGTCCGCAAAGTACAGGAGCATTTCGCGCACGGTCTGGTACTGATAAACGCCCGCTTGTGTGGAGACCAAACCCACGCGCATCTTGACCTCGTCACCCCGGTCGCACGACCTCACGCCGTCGATTTCGGCGTAACCGGATGTGGGGGTCAACAGTCCCAACAGCATCCGCAGGGTGGTTGTTTTTCCGGCCCCGTTGGGGCCCAGCAGGCCGAACACTTCGCCGGGAGCGACGGAAAATGAAATCCCGTCCACCGCGACGAGTTCGCGCCCGTCGGGCAGGGGAAACACCTTGCGCAGCTCGTGGACATGGATCATGTCGGGGCGTTGGTCTTGACCGGAAATGCTGCCGCGAAGATAGTTTGCGACCGCCGCGCATCCGGGGAACCCGGTCGCGGTTCGTCGTGTTGGGGGGACCGCGACCACCGAGTGCTCGGGGCGCCCCATTTCGGGTGGAGTCCGTTTCCGAGTCCAGGAGTGTACGACGTTGTCCACGGGAAATCCCGCGCCTGCCGATTCAAATCGACTCGAATCCGCACGGTTGGAGAAGTTGCAGGCGATCGAAGCCCTCGGCTTGGACCCTTGGGGTCAGCGGTTCGATGGCCATCGCCCCATCGCCGAAGCGCGCGAACAATGCCCGGCGGAACAGGATGTCGTCGGCCCCGAAATTCGCATCGCGGGGCGGATCCTGCTGCGCAACGACCGGGGGAAGCTCAAATTCCTGCACGTCAAGGACTGGACCGGGCGCATCCAGGTGATGATCTCCAAGGGGGACTTCACGGACGAACAGTGGCAACTCATCGAGTTGCTCGACCTGGGGGACCTGATCGGCGTCGACGGGGTGCTCAAGGTCACCCGGACCGGCGAGAAGACGATCGGCGCGAAACAGGTCACATTCCTGACCAAGTCGCTTGCCCAACCCCCCGAGAAGTTCCACGGGGCCAAAGACATCGAAATGCTGCTCCGGCAGCGCTACATCGACCTGATCTACAACGATGGCGTGCTGGAGCGCATGTTGTCGCGCGGGCGGATCATCGATTCGGTCCGGTCGACACTCCGCGCGCGGGGCTTCGTCGAAGCCGAAACGCCGGTGTTGCATTCAATCGCCGGAGGTGCGGCCGCGCGGCCGTTCATCACGCACCACAACACGCTCGATATGCAGCTTTATCTGCGGATCGCCCTTGAGCTGCACCTGAAGCGGCTGATGGTCGGCGGAGTCGAGCGGGTCTACGAGATCGGTCGGGTTTTCCGGAACGAGGGGGTCGACAGCACCCACAACCCGGAATTCACGATGATCGAGCTGTACCAGGCGTACGGCGACTATGAATCGATGATGGAGCTGACGGAATCGATTTTCGCGGATGCGATCCGCGCCCTGGACGGGAACTTCCAACGTCCGTGGGGCGAACACATCGTCGATTATACCCCCCCGTGGCCGCGGAAGAAGTACGCGGACCTGTTCCGGGAGCATGCCGGTTGCGATTTGCACGATTCGGCGGCGGTGATCGAAGTCGCCAAAAAGCACCGTATCGAAACCGCGGGCAAGCACCCGGACGTGCTGGTCAACGAGGTGTTCGAGGAAACGGTCGAATCGCACCTGACGGGGCCGGTGTTCGTGATCGACTACCCGGCGTCGATGTGTCCCCTTACCAAACGGAAACGAGGCTCGGCGGACGTGGCCGAGCGGTTCGAGTTGTTCATCCACGGGTTGGAGCTGGCCAACGCCTATACGGAATTGAACGATCCGCGGCTTCAGGAAGAACTCTTCCGCACGCAGTTGGCGGGCCTCAAGGAAGAGGACAGCATGGCCAAGATGGACCACGATTTCGTGCGGGCGCTCAAGGTGGGGATGCCTCCGGCGGGAGGCCTGGGAATCGGGATCGACCGGTTGGTGATGCTGCTCACGAACAGCCACAGCATCCGGGACGTGATTTACTTCCCGCTCCTGCGGCACGAACGGGGGGAGTGACGGAGGAATCTGCACCACAAAGACACGAAGGAAACACGAAGATAAGGTTGGAGTAAACCACCAAGGCACCAAGACACCAAGGAAGAGAAGAAAGACAAGAAAGAGAACGAAGGCAAGGCATATAGAGATGAGTTGAAGTGTTGTTGTCGGTGGTTGTGGATTTGGAAACATTGTTGGTGAACATGGTGATGCGGTGGGTTTGCTGGGCTTAGTATCTCCGAGTTCTTGACGACATAACTCGATCTGTCTTCGCTACTCCTCGTCTTTCTTGGTGCCTTCGTGCCTTGGTGGTTCCATTCGCTTGCTTTGACCTCGTTGTGTTCTTTGTGATGACCCTTACTTCGTGACCTTTGTGGTTCATCAACGCGTCCCATGACGGATCGGCCCGGATGACCGGGATTCATCGCCAAGGAATCGGCGGATGTACAAGTTGCTACTTTGCCAGCGGTACCTGCGCACGCGGTTCATCGCGCTCGCCAGCATCATCAGCGTGACGCTCGGCGTGGCCACGATGATCGTCGTGAACAGCGTCATGGCGGGCTTTGCCACCGAGATGCGCACCCGCATCCACGGCATTCTGGCGGATATGGTCGTCGAATCGGGGAGCCTCAACGGCATCCCGGACGCCGCAAAACATGTCCGGCTCATCGAGAGCGTCGCCGGCGAGTACATCGAATCGACCAGCCCGACCGTCGAAGTGTACGGGATGCTGAGCTTTCAGTACGTCGGCGAGTGGTTTCATAAGCCGGTGACGATCATCGGCATCGACCCCGTCTCGAAGGCGAGCGTCAGCGACCTCACGCGACATCTGGGCAATTACCAGCCTCGTCCGGCCGCCGACGGCGAATCCGCGCGGCCCCCGCTGCGCGAGCTGACCCGCACCCCGGATTGGGAACTCGAACCGGCGCACCGCGAACAGCGCCGCCTCAAAGCCCAGTACCGACAGCTCATGGAATTGGAACGAAACTCCGAGAATCCCGCCGAAGCCGAACCGGCGGATCACGCCGTCGAAAATGCCGCCGCTGCGATCGAAGCCCCGTCGGAACCTCAAGCCGCGCCGGCGGAACGGGACCCGTCCGACCTGTTGAACGCCCTCGACGCGCACAGCGCCGCGGCGGTCGCGGTCGCAGATCCGTCCGAGCCACTTCCCGCGCGGGCGTACGTCGGGGCGGGCTTGATCAGCTTCCTGTACGAGGATCGCGAATCGGGCGAGCTGAAGACCATGCACATGGTCCAGCCGGGTGACGACATCAAGCTCAGCACCGTTACCGCCGGTCGGCCTCCGAACGCGATTCACTTCAACGCCACCGTCGTCGACAACTTCAAAAGCGGCATGAGCGAATACGACGGCAACCTCGTGTTCATGAACTTGGAAGAGCTGCAAACGCTGCGCGGCATGTTCGAACCGGCGTCGGGTCAAGTCGACCCCGCGACCGGCAAGATTGATCCCGCCACGTGCACCAAATCGTTTACAACCATTCAGATCAAATTGAAGGATTACCGCGACGCCGAAACGGTGAAGAAACGCCTCGAAGGGGTGTTTCCGCCGGGCTTGTATTCGGTGCGGACGTGGGAAGAGAAGCAGGGGCCGCTGTTGGCCGCCGTGGCGGTTGAATCGGCGATCCTGAATGTGTTGTTGTTCCTGATCATCGCGGTGGCGGGCTTCGGGATTCTGGCGATCTTCTACATGATCGTCGTTGAGAAGACCCGCGACATCGGCATCCTGAAGGCGCTGGGAGCCAGTTCCAACGGCATCGCGGTGATCTTCGTTTCCTACGGGTTGGGGTTGGGGATCGTGGGGGCCGGGACCGGGACGCTGGTGGGACTCCTGTTCGTCTGGAACATCAATACGATCGAGCATTGGTTGAACAAGATCACGGGGGTCGAGGTGTTCGACCACCGCATTTATTACTTCCCCGAGATTCCCACGCACGTCGAGCCGCTGATGGTGGTGTGGGTCGCGCTGGGGGCGATGCTGATCGCGGTGCTGGCGAGCGTGTTGCCCGCGCGACGCGCGTCGCGACTGCATCCGGTGCGGGCGCTCCGTTATGAGTGACGGGCCGGGCCAGTGGTGTCTTTCTTGCCACTAGACATTCACCCTGATGCCTTTATCTGTGTTTCATCTGTGTTTCATCCGTGGCTAAACATTTCTTCTGAAGAGTTTTAGCCACGGATGAAACACAGATTGAACACAGGTGAGGGGAAGAAATAAGACGGTGTGGACTGACGCAACGGCGATTCCGTGGCTTCCCATAGTTCTCACTGGCACAGCCAGTGGCACACGGGCGTCGGTGGTTGAAACAGGTTTCCGAAGGCGAGGCTGACATGGATCGTTCGACCGCCCTGTTGGAACGGGAACCCCGGACCGCTCCCCGGCCACCAACTCCGTTTGCGGCCCCCGTCTCGGATGTGGGATTGAACGTGGCCGTGGAGGCGTCGCCCAAGCTCCTCGCCGAAGCGGGAGAACCGCCACACCTGGCCGCGCTGGCGGTGGAGAAGGCGTATGCCAAAGGGAAGATCGCGATTCCCGTGTTGCGCGGCGTGAATGTCTCCGTCCGACGCGGCGACTTCGTCTCGATCATCGGTCAATCCGGGTCGGGGAAGAGCACGCTGATGCACTTGTTGGGATTGCTCGACGCCCCGGACGGCGGCCAGATCCAATTGTGCGGGCAACGGATCGACGACCTGCCGGCTGCCGCGCGGGATACGCTGCGCAACCGCACATTCGGGTTCATCTTCCAGTTTTATCACCTGCTGCCCGAACTGAGCGTCCTGGAGAACGTTCTGTCGCCGATGATGATCCGCTATTCGATGTGGACCTACTGGCGTCAGCGGAAGGAGCTTCGTGAGCGGGCGACCGATCTGTTGACTCGAGTCGGACTGGGGCACCGGTTGAAGCACCGTCCCTCGGAATTGTCCGGCGGGGAAATGCAGCGTGCGGCGATCGCGCGGGCCTTGATCGGTCAGCCGGAAATCCTGCTGGCGGACGAACCGACGGGGAACCTCGACAGTGGCACCGGCCGCGAGATCATGGACCTGCTGAACGGGTTGAACGGCCAAAACGGGCTGACTATCATCATGGTGACGCACGACGAGGCGATTGCTCGCGAAGCGCATCGTATCGTCCGGTTGTCGGAGGGTCGGTTGGAAGGCTTGCCGGGAACCCCCTGAAGGGTCACCGGAAACTCACAATGTTGTTCGCAACATCAGGAAACGGACGAGCCTTTCGGCTCGTCCGTTTGTCTTGGCACGGTCGCGACAAGTCGTGCGCGACAAAAAGTGACCGGGCCGTATTGGAAACCCGAAGCGTCAGTGAGGGATCCCGTTTGCCGCGCATGCCGAGGTGCCTGCCGCGCAAGCCACGGTCTCCCCGGAACCGACGCCCGATTCCTCGCCCACGCGTCGCACTTTCGGTTCTTATCCCCCCTCGTCGCATCCCCGCATCGTTTCCCGGCGCTCCACCATGACCAAGGTTTTCATCAACGGCGAACTGTTCGACAAAGAGCAGGCCCGCGTCAGCGTTTACGACCACGGGTTGCTCTACGGCGACGGTGTGTTCGAGGGGATTCGCGTCTACGGCAACAAGGTGTTCCTGCTCAAGGAACACGTGGAGCGGCTGTACGAAAGCGCGCTGGCGATCCGCTTGCGGATTCCGATGACCGAGGCCGAAATGTGCGCGGCCACGGAGCGGACCGTCCTCGCCAACAATCTTCCCGGGGGTGACGGGTACGTGCGGTTGGTGATCACTCGTGGCGCGGGGGCGTTGGGTCTCGATCCGAACAAGTGCTCGAATCCGCAGATCATCATCATCGCGGACGTGATCTCCCTGTATCCGAAGGAGATGTACGAGAACGGCCTGAAGCTGGTGACGGCCAGCACGATCCGCAACCACCCGCAAGCCCTCAGTCCGCGCATCAAATCGTTGAACTACCTCAACAACATCATGGCCAAGGTGGAGGGGCAAGACGCCGGATGCGTCGAGACGCTGATGCTCAACCACAAGGGGGAAGTGGCCGAGTGCACCGGCGACAACATTTTCCTCGTCAAGCGGGGTCGGTTGTACACTCCCGGCCTGGAAGCGGGGATCCTTGAGGGACTGACGCGAAACGCCGTTATCGGCCTCGCGAAGCAGGCGGGGTATCCGGTTGTGGAAGGACCGCTGACACGGCACGACATTTACACGGCGGACGAGTGCTTCCTGACGGGCACGGCGGCCGAAGTCATCCCGGCCATCAGCCTCGACGGACGCAGCATCGGCGACGGGAAACCGGGGCCGGTGACGCGCGACCTGCTTGGCCGATTCCACAAGCTGACGCGCGAGTGAGGCTGTCGCGCAGGTAACATCGTTGAACAAGTGAATTGAGGGTGCAGATCGGCCATGATGGGCGAACGGCCGGGATGGCTGGATTGAGTCGGCGGGTGGAATTCTTGCGGGGGCGATGAAAGAAACATGCGCACGGGTCGCGGACGCGGAACAATGGCCAGGCAGCGATACGAACACGAAGGCCGGATTCGCGTCGGGCCCGGGATTGCCGGCACCGGAGTGTTCGCGACGCGCAAGTTCCGCAAGGGGCAGGTGATCGGCGAGGTCACCGGTCGCATCCTGTCCGCGGACGGATACGCGTCCCGGTACGCCATGGACCTGGGTTACGACCGCGTCCTCGAGCCGGGCGAACCGTTTCGGTTCATGAACCACTCGTGCGACCCCAACGCCCAGATATTCTGGTGGTACGAGGAAGAGGACGAGGCGAAGCCGTCGGATCAGTTGTTCGTCCACGCCTTGCGAACGATCCAGCCGGGCGATGAACTGTTCATCGACTACGCATGGCCGGCGCACTACGCGATCGAATGCCACTGCGGGTCGCCGAAGTGCCGCGGGTGGATTGTGGACCTCGCGGAGTTGCCCGAACTGCGGCGCATGAAGGGTGGACGGAAGAAGATTTGAGCGGGGTTGGGACACGCCGCGTCGCGCGGGCCTCTGGGGTTCGCGACGCGGGATTCCGAGGCCGTTCCGTTTCGGCGTTCTTCGCGGAGGCAGGGCAATGGCGATTCCCGGATCCACCTCAGGCCAGTCGCTGCGCGAGCAATTGGTCGCGGCCGAGCGTTTGTCGATCGAATTGATCGAGCATTTGGAGCTCGGGATGTTGCCCAAGGTGGCGACGCTGGTGGAGGAAACGGCCAACTTTGCGAACGCCGAGCAGTCGGGGATGATCCCCGATTCGTCGGTGCGCGGGCAGACTTCGGTGGTGCAGGCCTCGGGCGAATTTGCGCAAGAATCGATCAGTCGCCTCGAAACGCTGCTCACCAGCGCCAGCGAGTCGCTCACCAGGGCGGTTAACGGATAGGCGTAATTCGATGTAGCCAAGGCAGTTATGGCTTTTCAGCGGATATTCGCCACGTTCGGCTTGTGGTTTGCACATTGCGTCTTAGGATGAGAGTCAAGCTGGCCAACCGTCGTACGCAGTGATGCGTGTTGATGGGTGCGCGGCGTTCACCCGCCGCGCGGGTATGATCAAGCTGCGGCATGGTCAACCGCCCGAAAAGTCGGTTCATTGCGAGTGTTTGTCATGGGGTTCGTCCGTCGGCCAAGATTTCGGACAATTGTTCGGAATTCTGTCGTTGGCGAACGTCAATTCTTTTAGGGAACGGAGTTCCGCGTCGCCGGATTTTTCCTCAATCCCCGTGTTTCCACGGTTCCGGCATACGATTTCAGGGAAGTTTTGTTCGAGAAATTCGGTCACTCAGCGTAATCACGGCGTGTCTCGGTAGCTGGCGACCTGGAGGCTTTCTCCGGTTCGAGAGTGCCCGTTCGCGCATGTTCTCCGGTCGTTAGGCATCACAGGCAACCTGTCTTGGCCCTGCCGCGCGTTGCGCGTGGTGGCGTTGACGAAGTTGTTCGGCGATCCGTTTGGCCTTCGGGAGTGGTTTTCGCCCCGACGTATCCATGTCCACCCACCCTGCGAGCAGCGTGAAGTCCGTGGCGCCCACCACTGCGGTGGGAAGCGCCAGCGGACGTGTTGCGCCGCTTCCCGCACGGGAACCCGTGTTGGGGCGGGAGACGGTGGTGAATCCGGAGGGTCGCCCGGGGCCGGTGGTGGAACTTGGGGTGGCGGACGGCTCTTCGGTTCAACGGCCGTTTTCCGGATTGGCGCGATTGCTGTTTCCCGGAGTCCCCGACGGCGAGGCTCCCCCGCTGGAGGGCGTCGACGAAACGCCGATCCGGCTGGGGCCGTATCGCGTGGTCCGCCGGATTCGCAGCGGCGGAATGGGGGCGGTGTTTTTGGGGGTCGACGAGGACTTGGGGCGTCCGGCGGCGCTGAAGGTGCTGCCCCCCCTGATGTCGCGCGACCCGCAATCGGTGCAACGATTTCAGCACGAGGCCCGCGCCGGCGCGCAGCTCAACCACGAGGCGATCGCGCGGGTGTACTCGAGCGGCTTTGACCAGGGGTTGCATTACATCGCGTTCGAGTATGTCGAGGGGACGAACATTCGCGACGTGCTCTCGTCCGGTCAGCCGCTGGCTGTTGGCGACGCGATTCGCGTGACGTACCAAATCGCGGTGGCGCTCCGACACATGGCTCGGCTCGGCGTGGTGCACCGCGACATCAAGCCCTCGAACATCATCCTCAACACGCAAGGGACAGCCAAGCTGGTCGACTTTGGTCTGGCCCGCTCCGAGTCGCGGACCGAATCCCAGGCGGACATGACGATCGCCGGCACGACGCTCGGAACGTTCGACTACATTTCGCCGGAACAGGCGCGCGATCCCAGGCAGGCGGACGTGCGCAGCGACATCTACTCGCTGGGTTGCACGCTGTATCACATGCTGACGGGGGAACCTCCGTATCCGGACGGAACCGTGTTGCAGAAACTGTTGCAGCACCAGGGGGACGAGGCGCCCGATCCGTCGAAGAAAAACCGGAGGGTGCCCGCGTCGTTGGCGGCGATCGTTCGCACGATGATGGCGAAGGACGCCCGCAAGCGCTATCCGTCCGTGGAGCCGTTGTTGCGGGACATCGCGCTCGTGGCCGCGCCGCTGGGTGTGCGGTTGGGTGCGGCGGGAGAGTTGGCCGTGCCGGTCTCGGCGACACGCGGTACGGGGCCGGTGGGCCGATTCGTGCAGCGGCATTTCGTGTGGCTGGCGTCGGCCGGTGCGCTGGTGGCGCTGGCGTTGGGATTGGAATTCGGTTTGGGCGGGGCGCGTCGCCCGGTGGATCGCCCATCCAACCCATCCACGTTGGACGCGAAGCCCGGGGTGATCGCTGGCGCGTCGAGAGAGCCGAGTGTGCGGGGGAGTTCCGGTGTCGCGGCACGGGCCGTGGCGGAGCTTTTCCCAGATCGCTCCCGAGACGGCACACGGGAATTGCAAGTCGGAAATGCGCAAGCCGAAATGGTTGCGGCGCGACCGGCCGGTGGAACCCCGCCTGAAACAATGGAATCGCCTCGCAAGGTCGAGCCGCGAAAGATCGAACGGAGTCCCGGCACGGTTTTGGGATTCGCACCGTCGATCGCGGAGATCGGCCGCGCGGCGACTCGGTCTACGGGAGAGACCTCCTCGACCGAAGGCATCCTCGGCCCTCCCGCGATCGTGGACAACCGTTTGACCGCTCCGGCGGTGCCGCGCGACATGGGCTTGGTCGCGTCCGCAAACACCGGGGGGCTCGATCCAGGTCAACTTGTGAATCTCGCCGAAGCCGTGAGGCGGTCGCCCGGCACGGCGGCTACAGGAAACACGTCGACACCGCCTGGCGGGCGGGAACCGGTATCACGTCCGACCACCGGATCGGTCGCGCCGCCGTCAATTGGTGCGGCGGTGGCGCCGTCTGCGGGGAAGTCGACAGGGACGTCGGGTGCGGAGATCGAGAACGAACGCACGCCGTTTGTGGTGCGCGGTAAGGACGGCGGCTTGGCGAGGTTCGCATCCCTGGAAGCGGCCTGCGCTGCGACCGCCGATGGCGGGGTCATCGAATTGCGGTTCTCGGGTGTTCGCCGTGAGGGAGTCTGCAAGGTGCAGCATCGGTTGTCGATCCGCGCCGCGCGCGGGTTTCGACCGGTGTTGGAGTTCACCCCCGTTCGCTTGGCGGGGGATGGATGGTTGACGCGGATGATCGTCGTGACCGGGGGAGGCCTCGATCTGGCGGGCGTCGAATTGCGATACGCGCCGATGGCGGACAGTCTCTCGGCCGGGGGGGCGCTCATCAGTGTGCAGCGGGCCGATTATCTCCGTGTGACCGATTGCGCGTTGACGGTGACGGGTGGAACGAACGGGGTGCTTGCCGCGATCGAACTCGACCCTGCGGGGGCGATGCGCATGCCCGATATGGAGATGGACCGCGGGGGTGCCCGCGGTGCGTCCTCTCTCGAGATCGAGCGGTGCTTGATTCGTGGTCGCGGGGACGGGGTGCATTTGCGCGGGTCCGACCTGTTCCGCGTGCTGTTACGGCACTCGGTCGTCGCGCTCGCGGGGACGTTTCTGCGCTCTTCCGCCGCGACCGAGTCCAGTTCCGAGCAACAGCCGAACGAACTGCGCATCGATCACTCGACTGTCGCGACCTCCGGGGGGTTGTTGCGGCTCGACAGCGGCCGCATGCCGCGGCGAGGCTTGCCGCTGGCGGTCCGTTCGAGCGATTCGATCCTGGCGGGATACGGGGCCTCGGCACTGGTGTCTTCGACGGGCGAAGCTCCGCGATCCGACCAAAAGTCGCTGTTGACCTGGTCGGGGCGGAGAACGTTCTACAGCGGGTATGTGCATCCGTGGTCGATCGGCGCGGACGATCCGACCGCCACTCCCGAGCAAGTCGACATGTCGGCTTGGCGTCAGAAGTGGGGCGAGGCCGAGACGGACAGTCTGGCGCTCGACGCACCTTGGGGTCTCTCCTGGTCGGACGACAGCGCCGAGAAACTGACAGCGCTGTCATTCACCTTGGCTGGGGATGCAGCGACGAATCCGGCCATCGGCGGTTCGGACAGCGGTGCCGATGCCGGTGCGGACCTACGACCACTCGTGACATTGGGGTTGTCCGAGGATGGCGACGACTGACGAGCGAATTCCTGCGGGCAGCGCGTTTTTGAGCGCGTCGCCGCGAGCCGGGGCGATCAGTTCCGAATCGGCGGAACTTCCGCGAGCTTCGGTGGTTTGATCCCGTATAATGCCCGTAGCACGCCGGTGAGTCGGAAGGCCGGTTTCGCCAGCCGAGTTCCGTGCGGGTGGCGTTGCGTGCGGCGAGCGCTCCCGGCGATTTCCGAGCGTCGACGAGTCCCGGCGGATCGGGGCACGCCGTGTGTGCGGGGCGTTTGCCTGTCCCATCGAGGAAGATCATTTTGAGCCAGATGTCCACTGTCGCGCCCGGCGTTGCGGCGAGAACCCCTTCGTCTCGCGATCCGTCCGCCCTGCGGGACCGCGTGCAGTCATTGCGTTTGGACCCGACCGTTCGCGCGGGCTCGGCTGGGTCGCGGCTCCCCTGGGCTCTCAGCCTGTTGCTGGCAGCGTCAACGGCCTACCTCGCATGGCGCGGCAGCCCCTCGCCTCCGCCCGCAAGCGGGGCCGCTTCCGGGGAGGTGGTGGCGGCTGTCGCGACCGCAGCGAGTCCCGCGAGTGCGAGCCCGCTTTCCGGCACGGGGGACGCACAACAAGCGACTTCCTCGTCAGCCGCCGGTTCCGATGCCACGGAAACGGCCGCGCAGGCCGGAAAGGTCGCGTTGGAGTCGAAGGGTTACATCATCCCCGCGCACCAGATTCTGGTCAGTCCCAAGGTGAGCGGGATGCTCATCGCGCTGGACATCGAGGAAGGTCGCCGCGTGACCAAAGGGGATGTCTTGGCGCGGATTGAAACCACGGAATACGACGCGGATCTGCAGCGGGCCCAGGCCAACGTCGCGCTGGCCGAGTTCCGGCTGGACGAACTGATGAACGGGAATCGGCCCGAAGAGAAGGAACAAGCGCGGGCCGACGTCAACGAAGCGGACGAAAACGTGCAGAAGCTGCGTTCACAATGGGAACGCGCCCGCAAGCTGCGCGAAAAGAAGACGATCAGTGACGAAACGTACGACGAGGCGGAGAGCGCGTTCCAGATGGCCGAGTTTCGGGCAACCCGTCTGAGACATGTGTTTGAACTGATGGAACTCGGTCCCCGCAAGGAGCGGATCGATCAGGCCCGTGCCGAAGTGTCGCTCGCCAAGGCGGACCTGATGAAGTCTCAGTGGCGCATGGATAACACCACGGTCCGCGCGCCGATCACGGGGACGATCCTCAAGAAGAACGCGGAGGAGGGAAACATCGTCAACCCGGTCGCGTTCAACGGTTCGTTCAGCCTGTGCGACATGGCGGACCTCTCGGACCTCGAGGTCGATCTGTCGATTCAGGAACGGGACATTTCGCGCGTCTTCCAGGGTCAAAAGTGCGACGTGACGGCGGACGCGTTCCCGACTCGCAAGTACGAGGCGGTCGTGGACCGGCTGATGCCCATCGCCGACCGGGCGAAAGGAGCGGTTTCGGTGCGGGTCAAAGTCCGCGTACCGACCGACGAGGAAGGGGTGTTCCTCAAGCCCGACATGGCGGCTTTGGTGCGGTTCTACGGCGTCCCGACCGGCAAGTGATCGGCGAAACGGTTCAGCAGTTTTCGTGCATCACGCCCGGCGGCGCTTGACGTCTTCCGCTTTCAGGACCTGACGGATCTTGCTGAACTTGCCGGGATCGGCCTTGAACTTGGCGCGGTTCTCGGCGGTCTCGAACAGATACAGCTCGCCGTCGAAGAAGGCGCCGAACTTCGTCGTTCCCGGCACGGGGATGTTCGACTCGCTGTAGGTGACCGCGTCGCAGCCGAGCAACCGGGGTGCGAACTTGCCGGGATCGGCTTTGAAGTCGGCCAATTCCTTGTCGCCGGCGAAGTAGTAGATCTGGTTTTGATGCTCGAACAGGAATTCGACCTTTCCGGGGACCCAAGCGCGGGTCTGTGACAACGTCACCGGGCAGAACCCGTCCATGGCGACGCGGACATCGTCGACGGGAACCTCGTCAGTTCCGCGATCCAGCGTCTCCGGATCAGCTTTCGCCGCTCCCGCGTCGGCAAGACTGGTATCGACGGGCCGGGATTCGGTTGCTTTCGGGGCCTGGGCGGTTTTCACCGTCGGCTTGGCACCGGGTGTGGTTTCCTGTGCGACGACCGTGGCGGGCGTCTTCTTCGGAAGGGCCGCGAACTTCTGTTCGCCGGATTTCATCAGTCCAATGTACTCGGACTTGGAGAGGTATCCGGCGTGATTGAGCAGCACCTTGCCATTCGGTGCGACGATCACGTCGGTCGGTAGCGAGGTGATCCCGAACCGGCGTTGCAGATGGGGCGCCTTTTCGATGTTCACCTTGGAGGCGACGAACCCGGCGTCGATGATCCGCGTGACTTCGGGCGTGTAGAGGGACTCCTTGTCCATCTTTTTGCAGGGGCCGCACCAGCCCGCATAAAAGTGCACAAGCAGCGGACGGTTCGTCTTCTGGGCCAGCGCTTCGGCGGCGGCAAAGTCGCCGTTCCAAATGGATCCCGCTTGATCGGCCGCCGCCGTGACGCCATGAATGGCGAACCACAGCACCAAGGCCGAAACGAGCTTCACCGGTCGTCCCGAAAACGCGAATTCGCGCATACCAGCCGCTCCGCCGCTCGGACGCTTTCGCATCCGGTCCCTCCCGACACCCCGCGTCCCGCGACCGGAACCCGGAACGGTCGACGATCCCGCCACCTGGGAACGATTTCCGTCTTGGAAAATATCGGCGTGAATCTCGTCGCGGGTCGGCAGGGGGATGGAGGAAAGCGGCCGAACGTCGTCGGCTGTGTGACAGACTTGGCGATCATGACGGCGACTCGATCCAAACATGTTGGAAAGCCGTCATATCCGTCATTCCCCGTCCCCCGCCGACGATGCGGGGGGACGGACGTTCGTCGTCAGCGCAACGTGTTCGGCGCGGGAGCGGCGGCGGTGGGATTGCGGGTCAATTCCCGCTCGGCCAATTTCAACGACGAGTTGCGCTTCGGAACGCGGAACTTCGGATCCAACCGTTGGCGGTACAGGATCAACGCGTGCAACGAGTGGTACATCGGCCCGCACTCGGCGGGAAAGCGCGCGTTGGTGATGAGGTCCCGCGACAGCGCTTCCACGGCCCGCCGGACCCAAGGCTCGCCCAGGCGACTTTGCGGCAAGCTCACCAGAATCCACTCCAATTGATGCCCGGTGGTGTTCAGGCGGGTGTCGTAATTGTTGGAGTAGCCGGGCCCCTTGTAGAAATTCGACGAGAGCGACCCGTCTGTGTTCTGCATGCGGCGCGTGGCCTCGGTGTACCACTTGATCTTTTGGTCCGCTTCCAGCCACACGCCGGTGAGCGGCCTGCCTGTCGTGAAGTACAGGTTGCGGGCATAGCAGAGGGCGAACATGCCGTGGCAGCCACCGCACGCGCTGTTGGTGACCCGTTCGTCCACCTGAAGTTTGACGAGGCGTTCGATGCTCCACGGTTCGCCGGCGTTGTTCCGCCACTGCGCGTCGGACTCTTCGTAATGGGCCAGCGCCCAGAGCGTCCAGGTGATCTCCGGACCTTGGCGAACCTGCATTTTCGCGTCGTTGATCACATCCCGCACCGTGATGGTCTTGGTGCCGGTCTTGATCTCGTAGTCGAGTGGGATGTTGGCCATCGTCATATAGCCAAGGAATTGTGTCGGGTGTCCCTCGTGGGCATAGGGGCGGGTGTACGGGTGTCCCCGGCCACCCCAGGCGGTTTCCTGCCAGATGGGCTGGTTCTCGAACGTGTTGCCTCCCATCAGGTACTCGATCGCGCTCACCTGCCCCTTACCGTCCTGCGTCTGGATCTTCATGTCCCAGCGGAGGGCGACGACGCCGTGAACGATTTGCCACGGGCTGTTCAACCCGATGCGGAGTTGTCGCTGCGAGGTGACATCGATGGCCTGATCGACAAGCGTCAGCAGCGGGTCGCGCGGTTTTTCCGGAGCGGCTTCGGCGGGTTTCGGCTTGGGGGCGTCCGCAGGCTTTTCGGTGGGTGCCGGGGTTTCGGGAACAGCCGGCACGTTCTTCGGCTCTCGGACGCTGGACGCGGCACCGCTGGAATCCTTCGACGCCTCGGCGGGACGGGGAGCGGTGTCCACCGCTTTGCTGGCATCAACCGGCTTTTCCGGGGTGGCCGCAGCGGGAGAGGATGTGACCGGATTGGGTATACCGAGCGCGGGGGCCGTCAGGGACGGGACGTCCCCGGAAAGGGGGAGCGGACTGCCGGCGTTCTCACCGGCACCGGCGGCGACTTTTCCGGCACCGGTCGGGGCGGCCACTTCCGCAGGCTTCGTGGGCGCGGCGTCCGGCGTGACAATCGCGGGGGCCTTCAAGACGGGAACGGGACGCGTCGCGGGAGGGGACGCGGGCAGGTTCGGGGGAATCTGGTCGGCGGCGACAGCGCGCGGGACCAGCTTCGGCTCCGAGTCCAACGGGATCGTGGATGTCACCGGAATGGAAGGAGTCCCCTTGCCCGGGACGCGACTTTTGGCCACGGGGCTGCTTCCGGGCCCGGCATTGATATCGCCGGCGTTGATATCAATGGGGGCGGGAGGCAGCGGGGGAGCCTGTGCGGGTGAAGGGAGCGGCAACGCGGGCACCGGCGCCGCAACGGTCGTCAAAGGTTCCGTCGGGCGGGTCGCGGTTTGCGGCGCGACAGTCGCTCCAAAGGGCGTCGGTGTCCCCAGGTCGGCAGCGGCTCGCGCATCACCCGCAAACTGAGACGATGGCGCGAGTTGCACAGGCTGCAAAGGGGGCAGGGAAGGGCGCGGACCGACGCGTGCTCCCGTCAGAATCACGCTCGCAGCTCTCGGAGACTGGACACCGGGTTCGACAATCTCGACGGGACCCGGAACTTCGACCCCATGCACATCTTTAGATGTGAGGGCTTTGGCGGACTTCCGCGGGAAGATGGGGGTGTTGCCCGGCACCGCCGGGACCGGTTTGAGGTCGGTCGGAACCGCAACCGGCGCGAGCGGCTTTGATTCGCTCCCGCGCAGCGGCGTGGGGAGTGTTGTAGCCGGAGTCCGCACCGGAACCGGTTCCGCGTCAACTTCCGCGGGAATCGGCACCGAGTCCAGATCGAGCGGCAGCGGGGTGGCGTCGGCCGGTTCGCTTGCGGCGGGTGTAGGCGCAGGGACGGGTGTGGGCGCGGGGACTGGCGCGGCGGTAACAGGTGCGGCGGGGGTAGGAGCCAACGTGGGGCCGTCGGTCCCCAGCACATGGCGGGGAGTGACTGTTCCCGTGGCCACCGTCAGCATCCCCAGCGTGGTCCAACTCACCCAGGGGCGCGCCAGTCGCTTCATCGAACGATCCTCCCTGATCGCCGCGCCCCGGACATGGCTATTGCCAAGTCCGTCACTGCCGGCGCGAATTCCTTCCATCCCGCGATCCACGCTTCGGGGTCGTCCTGACCACCGAAAATCGGGGCGATGCCAAACTCTCGCTGCAAATCCTTGCCATTCGTCCCTGGGGACCGTCCGACTCGCTCCCGGTTGCGGGAAACTTGAGTCCAATCCGTCCGGAGCGACGATTTCATCGCGACATCCAGGTGTCAGTCGCGGATTTCGTCACCCCCCGTGCGTCGGGACTTGTGCGCGAAGTCCCCCCGCTCGTCGAGTTCGGACTCGTGCGCGACTGCGAATCTATCGTCTCGGGCATGACCCCTCCAAAACCAATCCCGCGACTCCCGGATGCAACCGTCGCGATCCGCACAGTTTGACAAGCGCGTCCTCCGTCCGGCAGCCACATGGCTGGCGCGGGAGTCGCCGACGAGCCACCAATCGGTCTTGGGACGGAGGGCGTGGATTGGTACAAACCTCGCCCCCACCGGATGTTGCATCGGCCTGAGGCACAATGATTCGGCGTACGGGCGGGGTGGACCAGGTCCGGTGACGAGGGGCTGATCGGCCTTCCCCTGCATCGGGGCGATGGGCGTGTAGGTGGACGGGACATGGACGACACCACCATGAGGACAAAGGCCCGCGGCTCCGAGAGCGACGTCGCGGAACGGCACGCGATGTCCGATCCGTCTATCGCTGTGTCGTCCCCAGTGCGAAAGACCGTCCCGGATTCGAGTGACGATACGGATGCCCTCATCGATGCGTTCTCCGTCGCCGCGTTGCGCAACGCCGGAGCGGAGCGGCGGCGAGGACGAGCGACGGCCTTGTTGTTTTGCGGCCTGATCTCGCTCCCGGTGCTTGGGAGTGTGTTGGGCTGGGCCGACCCGTCGGTCGAACGGACCCAGCGCCGCGCCGCCGCGCCGTTCCCCGAACTCAAAGTCCGTTGGCGAGGACCGCTTCCCGTTCCCCGTTCGGCGAGCTTGGCCGAATGGCCCGCCGGATTCGAGGCGTGGTTCAACGATCGCTGGGGTTTTCGTCGCACCGCACAGCAAGGGTATGCGAGTGCCCGCGTGGCGGGAGTGGTGCCGGGCATCCTCGACCTGCCGCGAGGGTCGGGGACAGGGGGAGGCGGGTCGGGCGGGGCGACGGTTGTGGTCGGCAGCGACGGTTGGCTGTATTACGGCGGGCAGAACGCCCTCGACAGTTACCGCGCAACGAGCTTGTTCACCCCCGCCGAGCTGGTGGACTGGGCCAGGACATTCGCCGAGCGACGGGACTGGCTGGCCAAGCGGGGCATCCCTTATGTCGTGATGTTCGCCCCCGACAAAAGCACGATCTATCCCGAGCATCTGCCCCGCTCGGTCTCCCGGGTGGGATCAACCACACGGTTGGACCAACTGCTGGAGACCCTGAGCCATGTCGAGGGATTGACGGTCGTCGATCCACGCGCGGCCCTAATGCGCGGGAAACGGGAGGGGCTGGTCTACTCGGCGACCGATTCGCACTGGAACGAGTGGGGGGCGCTTGTCGCGTTGCGCGAACTGTGCGTGGCGACGGAGCCGCTGTTGGCGGGGGTGTCGTCCGGGGAGTCTCCGCCTCTTCAGGTATCGACTTGCGATCGTTGGAGCGGCGAGGCCCAAGGGGACCTCGTGGGATTGCTCGATATGCCGATCCCGCCTGTTGAGGAACACGTGCGTGTGAGATTCGCACGCGAGCCGCTGCTGACCCATCTCATGGACGGCCGCGACGAACGGCAGGTCCGGTGGACGCTGAATCAGCGAACCGCGCCCCTGTCGCGGGCGGTGGTGATTCACGACTCGTTCTTCATTCCACTCATTCCCGCGTTTGGCGATCGTTTCGAGCGTGTGGCGTATGTTTCGTATCGGGACTTTCATCCGGAGTTGATCGAGAACGAACGGCCACAAATCGTCGTGCAGCAGATCGTCGAAAGATCACTGCTCACGCTGAAGCCGACGAACGTGTCGCTGGCGGAGTACGGGACGGCGGTCGCCAAGAGCGCTGCGGTGAAATGAAAAACGCCGGACCGGGGAAGCCCGATCCGGCGTCGTCAGACACTCGCACCAACCCGCCTCACGCTTCGATGGCGAACGGCGAACGTTGCTCGCGCTTGAGCATGCCGTTGGCTTCGTCGTCGCCAATGAACTCTTCCTTGGCGGGGTCCCACGTCAACTTGCGTTGCAGGCGGATCGAGATGTTTCCCAAGTGGCAAACACTGACGGAGCGGTGTTGCGACTCGGCGTCGGAGATCGGCTGGGTACGGTCGTCCATCGACCGGAAGAAGCCTTCCATATGGCCGATGGCCTTGCGGTCCTTGCCGTACACTTCGGCGACTCCCGCCATGATCTTGTCTTTGAGGCCCTGGTCCTTGTCCTGGTCTTCGATCACCTTGCCCGTGACGCGACCCCGATTGACGAACATGCGTCCCTCGGTCCCCTCGAACAGCAAACCTTCGTTGCCGGTGGTGACTTCCACGACGATATCGCCCGGATAGGTCAACAAAACCTTGGGGTTCTTCGGCGTGTTGTAGCCGTTCTCGACCGTCGGCAGTTTCGTCTGGGTGCCGTCGACAGTGAGCGGTCCGGACTTGTCCTGTCCCAGTGCCCACTGGCAGATGTCGATGTGGTGCGCCCCCCAGTCGGTGAGGATGCCCCCCGAGTATTCGTACCACCAGCGGAAGCTGAAGTGCGCACGCTCGGGGCAGTAACCGACTTCCTTGGCCTGACCCAGCCACTGGTTCCAGTCGAGGTGTTCCGGGACCGGCTTGGTCTCGAACGGTCCCCCCTCGGCCGTGGACAACGGCAACTGGACGGTGACCTTCTGGATCTTGCCGAGCTGACCGGCACGCACGGTCGCGATTGCCCGCAAGAACAGGCCGACATCGCTGCGCTGCTGCGTTCCCACCTGGACGACGCGGCCGGTTTCCTTCTGGACTTTGAGGATCTGCTTCCCTTCGTCGACCGTCAGCGTGAGGGGCTTCTCACAGTAAACGTCCTTGCCCGCCTTCATCGCGTCGATCAACACCTTGGTGTGCCAGTGGTCGGGCGTCCCGATCGTCACGCACGAAATGTCCTTGTTGTCGAGCAGCTTGCGATAGTCGCCGAACAGTTCGACCGGCACGTCGGGTTGGCGCTTGGCAAGCTCGTCCTTGGCGCGATTGGCGTGGTTCTTGTCGACATCCGCGACCGCCACGATGTGCGCGAAGCGCTGGGCACTCAGCATGATGCCGGTCCCCTGGCCGCCGACGCCGATGGCCCCCATCTTGCGTTTTTCAGCGGGCTTGTCCTGACCGTAGGCCAGGTCGGCCATCCAGGCCGGCATCAGTCCGGCGGACGTGAGCGCCAATCCGGAGGCCTTGAGGAACTCGCGGCGCGAGCGGGACGGACGCGGAAACGACGGAACGCGCGACATGAAGAGGTTTCCTGGGGGGGAGCGACTTGGCCAGTCCTCGGAGCGGACTTCGAGGGCGACCCCGAGAGGGGGCGCGGATGTGGCGGCGAGGCGAAGTCTTGAACGGTCGCTCGCCAGACACCACGAGTTATAGGTCTTGTGGCCGGATTTGGGGAGCGTCGCCGAGGAAGCACGCTCCGTCATTCGCCCCCCGTTCCCGACTTCGGACCGGCGCGCGTGTGCGACTCGGTTGTCGAGGGGCGTGGGACGAACGAGAATCCTCCGATGCGTTCGGAGTCCGTGACTCCCTTCGACTTACTCCACCCGGCTGTGCGAGATGCGATCAATGCCCCAGCTTCGATGGTTCCGGTTCGCGGGTCTTGTGGGTTGGCTGATGGTCGAGTGCGCTGCGTGCTCGCCCACCATCCACGCGGCGGACGATTGGTCGGTCAAACTCCGCTCCCGATCGATGGAGGGCGTCGCCGAGACCAAAGTGGAGTCCTGGAACCCGGCCAGGACGGCATTCATCGTGTGCGATGTCTGGGACTCGCACCACTGCCTCAACGCCGTGCGACGCGAGACGGAGATGATTCCCCGCATGAACGCGGTGCTGTCCGCCGCGCGTGACCGGGGAGCACTGGTGATTCACGCTCCCAGCGGTTGCATGAAGTCCTACGAAAAACATCCGGGACGCGCATTGGCCCAACAGGCTCCCAAGGCCTCCAACCTCCCCGCCGACATTGGCGTCTGGTGCTACAAGATCCCGGCGGAGGAGAAAGGGACATATCCGGTCGACCAGACAGACGGGGGAGAGGACGACGATCCGGTCGAACATGCCGCATGGCATGCCCGCCTGGCCGCCGCCGGACGAACGCCGAAGTCCCCGTGGGTGCGGCAGATCGAAACCCTGACGATCGGCCCGCGCGACCCCATCAGCGATTCGGGCATCGAAATCTGGAACCTGCTCGAACAGCACAAGATCGAAAACGTCGTGGTCCTCGGCGTGCACACCAACATGTGCGTCCTGGGACGTCCGTTCGGTCTGCGACAACTCTCAAAAAACGGCAAGCACGTCACGCTCCTGCGGGACATGACCGACACGATGTACAACCCGCTCAAGTGGCCGTTCGTCACGCACTACGTCGGCACGGATCGGGTCATCGAACACATTGAAAAATTCGTCTGCCCCACGATCACCAGCGACGCCATTGTCGGGGGTGAACCCTTCCGCTTTGCGCAGGACAAGCGGCGCATCGCGATGGTGATCGGCGACGACGAGTACAAGACCGAAGTGACGCTCCCCGCCTTCTCGAAAGAGGTGCTGGTGCCTGCCGGCTTCGAGGTCGAGTTCGTCCACGCCGACGCCACGGACCGCAACCACTTTCCGGGGATGGTTGAGGCACTCGCGCGAGCGGATGTGCTGTGGGTCAGCGCTCGGCGTCGCTTGCCAAAAACGTCGCAACTCGACGCCTTGCGGCAATTCGTGATGTCGGGCAAACCGGTGGTGGGCATTCGTACCGCCAGCCACGCGTTCGCACGCCGCGCGGGAACTCCGCTGCCGGAGGGAAGCAGCGAATGGCCGGAGTTCGATCCGCTCGTGCTGGGGGGGCACTACACCAACCACCACGGCGTGGGGCCGGCGTCGATCCTCTCAGTCGCCCCCACGGCGGAACAGCACCCGGTGTTGCGGCAGATCGACGTTACGAGCCTGACCGGCCGAGGATCGCTGTATCTGGTGGCCCCGCTGAACGCAGCCACGACCCCCCTGCTGATGGGGTCGATCCCCGATCAGTCGCCGCAACCGGTGGCGTGGACCAACATCTCGGCCCAAGGGGGGAGCCGTGTCTTTTACACCTCGCTCGGCCACATCGACGACTTCGCCCAACCGGCGTTCCGGCAGCTCCTGCTCAACGGCCTCTGCTGGACCCTCGACATCGCCGCGCCGCTGATCCCGGAGGAACGGCAAGTCCCGGAGCATGTCAAGGCGGCATCGAAGTGAGCGGAGTTCTGGATGAGAGGAGAAATTCGGTGGGATAGGCTTCCAGCCTGTCGTGCCCTCTTCGCAAAGCCCGGAGATACGCGACGCTCTTTCCATTGCTCTTGGCACGCGAAACAGACATTCCGTCTCCCGAGGTCGGCCAAGCGGATGCTCTGGTTCGATCCGGCAGCAAGTCCCTCCGGAAAACGCATTCTCGACGGTCAACCATTCCGATACATTGATGGGATGGGGTTTCGCATCAGCGATCCCCGTTCCCGCCCCGCAGCCTCCCGCCCCAGCGTGCCCCGATGGCGACAGTCCACACGGTGAATGCCCTTCCGCCGCGCCGCATGACCAGCCGTCGCGAGATGCTGCAGGTGGGTTTCTCGGCGTGTGCCGGGTTGGGAATGACGCAGATCGCCGCGAATCGCGCGCGAGGGGATGACGGTGCGAAGTCCGCCAGCTCGGAGTTGGGGCTGCCCGGTTTCGGTCGGGCCAAGGCGGTCATCTTCATCTTTCAGACGGGTGCCCCGTCGCATCAGGACATCTGGGACCTCAAACCCGAAGCCCCCGAGGGAATTCGGGGCGAGTTTCGGCCCGTCGACTCGGCCGTTCCCGGAATCCAGGTCGGACCGCACGTCCCGAATCTGGCCCGACTGACGGACAAGTTCGCCATCATTCGCTCGATGAGCCATTCGCTCCCGTCGCACGAGCATGGCACGCACTGGATGCTGACGGGGATCAACGCGAATCCGCCCGGCGCGACGCATATGGCCAGCCGGCACGACTGGCCCTGCTTCGCGTCCGGCGTGCAGTGCGTGCGTCCTGGTACGGACGGCCTTCCCGCAGGGGTGATGCTGCCGACCTACCTGCACAACGGTTACGGCTTCTGCGGCCAAAACGGGGGATTTCTGGGTGGGGACTACGACCCCTGGCACATCACCAAGGACCCCAACGCCAAGGATTTCCGTGTCGACGAATTGAGCCTGTTTTCCGGTCTGTCGGTCGACCGGGTTCAGCATCGGCAAGCACTTTTGGCCTCAGTGGATGCCCGGCGTCGGGACCTTGATGAAGCCGCGGTCGTGCGGAATCTGTCGCACCGCATGGATCAGGCGGCGAACCTGCTGGTCGGGGCGGCGAAGTTCCGGCAGGCGTTCGAGATGGATCAGGAATCTCCCGAGATGCGGGACCGTTATGGTCGGCACGCGTTCGGACAGTCGCTGCTGTTGGCACGCCGACTGGTCGAAGCGGGGGTTCCCGTCGTGCAGGCCAACATGGGGACGATGAACAACTGGGACACGCACGGTTCCAACTTCACGCAACTGAAGGATCGGCTGCTGCCGCCGTTCGATCGGGGAGTGGCTGCGCTGTTGTCGGACCTGGACGAACGGGGTCTGTTGGATCAGACGCTGGTCGTGGTGAGCGGCGAGTTCGGGCGCACGCCGCAAGTGAATCCGGGGGCGGGACGCGACCACTGGTCCGCCGTGTTTTCGGCGATCGTTGCCGGTGCGGGAGTGCGCGGCGGGCAGGTGATTGGCGCGAGCGATTCGCATGCGGCCTATCCAGCGACGCGAGCGTACTTCCCGGCGGACCTGGGGGCCACGATCTATTCGTCGCTGGGAATCGACCCGACCAGCCAGGTCATCGATCGCCTGAGTCGCCCGCATCAGTTGAACGCGGGAGAAGTGATCGGGGCGTTGTACGGGTGAGTGCGGTTGGCAGGGGACCCGTTTACTTCCCGTCGAATCGCAGCACTCCATTCCAGTGGCAGCACTCGGTTACGCCGCCAATCTGCAGCGCGAGCACGTCTTGGACTTGGTCGATGGAAGGCATGGTTCTGAACTGGTTCGCGGCCCAAGGGACGATGTCGTCAGGGGCTTGAACAACACACTCAAACTAGTCACAAGAAAATCGTTCGTCTTCCGCACCTTCCCCGTGGCCAGATTCGCACTGTCTCTCACCTCCCCGAACCGGAAAGACCGGACAGATTCTGCTGAGGATGCATGAATCGCTTCACCTGCTAAACACAGGACTGCTCCGTGCGATAAGCAAGTTGTTTGACCCCGCAGGCATGGGCGACTTGGTCGAGAAACCGGGTTTCTTCGCCAAGTCGCTGCGATCGCGGAGGGGGTGGCGATGACGGACACACGTCGGGTCGGGATTGTGAAGGCTGCGGCATAGCACGGTGGCCAAGTGCGGTGTAGCATGGGACTCAAATCGGCGATCCGTCGCAACTCGTCTGGCACTCTGATGCATCAGATTGACAGGTCCATGCCCACGTCGCCACACTACGGTAGAATTCTACCGCACTTCGTCGGTAGGCTACTTGTTCGGCGACAACGGAAGTCAATATGACCAGCCCTGACAAAAATACTCTCCGTGAGTCCGTTGTCACAGCTTTGGAATCGAAAGGCGTGACGGCAACGCCGCAGGCACAATCTGCAATTGTGCACGCCATTTCAAATTCACCTGGCGAAATTGCAGGTGACAGCGATTCTCTTCTCTTGGGCCTACTTCTGTCTGGCTCCTACACCGTCGATGCAATCGAACTTGCCGGTGCCAATCCCGCGAGGCTCCGAAAACGCGCTGCGGAAAGCCTTGTGCTTCCGAGTAGCGTCTACGACGACGGGGAACACGCATTTTTCCACTCCTGCTCGGCCTCATATGCCTTGCTGAGACACGCATCAATGAAGGGGACTCTTGAGACCGCGGACATAATCCGTTTCGCCGTAGCACCGGTCAGCGTCGATGATGCAGGCTGGGAGCTTCGCGAGAATGCCTCAGGGTCTGTAGTTGATGGTGCGGTTCGGTCGCTAATAATAGATTCTCTTGTAGATTCATATTGCAATCAGGTTCGTCCAGATGCTAGGTTTCCTGAGCGGGAGTTTCAGGAGCGTCAAGAGCCATTGTTGAGTTCAGAATCCGAGCGAGTACACGGTGCATTCGGCGACTTTGTCGCCGGCTATGTAGTCGCGGCGATGAATCAGTGGTTCGTGCAACGTCGCATTCTGACAACTCCTGCCGAGGCCGTTATGCAATTCGTCGGCGCATCAGATGGCGCGTTCGGCTTTGGCGCTCAATTATTCATGTCTACCGGAGGTGACTATCAGTCGTTGGAGAAAACACTCACACTCTCTGAGCGAATGAATCCGGAACGGGACGCTTCGGCCATCGTTCTCTGTTACCGGGATGGGCATGTGTGTGCCGGACAGTATACTTATCGGAATAGCTTGTGTGTAGATACTCGCGAAGCCAGTGAGTTCCCAATTCAGCGACTGTCTGTTCAAGCCATTCGCCCGGTTCCGCTTGTGGCTTCAGATGTTCTACGGAACTTCGAGGATCTGCTCTCGTCAGAGTCACTGCAGGAATTGCAAATTCAAAACTTCCTAAATCAGCACCCCGAGCTAATCACATCTTTTGGTGGCTACACTGGCGCGCATCCACACCTGACCCTTTCCGAGGAGGGCAGCGACGATCTGATCCCTGATTACTTGCTTGAGTTACCCGCTACTCGCGGTTTCGACATTGTTGATTTGAAGCTACCTTCGGTCCGTTTGATGGCAGGCAATCGATACAAACGAATATCGCACGAGTTGCAGAAAGCAGTCGCGCAGCTGCGTCAATATCGAAAGTATTTTGATAACGCGGTGAATCGCAAATCGTTCGTGCGGAAATATGGGCTTGAGCCGTTCCGGCCGGAGATAGCTGTTGTGATGGGGCGATCCAGCGAATTCACCTCACCAGTCGATCGTCGGGAAATTGAAGAACAATTGAATGGTACTAGGCTTTTGACATACGACGATCTGATTGCCTACGGACGTTCACGCTCAATCGATGTCGGTCGGCCAGTACGTTTTGGGTAGATACGCTAAACAAGGCGGTCAAGCGGAGCGGCGATTGGCGCGACTTCTGAATTCCAAGGTCACTGGCCGCCGGCCGGGTTACCTTGTTCGTCACGGCTGTCGCAGTTTTCCCAGCTCCCACGCGAACGCGAGCCGCTCCACACGGCTACCCATTCTGTCGATCTAGGGACGCGACCACTGGTCGGCGGTGTTTTCGGCGATCGTTGCCGGTGCGGGAGTGCGCGGCGGGCAGGTGATTGGCGCGAGCGATTCTCGCGCGGCTTACCCGGCGACGCGGGCGTACTTCCCCGCGGACCTGGGGGCGACGATCTATTCGTCGCTGGGAATCGACCCGGCCAGCCAGGTCATCGATCGAC
The DNA here is from genome assembly GCA_044359065.1 of Planctomycetales bacterium. Lineage (GTDB taxonomy): Bacteria > Planctomycetota > Planctomycetia > Planctomycetales > Planctomycetaceae > JAIXZD01. The sequence goes on along the minus strand of JBIKMW010000014.1, from coordinate 29,308 downwards.
TGAGTCGCCCGCATCAGTTGAACGCGGGCGAAGTGATCGGGGCGTTGTACGGGTGAGTCGCGGCGAGCCTGACCGATGGTCGCACGGCTGGACAAGCCAGCAGTGGCACAAGAGGGTTGCTTCGCGTCACTTTCCCTCGAACCGCAGCACGCCGTTCCAATCCGGCGGCGGCACGCGGTTGTGCCGCGCGATTTGCAGGGCGAGCACGTCCTGGGCGCGGTCGCTGGAGGGCATCGTGCGGAGCAGGCGATACGCCTCTTCCCACTGGCCGTCGAGAAATCGCTCGACCGCGGATTCGTAGTCCGTCAGGTGCTGCGCGGTGAATTCGGGAAGCTCCGCCTCACCGGGGAGGAGTTCGCTCACGAGCGCCGGGGTTTCCAGTCCATACGGCAGCACCCGCGCCAGTGTCCGCACGCGACCTTCGCGCGGAGATAGTCCTTCGCGGGCGATCCTGGCGAGGGATTCCTCGACCACGATTGGAACCCGCAATTGCCGCGTCATCCCTTCGAGTCGACTGGCCAGATTCACCACCGGGCCGAACACGGTGACCTTGGTGTGGTCGCGCGTGCCGATCTTGCCGGCGACCGCCCGACCCCGCGCCAGCCCCATGCCGCTCTCGAACCGCGCGAGCGCGTGTTGCGGTGCGCGGGCCGCTTGCTCGAACTCGCGGCGGATGGCCAGTGCCGCACGGCAAGCGCGGAGCGGATCGTCGGGGGAGGCGACCGGCCAGCCCCAGAAGCCCATCGCCGCGTCCCCCTGAAAGTCGCCGATCACCCCGCCATGCTCGAGGATGTGCCGCGTCATCACGTCCAGCGCCAGACTGACGCGGTCGAGCAGGCCAATGAGGTTATCGCTCTGGGCTTCCGCCTGGCGACTGAAGCCCTTGAGATCGCAAAACAGGACGGTGACTTCCGTTTCGCGCGGAGCCAGGAGCGCGGCTTCGTCCCCTCGCCCCAAGGCCTCCACGACCACGGGAGGGAAGAATTGCCGCAACCCCGCCTGTGTCCTCTCCAGAACGCGGAGGCGCCGCGCGGCCCCCACGAATTCCGCGACCAACTCGGTGAATTTCACATCCGCTTGCAGCGGGCCGTCGTCCCCGCGTCCGGAGCGGGGTGTCGCCGAAAGCTGGTCGAATTTGCCCGCGAGGTACAACCCGCGTCGCTCGCGAGGTTCGATGTCCGTGGTGGGGACAGCACGCGGTGGTTCGCCGATCGTTGCCTCGGACGTGCCCCTGGCCCCTGTGTCGGCGTGTTCGCTCGGTGGGTCAGTCGCGTCGTCGACGGGGACGGGACCGTGCGGCACCGGGGTGCAAAACGCCCAGTCAAAGTCTTGCGTGGCGGTGAATTCCAGCGAAGCGTCGACGCTTTCCCAAACGTGCAGCACGCTCGCTCCGCGGCGTCCCAGCGACTCGAGGATCAGACGCGAACTGGGACGAAACGCGCCGGCGGTTTCCCGTCGCCGATCCCAAGCCAACATCCGCGGGGTCCCCTGGGGCGTCAACTCGACCACCGCGGCCGCTTCGGCGTGCGCGACTCCCGCCAACAGCACATTCACGAGGCGCGGGAGTAATTGGTCGTCCGCGTCGACGCGGCCCAACACCGCGGGCAAGCGAGAAAGGACCTCAATCCGGCGGTCGGCGTCGCGGTAACGAATGTGCCGCAACGCGTGTCGAGGGAACGTGACCTCCTCGACGGGGCTGTCCGACGGGCCGGACGGGGTCGGCGGAACCGCGCGATCGTCGACGACGCGGAACAGGCTGTCGCCGATGACGAACCGGCCTCCCACCGGAACGCGGCATTCGACGACCGGTTCGCCCTCGTGAAAAATGACGTTCTTCGCCGTTTCCAGCCTGCGCACGAGGAGTGCCCCGTTCGACCACGTCAACTCCGCATGGGTCCCCGAAACGAGGCGGTCCCAGGCGACGCACACGGGCGAACCCGATTTCCGTCCCAACACCAACAACTGCCCCTCGGGAAGGTCACAACCCCACTCGGGCGGAGCCAGCGGGTGATCGGTGACGAGGCGGGGCATGGGAACCGATTCAAAAGCCGCAAGCGAGGGGGCCGGAGACCCGATGCCGGATCGAGCGAACCTTGGTCCCTACCTCGGGACGGAATACGGACGATCGATTCTGACGCTGCGAGCCCGAAAATCGTTCGCTCATTTCTGTCGCGTGTACTTCACTTCGCTATTGCCGGAGCCAGCGGCCGAATCGAACTTGGCGGGTCGAGGCTGGCCCGGTTCAGGGAAACAGGTGTGCAGGCGGTCTCCATCCAGGACGTAGATGCCAGCCAAGGTCTTGCCCTTGTAAGGTCCGGCGGCTGGCAGCAGGTCAATGTGCTTGGGGGTCTTGCTGGCGTCGATCTTGAACGCCCCCTGTCGGATCGTCTTTTCGCCGACCTTCACGACGTATTTGTCGCCCGTGAACGCCTGGACGGCTCCCGCGAACTGCGGGTCGGGCTTCCCTTCGTCGATGTACGAGTCCATTTTCCAGGTCCCCTGAAGGCGGGCTTCGTCCCGTTGGGGATCCTCCGAACGCAGTTCGGAGACAAGGAACAGCCCGACGCCGCAAACCGCAACGAGACAAAGGACTTCGGTGATGCGCGACATGCGAGGGACTCCGGAACACAGGAACTCGAACAGCCACCAAGGTGATGTTGGTGCGTGACAGCGCCTCGATCAAGGGAGTCAGGGATTGTTTTCTATAGAATGTTGCGCAACTTCTACACAGTTGTCTTGCGAAGGTCGATCTTGGGGCTTATCGTGGAAGAGGATCGTTGATCCATGCTCCGTGTTTCGCCGGGAATCGTTCGTGACGACCGTCGCCACCAGCCGCCGCAACGTGTCGCCGCCAGAAGGGGGGGCTTCCCCCGCGCGCGGACAACGGCGATCGTCGATCGTCGAGGCGATGTTGGCTGACATTTTCGCCGGGCAACTTCAAGCGGGCGAGCGGCTGGTCACGGACCGACTGGCGGCGCGATACGCCGTCAGTCATACGCCGATCCGCGAGGCGCTCATCACGTTGGCGGGGATCGGACTGATCGATTTGCTGCCGAACCGGGGGGCGGTCGTCCGGTCGCTGTCGCGCAAGGAAGTCCGCGAGGTGTGCGGCGTCCGCCGAGCGTTGGAGTGCGAGGCGGTCAGGCGTGCGGCAAAGCGCATCCCGCAGGCGGATCTCAAGCCGCTGGCCGAGGCGTTTCAACGACTGTCGTCGGTCGCGCCGGACGGGTCGGGGGTTGTGGATGACGGCGAGGCGATTTTCGCCGAAGCCCGCCAGCGCGACAGCGAGTTGCACGATTTGATTGCCGCGCATTGCGACAATGATTTTCTCCGAGCCGAACTGAACCGGCTCAAGCTGCTGTTCCGGGCTTTTCGGGACGGGTCTTACTCGGTCGTCGCGGCGGCACGGGACTTTCGCCGCATCCCGGAAGAGGCACGCGAACACCTGGCGATCGTTGAAGCCCTGCTGAGCGGCGACGCGACATTGGCCGTCTCCATGTTGGGACGGCACATTCGACAAGGGGTGAAGTACTGGTCGCGGGGTTTGCCGGGGTGAGCCGCCCATGGCCGTAGGATGTGGAAACGAAGCGAAGGATGGGACGTGTGGGGGCTGCCGGGAATGGACGTGACCGTCTTCGACGAAGACACCGACGGACACCAATGAGGATCGCTCGATGATCGACTGTCAAAAATTGTGGCGAGGTTCGTCGCGCGTTCGACGGACCGGAAGTCTGCTGTTCGCCTTGGGGCTCGTCGCGGCCAGCGCTGCGGAGGCCCAGGACGCGAAGCCATCGGTCCCGCAGGCAAAGGTCGAATACAACCGCGATATTCGTCCGATTCTGTCGGACATGTGCTTCGCCTGCCACGGATTTGACAGTGCGGCCCGCAAGGCGGACCTGAAGCTGCACCTTCGCGACGCGGCCATCGAAAAGAAGGCGATCGTTCCCGGCCAACCGGACGAGAGCGAACTCTTGCTGCGGATTCTCTCGACCGACCCCAACGAGGTGATGCCGCCACCCGCTTCGAAGAAGGTCGTGACGGACGCGCAAAAGGACATGCTGCGGCGGTGGATCGCCGAAGGGGCCGAATACCAGCCCCACTGGTCGTACATCGCTCCGACGCGCGCAGCGCTGCCCGCCGTGAAGAACGAGGCCTGGGTCAAGAACCCGATCGATCGCTTCATTCTGGCCCGGTTGGAAGCCGAGGGGCTGACTCCGGCGGAAGAAGCGGATCGCCGTACCCTCGCCCGTCGCGTGGCGCTCGATCTGACAGGCCTTCCTCCGAAGCCGGAATGGGTCGAGGGCTTCGTCGCGGACCGTGCGCCGAACGCCTACGAGAAGTACGTCGACCTGCTGCTCGAGCAACCGACGTGGGGCGAGCATCGCGGACGGCACTGGCTGGACTACGCCCGCTATGCCGACACGCACGGGATTCACTTCGACAACTACCGCGAGATGTGGTCGTACCGCGATTGGGTGATCGGGGCGTTCAATCGGAATCTGCCGTTCGACCAGTTCACCACCGAACAACTGGCCGGTGACCTTCTGCCCGACCGGACGCTCGATCAGCAGATCGCCTCCGGCTTCAATCGCTGCAACATCACCAGCGCTGAAGGGGGGATGATCGCCGAAGAATACCTTGTGCTGTATGCACGGGACCGGACGGAGACGGCCTCGACGGTGTTCATGGGGCTGACGACCGGCTGTGCGGTCTGTCACGACCACAAGTTCGACCCGGTCACGCAGAAAGAGTTCTACGAGCTTTCCGCGTTCTTCAACAACACTTCGCAAGGGGCGTCGGACGGGAACGTCAAGGACACTCCGCCGATCGTTGTCGTGCCGCAAATGGCGGATCGCGAACGATTCGCCGCCGCCAATTCGGAACTCGCCGCCGCGAGGACGGCGGTTGAGCAGCGGAAACAGGCCGCGCGGCCGGAGTTCGACACCTGGTTGGCCAGCGCCACGCCGGAGGTGTTCACGTCGAAGCTCCCCGTCGAAGGGTTGGTGTTGACCGCTCCGTTCTCCGAAGGGGAAGGGAAGGTCGCCAAGGTGACGGTGGCGGGGCAAGCGCGCGAGATCCCGCTCACCGAGAAAGCGGGTTGGCAAGAGGGACGCGTCACCCCCAAGGGAGCACTGCTGGAAGGCCAGGCATGCGAGATCGCCGATGTGGGCGATTTCGAGAAGGACCAGGGGTTCAGTCTCAGTGCGTGGATCAAGCTCCCCGCGACCGATGGACCTGGAGCAATCTGCGCCCGCATGGATGACGGGAGCGATTACCGCGGGTGGGACTTCTGGGTGCAGGGACGCCGCGTGGGGATGCACATCATCAACACGTGGTCCAACGATGCCCTCAAGGTGGTGTCAAAGGCCCAGGTCCCCGCCAACGAGTGGACGCATGTGGCCGTCACCTATGACGGGTCGGGCAAGGCCGCCGGGGTGAAGGTCTTCATCAACGGCAAGAACGAAGCGACGAACGTCGAGGCGGACACGCTCAAGTCGACGATAAAGACGACCGTGCCGTTCAAGGTCGGTCAGCGACACGCCGGTTCGCCGATCAGCGCGGCCGGTCTGCAAGACCTGCGTATCTACGCGAAGACCCTCGCCCCCGGTGAGGTGGACGCGCTGGCCTCATCGACACGCTACGCGGCGTTGCTCGCGAAGAAGCCCGAAGAGCGGACCGATGCCGAGAAGAACGACCTGTTCGGTTGGTGGCTGTTGACGCTGGACGTGGCTCACAAAGAAGGCACGGCGAAGGTGGCGACTCTCGATCAGGAAGTGAACGCCATCAAGGCTCGGGGCACGATCGCGCACGTGATGGCCGAGAAGGCCGAGCCGGCCTCGGCCTATGTCCTGTTCCGCGGCGATTACGACAAGCGTCGCGACCAGGTATTCCCGAAGACCCCCGAGGTGCTGCCACCGTTCTCCGCCGACCTGCCGAAGAACCGGCTTGGTTTGGCGAAGTGGCTATTGGCTGCCGAGAATCCGCTGATGGCCCGCGTAACGGTCAACCGGTTCTGGCAGGAGGTGTTCGGTACGGGGATCGTCCGGACGGCGGGTGACCTGGGGGTCTCGGGCGAATTGCCATCGCACCAGGAGTTGCTCGATTGGCTGGCGGTCGAGTTCCGCGAGACCGGTTGGGATACGAAGAAGTTCTTCAAACTGATGGTGATGTCGGCGACGTATCGCCAGTCGGCCAAAGCGACCCCCGAGAAGCTGTTCAAGGACCCGTCGAACCGGTTGTTGGCCCGCGGACCTCGGTTCCGGATGGACGCCGAGATGGTCCGCGATGGAGCGCTGGCCACGTCGGGCTTGCTCGTGCCAAAGATCGGCGGACCGAGCGTCCGTCCGTACATGCCCGAAGGGGTGTGGGAGGCGGTGGCGATGCTCGGCAGCAATACTCGCGACTATCGCCCCGACACCGGCGAAGGGCTGTATCGCCGCAGCATGTACACGATCTGGAAACGCAGCGCCCCTCCCGCCTCGATGGACATCTTCAACGCTCCCGCTCGCGAACTGTGCTCGGTCCGCCGCGAACGAACGAACACACCACTGCAAGCGTTGGTCACCCTCAACGACACGCAGTTCATCGAAGCGGCGCGGCACTTGGCGCAGCGGGCGATCCTCGAGGGGGGCGAGAACGACGGAGCACGGCTGGACTTCCTCGCCCGTCGAGTTCTGTCACGTCCGTTCCGTCCGGAAGAAATGTCGATCGTGATTCCCTCGCTGGGAGACCTGCGTGCCCACTACGCGGCCAACGTCGACGATGCGAAGAAGCTGATTTCGCACGGCGAATCGAAGGCCGACCCGAACGTCGACCCGGCGCTGTTGGCCGCGTGGACGATGCTGACGAACGAACTGATGAACCTCGACGAAGTGCTGTGCAAATGAGCTGACTCCGGGAGGCTCTTTCAACACAAATGGCACTGAGGGAATGCACACGAAGGGCACGAAGAGTGTTTTGACCACCAAGACACCAAGAAAGAAAGAGTGAAGAGAATCCGGCAGGCGACTTCAGCCCGACTCATTGGTCATTGGGCAATTCGTCATTAGGCAATTTTCTTCTTGGTGCCTTCGTGTCTTGGTGGTTCCTCTTCCTGCCCCCTTTGTGATCTCTTCGTGACCTTTGTGCTCTTCGTGGTCCACTCCCAATAATCCACCCAATCACCGTCATACAACCTTCACTGGCCTGTTCGCCGGAGTTTTCCATGTCGCCGTTCGACGCTCAGCGCCTCGATATGACTCGTCGCTACTTCTTCTCGCAGGGCTCGAACCTGCTGGGGACGGCCTCGCTCGCAACGTTGCTGGGAGGGACGCTCTCGGGTAGCGCGGGCGCGGAAAGTGCCGCCGGTGCGACAGGGCATCCGGGGGCGGTGCCGACCCACTTCCCGCCAAAGGCCAAGCACGTCATCTACCTGCACATGGTCGGCGGGCCGTCGCAACTCGATTTGTACGACTACAAGCCGGTGATGCAGGACTGGTTCGACAAGGACCTGCCCGAGTCGGTCCGCATGGGGCAGCGCTTGACGACGATGACTTCGGGCCAGAAGCGGTTCCCGATCGCGCCGTCGAAGTACAAGTTCGAGCAGCGCGGCCAGTGCGGCATGTGGATGACGGAACTGCTGCCGTACACCGCGAAAATGGCGGACGACATGGTGTTCATCCGCAGCATGCATACCGAAGCGATCAACCACGAACCGGCGATTTCGTACATCCAGACAGGCAACCAGATCACCGGTCGGCCTTGCCTGGGGGCGTGGGCGTCGTATGGGCTGGGTTCGCTGAACAAGGACCTGCCGACGTTCGTCGTGTTGGTCGCCAAGCCGCGCAATCAGGAACAGGTGCAGGCGATCTCCGCGCGGCTATGGAGTTCGGGTTACCTTTCTGGCGAACACGCGGGGACGAGTTTCCGCTCCGGCGGCGACCCGATCCTGTACATCAACAACCCGCCTGGGGTGACCAGCGCCGTTCGTCGCAAGACGCTGGACGGGATGAAGTCGCTCAACGAACTCAACTATGCGGCCCTCGGCGACCCCGAAACGAAAACGCGCATCGAGCAGTTCGAACTGGCGTTCCGCATGCAATCGAGCGTCCCCGAACTGACCGACTTGTCGAAAGAGAGCGAGGCCACGCTGGGCCTGTACGGCGAGGATGTCAAGAAGCCCGGCTCGTTCGCCCACACGGCCCTCCTCGCGCGGAAGCTCGTCGAACGCGGCGTGCGATTCGTGCAGGTCTATCACAACAACTGGGACCACCACGGGAACCTCGCGGGCCGCATGAAGGACCAGTGTCTCGACGTCGACCAACCGTGCTGGGGACTGGTGCAGGACCTGAAGTCGCGCGGCTTGTTCGACGACACGCTCATCATCTGGGGTGGCGAGTTCGGGCGGACGATCTACTCGCAGGGGGGTGTGTCGAAGGAGAACTACGGACGCGACCATCACCCGCGCTGCTTCACGATGTGGATGGCCGGTGGCGGGACCAAGGGGGGAACGATTTACGGCGAGACGGACGACTTCTCGTACAACATCGTGAAAGACCCCGTCCACATCCGCGACTTCCACGCGACGGCGCTGCACCTGTTGGGGTACGACCACGAACGCTTCACCGTCAAGCATCAGGGCTTGGACCAGCGGCTGACGGGGGTGGAACCGTGCCGCGTGGTGAAGGAACTGTTGGCGTGAAAAAAAGTTGGGAATGGACCTCCTTGCCATGCCAGCGGGCTTGGCAAGGAGAGTGTCTTCGACGCGATGTCTGATTCGACATCATTCGACCCTTTCTCTCGGATCAATGGCTCGGTCCATCCCCGGACGGTCCACGTGTGTCGGCAACGCGTGACATTCGGGACGCGCTGCGTTCAGCCCGTTTCGATGCGGCTCCGGTGTCGACGTTGGCCGCCAATGGGGCGGCCGGATCATTCGGTCGCGAACGTCGCTGCTGGCAGCGCGCCCCATCGGGACCAGGATTGCGCCGGCCAGTAGACGCATGCGGCCAAACCCACGATGTCACCCTGGGCGACGGGGCCGAACTCGCGGCTGTCCGCCGAGTGCGACCGGTTGTCTCCGAGCACGTAATACTCGCTACCCCGCAGTTTTACGGCGACACCCGAAGGCGACGGGCGACTCGGATCCAGAGCCACCGGATACCGCGATCCGTTCACGGTTTCCCATTCGACGACGGTATCGGAGCCGAAGGCCGCGACAAGCGGGTCTCCGGCGGCGAGCGGATCGCGCCGCGCCGTCCGCCCGTCGATGTGGGGAATTCCGTCGCGAATTTCCACCGTCTCCCCGGGCAAAGCCACGATGCGCTTGATCCAGAGTTGGCGGCGGTTATCGGGATTCCGAAACACGACGATGTCGCCGCGCCGGAACGCACGGTGCTGTACCCCAAGCTTGGTCGCCAGCACGCGGTCTCCCGGCAAAATCGACGGCGACATCGAATTGGATGGGATGACGAACGCCTCGACCACGGCGCTGCGGCAGGCGACCGCCAGCGCCAAGGCGTACGGAAGCGATGATCCGATCAACATGCCGTACACCGCTCGGCAGTTGTAGTCCGCCGGCACGTACGGTCGCCCCGCCATGCCTCGCGCGATTCGCGATGCGTCCAGAGTCGACCAAAGCATCAGTCCCACGGCCGCCGCGAGCGTCGCCAAAAACAACAGCAGAAACGGCGTCGACGCGGCCAACGCGGCGAACAGCAGCAGCAGCGGGCCGATCAACAGGCTGGCCCCGAAGAACAACAGGCCCCGCCGTGCCTCCCCGCAGTACAACTGCCCCAGGCCGCAACAGAGCGACGACAGGAGCAACGCCGTCCGCGGATGACGTTCGTGAGCTGGTGTGTCAGACATCGTCAACAACCTCCGAGGGAGAACGGGAAACGGTGCTCGGCGCTTCGTCGATCGGCTCTCCCGCGAGCATGCTCCCCAACAACGACACTCGGACCACGAGACAAATCGCGGCCGCCACCACGAACGCGAGACGCGTCAGTCGGTCCAACCAGACTCGCGCCGCGGAAGCGGTGTGAGGCGTGGACGCGCCGCAAGTCGCGGAAGCCGCCGATATGCGACCGGGAAACAGCTCCTCGTTGGCGTCCGCCGGGCAAGCCTGGCGGACACGTTCCATCACGGCGTCTACGAAAGCCGTGTCTACGGAAGCCGTGTCGGGCGTGTTAGGGGGCGTCATCGTCCACCTCGCGCGGTTGATACTCGGGCAGCAATTGACGCAGGCGCAGTCGGGCGCGGCTGGCGCGGGATTTGATCGTGCCGACGGGGACTCCCTCGACCGCCGCGGCTTCGGCGACCGACAACGCACTCATTTCGACCAACACGAACGCCGAACGCTGTTCGATGGGGAGCTTTGCCAGCGCCCCGTCGATCTTTCGCTCCATTTCGCTCGCCGCGGCGGCATCCAACGGGGATCGGGTCTCGACCGCGATTTCCCCGCAACCCGCCTGTGTCGGCGGCGGTCGCCGTCGCTCGACATGGTTGATCGAACGATGCCTGACGATGGTCAACAGCCATGTCGAAAACGCTCCCGCACTCCGGTCGAAGCGCGACAGAAACCGAAACGCCGCCACAAACGCCTCTTGGCAAACATCCTCCGCGTCCTGAGTGTGGCCCAACAGGCGTCCCGCGAAGGCCCGAGCCATCGGCGAGTAACGTTCGACCAGCACCCGAAACGCTTCCCGGTTCCCCTCCAACACGGCACGAATGGCGTCGTCGTCGTTCATGGGCCGCGCCGGGGGACGATGTTGTTGCCGACAACCGAATCACATCCGACGCCCGTTCGCGCCGGTCGCGCTGGCGTCTCAGGGTTGTACACACGCGGCTGGAGATCGGTTCCCCGGAATCCGGGCGGATTTCCCGCGAGGGCGGCGGTGCGCATCGGAGGTGAATAGCGGCCGTGGGAGACTCGCCGATTTCAGTACCGGTCTTCGGTCGAAAGCCACTGCTCGAAGGCATCGGCCCGTACGGCGATTTCGTGGGCGCTGCGTCGAATCTCCTCCGAATCGACGGTCGTGCGCGGGTAGGTGTCGGTGATCCGAAACATCGGACCGTCGACGGATGGCACGATCGACACGCCGCCGTGCAGCATCTCGCCATTGAGGCGCAAGGCCCGCTCGAAGTACTCCGGCCGCGCGGCACCACACACGCTCGACAGCACGAGCAGTTGTTCGGCCATCGCGTGTTCGCTCTCGCGAACGTTCACGACCTGTTGGCGGCCGTTGGGCAGATGCACACGTACACGAAACCCGTCGGTTTCGGGGCCGATTTCCACGTGCTTGTCATGACGGAACGCCTCGCCCACCAAGTCGCCCAGGTCCCGCGCCTTGCCGACGATGGTCTCAAGGAGTGCCACGGCCTCGCTTCCCGCCGAAGGTCGGTTTCCAGGTGTCTTGTCGAGCATCCGGGCCACGCATTCGGCCATTTCGAGCGGGACGTGCTCGTTGAGTTCCCGCAGCGGGCGCGGCGAGGCCGAGGTCACCAAGGCCGCCAATCCCGGCACCGTCGCGGAGTCGAAGGGGAACGTCCCCGAGAGCATCACGTACAAACTGACTCCCAGGGCGTAGACATCGCTCGCGGGGGTGGCCGCCCGGTGTGCGAACAATTCCGGAGCCATGTAATGCGGCGTCCCCGCCAGTTGCTTTTCCGGTCCCTCCGAACCGGACGCGGGGATGGCTTTGCACAGGCCGAAATCGGTGAGCTTCGGCACCCCCTGGAATGACATCAGGACGTTGTCGGGTTTGAGGTCGCGGTGCACGACTCCCGCCCCGTGGGCACGGGCCAGGCCCTCGGCGATCCGCAAAGCGATCTCGCTGGCCCGCAGCGGCGACAGCGGCGCCGCGTCCTCCAGAAGGTGTCGCAACGACCGCCCGGGGACGTACTCCATTTCGAGGTAGTGCAGTCCGGCCTGTTGTCCGAGAGCGTGAATCGTGACGATGTTGGGGTGCACGAGACTCGCGGCGGCGCGGCCTTCCGCCTGGAAGCGTTCGACATAGTCCCGGTCTCGTTCGGCCCGCTCGGGGAGCAGGATTTTGAGAGCGCAGGGCCGCCGCAAATCGTAATGATGAGCGAGGTACACCCGCCCCATCGCACCAGCCCCCAGGAACGAATCGATGTGGTAGACGCCGAAATCCCGACCGACCAAATCATCGAGGGATCGTCCGGCGGGGGGGGTGACCCCCATCGCCAGCCAATCGTCGCCCGAAGCCTGACGTGTCGGAGTTTCGCGCATGGGGGGATCGCGGTCGGAAGGAATTGGGGACTGACAACGGATGCCGCAGTGGTCATCCCGGCCCCGCGTTCCCGAAGAACGAATTCGTGTCACCGGTCACGGAATTGACGACATTGGCCCGACGGGCTCGATTCGAGGATAACAAATTGTTGAATCCGGTCGCAGAATACGTATTCCCGTGAGGTGGTGATCCGCCGCGCGACCGAAGGTCCGTAAATCAACGGAAGTTGATGTCTGCAATCTCGCCCGCCGAGTGGCGACCGACAGCGTGATGTCCGGCAGCGTGATTTCCGAACAACCGGGGGGAAGGCCGATGGATTCCCGCGATGACCGAATCATGCCCGACGATCCGCCCACGTCCGTGTTCTCGGAAAGTCCGACGGTTGCCACCGCACCCGCGACGCCGCCGTTGTTGATTCCGTTGCCTCCCGACGCGAGCGAATTGAGAACCCGGCCCGGCATGGGGTTTCTCGAAGCGGTGGCGTGGATGGTCGGTTTGCAGGTCGCACAGGTCTTGGCGGGCCTTGCGGCGGCCTCCGCGTTGGCCGGTTGGTACGTGTGGAACGGAGGAGTGATCGACGAATTGTCGGACGGCGTGGAGTTGGGGCGGCAGCACTTGCCGGAAATCCTGGTGGGCGCCCAAATCGGTTCCGTGGCGTTCGCCCTGTGGGCGATTCTGTGGAGGGGGCGCGGACTGGCGTCCAATCGCGTCGAGGCGGGTTGGAAACTGCCCCGAGTCTCTCAGATGTTCGCGATCATCGTGGCAGCCGTGCCGCTGTCGCTGTTGTGCTCGGCGGTGCAAGCGTGGGCCTTCCAATGGTCGCCGTCGAGTCATTCCGACATGCGGGGTTTGTTCGAGACACTCCGCGGCGCGTCCCCGGGCGCATTGCTGTTCGCCATCGCGATTGCTCCGGCGCTTGCGGAGGAGTTTGTTTTCCGGGGAGTGATCGGACGGGGCCTCGTTGCGCGGCGCGGGTGGATCGCGGGCGTGTTGGTGACGACCCTGTTGTTTTCCGCGGCGCACCTCAACCTGGCCCAGTCGCTGGGCGTGCTACCGATGGGATTGGCTCTGCATTGGGTGTATTTCACAACCCGTTCCATCTGGGGGCCGGTCCTGCTGCACTTCCTCAACAACGGCTTGGCCGTGCTCCTGTTGACCGTGTTCCCTCATTGGGTGGATCAGACGCCGGCGGCGGCGGGGCCGCAGGGTGAGTTGCTGTTGGTGTCGGCGGCGGTCGTGCTGGGAGTGGCACTGTTTTTATGGGAGACGCGGCGTATTTGTGCGGAGGAGGAGTTCGAGCAGGTGTTGACCCCGGACGAATTGCCCCTCGCGCCAAAGTTGGCCGCCTGCGAGCGCCGCGACGAACCCGGCGAGTTGACGTGGGTCACCGCGGGCTTGGTCTTCAACGGCTTGGGCTTCCTCGCGGTGTTGTCGCGCGCCTGGTGATACGCGACGACGCTGTGAGTTTTTTGGAAACCCGCGGCGCGCCGACCTTTTGATGTTTCGCGCCGATTTGGTTTCGGGCTGGATTGCCCCCGCGCGTCCTCATCCCCCGGCCAAACCGCGAGTCCCCACCGAATTCCTGCCGAATTCCATTCGGCGGACCACCGCCGACCGCACCACCCAGCCACCCCGCCCCAAAAAAGGGCCCCCCACCACAACTCATCGCTCAAACCCGGAAACTCAACAGGTCGGTAAATGAGGGTGAGCCGCCAGAAAGCTCTACGGAATTGCGTGGTGGGGGCGGCGAGTGGTCGACGTCCATCGAAGCTCCCCAACTCGGGGCGACAAAAGGCGTCATCGTACGAACGGTGGGGAACTCGTCATCGTCCGCGCATTGGGTTCCGTACTCCGTCCCATTCGCCGAAAAACTCCCATCGCCTCCCCGCACGTCCATTTGCTACAACCCGAGGACTGCCCGGCCAGCTCCCGGCCTCACCCCCTCCCGTTTTCCGCGACGCACGAACCTCATGGACGAGACCATGACCTTCGCCTCCACGCTCCCCGATATCGACGCCCCCCCCTACACGGAGGCGTGGTTCGAGCATTTCCGCCGCGTTTTAGGGGAAGGTGTCTGCCGCCAACTGGGCATTTACCACATCCCGGGCGATCTGCTGCTGTCGGTGGTGATTCCCGTCTACAACGAAAAGAAGACGCTGCACCTGATTCTCGACCGCGTGAAGGCCGTGCCGATTCGCAAGGAGATCATCCTCGTCGACGACGGCAGCAAGGACGGCACGCGCGATCTGTTGGCCGAGATCCAGCGCGAACAGAGCGAGGATCCTTCAAACCTCATTCGCGTGATTTTTCACGAGAAAAATCAGGGGAAGGGGGCCGCGCTCCGCACCGGATTCAAAGAGGCCAAGGGGGATGTCATCATCATCCAGGATGCCGACCTCGAGTACGATCCTTCGGAGTTTCCGCGTCTGTTGCAGCCCATCGTCGAGGGGAAGGCGGACGTCGTGTTCGGCTCGCGGTTCCTGGGTGACCATCCGCACCGCGTGCTCTATTACCGACACCGCCTGGGGAATCTGGTGCTGACAACCATGTCCAACTGGTTCAGCAACCTGAACCTGTCGGACATGGAGACGTGTTACAAGGTGTTCCGCCGCGAGGTGATGCGGGAAATCGCTCCCACGCTGCAACAGAACCGCTTCGGATTCGAGCCGGAAATCACCGCGAAAGTCGCCCGACTGCGCTGTCGCGTGTATGAGATGTCGATCAGCTATTCGGGCCGCACCTACGAGGAAGGCAAGCACATCGGTTGGCGCGACGGCGTGAAAGCGCTTTACTGCATTGTCCGCTATTCGCTGTTCAAATGAACCCGGAGCTCGACCGAGCTGGTTTCCCGAACGAATCAACTCGGCACCGGCTGGTGAATCGCCAAGACCGTGGCGGACAGGAAGGGAGCCTCTCGCGGCCGGTTTCCGTGTGCGGTGGCCCGGAACGCATCTCTCCGTCGCGGGGGTCCGCCCGACCATGCTCGACCAATGGCTTTCGATCGGCGTCGGCGCCGCGCTCGTGTTTGCCGCGGCCGGTTTGGCGTATCTTGCCAACCGCCTGCCTGCGGGTGTCGGCGATTCTCCCCCCGCCAGCGATGATCCACTGCAACGCAGCGAGCAGAAGCTGTTCGAGCAGTGGACGCGAAATCGACGGCGACGGCGATTGCAGGTCGCCGCGCTGTTGGGGCTTGTCGGAACGATGATCGGCCTGGGAGACGCGGGGTTGATTCCCTGGCAACGGATCCCGTTGGCGTTCGCGTTCTACTGGTTGGCCGTATTGGGGCTGACCGTCTGGATCCTCTTCATCGCCCTCGGTGATCTGCTTTCGGCCCGCCTGTATGGTCGGTTGGCGCAACGGTCCCTGGATCGACTGCACGAAAAGCGGGAAGAACTGCTCGCCGCCGCCGACCGCCTGCGGCAACATCGGGAGGGCCGCTCGCCGGGGCAGAATTGAGCGATGGCCTGACAACCGCGTCGATCCGATCAGAAAAACGTGCGACTGGCTCTAACGATGCGCCGTTGGAAGGCCGGTTGGTCGATCGTAACCCCTGATTCCGCAAGGGGTTTCGCAGTCGGTCGTCTCCCATTCAATTCCCGTTCCCCTAATCGTAACGGTTTGTTAGCTTCCCGCCGCGCGGAGGCGGTTCCCGCCCGTATCGGGGATTCCGCAAACCGCCGCCGCATTGGTCGAGGGCGCGCGATCCCTTCGCCCCGCGCGCACGTGCACTCCAAGGATGGACCATGACCCAGCCGCTCGTCCGCCCGCGTTCGCGGGTTCGAGTCCGCCGCAGCTTCGTTTTCGCGGTCGTCTTCGGTTGTTTGGCCTTGCCGGCCGATAACCGGCTCGCCCGCTCCGTTCGGGCTCAGTCGTCGCGTCCCGCGGCCAAGGCCCGCGTGGGTGAAGAGCCTGCCGCTCCCCCCCGCGCCGGCGCCGTCCCCCGAGTCTCGACCGCTCCAGGCAAGCCGCCCGCTACCGCTCAGGGCCAAGGCCAGGGACAAGCCCCCAAGGGGGGCCAGGTGATTCGTCCCGTCGCGGCCGAGATGAAAGTCCCCGCCGTTGAAGCCCTGGACCCCAAAATGTGGAAGGTCCTGCAGGATTGGGAACTCGCCACGAAGGACATCAAGGCCCTCTACGCCGAACATCAACGCTTCGTCTACGACCAAACCTTCGCCGTCGAGAAGCGCGGCGAGGGAAAAGTCTGGTACGAATCCCCCGACCATGGCCGCTACGAAGTCGACCCGTCCAGCGTGAAAGGGCAGGTCGCTCGTAAGCTGGGCACGGACGGCAAACCTTACACGCTCCAACCCCACGAGCCCGAGAAATGGATCTGCACGGGGGCCGAGATCATCAAGGTGGACGACTCGAAGAAGGAATTTGAAAGGATCACGATTCCTCCCGAAGACCGCGGCATGAACATGATGAACGGTCCTCTGCCGTTCATCATCGGCATGAAGGCTGAACAGGCCCGGCGGCGGTACTTCCTGCAACTGCTCAAGCACGAGAACGGCGAGTACTGGGTCCACGCGAAACCCCGTTTTCAACGCGATGCGACGTTGTGGAGCGACGCGATCGTCATTCTCGACGAGAAGACGTACCTGCCCCGTGCGGTGCAGCTGACCGACCCGACCGGCAACCAGACCACCACGCACACCTTCAAGAAAATGGACCCTCGCACCAAAGAATTCGCCAGAACCGGCTTTCCCGCCTGGATCGCCGGCGGCAACCCCTTTGCCTTCAACGACAAGGGATACAAAGCGGTGGCTCTTGATGGCCCCCCACCGCAGAACGCCGAAGCGCCTCCCGCCAACCCGAAAGCGAAGGTCCCCCCGCTCGGTCTTGGTGGCCGTCCCGAGACGAAACTCGCGCAACCGCCGGGTGGCAGTCCGAAGCGAGTCACCAACTGACCCCTTCTGGTGATTGCGGATGACGCGTTGGTGTCGCGCAGTCGCTGCCGAAAAACCGTGCAGCTAGGGAGAATCCCTCCTTGCCGAGCCTTCGCGCGGGTATTAACATCCAAAAGTATGGATGTTGTTTGAGACCGCTGGTTGATGGGACCGGTGGTCGACGAAGCGGCCTCGCCCTGGGGTTGAGGGGTTGACGTTTCGGCATTCGCCGCGAGGCTGTGGTTTCGGTTCGGAGCGAGCAGGGTTTTCCCTGCCGCAAGGTTCGCGAAATGCCTTCCATAGCGGTTCATGACACGCGCGCCACGTGTCGAGGGGGAGCCCGGGTGCAATCGACGACTCTGCACAGCGAGGGGTTGCAAGAGGCCCTGAAACACAAGTGGATCGAGAGCCAGAAGCGGGGCACCGATCTGGGCCAGTCCGCGCTCGACGAGTGGTACTCGCGGTATTGGCCGCTGTTCTGCCGCAATCGCCTCGTCGAACACGTGTGCGGCGACCGCCCCTGCGACGAATTCGACGAACGGCGTTTCGGATTGATCGCCCGCTTGATCCGCGAGCGGGACCTCTTGTTGGAACTGATTCTCGACCGGGCACGTTGCGGGCTGGAGAACCTCGACATCATCCTCTGGGCAAGGGAATGGGGGATGCCGATGGAACGGGTCATCGCCATTCTGGAGCAGCTCGACCTGAATCGCGCCCGCCTCGACCCCAATTACGGCGGCGTGTGAGCGACCCGTCGGCGAACCCCGTGGCGAACGAGTCGCCGGGCAACATGTCCCACTCCCGCGAATCGTCACTGTCGCCCAGGCGCGGTCGCTGACCGTCGCGTGCGACCGGCCCGGTGGTTGGCTGGCGAGAACGGAATCGTCAACGCCCCATGGATCGGAACACGCACAACGGGCCGGAAGGTCGACGCCTGCTTTCGGGCTTGCGGATCCTGGTTTCGACGACGGTCCTCAGCCGCTTCCTCGGCATGTTTCGCGACATGGCCACCGCCGGGCTGTTCGGCCTCGGCCCGGTGATGGACGCCTTCTCTTTCGCGTTTCGCATCCCCAACCTCGCCCGTCGGCTGTTCGGCGAGGGGGCGTTGACAGCCGCGTTCCTCCCCGCATTCGCCCGTGAACTGGAAGCGTCCCCGACAGGCGACCGTGCAGCCGCTTGGCGGTTAGCCACCGGAGTGCTCGGATTGCTGGCAGCGGCGCTTTTGCTGTTGGTGGGGATCGCCGAAGTCGCGCTGCTTTTGTGTCGGCACGTATTGCAAGACCACCCCGAAGCGCGGCTGTTGTTGGGGCTGACCGCCATCATGCTCCCGTACGCGGTGCTCATCTGTCTTGCCGCGCAGGTGACGGCCATTCTGCAATCCCTCGAGGAGTTCGCGTGGCCGGCGGCGGTTCCGGTCGTATTGAACGTGTTCTGGATCGCCAGCGTGTTCGTCGTCGATCCGTGGTTCGAGCCGGATCGCGTCGCGCAGGCCTACGCGCTCGCGGTCTGCGTCGTGGTGGCCGGGGCGTTGCAGTTGGGTTTGCAACTCCCTCCGCTGTTGCGACTCGGTTTTCGTTGGACGTGGGATTGGCAAAAAAGCCGCGGCACGGTGTTGAGCATCGCCCGCGGGATGGTTCCCGTCGCGCTCGGCCTATCGATCACGCAGCTCACCACGGTGATGGACAGCGCGATCGCCTGGTTCTTTTCGCAACCGGTGTCCGACCCCGCGGCGCGTCTCCCCCTGCCCGGAGCGCCAACGTACCCGCTATCCGCCGGGGCCGTCGGGGCGCTGTATCTGGCCGAGCGGCTGTATCACTTTCCGTTGGGTGTGTTCGGCGTGGCGCTCGGAACGGTCTTGTTCCCGAGACTCTCGCGGCATGCGGCCCGCGCGGATGCGGTCGCCTTGCGTGGCGATTTGGGACTCGGCTTGCGGTTGGTGTTGACCATCGGTCTCCCCGCCTCGGCCGGTTTGTATTTGGTGGCAAGCCCCCTGACGCGTCTGATCTACGTGCGGGGGGACTTCACCGTCGCGGACGCGCTCCGTACCTCGAGCATGGTGGAGGCGTATGCCTGGGGCGTGTGGGCGTACTGTGCGATTCCGATCCTGCAACGCGGGTTCTTCGCACTGGGTGACCGCATGTCCCCCCTGCGGATCGGCCTGACGGCGCTGGCGGTCGACGGCGTCCTGAATCTCGCGTTGATCTGGCCGTTGGCGGAGCGCGGGTTGGCGTGGAGCACCGCGTTTTCGTCGACACTGCAAGTCGTCGGTCTGACCTGGCTGTTGTCGCGCCGGACCGGCGGATTGCCGGCGCGGGAGATCGCACAGACGGCGACGCGAGCGCTGGTGGCGACTGCCGCGATGTCGCTGGTGGTGTGGGCGTTGCTGCGTGGCGTTCCGATGGCGAGTGCGACGAGCGTAGAAGCCGCGCGGCTGGCGCTGCTGGTGGGGGCGGGGGCGGGTACGTTTGCGCTGGTCGCGCGTGGGATCGGTCTCGCGGAAGTCGGCTGGCTGACGAGGGGGCCGCGCGACGAACCCGATTCGGATACAACCTCCTGACGCAACGCATCGCCGTCCCGCTTCGTACGACGGACTTCCCCGCCCTATTTCCCCGCGCCCCGTTTCGGCTTGGGAAACAGCTTGGCGTTGACGCCCCGCACTTCCTCCCCCGCGCGGGCGATCGAGACTTTGTGCGAGATTTTGAGCGTCTTCGGCGGCAGACAGCGTTTGTCGTTGCAAGCGCCGTACAACACCTCGAACACGAGTTCCTCCATCCGCCCGGCCGATTTCGCCGGGGCGCGCAATTCCCCGTAAATCGTCGCTTCCCCCTCATACATCTTCGCTTGCTCGTCGCTTCCCGGCTGGACGAGATCTTTCCCCGACGGGTAGCGGATCGCCACCATTTCGGTCCCGAACTTGCCGAACGCGGTTAACTCCGTCGGTTCGAGGAATTCCGAACCGGTCGGGTTGGCGTTGATGTGCCATCCTTCCGCGATCTTCAGCCGTAGCGCGAAGAAGCACGTGCCGTTCGACGGCAACTTGTCCGTCGACAGGTACACCACACCCGTCACGAGATTCGACTCTTTCGCTCCCGCCCCCGATGTCTTTTCGCCCGAAGTGAGTTGCACCCCCGCTCCGGAGCGCGGCCGCCGCAGCGAGCGGTCCAGTGCCGACGCGAGAAAGTCCGGGTCGTCGACCGACTCCGCCACGGCCAATGCCATATTGGCCAACCCCCCGGAATGGTCAGCGAACTGCGGTGCGAACGCGGTCAATGTCTCTTGCGCGCTCGCGCGGTAGGCGTCGGTTTTCGTCCACTGCGCCAGCCGCAACAGATTGCGAGCCAGCACGCTGTTCCCCGACGGCACCACGGAATCGATCCACACCTTGGGACGGGCCAGCAGCGTTTCATGGTCCGTGGCGGTGTGGAAGCACCCACCCCCGCGCGTGTCCTTGAAGAGTTCCAGTTGCTGCTCCGTCAGGCGTCGCGCCGCGTTCAGCCACTTTTCGTCGGCGGTGGCCGGGTACAGCGCGAGCAGCCCTTCCACCAGGAACGAATAGTCGTCGAGATACGCGGGAATCTTCGCCTCGCGCGCGCAGTACACCCGCAGCAGCCGGCCTTGCTCGTTCCGCATGCGGGACAGCACAAAGTCCGCGCATTTCGTGGCCGCTGCGACATAATCTTCCCGCTCGAAAATCATGCCCGCCTTGGCCAACGCGCCGATGGCCAACCCGTTCCACCCCGCCAACACCTTGTCGTCCCGGAGCAGAGGCGTCCGTTTGTTCCGCGCCGCCAACAGCGATTTCTTGATCGACGCCAACCGACGTTCGAGGTGCACCACCGACAGCGACTCCGCTTCCGCCGTTTCCACAAGCGGTCGCTCCAACCGGAGCACATGCCCGTGCTCGAACTCCGGTTGGGGGCCCAGAGCGAACACCCGCTCCGCCAGTGCCGCGTCCGCCGGCGGCAGGATGGCCGCCAAATCCCCGCGCGACCACACGTAGAACCGCCCTTCGACGCCGTCGGTCTCCGCGTCGAGACCGCAGTAAAATCCGCCGTCGACATCGGCCAATTCCCGCAGCAGGAATCCCAATGTCTCGTCCGCCACGCGGCGATAACGCTCGTCGCGGGTCAGTCGGTACGCCTCCGCGTAAACGCCGGCCAATTGCGCGTTGTCATACAGCATCTTCTCGAAGTGGGGCACGCGCCACTCGCGGTCGGTGCTGTATCGGTGGAATCCCCCACCCAGGTGGTCGTACAAGCCGCCAGCCGCCATCGCGTCCAGAGTCGCCAGCGCCATTTTCCGGGCTTGGCCTTGCGTGCCGTCCGACTTCGCCCCCGCTTCATAGAGCAAAAGCGACAGCTTGCACGGCGTCGGGAACTTCGGGCGTTCGGGGTCGGCCGGATCGAAGCCGAAGCCCCCGTAGCGGCTGTCGAACGTTGCCGACAGACGGTCGGTGGCCAGCTTCACCAGCTCCCGGTCGACGGGAACAGCCGCCAGCGCGAGTTTCGGCTTGAGCGCCGTGCGGACGCCGCGGGCCAGCGTGTCGGCATTACTCTCCACATCCGGACGCTTGTCCTTCCACGCATCCCGCACGCGCCGTAGCAGCGTCGGAAACCCGATCCGATCGCCATCCGCTTCATCGTCGCGCGGTGGAAAATACGTCCCTCCGCCGATGGGCCGTCCGTCGGGGGTCAGGAACAGCGAGAGCGGCCAACCACCGCTTTGTCCGCTGCCAATCGCCTGGAAATAGACCTGCAGCGCGGTCATGTAAAGTTCGTCGAGATCCGGGCGTTCCTCCCGGTCGATCTTCACGTTGATGAAGTGCTCGTTCATCAATTTGGCGATCTCCGGATCGGAGAACACCTTGCGCTCCATCACATGGCACCAGTGGCAGGTGCTGTAGCCGATGGAAATGAACAGCGGTTTGTCCTGGCGGCGGGCGGCTTCCAGCGCCTCGGCCCCCCACGGGTACCAGTCAACCGGGTTGTGGGCGTGGGCCAACAGGTACGGGCTGGTCTCGGACGCCAGCCGATTGGCGGGGGCCTTGGCCCCCTTGGGGACCGGCTCCGCGCTCAGGTCCCCTTCACGCAACCCGCAGCCGAGCAGCAGCGGCAGCACCGCGAGCGAGGCGACCAATCCACCCGCACCCCACATCCACCCGCGATGTCTTCCGCGCGACATTTCGGCCGCTCGACCTCCGTCCGCGCGGACCGCGAGCGCCTTGATGTTTCCGTTCCGCCTCACCGGACCGAAAGAGCGTGTCCGAGCCATTGCGAATCCTTTCGCCACCGTCCGCCGCAGCCTCCCCGGCCACCGCGCGGACTGATTCGGATTCTACCACTGCAACCGCTCGCCGTCGCGTGGGAAAAGCGGGATCAAGCACCGTCGGACCGTGGGAGCTTTTCGTCGGGTAAAGGAGGCTTCGGGCAACTCGGCCAGCCCAAGCGGGAAAACAACCCATCGACGACCAAGAACAGAACCCCAAGAGCCAGCGGCGCAATCAGTCGGAAAACGTCTTGCCGACCACGCGGGGCAACCACCTCCGGGAGAAGCAGTGTGGCAGGAATCGTCACCACCGAGGCAATCGCCAAGACCCGCAGAACTTCGATATCGCGGAAAAAGCAGGTCAACATCATGAGGAATGAGAAGGGCCAGATCGTCCCCATGAAGATCGGTCTGTCGACGAACTCGATTCGCATGGGCCCGCCGATGCAACACAGGACGAACAGCAGTGTGCTGGTCCATCCCAACATGCGCCATGGAATTCGCTCGGGTTGCATGGTCGACTCCGCGTCGAAGCGTCTTCTTGAACGAACTCGCTCCCCCGCGTGAGTTTACCCGAAGGCTGGAGAGGTTGATAATTGGTGGAACCTGGGCCATTTTATCGCCGGTTTGGGAATGGCATCGAGAGAGCAGTTTCTGATGGCATGGTTGCGAGTTCTATGTCTGACGGCGTCGGTTCTCTTGGGACCGTCCTCCCCGCTGATTGCGGCCCCCGGAAAAGGGGGCGGAGCCAACCGCAAGGATGAGGCTCGCGAAAACGAACGGGTGGACCGCGCCCGCAAATCGGTGCGCGAGGCCGAAGAGCAAGTTCAAGACCGCCAAAAGGGGGCGGTGGCGGCAGCCAAGGACCTCGACGCGGCGCGGTTGGAGCTGCGCCGACGTGAAGCGGCGTTGAAAAAGCTCCGTGAGGAATTGCAGGACCGCAGCGAGCGTGACGAACACCTCCCCGCGTTGTTGGCGGAACGTGCACAAACACAGGAGGCCTTCGACAAGCTGGCCAAACCGATTGTTGCCGGTCTCAAGAACTCGTCCGAATTCGTGTCCGCTCAAGCCGATGCGGCGCGGGCCTTGACGGAGTTGCAGCAAGTTCGAGGCACAGCCGCCGCGAACGCCACGACACCCGACGGAGGAACCGTGGGTCAGGCGCTTCTGAAGCGGACGCTTCGCCCGGCGGAACTGGAACAGGCCGCGATCGACGCCGCACCTGCCGCACGCGATGCCCGTCGCAAATTGCAGGAGCTCCAGGACCGAATCGCCGCCGTCCGCAAGCGCGTGGCCGATGCGGTCGATCGAGCGCCCGAAGCCCTCAATGCGCAACAAGAACTGGAGCAGTCACAGCGGGACGTGGACAAGTTCGAGCGTACGGCGATCGCCGCCCGTCAGAAGTTGGACGACGCGGTCGCCAAACTCCAGCGGGAAAAACAGGAGCTCTCACGCGCCATCGAGGCCGACCGCAAGGACTCGAACAAGGGGAAGAAGTGACGCACCCGTTCGGTGCGCGCATGGCCGTTTGCGCAAACGTTGGTGGGTGACAGGGCGAGCACACGTCGGCCAGAGGCCGTCGGCGATGTTCCGCAGAGGTCCAGAGGTCCATCCATTTTCCACGGTTGCTCTGGACCTGCTTCGCCGTTTGTGCGATCACCCCGCTCCTCTCTCCGGCCGTCCCTCTCTCGATGGCCGAGCGTTTCCCCACCGTAACACTCCCCGCCCCATCGCTCCGACACCCCGCGTCGTCGGAGACGGTCCCGTTCCGCGCCGTTCCCGGAGCCTCGTTCATGCGGCACTTTCCGCGTTCATCGATGGTCGCCTTGTGGCTGGCCGTCGCCACACTCCCGCTGGCCGGCTGCGGCATCATTCAAGCGGGTAAAGACATGACCCGCGCGGGCTTCCGCCAGTTCTCGCCCAAAACCAAGGACTACGCGGACCCCACCGACTACGGGCAGGAAGAGCCCGACGAGTGGGAGTTCGTGGGGACGGAAGGACGCGGCGGATTGGCCCGCGAGAAGGAGTCCGACGGGCTCACCCAGTGGATGAGCAGCCCCAAGGCCCGCTCGATCGAACGCAATCTCGGGGTCGATTGAGCCGAATTTCGTCGCGAATCGACGGGGTCTTGCCCCACATCAATCGACATCCGCGTCCGGCAGCGTCCCGCCCGACCTCCACACCGCTTCGTTCAACTCGACCGTACGGCGGGGGACACCCTGCTCGCGCATTCGCGCCACCGCCAAGTCGATGTCGTACGCCACCCGCTTCAACTCGATGCGGCCGTTGTCGATGATTGCGTAGGCCGCTCGCGGGTCGCCGTCGCGCGGCTGACCAACGCTGCCTGGGTTCAGCACCCGTCCGGCGGGGGTCTCGTACAGTCCCTGCACGTGCGTGTGACCGGTCAGCAGCAAATCCACATCCGTCAGCGACTCCAGATGCGAGGTCCACCCCTCGGCTCCGGTGGTCACGTACTCGTCGAGTGGATCGCGCGGCGTCGCGTGAACCAGGCACATCCGCAACCCGTCGAGCTCGATCTTTCGCGTGAGGGGCATTCGCGACAGGTACTTGAGGTGCCTTGGGGTCAACAGGTCCCACATGAGGGGGCGGGTCAGGGCCGCCAATTCTCGGAAACCGCGCCCGCCACGGGCGCGGACCCGCTGGGCAACCGCGTGATCATGATTCCCGCGGACGACGATTTTCGTCCGCGCAATCGCCCATTCGACAACCGGCACCGGGTCGGTTCCGTAGTCGACGAGGTCCCCCAGACAAACGCAGGCGTCGAACGATTCGTCGATCGCTTCCAGCGCGGTGCGGTTGGCATGAATATCCGACAACACAAGAATTCGCATCCGTCCAGACTACTCCGCGAAGTCCCCCCGCGACAATTTCTCCCGGCGAATTTCATTTCCAGCCGTCGTGAGACGCTTCCCCTTTCGGTGTTCACCCGCACAGGATTCATCCCGATGTTCGACCGGCACTTCGACCGCTTGCTGGAACGTCGCGCTGCCCGGCTCGCCCGGTTCCTGTCGCCGCGCTTGCCGGAAACGGGCACACTGCTGGACATCGGCTCGGGGACCGGACACAACGCTCGCGCTTTGAGAGGCATTTACGGGCGGTCCATCGCCGAGACGGACGTGGTCGACATTCATACGGTCGGGCCTGGGCCGGTGATCGGTGACGGAAAACGCTTGCCGTTTTCCGATTCCGAGTTCGCGGGGGCCATGTTGTTGTTCGTACTGCATTACGTGCCCGATCCGGCAGCGTTGTTGCGCGAAGCGGCGCGGGTCGGATCGGGGCGCGTGTGGGTCTTGCAAACGAGTTGCTCCAACGCCGTGGGGCGATGTCTGTGGTCGACTCGCGACTGGTTCACGGGTCGGTTGGCCTTTCGGTTCGCCCGCTTGTGCGGTTACGTCTCGGCCCCGCGTTGCCCGTTGCGACCCGCCGAGTACTTCACCCGTGATCGCTTGTTGCGACTTTATTCCGACGCGGGAATGCGGATGACGACCACCTGCCGGTTCGACGGACTCGGAGCGTGGACGACCCGTGATTGGGACACTCTCGAACGCGAGGCGACATGACCCGCATGGTTTCCGTCGTCATCCCGGCGCTCAACGAGAGAGCGCTGATCGGCGGAACGCTGCGCAGCGTGACGGCGGCCTTTGAAAGACTTCCGGCGACGATCGGCCGCGAGGTCATCCTGGTCGACAACGGCAGCGACGACGGAACCGACGCAGCCGCTCGGGAGGCCTGTTCGACGGTGACGATTCTCCACTGCGCAACCCGGGGAATTGCGGCCGCCCGCAATCACGGGGCACGGGGGGCGCGGGGCGATCTGCTGCTGTTTCTCGACGCGGACACCACGATTTCCCCCGATTCGATTCGCGAGATCGTGCGTCACCGCGGAGATCGCGAATCCTTCGCTGGCATGGTGTGGTTGTCCCCCCGCGACGGCGGGTGGCGGGCGTGGTGTTGGTGGACCTTCTGGAACCTCGTGCGGTTTTTGCCGTTGTCCCGTGCGAAGGCGATGCCCGCGTGCATGTTTTGCACGCGCGCGGTGTTCGAGGAATTCGGACCGTTCGACGAACGGGTGTCGATCGGCGAGGAATGGCCAATCCTCGCCCGGATGTATCGCCGGCGGCGGCGCGACTTTGCGTATCTGGTGTCGATCACGGCGCGCACGTCGAGTCGACGCATGGAACTGGTGCCATTCGGTTACACCCGCTTGTTCGTGAAGTGGGTATGGGCCGTGCTCGATTTCCGCGGCCGGGTCCACTACGACCACACGATTCGGCATGCCACCGTCCCTCAGGATGAACCGCCGATGGTGGCAGCGTCGCGCACGTCGGACCGAACCGGGAACGGCGTCGCCTGCGGGAACCACGCGGAATGAACGTCCCATCCCGCCTCGTCCACGCGGTGTTGCTCCCGGTTGGACGCTTGCTGTCCCAACTCCGGCTGCACGACATCACCATCGTTTCCGAGAACTCCCGCCCGTTCGTCGTCAAACGCCGCCGCAGGTTGGCCTCGCTCACGATCCGTCTCGCCAACCTCTGCCTGCGATGGGAACACGTGCGGGTTCGGGTGTTGTCGGACCGCGATTGGAAGCAGCGGGAAATCGCGATGGCGATGCTCATGAAGGGCGAACCGCCACGGATCGGCCCGCGCGGGGAACTGCTGCTCCCCCACCGTGCGGGGCGTCCGCTGTCGGAGTGGCTGGCGGAAACGGAACTGTCGATCGAAACGAAGTGCCGGTTCGTAACCGCTGCGGCCCGGGCCTTGGCGGAGTTGCACGACCTGCACGATCCCGCCACCGGTCGCGCCGTCAGTCACGGCGACGGCACGGCCCGCAACGTCCTCGTCGACCCCGCCGACGAAGCAGGCACGGCCGCATGGATCGATTTCGACACCGCCCATATTAATTCCGCTGAGGAGGACTGGCGCAAGGCGGACGACCTGCGGGCGCTGCTCTGTTCGGCGGCGGCGGCGCTTCCACCGGAAACCTACGGTGAACTGTTTCGAGCCGTCGCGGACGGCTACGGTCAGCGCGAGTCGTGGGAGCGGCTTGCAAACCACTTGGAGCGAATGCGTCTGCGACCAACTCTGTTTCACCTGGCGCAAGCCCCGCTGGACTGGCGCCGGCTGTCCCGCCTCGTGGACGAACTCGCCCAATCTGTCGATCGGACGGCAGCAGAAGGAGCCGCCAATGTCGCCGGAACGACTGAAGATCGCCGCGTGACATCCCGTTGAAGGATTCGCAGCCAACGGCAACGAACCCGCGCATTGTCCCGCTGCGCTCCGAAGTGCAGTTTACCGTCGGAATGGATGCGGCGGATTGAGCCCTTGACAACAGGTCTCGACGCCGAGACAATGAGACTAAAGACAAAAAGTCTTGTTGACGTTGAGATTCGTTCGAGATTCCTCAACACTTTTGGTTGATACGAGGGTTCAATCCTCGTTTGCTCTTGGGGTGCCTTCGCTCCCCCAAGGCCGTTCTCGGTTTTTCTGTGCGTCCGACCTTCCGTCGGCATCCCAAGCCTGTTTCGTTTCCACCGGTGGCGTTCTGTCCGGCCACCGGTTTTTTCGGCGGTCATTGCCCAACGTTCAAGGCGATCCCGCGCCCACTCACAGCGACCGAATCTCCTCTGCGAACGCGGGGCGAGATTCGACTCGCGTAGTTTCCTAATCGCACTCGTGTCGATGTTGTCATGGTGTCGCCGTGGGGACCCCGTCTAACGGTTCCCTCGCGGCAATTCGGCGGTCGCTTTTCGTTCGTGGATGTCTCGCGGACGCGTTTTTGTCTCCTTGTGCTCAGGGGTTGTCCAAATGAGTCGCTCGGTGGGTGTCCGGAGGGGTTTCACCCTCATCGAACTGTTGGTGGTCATTGCCATCATCGCCATTTTGATCGCACTGCTTTTGCCGGCGGTGCAACAGGCGCGGGAGGCCGCTCGTCGGTCCCAGTGCCGCAACAACCTGAAGCAAATCGGTTTGGCGCTGCACAACTATCACGACAATTTCAACACGTTCCCGATGGGGAACAACAACCACACGGCGGGTGGCTGGGGCCAATCGTGGTGGATTGCCGTGCTCCCGTACATGGACCAGGCTCCGCTGTACAACGGCTACAATCACGATGTCGTGAGTTCGGGATACACGGGGAATGCGACCTACCTGAACGGTAAGGGAGTTCCGGGCGCCAAGTGTCCCTCCAGCCCGATGTCCGAGTACGAGTGGACCCCCAGCAACGGCCCGAACAATCCGGGGCTTGCGGTTGCTCACTACACGGGGATCGCCGGTGCCTACCCGGACCCGTCGAACACCGCTCGTCAGATCAACGGAAACAACGGCTGGAACAGCATCGGTGGCGGCGTGTTGTTTTGGCGCAGTCGCGTGCGGATGGGGGACATCACCGACGGCACCACCAACACGATGATGGTCGGCGAGCAGTCGGATTGGTGCATCGAGACGGCCACCGGGCAAAAGCGGATCGCGATTCACTCGTGGCCCCACAGCATGTGGATGGGGGCCGCGAATACGTCCGACCGGCAGTTCAACACCGCCACGGTCCGCTATCGTCCCGGCTACAAGCAGGCCGAAGGGGGCCACAACTTCAATGCTTGCGGCACCGGCGGCCTCATGACCGGGGTGTGCGGCAATTCGGGCAGCAACAACCCGATCCAATCCGCCCACGTCGGGGGTGTGCACGCCCTTCTGGGCGACGGTTCGGTGCGGTTCGTCGGCGAAAACCTCGACATGACGACTTGGCTCCGTCTGGCCACGCGTGACGACGGGCTGACCTTGGGCGAGTTCTAAGTCTTCGCACGGAACGATTCCACGACGGGACCGGTCGATAGTTGTCGATCGGTCCCGTCGCGTGTCGTACCGGTTTGACGATTTCGTGCGGTCGTGGCCGCGCGTCCCGCG
>JBIKMW010000171.1:0-8012 GCA_044359065.1 Planctomycetales bacterium | reverse complement strand
CGTCCCAGACCCCAACAGGGAACCTCCGAAAAAGAACACCAGCAGGAACCACATCGCGTTGTACGTCAGGTAGGCGGCAACGATTGCCGCGACGGCGGCGGCCGCTCCAAAACCGAAGCACCACAGGGCTTGCCGATGCTTCGCCTCGGCCAGCCAAACCCGGATGTGGTCGCTCCGCTTGGGAGCTTTGGAACCGGTCGTTTTGGTGTCCGGGATTTCGTCGGCATCGGACATGGCAGGTTTCTCTCTCGACGCAGGCTCGCACCGGAGCTCAACCCGCCACGTGGTGGCGGGTCATCGTTCGCGTGTGTTGGCGACTTTTTCGGCCACCCGCGCGGGGGAACATTCACCCCCCCGCGACCTTCGCCCCCTCCCGACGCACACCTGTCGTCGACTTCGCCGGTCCGTAGCAGTGCAGGTGCGTGTCACCCCGAATGTACAGCCGTCCCCCGGCGAACGCGGGAGTCGCGAAGACCGTTTCGTCGATCGATCCCGTGGCGACCGACTTGTACGCCGGTTCCGCGGGGAACACGGTGACTTGCCCCTCCTCGTTGACGATCAGCACGTTTCCGCCGACGAGGATCGGACTCGCCGAGAACTTGCCGCCGATCCGTTCCGTCCAAATCTGCTCGCCGGTCTTCACCGAATGACAGGCCGCGATGCCCCCGTCGTGCACCATGTACAGGTGGTCGCCACTCGCCAACAGGCTGGGGACATACGGGAACCCACGTCCCCCGGACCACGCCACAAACGATTCGCCGAGTTTTCCCTCGCCGTCCAAACGCACGGCGGCAGCGTTGCGGCTCCCCCCGCCGTCGCCACCAGTGACAAACACCAGGCCATGCGACTCGATGGGGGACGCGACCGTGCGGAGCTTGTTGCCCGCCCAGGTCCACAACCACAGCTCGCGGCCTGTCTTCACTTCGTACCCGCCGATGCCTGTGGTGCTGGCCACCACAACTTCGCGAGTCCCGTCGGCCCGGTCGCGCACGAGCGGCGTCGAGTAGCAACTGCGGGACTTCTCGCGAGCCGCCTCCCACACGGTCTCGCCGGTTTTCGCATCGAACGCCATCAGTTTGGCGTATTCGTCCTGTTCATTGACGAACAGCACCAACTCCCCCTCGACGATCGGTGAATGCCCGGGACCGTGTTGGCTCGTGAACGTGCCCAAATCGCGCGACCACAGTTTGTGCCCGGCGAGGTCGAAGCCGAACAGATGCAGTCGATCCCCGTCCCACAGCGTGACGTACACGGCCTCTTTCCCGACTGCGGCGGTCCCGGAGGCGAGCGTGTTGCGCGTGTGGGTGTGGCCGACCTTGCCGGGCAGGCTGAACGTCCATTGCGACTTGCCGTCGGCCGCCCCCAGGCAATGGAACACTCGTTCCGTCGGCGTCGACGATTGCAGGAAGACCTTGCCGTGGGCCACGACGGGCGACGACCTCCCCGCGCCGGGGAGCGCCACCTTCCACACGAGCGACTCCGGCCCGAACGAAGTCGGCAGCTTGCCGGTCGCCGCTCCGGTCCCGTTGGGACCGCGGAACCGCGCCCAGTCCTGCGCGTCCGCGCCCGTGGCGGCGACCAGAGTCAACGTCAAGCCGGCGAAGACACGCCCCAGCAAAGTTGAGCAAAAGCCGCGGGGAAGTCGACGTGCGTGGCGCGTGGGGAAGCAATCGGTCATCGGTCGGTCATCCCGTCTCGAATCACAGTGTGGGGAAGTGCGCGGCGGTCGAATCGCCGCGTGTGGATGAATCGTCGCAAACAATCGCGGCGCCAACAACCGGCGGCCAAGGGATCGCCTGATCCGTGCGCTCGTTTGAGGCCTTCCGGGTTTTCGGTGGCTCATCCGGCGGGACATTCCGCCGGTTTCAAGTCGAGTCGTCCTCGGAAGAACAGGATGCGGATGCGGTCCAAAGTGAAGTTGCGGAAGCCTCGGGCGTCGGGGCTTGAGGGACTGGATCACGCTGCTGAACCTTTCGCAAGTGGCGTCGGTGATCCGATGCCTGAACCGTGTCCGGAAATTTGACAGCCGCTCCTTCCGCGTTCGCGCAACCCGCTTCACGGGAGAGAGTCTCAAGCAGTTCGCCCAAGAGTACCAGTGCTGCGGCAAACCCCGTCGAGCCCGCACACGGTCACGGAGAACTCGGAATACCCCAAATTCGCGAGGATAGGGCGCACCCCCTGGACTCATCGCGAGACTTGTATTTTCTTCTATGGCTGATAAAACCATAGCTGCGCTCTGCGGCGGGATGTGCGGACGTGTGGCCGTACATTAACGCCGTGCTTCAAAACCGGGTCTGAAAATGTGGAACGCAATAGCGACGGTCGTTAATCGCTTCTGTATTCTTTCGGGGGGTGGGGGGGGTAGCCTTCGGCGGCGGCGAGGTACTCGCGCGACTGACGCCGCGCTGTTCGGCTTGGAGGCATTGGAAGTCCGCAGGGTCCTCAGTGGCGATCCTTTGCCTGGCGTGGGGACTTCCGTGCAAGGCCGCGCGGATGCTCTCACCCTGCTGGGTAAGCCTTACGCCGACGACTGGTTGACGAACGCTCCGGGTAGCGGAGTGGCCCCGTTGTTCAGCAAGTTCGGCGAAATGAAATCGCTGGCCCCCGCAACCATGGCGCAGAGTGCAAAAAGTTCGCTCGACCAAGCGATCGATCAGCTTTCATCCAATCCCTACAGCGCGATGAACTGGGCGGCAGGGCAATTGGGCATGCAGTACGCCTTTAGCATCGGCACCTTGCAGGGGGGCGAGATGTACCCGGGTAGCGGGGTGTATGGGTTCTGGGACGACGGCGTGAGTCTGGTGGTTCCGCCGTCGGGCGATTGGACCTTGACGATGGACAAGACACGGATGATCTCGGAGGCGGACGGCACCACCACGCTGGATCGTTTCTACGCGAGCATGACCGCGTCGAGCACCGACTGGATCGGGTTCAGCAGGTCCACACGCGACGGGAACAACATGCTGCTCCGAACGATCGAGGCTGAGCGGAATTTCCAGACGGACACGGCCTATTGGAAGGTGTTCTCCAAAACCGCCGGGGGGAGTGTGGGGCTCGACGTGCGATTCAATCCAGGGATGGCGCTGCAGTACATGTCGGCGGCAGCGCAAACCGCGCTGCTGGGCGGACAGTTGTACGTTCACACAGGAAAGCAGGGGACGGCGGCGCAGGAGTGGGGTTCGACCTACAGCATCGACAAGGAATTGGACGCCAACAGCGATGGCGTGGTGGATGGCCGGATGGCGCTAGAGTCGACCTATCGTCAGACGGGACGGGGCCAAACGGTGATGACGGGATTTGCGTACGAGAGTGGGGTGAATCGAGTCTCGTCGATGGGGATTTGGAACCAACCGAATAACAACCTCTCACCGACGTTTGTCGCTACGTCCGTGAGGTACGTCGTGGAGTTGAGCGAGCCGGACGAGTTTCTGCGGCAGTACGAATACGGCGCGATTTACGCGTCGGTCCTGGCCGGCGGAACGGTCGTACTCACGCCGGCGGTCTATCGCAGTCTGTTGCCTCCCGTGTCGCCAACCTTGTCTTGGGGGATTTCGTTCGCCGGTGACTTGCAGTGGGAAGACGCCTCAGACCGGATCGAGTTGGAATCCTGGGCGGCCGGAGCAAAAGTAAAATTGGAATATTGATCTCGTGAGTCGGGCCTTTGACACTGACTGGTTGGTTTGCCGAGTGGCCGATCGCAAAGGTTTTTGCAATGCAAAAAATCTGGCTCGCCACGTCATTTCTTGGCTCCGTATTCGTTCTTTTGACTGCTGCTGTTGTCGCGAACGAACGCAATTCGGGCGAATTCGTCTTTGAATTGCCGAAACAGGCGGATCCGATTTTGATCAAGGCCTCAATCGGGTCGAAGGACGTGTCCAGAGTGTTGTTCTTGGACACCGGTTTCACCCGATCTCACCTCTATTCGGACGCGCGTCTTGTTTATCCGGTTGTTCGGACGGCGGTTCCCGTGGTGAGAATGTTCGAGAATGATACGGAGCGGACCTGTCGTATTGATTTCGTTCGCCTTGGCGGTTTGGAAATTGGCCCTCATGAGGCCAGTTTCGGCAACAACCGAATTCACGACGGATTCGGAGTGGATGTCGACGGGTTTCTCGGCGGTAGCACGATCGACGGTTTTTGTTTACGGATGGACTTCGCTCGGTTGATGGGAAGCATCTCCGGTCAACCACTGCGCGAAGACGACGGGGCGGCACAGCGATTTTCGTTAAAACTTGGAGTGCCCCAAATCCCCGTCGACATGGGGCATCTTGTGCCATGCTTGATTGACACCGGCAACATGCACCCGTTTTCGGTCACGAACGTCGAAATCAAGAGATTCGACGAGCGTGCCGTGCGTGTGGTCGATCTTGGCCCCAGCCAGGCGGGAACGCGCCCGCGCATCTGGGCCATCGTTCGCCGCGTTGAACTGGCGGAGGCCGAAACGCTCGACGCCGTGGGGCCCGTCGCTAATGTCGCCACGGTCGGTTTGCGGATACTCCGCCGCTACCGCATGGCCATCGACTATCCGCGCGGGCAGGTCGCCTTCCGCCCGCGCGAGGATATGCCCGAGCGTATTGCTCCGGACGCATGCGGGATTTTTTTCCAGAGACAGGCCGAAGGGACGTTCGTGCGAGACGTCTACCTCAAGGGAGTCGCGCACGAAGCAGGGCTCCGCGTTGGCGACCGCGTCGTCTCCCTCGACGGGCAGCCCATCGAAAGACTCTCCTTCGGCCAGATCTACGACCTGCTGGCTCGCGGTGGCGAACAGGTAACGTTTGTCGTCGACCAGCCCATCGGCGCCCCTGCGAAACCCGGTGAGGTTTCTCCCGTGACACGGCGGACGATCCGGTTTCAGCTGCGGTGGCCATTCACGTGGCCCCCGAAGTGGCCCGAAAAGGCGCCTGTGAAAAGGCCGATCCCCGTCGATTGAGGTCAAACCGCCGCGCGGTAACGTCCGATTGCCCGAAGGAGGCGAGTTTCCGTAACGTAGGCTCTGGCCTGAGAATTCCGCATCGCCTCTTCCGAACTTCCATGCCCGTTCCGAATCTTCGACAGTTCCGGTCGCTGGTGGCGCGGGTGGTGGAGGCCCTCCCCGGCGAGTTCCTCGACCGGATGGAGAACCTCGTGATCGATGTCGAGGAGGAGCCTTCCGAGGCGGACTTGCGGTACCTGGAGCGGCGGGACGCTCTGGAGGCGGGGGACGAAGAACTCTTCGGCCTGTTCCACGGCGTGTCGGCCCTCGAAGAGGGGGCGCCCGCGCAGCCCATGAATCGGATCGTCATCTTCCGGGGCGCCCATGTGCGCACCTGCCGCACGCGATCGGAACTGTTGCGGCAGGTGCGTGCGACCGTCCTGCACGAACTGGCCCACCACTTCGGCTACGACGAAGACGACCTCGCCGACTTTGAAGCGCGCCACGGTCCGGCGGACGACGATTAGCGGTCGTGGCTCCTCGATACCGCTCCGGCCTAGGGTTGACGCGCGCCGGGATGGCGATATCCATCCCATCGCGAAGTCCGGACCACCACCGGCTCGTCGCCGCGTGTCGTCAGGAACAGGCAGGCCATGCCGGGCGTCTCTTCCGCCAGGCGCGGACCGCGCTCCGGTCCGAGCACGCAAATGGCTGTCGCGTAGGCGTCGGCCTGTATCGCGGTGGGGGCGACCACCGTCACCGCCGCCCGCCCCGTCAAACCCAGGCCGGTCTTCACGTCCACGATGTGCGAGTACCGCACGCCGTCGATCTCGACGTGTTGCCAGGCGTCTCCGGAAGTGGTGACGGCCGCGTTTGCCAACAGCAAGGTTTCAGCGGGGGGAGCATCCGGACGGAGCGGCGCTACGGCCACCTTCCACCCCGCCTCCCCGGGGGGCGCGTCGGAAACACCCACGTCCCCGCTGCCGTCGATCAGTGCGCGGGTCACACCGTGCTTGCGAAACTCCTTCAGGCCCTCGTCGATGGCATACCCCACCGCGATCCCCCCGCAATCGAGTTGCATGCCGGCCTTGGCGAGCTTCACCGACCGCGTGACCGGGTCGACCTCGATCAGGTGGTTACCGACCAGCGCTTTGGCGGCGGAGATCTCGGCCTCCGACGGGCGGACGCGCGAGCGACGACTCTTCCGCCACAACTTGACCATCGGACCGACGGTGATGTCGAACGCTCCGTCGGAGCGTTCGGACAGCGCGCGGGAGGCGGCCAGTACAGCCGCGAAGTCGTCGCTGACTGGTACGAATGTGCCGGTTCCGCCGGTTGCAGAGAGTTTGCGGAGCTCGCTCTCCGGCTCGTAGTCGCTGAAAACGCCGTTGAGAGCTTTGATCCGTGCAAAAACCCCCTTCGCCGCCCGGTTGGCGGACTCTGCGTCCGGCGAGTAGAATGTGAGTTGAAAATCCATCCCCATGATGCGGTCGCTCGCGGCGAAGCGTTCGAGTGGCCGTGGGGGCTCGTCCGCCGCGAAGATTCGCGGACAGGGGAGCCAACACAGCAAGGCCAGTGCGAGGATCGCGCGGCGGGGTGTGGATCGGAACATGGGTCGGCCGCGATTCTTTCGAGTGTCGAAGGGTCCCCCCGGCGGACCGGTGTTTCGGTGACGGACGGGAATGGCAACCGCCACCAGGTGTCGAATCGAGCCGTGTCTCGGATCGAACCGGGCGTCGAGTTTGGAACGGGATCGTGAAGCGGCGGGGCCGCGACGAGCTTGTTCCGCGGAACCTTGGATGTCTTGGATCACTATGCACACATTGTTTCACGTCGCGCCGCGTCTTCAAGCGGCGGTGTGGCTCGGATTGTCGTTGCTGCTGGCCGTGTGGTTCGGCGGGTCGCCCAAGCGGCTGCCCGCGGCGGACGTGCCGAAGGCCTTGGCCCCTATTGCCGTGAAGGATTCGGTGGCCAAAACCGCCGGTGAGATGAAGCCGTACACGGAAATCATCGGCGGCACGGAAGCGACGTTCGACATGGTCCCCATTCCGGGTGGCGAATTCGAGATGGGCAGCCCCGCCGACGAGGCGGATCGCGAAGAGGACGAAGGCCCCGTGCGGAAGGTGAAGATCGCCCCCTTCTGGATGGGGAAGTGCGAAGTGTCGTGGGACGAGTACGACGTGTGGAGCTACAACCTCGACATCAAACGCCGCGAAGTCCTGAAGATCGCCGCGTCCGAACGGGACCCCATCGCCGATGCCGTAACCCGTCCCACAAAGCCGTACACCGACATGACCTTCAGCATGGGTCACGAGGGGTATCCGGCCATCTGCATGACCTCGAAGGCGGCCAAGACGTATTGCGAATGGTTGACTCAGAAGACCGGCCGTTACTACCGCCTGCCGACCGAAGCGGAGTGGGAATACGCCTGTCGCGCCGGCACGAAGACACGTTTCCATTTCGGCGACGATGCCGCGAAGCTGGGTGAATTCGAGTGGTTCCTCGACAATTCCGACGAGAAGTACCAGAAGGTCGGCAAGAAGAAGCCGAACCCCTGGGGTTTGCACGACATGCACGGGAACGTGCAGGAGTGGTGCCTCGACCAATACTTCCCCGACTCCTACAAGATGGCGGGGAACGACAATCCGGTGTTTCCGGCGACCAAGGAATATCCGCAAGTCGCGCGGGGTGGCTCGTGGGAGCATGACGCGGCCGCCTGCCGCAGCGCCGCTCGGGACTTCTCCAATCCGGAGTGGAAGGTGCAGGACCCGCAGATTCCGAAGAGCATCTGGTATCACACCGACGCGCTGTTCTGCGGCTTCCGCGTCGTGCGTCCCCTGGCCGAGCCGACCCCCGAAATGGTCAAGGCGTACGACTGCTGCAACTGGAAGAAGGAATAGAGCGGAACGCCCTGCGTCCGTCTGAACGGCGTGGTGCTTGCCCGCTCGTCGCGCATTTCGGGACCGTTGCCGAGTCGTGCCGATGGACTCGGCATGGTTCGCAGGAACCGGTGTAAGCCAAACGCCCGCAACTGGTTGTGACTGCCGCGCGATTCTCCTCGATACGCCGTTCCCTCGGCTTGGGCACGTTGATTGCATTC
>JBIKMW010000099.1:0-26304 GCA_044359065.1 Planctomycetales bacterium | reverse complement strand
ACGCCGAATCCCTCAACCGTGTTTCGGACTTACGCGGGCGTCGTTGACTGTCACTCGAAACACTCCGAGCTCTCCGGAACAGATCATGTCCCCTCGCAGTTTCTGGTGGATCGCCCTTCTCGGCGGGCTGTGTGCACC
The DNA here is from genome assembly GCA_044359065.1 of Planctomycetales bacterium. GTDB lineage: Bacteria > Planctomycetota > Planctomycetia > Planctomycetales > Planctomycetaceae > JAIXZD01. Next base: position 26,166 of record JBIKMW010000099.1, on the reverse strand, counting down.
TTCGTCGTCGCACGCCGCAGCCGGACCGGCGAAGAACGTGCTCATCGTCGTGCATGACGACTGGGGCCGACAGGCGGGATGTTATGGCGACAAGCTGGCTCGAACGCCCCATTTCGACGCACTCGCCTCGCAAGGGACGCGGTTTTCGCGGGCGTTCTGCACGACGGCCAGTTGCAGCCCCAGTCGCTCGGCGATCATGTCGGGGCTGTTTCCGCATGCAAGCGGGCAGTACGGACTGGCGCACGCCGACCACAATTTCCATTGTCGCCCGTTCGTGAAGGGGTTGCCGGTCCTGCTCAAGGAGGCGGGCTATCGCACGCTGTTGGCGGGTAAGCACCACGTGATTCCCGAAGAGCAATTCGCGTACGAAAGGTCGGCCAACGGGAAGATCAACCTGCGCAGCACCGTGCAACTGGCGGAGCGGGTCGAGGAGTTCCTGAAGGAGCCGGACGAGCGGCCATTTTTCGTCTATTACTGCCCGATCGATCCGCATCGGGGGGCCAAGGGGTGGGGAAACGAGGGGACGTACCCGGGGGTGGTCGAACAAGTCTTCAAACCGTCCGACATCGTGGTGCCGCCGTTTCTGCCGGACAATTCGGCGGTGCGGGAGGACCTTGCGGGGTACTACCAGGCAATATCCCGCGCCGATGCCGGATTGGGGCGCGTCCTGCAAGCGCTGGAGAACACGGGTCACGCGGACGATACGTTGGTAATGGTGCTGGCGGACAATGGTCCGCCGTTCCCCGGCGCCAAAACCACCGTGTACGACGCGGGGGTGCATCTCCCCCTGGTGGTTCGCAAGCCGGGACAGGAACGGCGCGGAGACGTCGCGGACGGGATGGTGAGCTGGGTCGACATCGTCCCCACGGTGCTGGAATGGACGGGCGCGAAGGGGCCGAAGTACAAGCTGCACGGGCGGTCGTTTCTCGGAGATGTCGGCGGTGCGACCGATGCCACGCGCGATCATGTGTTCCTATCACACACGTTCCACGAAGTCACAATGTATTACCCGATGCGGGGGATCCGCACGCGGAAGCACAAGTGCATCCTGAACCTCGCGCACCACCTGCCGTTCCCGTCGGCGCAAGACCTGTGGGCTTCGCCGACGTGGCAGACGACGCTCGAAGGGAAGCTTGAGCAGTACGGTCCGCGACCGACGGCGGCCTATCTACAACGACCGGCGGTGGAGTTGTACGACCTTGAAGCCGACCCGCAGGAAGCGAAAAACCTCGCGGCGGACCCGGCGTCGCAAGCGATCCTGGCCGAGTTGAAGGGACGCATCCGCGCATGGCAGGCGGAGACCGACGATCCCTGGTTGGTGAAGTACACGCACGAGTGACGCGGTTAAGCGGCTTGGACAACAGCGGAGGGGGCGTCCAACGAACCGAGTGGCTGCGGGCTCCCGTAGGTCGAATCCGGCCACTCCGCGAGGACCGCCGAGGAGCCCTCCAGACGCGATGTTTGCCGAATGATTCTTCACGGACTTCGTTACTCACGACTCTCCCGCAAAACAATCCGATCCGTCCTCCAGGGACCGTACCCCCCTGCGTTATCCAGTTCGTGACCGTCGAAAAAGCGGTAACGGAGTGTGCCGCGGGAAACGGAAGTGGCAACCTGTGGTTCAATGCGTGCGGGGGACAGTAGTCGCCCCTCTCACGAATCGGTACCACTCGGAACCGGCAACCGTAGCGACACCGTCCAGTGGCGGTCGCTCGTGGCTCGTGCCGCTGCGCTCCAGCCGACCTCTCGGCACAACGCGTTCACCTCGTCGAGGGTCAGCGCCGCCCGCAACGACGCCGCGAACAACAAACGCTGCGATTCCGACGCGTCGGCCGCATGCAGTGTCACCAACCGGTCCAGCTCCGTTTGGCTGTCTGGACGCCGCAGATCACGGAGGAACACCCAGCCTCCGGGCCGCGTCAGCCGCGCGAATTCCCGGAACACCGTGATCGGTTCCGGAATGTGGTGTATCAGACTGTTCGACACCACCGCGTCGAAACTCCGGTCCGACATCCCGGTCCCTTTTCCGTCCGACAGCAAGAGAGCCACCCCCGCGATGGGGGTCGATACGTCATTCACGGGCCAGCCCGCGAACCGCTCCGCCCGAGGCCGACCGGGATCGGATGGCGGATGCGCGATCCCCGCTTCCCGCAGGTTCCGCTCGGCCAGTTCGAGCATTTCGCCCGACAAATCCGCCGCCGTCACACGCAGCCGGCCCGCCCCCAGCCCGGCCAGAAGTTCCTGTGTGTCTCCACTTGCGAACCGCATCGCCAGTTCGATCGGAATCCTCGCGGTGCCCGTTCCCACGTCGATCATCATGAACGGGTCGCCGTGCGTGGGGCGGTGCGCCGGCGGAATATCGGCAGGAGCGGTCTCCCGCAACAACTGCAGTAAGTCATCGACGAACGCCCGATTGACGCTGGTGTGATCCATGGCGTCGTATTCGCGCGCTTCGGCCGCGTCGTCCATCGCCTCCGGTTCCAGGATTCGACTCAGCATGATGTCAGCCCTGTGCGGATGCGGTGTTCTTGGTCACTTCCCCTCGATGACGATCTCTCCGGTGTCGACGACTTCCAGGTCCTTGCCCTTCACCCGCTTGAGCGTCGCCAGTTCCTCGACATCCCAGCGCGCATCCGGCGCGCCGGAGATGAACCAGTTCCCGCCGTTGTCCGCCAGCAGCATTCCGTAGCGTTTGAGGCAGGTCAGAATCACTTGTGCCGATTTCGGGAATCGCGAGATGTCGTAGTCGGCGCGGAGTCGCACGCGCAGACCCATCGGCGGCAGAGACCGATCCTTCGATGCGCTGGCCCAGTGCGTGGCCGGGGCCACGTAACCGCGTTGCGTTTTCTTCACCGTGAACCGCAATGCGTGCCGAATCTCGCCCAGTTCCACCACCTCGTCGTAACGCACCAAGCCGGGAAAGATGGGCAACCCAGCCGCGTCGGCGGAGGTCCAGCCAGCGGGGCGCAAGCGATTCGATGTCAGGTCGAACACCGCGCCGCTCCCGGCCCGATACCCCTCCCCTTCGCGATAACTGCTGAACAACTCGTACAGCTTCTTTGCCTTGGGGTCGATGACCAGAATGTGCCGGTCGCCGTCGCTCTTCGGTCCACCCTCGATCGGGGCGTCGAGCGGGACCGGATACGGACCGGGATCGCTCTCGTCGGGATACTCGAAACGGACCGGCACGCGCGGCTGGTCTGAGCCGACCACCACATACGGTATGCCCGCCGGAGCGCCGTTCCAAACGGTGCCGAAATCGGGGTGCAAATTGGCACTCTCGCCCACCGACCGGATGAACTCCGCCGACTTCGGATGCACCTTGTGTCGGTCGACACGCGTGTTCCAGGCATTGTCGGCCGGAAAGATTTCGACCTCGCCGTGCGCGGTCTTCAGCACCGGGGGGCGTGCCGAGGGAGCGCGTTCGTCCGCCGCGAGCGCTCCAGCGGCACCAGCCCACACCAACCCCGCTGTCAACCACGCCACCTCGACCATACGCCGCATGGAGTACGACATCACAGGCTCTCGATCATTGAGAAGGGGGACGGGTTCGACACGTGTGCGCAACACCTTCGACAGCGAACGACATCGCTATCGTCGCTCCGAAACCTGGTGAATGCCAGTGCTTTCGGATCGCAACGAATTCCACGATCCTCGGCGTGCGAGTGGGCCACGTCGCTCGTCATCGGCCCCGCAGCGCGAGCACGCTCGAAATCGTCGAGACCGCGTAGGGGACGAAGTAGGTTAGCGCCACGCGCAGCCAACGCCCAGAGGTCATGCCACCTTCCCACAGCGCATCGCCGTGATTGATGAGCATCAACAGTGTCCCGACGATCGCCGACATCACGCACGCGCGGCGGACCACGTCGGGCCGGAGCGAGATGGCAATCGGTGACGCTCCCGAGGATCGCGCGCGAACGTCGATCGGCGGCTCTCCCATGAGCGTTGTCTCCCAACGAAACACAAGAAGGGGGCAGCCATCAGGCCGTGTCGCCGCGCCCCGGGCCTCCCAATTCGCAAGGGATGCGTTGGACATGCCCCTCGCGATCGATGCAAGCCAACGTCACCCGCGCTTCGCAGATTTTGGTTGCACCGCGGAACAAGCCGTATTCGTGCTCGATCTTCGCGGCAGTGACCTTGGCGACACGCGTACGCAACCGCAATACGTCGTCGTACCGTGCGGGGCTGAGGTAACGGCACTCCGCCTTGACGACCACCATCAGGTTGCCGGCGTCCTCCATCGCCCGATAGTCCCCTCCGGATGCGCGGAGCAACTCGGTCCGCCCCATCTCGAAGTACACGAAGAACCTCGAATGGTGGAGAAAACCCATCGCATCGGCATCGCTATAGCGGACGCGAATCTCGATTTCGTGTTCGGTGAGCATGGGCGGAAGGGGAGGGGACAGAGGGTGGGTGGAGGCGGATTATAGCCGCCCGGACCGTCGAGCACCCGTCAGGCACGTGTGGCGTCAGTCCCGGATAGAAATGTCAGATCGAGGGAGCCGCCGTGGAGGCCCTGCGCAGCGGAGCCGAGCGCAGTAGATCGGAGCGAGCCGGAGCGGAGCGGGGACTCGACGGCGGGCGAAAAATTTGCGTGGACCCGATCACCCGCCTGTCTGCTTGCCTCGCCACGGGTGGTTCGCTGCGGGCTTGCGGGGACGCTTGAGCTTCGCCTTCGGGAGCGGCTTTGCCGCGCGAACGGGCCGTGGCCGTTCCGGCAACTCATGCCACGACAATTCCGGCCCACGCGATATCAAACGCGAACTTCCGACGAACCGTTCGCTGACCTCGACCTTCTTGCGAGCGAGTGCCAGTCGTTGATGCCGCAATTCGATCTGCAACATCCGGTTCCGCCACGCGATGGTCCAGTCGTTCTGCACCGTCCGCTGTTCGCGATGACAAAACTCATGGTCCAGGCGAACACCACGCGGCACCTTCCGATGGACGTCGACAGTCGACTTTGGCTTCACGCGCATTCGCCTGTTGAGGTCCGGCAGGAATTCGTCCGTCAGCGGCGGTACGGCCTCCTGGCCGACTACGAGGACCAGAACGATCACGACCGGCACGGCCGGTTCACTCGCCGCGGAGTTTTGTCGTTGGCATGGTGAACGGGCGATATCGTGCCCATCTCCCCGCCCGCGGCGGCGGAGATCCGATCCCTTGTTCAAGCTCGTCGTCGGTCGCTTGCCGGACGGTCCCGATCTGGCCAGCCAGCCCTCGCTGTCGCGCTTCGAGAACGCGGTGACCATTCCCGACCTGTGGCGGCTGCGCGATGCGCTGGTCGACCTGTTCGTCGACTCGTTCGACGAACCGCCGGGCTGTGGTGACCAATCGTCCCGGCGCCGCGAAAGCGAGAACCGCGACAAGGACGGTTAAACGGGACGAACCCTCTGGATGTCGCGAACCATTCGCGAAGGGACGCGCTGGATGCGAGACCAACCGGGTTCGTCCAGCAAGCCACGCGGATCGTGCACGGACCGGTTGAGCGATCACCCATTACTGGCCAATTTCAGCGCGGCGGTATCTGCATACCGCCGCGCTGAACTTGCTGACGCGACCGCGACGGACCGTGTCGAAATCACCGACTCCGCGATCGTTGGGGATCGTGTGCCCGCCCCTGGCGGAGGTGTTGCTGGCGGAGGCGTTATCGGAGCCCAGCCGCAAGGACTTCTTCAACCGCCGGCGTCGAGAGGACCTGCTGGGCGAGGGCCAGCCGTGTACCTGGCGCAGCCGGTTGATCAAGGTGGCGTGCGAGGTGTTCGTCAACACCCGCCGCGTGGTGGCGAAACTGGCCTCGAGTTGGCCGCACCTGGATGCACTGTCCCGAACAGGCAGGCTGGCCGCCGCGACGAAGACCAGTGGCTAACCCCCGGCCACCGCGCCACCCTGGGACCGTCCGCCGAAATCACCGACACCGGGGTTGGGGGCGGTCCGCGCCCCGGACACACGGAATCAGACCGTGGCCCGCCCGACCCACATGACGGACGACTCCGACAACCATGTGAATAATCCGGGTCAGCGGTTCGACGCGTGTTGCACGTCCAGGCGACGCAACGCCATTTTGGCCGCCACGCGGACTTCGGTGTCCTCGTCCTGGGTCGCTTGATTCAGGACGCCCCTCGTTGCCGCGGAGGTGTCTCCGATCTCCCCTAACGCGAACGCGGCCGCCGCGCGGACGGAGGGTTCGGTGTCGGATGCCACCGATTGCAGCGCCTCGACACACTCCGCCTGGCCGAACTTCAGATTCGCCAGCGCGTAGGCGGCAGTTTCACGGACCATGCGGTCTTCGTGCTTCAGCGACCGCAACAACACCTCGCGGGAGACGGGGTCCTTGGGGGTGATGCGGCAGCACGCTTCGGCGACATACACGCGGACGGTCATGTCCTTGTCGACCAGCATGGATCGCAGCGCGGGCAAGTGGGCGGAAGCCAGCGGGCCGATCTCACCCAACGCGGCCGCCGAGAACGAACGCACGCCCGGTTGCGGGTCCTCAAGACCGTCCACCAGGAACCGGCCCGCCACCACGTGATCGCCCGAGATTCTCCAGCAAGCGATGGCGGCATGGACGCGGACATACGCGTCTTCGTCCTTGCAGAGGTCCATCACCGCGGGAAGCAGTACGGTGGCGACGGACCTCGCGTGGCCGGAACGGTTCACAGCCACTTTGCGAACCGCAGGATCGACGCTCATCATGTCCAGGCAGAGTTCGCGAAGGTCCCCTTCGACTTGACCGCACTTCTGCATCAAATCGGGGCCTCCCTTTCGCAGAACCCGCGACGCCTGGTCCGCGGGTTGGGAGAGAGACGGGGACTCGTCGACTTCCGAGGCCGATTCGATCAGGTCGGCGTTGCGGATCCGGGGAACGGACTGCGACGGCACTTCCGCGGAGGCGGGTTGAATCTCCGAGGCGGGCTGCTCGACGGCCGCCGGCGCGGTGTCCTGCGGAATTGATCGTGTTTCGGGAGCCGAGACCACGGCCGCTTCGACAAGCGGTTCCGCGACCATCGATTCCTCGACTGGCTCCTGGATCGCCGGGGCTTGGGGCCGACCGATCTTCTCGCGACGTGCAATCGGCGCTTCCGCAACCGCTTCTTTCGGCGCCGCGGCGGGGGTGCCGCTCGGGTTCTGTTGACGAGCGATCCGTGCGGCTTCGATCTGTCGAGCCTGATGGATCTGCACCAGAGCATGGCCGGCGGACTTCAACGTACCGTCGGCGGACAGCGCCTTGCTGTAGTACTGCTCGGCCTTCGCGAGGTCTCCCGCCTGGGCGCACAGATAGGCGACGTTGGCGTAGGCACGGGCTTCGCCGACCGACCGCTTGAAGTACGTCAACGCTTCGTCGTGGCGCCCCTGTCGACCGGCCACCAGGGCCATGTTGTTCAACGCCCGTTTGTGCTCGGGTTGGCTGCGGAGGGTCTCGTGGAGCAGCTTCTCGGCTGCGTCGAAGTCCTCCTGGGTGTACAGCATGTACGCGAAATCGACCTTGAGTTCGACGTTCTTCGGGTCGAGTTCCACCGCCTTCCGGAAGTGCTCCGAAGCGACTTGCGGTTCCCCCTGTCGCGCCGCAATCACGGCCAACCGCTGGTGGGCCTCCGCGTTCTTGCGGTCCTTCTTGATGAGGTCCTCGTACATCTCGCGAGCTTGGCCGAGCCGGCCTTGCTTCTCGTGGATGCGGGCCACGTTCATGTGGGTCTTGAACTCGGCCGAACGGTCGAGGGACAAGGATTTCGGCATCGTCGAACAGCCCGCCAAGGGGACCGCGACGGCCAGCGCGAGGACTTTCGTGAGCGTCTTCATCGTGTCCACCACCTTTGTGTCCGGAACATTCCGTCGCGCCAGTCTTGAGCTGTTCGTCGTTTCGCCGACGTGAAGTCGGACGCGGTCGACCTTCGTGACTGTGTCGTTGAGTGTCTTTGATGATCGGTCGCGCGAAGGGGAGTCAAACGCGCGGGGGCGATCCTGTTCGCAGGCGAACGGGACGCGGTTCAGAACGCTCCGCCGCCGCCGCCACCACCCCCGCCACCTCCGCCGCCGCCACCACCCCCGCCGCCACCGGCACCGGTCAGCACTCCCCGGACGTAGGCACCTTCCGCCTCGGTCGATTGATACGGGAAGGTCAGGTACGGACCGACCACCACGCGCCGTTCCGCGTCGGTCGCTCCCATCGCGGTGAGCGCCTCGACGATGACGGCGCGGCGTTTCAGGTCGAGTTCCTCGTTGGCGTGCACGGGGTAGCCGTACGACGTGTCTTCCTTGGACGAGATCTGGCTACGGGCCACGACAACCGGAAAGGGGACCCCTTCCAGACGCTTGGCGATCTGTTTGACGTGGTCCTGGCCGCGCTCGTTGAGGCGTGCGCTGTCCCCCTGGAACTCGTGTTCGTGGATCACGAAGTTGGAGGCTTCGGCGTTCTCCTCCTGCTTCATGAAGTACGGATCCACCGTGGAACCCAAGGGGGCCGGGTGCGCGGCGTACTTGTTGGCGGCGCATCCACCGGACAGCGTGGCCAGCGTCAGAAGCGCCGCCCCGGAACCGGTCCGAAGTCGTAGGGTCGGGGACATGGTCGTGATCCTTCACGAAAGTGTTCGTCAATTCGGTCGCGACCCGCGGGAAAAGTCGCGATGACGGGGTGTCCCCCGTGGTCGTCCTGTGGTTCGGGTGGCCTTGTCGCGGACAGTCTTGCCGCGACGCTTCGTCGATTTCCCGCCGGTCATTCCGAGAAGCCGTGCGGACCCGACATGAAGTAGTCGCTGGCCGGATCGATGCACAGCCCCGGAGTTCCGTGGCAGCGGCGGTCCCGGTAGTTCGGCCAAACGGTGCTCCGATGGTGGGCGTTCGGATCCCCTTCGGTGCGGCGGAACAGGTAGAACTCGACGTCGTCCGGTTCGGTGACTTCCATCCCCGGCAATAGTCCCGGAACCTGGTCCGGTTCCATCGGGTGGACCAATTCCGGCGTCACAAGGATCACCAGTTCGGTTTCGTCGCGGCTGACCGATTGGCTGCCGAACAGAGCGCCGACGACGGGCAGGTCGCCGATCCACGGGACACGGGCCTTGTCGCCGCGCTGTTGTTCCTGAATCAGGCCGGCCAAAGCCAGCGTTTGGCCTTCGCGGAGATCGACGGTGGTCGAGGTCGACCGGGTGTCGAGTCCGAAGATGCCCTGGACCGAGTTGGCGGGATTGATCGTGCTGAACGTCGGCGAGACGTTCAGGCGAATGCGGTCTTTGTCGAGGACCGTCGGGGTGAACGACAGCGAGGTCCCGAAGCCCTTGAACGAGGTGCTCACCGCTTGCACCCCCCCGACCCCCACCACGGTGGGGACTGCGAATTCGCCCCCGGCAAGGAACGTCGCGGGACGGCCGCTCAGTGTCACCAACTTCGGTTCGGCCAGGATCTTCGCGTAACCGTTCGATGCAAGGGCCTCGACAAACAAATTGAACGAGGCGTCGTTGAAAGTTTGGCTGGCCAGGAACGATCCTGCCCCCCCAACGAGCGAGTTGAGGAACAGGTCTCCGAGCTGCAGATCGAACCGTGCCCCGAACCGACGGATCGCGGAACGTTTGAGTTCCGCAATCTGCACCTTCAGGACGATCTGGTGTTCGCCGGGAACTTCCAGCAGGCTGATCAGGTTCGATTCCGGAAGTTGGCCCGCTTCGGGGAACGGTTCGGCCGCCTGGTTCTGGCCGAGTCCTTGTCCGCCGAAGGCCCCGCCCCCGCCGCCGTTCTTCCGCAACACGGACAGAATGCGCGTCGCTTCCTCGATGTCCCGCGCCTCCCCCTTGACGACCAGTTTGTCGGCGATGGGGATGAGCTGGACCTTGCTGTCCGGGAACATCTCGTTGACCATCGCTTGCAGTTCGCCGTATTCCATACGGCGGCGATCGTCGACGGTGGTGTCGTGCGTCACGTTCACCAGGACGCTGAGAATCCGCGTCTGTTGTTCGTTGCCCAGCCAGACCGTCAGCGACGTGGTCCCGGTTTGCTTGCCGATCACCTCGACCTCGCGCGTCCCGTAGGCCACGATCTCGACGGTGGCGGGGTCGGCCACGGCCACCCGCATGATGTCGAGCTTGGTGCGGAGCAATTTGGACCGGCGGAGATTGACTTCCAGCTCGACCTCGGACTCGGTGATGTCCTCGACGAGGTCATTGACCTTCGCCTTCACTTTCGGGGAAGCCGCTTTGGCCGTATCGACCGCCGGCCCTTGGGCAAACGCGGCGCTTTGACCCATGCCGAGCGCCAGTGCCAACGACCCGCAGGCCAGACGGCTCCACAATCGATTCCGCAAAGTCTTACCGGTCATCATTTTACGTGCTCCGTGCGGGGCCGCCGCTCCGTCAGATCGCCCGTCCGCCTCCGATCCGTGAATCGGTTGGGAGAAGCGGTCCATATCCTGTGGCCAAATCGGTATCGGTTGGGATTGACAGTCCAATTCAGCCGAAAGAGGCGAATTGTCCCGGTGTGCCATGAAACGGGATTGCGAGGGCGTGGCCGAGTTTGCGGGACGCGAGGAATGTGATGGCGCGAATCCGTCTTCGGACGGCGAACTTTTGCGGGACGGGCGTCGCAGTCGGTAAAGCCGACACAATCCGCCGATATAGGAGTCGGAACCTCGCGGGACCGTGCGGTGGGATTGGGTCCTCCGGCGTGTCGAGCCCGTCCCGTCGTCGGCTTGATGCCAACGGAGCGAACGCGAGCGTGTTGTGGTTGTGATTGGGAAGGAGTCCTTCGGATGAACTCGACCGCTCTCTTCGTCGTGGGCTTGTGCTTGGCGCAGGCGGAAATGCCGGTGGGGACGCCCGTCGCTCCGCAAGCCATGCCGGTGGCGTGTGCCACCGGCGGCAATGTCGGTTACTCGTACGAGATGCAGGGGAACTTCTCCGGCGTCGACCCGTGGTCGTGCCCCAACGGCCAAGGGGACTGCTACATGACCGGCGGATGTCCCACGCCGTTCGTCCGGCAGAGGATGTGCTGTTGGCGGACCACCGGCGACTTCTACCCCCATTACCCATATCCGGCTCCGTACTTCGGCTACTACTACCTCAAGCCGTACAACTGGGTGCATGTGGCCGACCACCAGGCGTTCGCGGCAAAGTGGGGCGGAGATCCGCGAGTTCCCTACGGGCACGAATACTTCAACCGCCTGTACGAGTCCTCGGCCGTCGCTCCCCAGACGAAGTACGACCCGAACAGCCGGGGAAGTCTGACCAAGGCCCGAAAGCTGCCCAACATCCAGGCGCTGCTCGACGTGAAGTATGACGAGTCGCCTGCTACGCCGGCCCCCCCCGCACCGGTCGACATGCCGGCCGTCCCCGCGGAAGCCCCCGCGACCAACTGAACGCGGGACTCACGGTCGTCGGATGCCCAAACCAAAAAAGCGAAACAGGCCACTCGTTCACGAGTGGCCTGTTTTGCTTTCCCGTTGGCGGTTACTGCGGACCGGCGACCGGGTTGGCGTTGTCGGGGGATCCCACACCCGTTCCTGCGTTGGGCGGAGCGGGGAGTCGTTCGAGGAACGGCTGCAGTTCCCGCAGTTCGTCCGGGCCGGGGCCATCTTCGACTTTCTCCACCCCTGGTTTCGAACCGCGTTGATAGGGGTCGAGGAACCAGAGTTGACGGCGACCGGCCACCGCGGGGTCGAGTGCGGTGATCGATTTTCCCGCCAGGGATTGCTCCATCCTGGTCCAATAGGACTCCCCCTCGACGAACAAGGCCGCGCCGGGCAGCAGTGCGACCACCGGTTTCCAGCGATTGACTTCCGCGTGTGAACCCCAAACACGCACTTCGCGCTCCCGTCGCGCGGATTCCAACCGCGCCGCCGCAGTCCCTCCCAAGGGGGAATCCCCACCGTCGGTTCGTTCGACCAACACCCGCCACAGTTCGTCGGACAGGGACCAGTCGCGCGGCGCGCTCCATTCCCCGTCCGAACCGACGCCCCTTCCCTTCGCCCCCTCCGGAGTCACCGCGCGGGCGATGGTCCGCACGCCCTCGGCTCCCGCCGCCCCCACCAGTCGCCGTGTGTAGTCAACTTCGCCGGAGTTGCGCAACTGATCCCGTTCCTCAAGCGCGTTGGCCACGTCTCGATACGCGGGGACGACCGGGTTCGGCGGGTGTACGTCGAGCAACGACACCGACACGACACGGGCACCCAATCCCAGCGCTTCGCACCGGGCGGATATTCGCGACTCGGCCGCCCGCTCGATCGGCTCGCGCGAGACGGTCAGCAAGTCGTCCAGCGCGACATTCGCCGCGAGATCCCGCACAATCTCCTGGGCGGCGTCGGTTAATGCACGCTCGGCATCTCGCGACGACAGCCACCAACGGCGATGGTCGACGATGCGGAACTGCACCTCTGCGGAGACCTCGGCGGCGACTTCGTCCGCGACCATCATCAGCGCCTCTTCCGACGGCGTGGAGGCCTCTTCCAAACCGGGACGGTGTCCCGTCTGCCACTCCCTCGCGGGAATGTGGCGTCCGCGTGCCGCCAACTCCCCCGAACGCTCCAACGCGCCGACCACCACGCTTCGCAACGCGTCCGGACGGAATCGGTTGACCGTTTCGAAGGGAGGGGGCCAGCGCCAATACCAGCCCGATTCGAGTGTCGCCAGGTAGCGCCCGTTCCGCAGTACCAGCGCTTTTTCGTCGCTCCGCAGGAAGTGGATGTTCCAACCACACCAGACGAGCAGTGCCGCGGCAAAGGCAAACTGGGCGCATCGTCCCGCGTGACGCACGCCCCAGGTGATCGCTCCGGCGGGGGACCAGAACTCGACAAGGCGTTCGACCGCGTTGCCGCAACGCCGACAGGTGCGGCCCACCCGTGAAGACGACCACTCCTCGAAGTCGAGCAGCCGCAACGCGTTGACCATGACCGCGAGCGACGCCAATTCGTGAAACAGGGCACCTCCGGCGGGACCAAGCCAACCGATCGCGGACAGGACGACTCCGAGGCCGTTCATCCCGAAAGCGAACAGGTAAATGCCTTGTCGGATGACGGCGACCATCTGTCGCGACAACCGCAGCAATTGCGGCAACCGATCCAGGGGATCGCCCAGAACCAGGATGTCACCCGCTTCGGCGGCGGTGGCGCTGCCCCCGGCGCGGCCGGGCACAACCGCCACGCCGACCGTCGCCCGCGCCAGGGCGGGTGCGTCGTTGACGCCGTCCCCTACCATCAAAACCTTTCGTCCCTCGGCAAGGCGGCCGCCGATCCAGGCGGCTTTGTCGTCGGGGAGTTTTTCGCTTTGCAGCGTGGCCAGTCCCAATTCGCTTGCGACACGTTTTGCCGGGCCTTCGCGGTCCCCGGTCAATAACGCCATCTCCAGCGCGGGACTTTCCATCGACCGCAATTCGTTCAGTACAGCCGCCGCGCGAGGACGCGGGACGTCGCGCAACGTGATCACGCCCGCGCAACAGCGCTCTGGTGGAGCCGCCAACCCGGCATCCCCGTCACCAAGACCGACGAACAGTGCGGTCTCGCCCGCAGCCTCGGCCTCCACGACAATCGCCAGCAGGTCGTCGCCGACCGGTACGTCGTTCCGCGCCATCCACCGCAAGCTGCCAACGAACACCTCTCGGTCGATCTCGCCCGAGCCGGATTCGTCCGGAGGCGTGCTGATCGCCACTCGCCCGCGGACACCCAGTCCCGGCGTGCTCGCGAAGTCGCGCGCCAACGGGACCACGCCCAGCCGCGACTCGACGGCGCGAACGATGGCCCGGCCCAACGGATGCTCGCTGCCGCGCTCGACCGCCGCCGCCCAGCGGAGCAACTCCCCTTCCAACGCGTTCCCCGACGCAAACCCCCTCGCCATGACGACGCGGCCCACTTCGGGGCTACCTTTGGTGAGCGTTCCCGTCTTGTCGAACGCAATCAGATCGACCCCCGCCAACCGCTCGAGTGCGCCGGTTCCGCGAACGACAATGCCGCGACGCGTCAACCAGGCGAGCGAAGCGATCACCGCGCAGGGAGTCGCCAGTGTCAGCGCGCAAGGGCAAGCCACCACCAGCACCGTCAGTGCGGGCATCTGCCCCGCGCTCCACGAACCCGTCCGCAGCCGCCAGCCCAGCCATGTTGCCGCGGCCGCGCCCAGCACCACGGGCAGGAACCAGCGGGCCAAGCGGTCGGCCAGCCGTTCCAGTTCCGTTTTGCGGGCAGCCGCCTCCGCGACCGACCGCAGAGTGCGGCTGAAGGTGGTCTGCTCGCCAACCCGCTCCGCACGAATCGTCAACCAACCGTGCTGATTGAGCGTTCCGCAAGCCACGCGCTGGCCCACGTCCCGATCCACCGGCAGACTCTCACCCGTCAAAGCGCTCTCGTCGATGGCCGAGTTTCCCGCGACGATCGTGCCGTCCACCGGGATCCGTTCCCCGGGTCGCACGACGACCTCGTCCCCTTCCGTGACGGCGTCCGCCGCGATGTCTACCTCTTTTCCGGCGCGCATCACATGCACGATGTCGGGGGTGAGTCGACCCAATCGACGGATCACACGCGACGCGCGATCGACGGTGTACCCCTCCAGGCTTTCGCCCACGAGCGCAACCAAGACCACGAGCGCGGCGGTGGTCGATTCCCCGAGCAGGATCGCCGCGAGACACGCGATCGTCAGGGCCAGGTCGGCCCCCACCCGTCCCTGAAACAGTCCGTCCACCGTGTGGTGCAGGATCCGCGCGCCGCCGATCACCGCCGCCCAAGTCGCAAACCCGACGCCCCACCATCCGTACGGCCATGCGGGCGGCCTCGTCGATGCTGGTGCGACCCCGAATCCCCCCGTCCAGCCTGCCGCGAGGTCGACAATCAGCAGCCCCCCGACCACCAACGTCAGCGCATAGAGCGGCGCCGAACGGAGATGAATGCTCTCCTCGGAAGCGAGGGACGACGAAGCATCGTTCCCTTCCAACAAGGCTCGGGCGGAATCGGGGACGTAATGCATGGAACGGAGGGACGAAAAGGTTTCCGGCAAGTGATGTGGACGCAAGACTCGCCGCCGGCGTGTGATGGGGGCGAATCTTGCGGCATCAAAACCACAAGGATCGCTCTCGAACGAGCGATCACGAGCCGCTGTTCACGCCCCTCACGCCGACTTCCCATGCTATCCCCTGTCGCGGGGGGCGGACCAGCATTATCCTAAGGAACCGATCGGTGGAGACATTGCGGTTCGATCCAGGGATCGGCTGCCTTGGAGATCACCGGTCGGAATCTTTGCCTCCCGAGTTTTCGGGAACCTTTGTGCCAAGGGTGCTTGCGTGCCTTCACCAATCAGGATTCGTCGCGGTTCGCGAGCTTCGCGCGCGGGTTGGACCGTTGCAGGCGTCGTGCTGGTCGGTGCGCTGACCAACGCGCTGTGCGCCTGCGGGGCCGAAATGCAGTACCCCTTGGCCGTCGCCGCCAACAAGGGGGGGCCGATCTTCGTCGCCGATTTGAATTACCACGGTGTGTGGAAGATCGACGCGGGCAAGCTCGAATCCGTGTTCGAAGGCTCGAAGATGTTCCGCACCCCGCTGAACGCTGTTCGGTGCGTTGCCTTGGACAAACAGGGACGACTACTGGCCGGAGATTCGGCGACGCGCGAGGTGTACCGGTTCGACGATGGCAAGACGCCGGTCCCGCTCACGAAGGGGGCGAATGCCGGCGTGGGGATCCCGATGGCGATCGCCGTACACAGCTCGGGCGACATTTACGTTTCGGACCTTGAGATCCATCGCATCGTGAAGATCCCCGACGGGGGGGGCGAGGCGAAGGAAGTCGCCGAGGTTCCGGCGGTCCGAGGCCTGTGGTTCGACAAGGAAGACCGACTGTATATCCAGTCCGCCGGTCCCGATCACGTGCTCCGCCGCGACAAGGAGGGCAAGATCGAACCGTTGGTGAAGGGCCGTCCCTTCAATTTCGCGCATCATCTCGCCGTCGACGACGCGGGCATGGTCTACGTCGCCGACGGATACGAAAAGGCGATTTGGAAGTTCGACGGCGAGAAGGTCTCGAAACTCGTCTCGGGCGAGCCGCTGGTGAACCCCGTCGGCCTCACGTGGACGGGTGAGAAACTGCTCGTCGCCGATCCCCGCGCCAAAGCGATCTTCGAACTCACAACGGACGGGAAACTGACGAAGATCGAAATCCTGCCGTGAAGCCGCCGGCGGCGGAAATCGTCCGATTTCCGCCACACGTCGACCGGCCCACCCCGCTCCGTCGCGCCTACTCCAGCGTGTCGTGTTCGCCGCTGACGACGGCGTCCCGGTCGTCGACGAGCGTCATGAAATGCACCAGCGGACGAGTGGACGGGATCTCCGCGACCGCCTTTCCCGCTTCGAGTTTCGCGGAAACCGTCGTCCACTTCCGTTGTTGCCAAGCGCCCGTGTCCGTCGTGTAGTGCAGCGCGGCAGACTTCACGGGCGTACGGCTCTCGAATTCGAGGACGGCCAACGTGCCGTCTCGCCGGTAGTTCTTCACGCGAGCCAGCGGCACTCCGCCGTTGATGTGCTGGTCCACATACAGCCCGATTTCCTTGGGTGCCCAGCCTTGCGAGTGTCCGTGCGGCATGTTGACCGTCACGCAAATGTCGCGGTTCTTCACGAGTCGGTAAGTCTTTCGGTAACTGTCCAAGGGATACGCGAAGTCATTCGTGCCATTCACGAACAGCACCGGCATCGTGGCTTGTCCAACGTACCGGGATGGATCCCACAGCTTCGTCCATTCGGCGCGGCGCTCGGGGGTCATCGTGGCAAAACGGCCCAGCCACACGCTGTTCTCTTCGAGGTACCCGCAGCCGTACACGGGCACGGAAACTTTCAACCGGTCGTCCAGGCCCGAAACAATACAGGTGAGGTATCCGCCCCAGGAAATCCCGGTGATACCGATGCGATTCGCGTCGACTTCCGGACGGGCTGACAACAGCGACACTCCGCGGATGACGTTCGCGACCGCGTGATACGTCCAGCGGTCGCCCGGTTCCACAACTCCGAATTTGGTTTCGTCGGACTGATCCGGGCCGCCGTCGGGAAGACGTTTGCCGTCCGGCCCGTTCCCCGCGAGGTCCATCGCCAGCGCCACGTACCCCCGTGCAGCCCAAAGTTCGGCCCATTCACGGAAGGCCTTGCCTCCCCCTCCATGCACCAGCACCATCGCCGGACGCTTTCCCTCAATCGCTTGAGGCCGCGCCAGCCAGCCAAACACGCGCGTCGGTTGCCCACGATACGTCTCTCCGGAATACAGCACCGATGTGACCGGTTCGTTGGGGGCCTCCAAGGTGTAATCGGGAGCCTTTCGCAACTCCTCGAGTTTCCACGGACCGGAATCTCCCGCCCCCGCAGGAGTTGTCGCGGCGAACCAGAATCCGATGGCGATTGACAGAAAAAGTGCGCGATTCACGTGGCGTTCCCGGCGGATGGGGCTTGGTCTCCCGAACCAATGCTCGGGAGTGGTTTGCGAACAGGTGGAATCGATCGGCGACGGCTTGAATCGACAGTGCCAATTCACCCCGTTGAAACGCTGTCGCTCCCTCACCATACCCCGTTCCGTTGCGCGCGGAAATCGGTGGCGGAGTCGTTGGCGCGAAATTCGCCCCGCGCTCGATTCGCGACGGTTGGCAACCAGCTTCGGCCCGAAGCCTTGTCGGTTCGCTTCGGCGTTCAATCGGACTTCAAACATCGTCAAGATCACCGCAGCTCTCACGGCACTCAACACTCGGTCGAGTTGGTTTTCTCATGCACGACGATTCCACCCCTGCGTCCAATCCAGAACGGTCCACGGTCTTGCTCATTCAAGGCGTCGGCGCGTCCGGCCTGGCATGGAAGCCTCAGATCGAAACGCTGTCGCACCGCTACCAAGCGATTGCGTTCGACAATCCGGGGATCGGGCTTGCGCCCGATCCCGTCGAGCCTGTCACGGTGGGGTCTCTGGCGGATCATGCGCTGCGCGTTCTCGAAGCGGCGGGGGCACACTCCGCGCATCTGGTGGGACATTCCCTCGGGGGGCTGGTCGCCCTCGAACTCGCGCTGCGGGAACCCAAGCGCTGGCGCAGCCTGACGATGCTCTGTTCCTTTGCCGATGGTCGCGGACCGTTGCGTTTCTCTTGGCGCATGGCATGGATCGGCACGCGGACCCGTCTGGGCACGAAACGCATGCGGCGACGCGCGTTCCTCGAACTGATACTTCCCCCCGATCGGTTGGCGAACGCGGATGTCGACGGACTCGCCGCGGAGTATGCGGAATTGTTCGGACACGATCTCGCCGTTCAACCACCGGTTGTCTCGCAACAGCTGCGGGCGATGGGGCGCTGCGACCTGTCTCGCCGTTTGAACGAACTCGCCGGTCTGCCGACGCTGATCGTTTCGGCCACGCTCGATCCGATTGCCCCGCCGGCATTGGGGCGGCAGTGTGCCTCCGGGATTCCGGGAGCGACGTACGTCGAGTTTCCCCAGGCGTCGCACGGCTTGCCGCTCAGTCATCCGCAAGAAACGAATCGACTGTTGCTGGAGCATTTGGACAAAGTGGATCGTGACCAAGGGCGCCACGCGGGGGCATAACATCAAGCTGCCGAACGTTGCGCGGCCTTGCGAGGCAACCTCACGACAAAGGTGCTTCCGGCGTCCGGACCGGCACTGGCGGCACAGATCGTGCCGCCGTGTTGTTGCACGATGCGGTGCGTGATGGACAGGCCCAAACCCGTTCCCTGGCCGTCCTGCTTGTTCGTGAAAAACGGCTCGAAAATGTGCGACAGCGTCTCGCTGCTCATGCCGCAGCCATTGTCCCGGAACTCCAGCACGACCTGATCGGTCTGGTCCTCAAGGGAGATGCGGAGCGTTCCCCCCTTGTCCATCGCGTCCAGTGCGTTGGCGATCAGATTCAACACAACTTGCTTGACCTCCGCCCCGTTGACCTCCGCGTAGCAGGCCTCCTCGCGTTCGAACTCGATGCGGCGTTCCCGATATTTGCTGAGGTATTGAACCATCGCGACCACCTCGCGCACCAAATGCGTCAGGTCGACCAGGTCGCGGGACTGGTCCCGTCCGCGCGAAAAATCGAGAAGGCGCTCGGTGATCTGGCGGCAACGGAACGATTCGGTCTGCATCATCCGCAAGTACTGCTTCACGACGGCCGCGTCCCCGGGATCGTCGTTTTCAAGGAGTGGAGCGACCCGCTCTTCGAGCGATTCGGCGGCCATGCAAATCGCCGACAGGGGGTTGTTGATTTCGTGCGCGACCCCCGCCGCCAAAAAGCCGATCCCGGCGAGGCGCTCGGAGCGTACCAACTGCTGCGAGCGTTCGTTCACCTGCCGGTCGAGGTCCGCCCGGATCTCCTGGAATCGCAGCGTCATGAGGTTGAACGAGTGGGCGAGGTCGGCGATTTCGTCCCGCGTACCCACGTGCAAGCGATGGTCGAACTCCCCCTGGCTGACGCGTTGGGCACCGGCGTGCAGATCCCGAAGCGGAAACACCACTCCCCGTCCCACCCACCACATCAGGACCGCGAAGAGCACCAGCACCACCAAACCCGACCCGATGATGTAGGCGGCGGTCGACGAGTACACCCGCCGCGAGTCGCTCAGGATCCGCCGCATCCCCTCGACAGGGTCCGGCACTTGTTGTGCGGCCACGACCAGTCGCGACACCAACTCGTGCATCTTGCGCACCACGACCGGGCGCAGCGTCGCGTCGGCAGTGCGGACGTGCAGGACATCCAGTTCGGCCAGTTCCTTGTCGATCTGGTCCAGGAGGGTCGTTGTGACGGCGCGTGCTTCGGCGGTCATCGCCCCTTCGGGCATGGCTGCGAGTTTGCGGCGGAAAAGCACCACGGCCCCCTGGCATTGTTGGTGGGCCAACTGGAAGTAGGGGCCGGCGGGTTTGGCCGTTTCGTCCGGCGAAACCAGTGTCAGCACCGGATCGACGAGCGCGCCGATGGCCGTCACCAGATCCGCCTGATGCGGCGCTTCGTTGATGCCGTAGTCGAGGTCGTGGACCACTTCACGGAAACGGTACAGGCCGTAGAGACCGCTCCCGGCGGGAATCAACAGCATCGCGAACACAAAGGCCAGCGCCACCCCGAGTTTACCCAGGATCCCCTCGTGCCACTTCCGCTTGCGCAGCGGCTGCACTCCCGAAAGTTTCCCGTGTCCCGCCGACGACCCCTGCGTGGCCGAACCGGCGGTCGGCCGGACCGGACTTCCGGCGGCATAGCGACCGATGCCGGAGGGGGACTCGATCGATCCGGTGTCGCGCGGCGTGCGGACGCGCCCCGAGGATTCGGGGAACGCGGGCTGGGAAGGGGTTTCACTGGACATGGTTCACCCGGAATCGGGAAGACGTTGATCGACGGGGAGTGCGGGGTGGTGTCAGGCCGCGCCGCGATTGCCGGAGCTGCCGCCAGCGGGAGGCTCGGACTTCAATTCGGCTTCGATGAGGTCTTGCGTGCGCGGGATCAAGCGGCCGATGCGGACCGCCTTGTGCCCTTTGAGCATCCCCGGATAAGCCTCGAACTTCTCTTTCCCCTCGACGAAAATCTTGATCGGCGAGCGGTGGTCCTTCTCCGTAAGGATCACGTCCCCCACCTCGAGGTTGAGCAATTCCCCGGCGGTGAAGCTCGTACGGGCCATCTCGACAACGATGCCGATCTTGGCGGCGGCCGTCCCCGCCTTGAGGTTGAGCACTTCGCGCCGATCCGCCTGTTTGGTCGTGTAGGCCGTCCAGGTGTTGGACGACAGCTTGCCCGCCAACGGCTCGATCGTGTTGTAGGGGATGCACAGATTCATGATGCCGCGCATTTCGCCCATCATGATCTCGAAGCTGATCAGCACGATCACTTCGTTCGGGGGGACGATCTGCACCAGCTGCGGGTTGCTCTCAACCTGCACCACCTTGGGACGCAGTTTCACGACGTTCGTCCAAGCGGCGGTCAGGCACTCGATCGCCCGGTCGGTGATCCGCGACACCAGCCGCAATTCGATCTCCGTGAGCGGCCGCCTCGGATAGTTTGCCGCCGTGCCGTCCTTCCCCCCGCCCAACAGTCGGTCGACGATCGGGAAAATGATCGACGGATTGAGGTCGAGGATCATGTGCCCTTCCAGCGGTTCCGCGGAGAGCAGATTGAAGCAGGTCGGATTCTCCATGCTGAAAACGAACTCGCTGTAAGTGAGCTGGTCGACGCTGATCAGCTTCACTTCCACGATCGAACGCAGCATGCCCGACAACCCGGCGCCGAATTCGCGGCTGAACCCTTCGTGCAGCGCCTGAAAGGCCCGCATCTGGTCCTTGCTGACGCGCTCGGGGCGTTTGAAGTCGTAGACGCTGATCTGCGACAGACCGTCGTCGTACCGCGCGGCCTTCGAGGCGGTGGGGGCCGGTCCGGCCGGTCCCCCGCCGCGCTGCGTGCCCGGCTCGAGCGCGGACAGCAGGGACTCGACTTCCGATTGACTGAGGACATCGCCCATCCTTGGGCCTCCCGCCGAGGAACCGATCTGGTCCGGTTGGGGTCAAACGCGAATCTGGCCGTCTCCGTGCACCACCCACTTGTAACTCGTCAACTCCCGCAACCCGCACGGCCCGCGCGCGTGGAATTTGTCGGTGCTGATGCCGATCTCGGCCCCCAGTCCCAACTCGCCGCCGTCGTTGAAACGCGTGCTGGCGTTGACCATCACCGCCGCCGAATCGACACCCGCCACGAACCGCCGCGCCGCCGCCAAATCCTCGGTGACGATCGCGTCTGTGTGGTGCGATCCGTAGGCGTCGATGTGAGCCAAAGCCGCTTCGAGATTTTCGACGACCTTGACCGACATGACGAGATCGCCGTACTCGGTCCGGAAATCCTCGTCCGTCGCCGGCCTGGCCGTCGGAGCAAGTTCTCGCGTACGCGGGCAGCCTCTCATCTCGACTTTGTTCGCCGCCAAAGCAGCCGCCAGGTCCGGCAACATGCGGCTCGCCACGTCCGCATGCACCAGCAGCGTCTCCGCCGCATTGCAGACCGCCGGACGATGGCACTTCGAGTTGATCAAAATCGACCGTGCCTTTGCCGCGTCCGCCGCGCGGTCGACATACACGTGACACACACCGTCGAAGTGCTTGATCACGGGCATTGTGGCTTCCCGAGCCACTCGCTCGATGAGCGAACGGCCCCCCCGCGGAATCGTCACGTCGATTGTTCCCGCCAGCCGCAGCAACTCGCCAACCATCGCCCGGTCGGTGGTCTCGACCAATTGTACCGCATGCTCGGGCAAGCCGACGACGACGGCCGCGTCCTTGATCAGACGATACAGCGCGATATTGCTGTGGAACGCCTCTTTGCCGCCGCGCAGGATCACCGCGTTGCCACTCTTCACACACAGCGCCGCCGCGTCGACAGTCACGTTGGGGCGGGATTCGTAGATGAAGAACACCACCCCCAGCGGCACGCGAACCTTCCGGACATCCAGTCCATTGGGGCGCACTTGCCCTTCGATCACTTCGCCGACTGGATCGGGAAGCAGCACGATCTCGTCGACAGCCTTCGCGAGTTTCTCGACCCCCTTCCCATCGAGCCGCAGGCGATCGATGGCCGCCGCATTCAACCCATGTCCAGGAGCCGCCAGCAGGTCGACTTCGTTCGCTGCGACAAGCTCCGTCACGCGCTCCCGCAACAGCCTGGCGACGGCCCGCAACCAGTCGTTCCGCAGGCCTCCGGATGTCGACGCCAACGCGCGGGATGCCCGTCGAGCGCGAGCACCCAACTCCGCCGCTTGGGCGGACAAATCGAGCGGGGCTGTAACGGTGGCCGTGGACATCTTCTTGAGATTCACGCAGGTTTTGAGGTTCAGTCAGACACGTAAACCGGGCATTTTCGGCAAGCGGGGAAGTATCCGTGTCCGTTCGATTCGAGTCAATGGCCGTTCCGGACCGGGTTTTCGCCCGTTTTCATCGCCCGGAACGTCCGTCGCAACATGATCTCTTTGCACTTCGTCGACCGTCGACGGACCGGCGCGATGGAAAGAACTGTGTGAGGCCACGAAGATGCGGCCCCGACCGACGTGAATCGCTCGCCATCCGTTCGGAGACGCAGGATGAAAGTTCCCGAGAATTGCTCGCTTCGACTCCTGGTGTTGGTGACGGTCCTCGCAGGGTACGTGTTCGCGAGTGGACGGTCCTTGGCCGCGGCCCCTTTGCCCAACGTGGTCTGGATCACCGCGGAAGACCATGGTCCGCATTTGGGGTGCTACGGGGATCCCGTCGCGAAGACGCCGAATCTGGATCGGCTGGCGTCGCGCGGTCTGCGTTACGAACGTTGTTGGTCGGTGTGTCCGGTCTGCGCCCCGGCCCGTACGGCGCTCATCACGGGGATGTATCCGTCTTCGTTGGGTGCCGAGCACATGCGCAGCCTGGTTCCAATGCCAAGCGGGACCAAGCTCTATCCCCAATTGCTGCGAAAATCGGGCTATCGCTGCACGAACAACTCGAAAGAGGACTACAACGTTTCGGTCGCCGGGCCCATCTGGGACGAATCTTCGGGGAAGGCGCATTGGCGGAGTCGGAAGCCGGGCCAGCCGTTCTTCGCGGTTTTCAACTTCACCGGGACGCACGAAAGCCGCATGCATCGCTTGGCGGGCAAATCCCCGAAAACCGATCCCGCGCTGGTCCGCGTGCCGGCCTATCATCCCGATGCGCCGGAAGTCCGCTCCGACTGGGCACACTATCACGATGGTATTCGGGAGTCGGATGTCGAAGCGGGTCGAATTTTGGGGGAGTTGGAGGCGGACGGTCTGGCGGACGAAACCATCGTCTTTTACTTCGCCGACCACGGAGCGGGTTTGGCAAGGTCGAAGCGCTCGGCGTGCGATTCGGGCCTGCGCGTGCCGCTCATCGTGCACTTTCCCGAGAAGTTTCGGCATTTGGCCCCGCCCGAGTACGCGGAAGGGGCAGTCTCGAAACGGTTGGTGAGCTTTGTCGACTTTGCGCCGACGTTGCTGGCACTCTGCGGGGTCGCCGTTCCCGACTGGCAGCAAGGAAAGCCGTTCGCTGGCCCGCAACCGGCCGAACCGCACAAGTTCGTGTTCGGTTCACGCGGACGGATGGACGAACGGCACGATTTGGTGCGATGCGTGACCGACGGACGTCATGTGTATGTTCGCAACCTGCTGCCGCGCTTCCCCCACGGTCAGCACGTGGACTACCAGTTCAAGGGGCCGCTGACTCGCGCTTGGCACGAAGCGTTCGTGCGGGGGAAGACCAATCCGGCCCAGTCGTTCTTCTGGCAGGCGCCGCGCCCCGTTGAGGAACTCTACGACCTGGCGTCCGATCCCGACGAGACCCGCAATCTGGCGGGATCGAGCGAAGCGGAGCCTACGCTACGGAGATTCCGCGAAGCGCTCGCCGATTGGACCGAACGGTACCAGGACCTTTCGTTGTGGCCGGAGTCGGAAATGCTAGGCCGCGCGGAGGGGGCCAGTCCGCGTGACCGTTTGGTCAACGCGTCGACGGAAGACGAGTGTCGTCGCGTCGTGCGGGCGGCGTATCTGGCGGCTGGCGACGGCGGAACGGCCGCGACCGAGGGAGCAACTCCGCCACCAGACGGGCTCGAGGATTCGTCGGCGGCCGTGCGATTCTGGGGACTGATGCGGCTGCGCCGCGCCGATTTGGAAGCGACCCGCAAGCTGCTTCCGGCGATCCGGAATCGTCTGGCCGATGACGCTCCGGCGGTCAGGATCGCCGCGGCGGAGTTTCTGCTGGATCTCGGGAGCGATGCCGAGACCGCAACACGCGTGTTGACGACGATTGTCCAGGACAACATTCGCGACGCGGCCGTATTGGCGGAAGCTTTGGCCGCGATGGAGCGGACGGCCACCAAGCTGTCGGGTGCGGACGTTCGAGGTACGTGCGGGCAACTCCCGGATGCGCATCCCGATTGGAACAAGCGCATCGCCCCGAAAGTCGCGCTGCTGCGTGACCGTGTGCTGGCGGAGTTACCTAAGCCCTGAACGGGGTTTGCCGAAGAGTGGTCACGGACTTCGTGAGACACCGCTGCCGGAGCGCGCAATTCCTATTGGTGACTGACTTTCTGTCGCTTATAACCCTTCCTGAGGATGCGTCCGCGACGGGGTTTGACGCCTTCGCCCCGAGTGACGCCCCCAAGGACGGGAAATCCATGTGGAATCGCCTGCGACGATGGTGGACGCCGGATTTGGCGATCGATTTGGGAACGGCCAGCACGCGCATGGCGGTGGCGGGTCGGGGTGTGACGCTCGACGAGCCTTCGGTGATTGTCCTCAACAAGGGGACGCGGCAGGTTCTGGGCCAAGGGACTGCGGTGGGCAAGCTCGCCCGGCAAATGATCGGGCGGACTCCCGATTCGATCACGGCCGTGCGCCCCGTCCGGGACGGCGTGATCACCGACTTCGAACTGTGCGAAACGATGTTGCGGTATTTCATGCGCAAGGCCCTGCGACGCGATCGGGGAAGCGGGGTGCATCCGCGTGTGGTGTTGTCGGTCCCTGGACATGTGACGGAAGTCGAACGCCGGGCCGTATTCAACAGCGCCGAGCGAGCGGGGGCCGGACAGGTGTACCTGGTGCGGCACGCGGTGGCGGCGGCGATCGGCGCGGGGATTCCCTTGGCCGAACCGTTGGCGGGAATGGTGTGCGATATCGGCGGCGGTACGACGGATGCGGCGGTGTTCAGCCTGTCCGAGACGGTTTCGTCCCTGTCGATTCGGGTGGCGGGAGACGCCCTCGACCAGGCGATCGCCGACCATTTGCGGCACCGGTTGGGATTGCGCGTGGGGGAACGGTCCGCCGAGGAGTTGAAGTTGGAGATCGGCAGCGCGGCCCCGTTGGATGTCGAGTTGACAGCGGAAGTGAAGGGACGCGACGCGGTGAGTGGCGTGCCGCGCAAGGTGTTGGTCACCAGCCAGGAAGTCCGGGAGGCGATGGCCCACCCGCTCCGACGCATCGCCAACGAGTTGCGAAGAACCATTGAGGATTGTCACCCGGAACTTGTGGCGGACCTTGTCGACAACGGCTTGGTACTGACTGGCGGAGGAGCGCTGCTGCGAAACCTCGATGTGTGGCTGGCTGAGCAACTGAACATGCCGGTTCGTGTGGCGGAAGACCCACGCAGCGCGGTGATTCGTGGAGCGTCGATTTGCGTCGAGCATCTGGCCGACTGGCGGGAACTGTTGGACGCGGGCATCTGAGAGGCGGCCGAGGCGCCAGGGCG
>JBIKMW010000013.1:0-88904 GCA_044359065.1 Planctomycetales bacterium | reverse complement strand
ACTCCCCCTCCGTGAACGTGAACACAGCTCCGTCAAACTCCACCACAACTCCCCTGCACGTTACGCGCCGAAAAAAGCGAAGGCCCTGCGCAAGTCCCCCTCCCTCTTGACCCTAGGGAAAGCGGAAGGTACTTTCCGATGTTGTGGATTGCGCCGGCGCTCCGTCGAGGTGTCCGAAGATCGGACCCGGCGCGCTCGTGCGAGGTTTGTCCCGGCGCGTCCGCCGGGCACAGAGGTTCGTTTCTTCGCGAAGAGGTGTGGCGATCGATACGCATCGTTTGAACGAGCAAATCCGGATTTCCCCCGTGCGACTGGTCGACCATCTCGGTGCCATGCGCGGGGTGCTCCCGACCGCCGAAGCTCTCACCATCGCCCGCGAAGCCGACATGGACCTGGTGGAAGTCGCTCCCGACGAGCGGCCCCCCGTTTGCCGGATCATGGATTACGGCAAGTTCAAGTACGAACAAAACAAGCGCAAGAAGGACGGCGCGAAGACGCACCAGCAGCAGCTCAAGGAGATTCGTCTCCGGCCGCGGACGGGCGATCACGACATCGACTTCAAACTGAAGCAGGCCCGCGGCTTCCTCGGCGATCGCGACAAGGTGAAGATCAGCGTCACCTTCAAGGGGCGCGAGAACGTCCACCAGGAACTGGGCCGCGCCCTGATCCAGAACGTGATCAGCAAGCTCGAGGACATCGCCAAGGTCGAGAAAATGCCGATGTTCGAGGGCAAAACGCTGACGGCGGTGCTGGCGCCGCGGTGATCGCGGGGACGCTGTTGGCTCTTTGGCGCGCGGCGTCCCTCACCGGTTTGACCCGCGGCGCGCCGTGCGCTTACGATCCGGAACCGACTTGGCTCCTTGGCGATCGGCTTCCGCGCACCCCGGCGACATCAACATGCCCTACGACCCACCCCGGTTGGACAAGTCCCTCGTCGACTTGAGCGGATACACCGAACTCCTCATTGAAGCGCTGGGCCGTCACAACCACGATGTGTGGGGACGGCAGAAGCTGGATGACGGGCACGTCTACGGACCAAAGACCGATCCGGAGAAGAAAACCCACAATTGTCTGGTGGACTACTCGGAGCTACCGGAAGAGCAGAAGGTTTACGATCGCCTCATGGCGATCGAGACCTGGAAGCAGTTGATCATCCACGGATTCCGGGTCATTCCCCCGCAAGATGGTTGGCGGTCCCGCGACGACGCGGCGGATGAACGGGCTGCCGAATTGAAACACACGCTCGAGACCGGTGGAGCGATTTCGCACGCCCGGTTGCTCAAGGAGTGGAGGGATCAGGAAGCCGATCCCCGCATCTGGGCGCGCTATCCGGCACTCTATTCCTTGATGGCGCAGCGGCTCCTCAACGTCGGAGAGGCCGACAACTGCTATGACGTGGCCCGAGCCGGATTGAAGATTCTTCCGGGAAACCCTGCGCTGATTCGCTGGCAGGCGATGGCCCTGGTCGAGCTTTCCGCGACGCGCAAGGCGTTGGAGTTGATGTCGGAGTTGCGGAAGCGCCACGACGAACCGGAGACACGCGGCTTTCTCGCCTACGCGGCCCTGCGTCACGCCGACGAATTGCTGCATCGGCGAATCGCTCGCGGAGACGATCCGAAGGTTCCGACGCCCGAAGAGCAGCGGCTGCTCGAATTGTCGCTCGAAGAGTATCGCGGCGCGAAGTCGGACCGCCCCGCGTTTGCGGCGATGTTCGCCGTCGGTGCCGCGATTGTCGCGTCGCGGCTTGAGCACCCCGACGCTCGGGACGCCATCAGCCATGCCCACTCGATCCTGACGCGTGCCGAACGCCAGCCCGAAGCCACGCTGGATCCTTTCTGGCGACACACCTTCATCGGCGAGATCGCGCTGCTGGAATCCCGTATCGACGACGCCATCGCCGCCTTTCGAGAAGCGGGAGCACACGCCGACCGCCGGTTCGGGCTGGTCAACACATCGTTTCGCATGGCCCGCGCGTTGTCGTCGGGCCTGTCGGATGATTTGCGCACGGAAATCGAGGGTTGTTTCCAGCTCCCCACGGTTGTCGTGTTCGCAGGGCACATGTTCGACCAACCGGAACAGTCCCCGCCTCGATTCCCAGCCTCAATGGCCGCCGCTGTGAAAAACCGTATCTTGACGGAACTGCGGAAATTGGGGGATGTTATCGGCTACGCGTCCGCCGCCGCAGGCTCGGACCTATTGTTCCACGAGGCGGTTCGGGAAGTCGACGGGGACAGTTACGCCGTACTGCCCTATCAACGCGACAGCTTTTTCGAGGACAGCGTTGCCTTGCCCGGACAGGACCGGGAGGAGATGCGCACACAGTTCCAGTCGATTCTGAATGGTGTTGTGGAAGCGGTAGAGCTCTGCCCCCAGCAACTCGTCCCCGGAAGCGCGTCCTACGATTACTGCAATCGGGTGCTGTTGGGGATGGCACGTTTGCATGCTTCCAGGTTGTCCGCCCGAGTTCAACCGATCTGCTTTTGGGACGGGCGTCCCGGAAACGGTCCCGGCGGAACGGCTTCGGCCGAGGAAATGTGGAAGGAGTGCGGGCACAAGGCGACCATCATTCGACCGCAAGACATCGGTCCGCGCGTCCTCTCCGCGAAGCCGGGTCCGGCCCCCGCCATGTCCGCCGGCAGGACGCTGTCTTCGTCCAGCGCGACGACCAACAAGGCCATTCTCTTCGCGGATGTCCGCGGCTTCAGCAAGCTCACGGAAGAGCAACTTGCGAACTTCATTGAATACTACCTTGGGCACGTTGGCGACCTGCTTGAACGGCCGTTCAAGCCCGTTCAATCGCATACGTCCGGAGACGGCCTGTACATGGTGTTCAAGAACTGCCGCGACGCTGGGTTGTTCGGTCTGGAATTGTCTGAAATGCGCTCGCGGTACGGGGAGAATTGGGAATCGCTGGGATTGCCTCCCGATCTTGGTATCCGCGTCGCGCTCCATTTCGGGCCGGTCCTTTCTCGCATCGATCCCGTCACGAGAGATTCCAGCTACTTCGGTCAGCACGTCTCCCGCGCCGCGCGCCTGGAACCGGTGACCGACTTGAACTCCGTCTTTGTGACGTTCGAGTTCGCCGCCTGGGCTTCGACGGAAAACATCACCGAATTCACTTGCGATTACCTCGGAAAACCTGAATTCGCCAAGGGTTACGGCAATTCGAGCGTGTACGCGCTGCGGCGGCTCGATTGAACCCTCTCGTCTGCAGCTTCTCTCGAGCGCAGGGTGTTCGCCGCGCCTGCGTCGGGGTCGTGGCGCGGATCCAGCCCCTGCCCGACGACGTCCCCCGCCGATAGAATTCCGCAGGACGCCGTGCGGGCGTCGGTCTCCATGCGTCCTTGAGACGGAGTTTCGGCCATGGTCCAGAAACGGGCGAAGTCGGGTTCCGCTGCCGCCAAAAGTTCCACGGCCGCGCAAGGCCGTGCGAATCCGTCCGAGGATTTGCCGACGATCGGCGAGTACCTGATCCGACGGCTGGCGGACTACGGGATCGAGCATGTGTTCGGCATCCCCGGCGACTTCGTGCTGCAGTTCTATGCGATGCTGGAGGACAGCCCGATCACGGTGGTCGGCACGACGCGCGAGGACAACGCGGGATTCGCCGCCGATGGCTACGCGCGTGTCCACGGCATGGGAGCCGTCTGCGTGACCTATTGCGTCGGGGGGTTGTCGATGTGCAACTCCATCGCCGGCGCGTACGCGGAGAAATCTCCTGTCGTCGTCATCAGCGGCGCGCCGGGGGTCGAGGAACGGCGGAGCGATCCACTGCTGCACCATCGTGTCGGCAGCTTCCACACGCAGCGCGAGGTGTTCGAGAAAATCACATGCGCCGCCGCCTCGCTCGACGATCCCCTCACGGCGTTTCGCGAAATCGACCGCTGCCTGGCCGCGTGCGACCGCTTCAAGCGCCCGGTCTACCTGGAATTGCCGCGCGACCGGGTCAATTCGCGGGCGCTGTATCCCCCGGCCCCGCCCACCGACAAACCGGCATCCGACAAGGCCGCGCTGAAGGAAGCGATCTCCGAGGCGACGGAGAAACTCGCAGCGGCGAAGAAACCGGTGCTGATCGCGGGGGTCGAGATGCACCGCTTCGGGTTGGGGGCGGAGGTTGTCAAATTGGCCGAGCGGCACAATCTGCCGATGTGTGCCACGCTCCTCGGCAAATCGGTCGTGGGCGAAAAACACCCGCTGTACCTGGGCGTTTACGAGGGGGCCATGTGCCGTCCGGAACTCCGCTCCTACGTTGAAGAGAGCGACTGTTTCGTGCTGCTGGGGACGTTTCTGACCGACATCGACCTCGGCATTTTCACCGCCAATATCGATCCCGGCAAAACGGTGTACGTCACCAGCGAAGCCTTGCGGATCGGGCATCATCACTTTCACGACGTGACGTTGTCGGACTTCGTCAAAGGCTTGGTGAGGGCGGACCTCAAGGCCGCCAAACGCTCGATTCCCTCCGGTTTGCGTCCGGATCCGCCGCCGTTCAAGCTCGTCCCCGACGCCCTCGTCACCAGCCGCCGATTGTTCGCCCGCGTCAACGAGATGCTCGACGAGACGATGGCGGTCGTCGCCGACGTCGGAGATTGCCTGTTCGGCGCGGCGGAGTTGTCGATCCACCGCCACACCGAGTTCCTCAGCCCCGCGTTCTACACGTCAATGGGGTTTGCGATTCCCGCGTCGGTGGGTGCCCAGTTCGGCCGCCCCGGCATCCGTCCCATCGTGCTCGTTGGCGACGGTGCGTTTCAGATGACCTGCCTGGAACTGTCGACCGCGCTGCGTCACGGGTTCAACCCGATCGTCGTCGTGCTCAACAACAAGGGGTACACGACGGAACGCTTCATCCACGAAGGGCCGTTCAACGACATTCCCAACTGGAATTACCACCGCATGCCGGACTTGCTGGGTGGCGGCTGGGGCTTCGAGGTCCGCACCGAAGGGGACCTCGACAAAGCCCTCAACGCGGCTCTGGCGAACACGAACGGCTTCAGCCTGCTGAACGTGCACCTCCGCCCGGACGACATCAGCCCGGCGCTGGAGCGGCTGGCCAAAAGCCTCGCAAAGCGGATTTGAGCGGTCGTTCGCCGCCGGGCTTGCCCGACGTGCCCATGCGTTCGCCCCACACATTCCTCAAACCAGCTCGCGCAGCGGTTCCCCACCACCCTCGACCACATACTGCGGCCTACCGCTGTTGTCCGTGATCGTCGTGTGGTCGTGCTGATTCCCTATGTCGTGGGATAGCGTGGACAACTTGCAGGTAGTTTGCTCGAAAACGGAGTGCTTGCAATGACTCATTCAGCGAGCCAACCTGAGCGATCACGGCAAACACGCATCCTCGTGCGAATCTCCCTGATTCTGGCCTTGATCACACTCTTTGCGATGTTCTTTCCGGTTGCTACCCGAGAGCACTATCCGTGTGCGGTTTGTCAGCTGCAACGTCGCGAGGTAAGCATCGCGGGTATTGTCGCCGTCGTGAACAACGCGGAAACGGAATGCAGCCGGTGGTATCAGGAGCATGTGACGCCGCATCACACCCACCATTGGGTTCGCGGAACTTGGTCCGAGTCGTTGAATGTCTTCGGCGCGACGGTGAGCGGGAGTAACCTCTCAGAGCGTGCGGGTGGACCCATTGTCCGCTTCAGCAGCCATGACGTGAAGTTGATGTACGAGTCCTGTCCCGACTCCGAGAAGGTTCGGACAGCGCTCCTGAAGTTGGCCACTTGGGCGGGCGAATCCTCAGTGGAACGCGCAGAGCAGGTCGAAACAGAACGGAAGCTGGCTCGTTGGGTCGAGTCGGGGTGTGTCGAGCCGTGGCCACTTGACGACGTACGACAGCAGCCCGCGGCACACTAAGCGTCGTTGAATGGATGACTGACGGAGTCACGTAAACCGGCGGCATGGAGTGCCGCTTCCGTCACACCAATTCCCTAAGCGGTTCCCCACCATCCTCGACCACATACTGCGGCCTGCCGCTGTTGTCCGTGATGGTCGTGTGGTCGTGGCGAATCCCCAGGTGGTGGAACAGCGTGGCGTACATGTCCCCCCATGTCACCGGGCGGTTGACTGCTTCCCCGGCGATCCGGTCGGTCGCGCCGATCACCTGGCCGTGGCGGAAGTCGCCGCCGGCCAAAAACGCGGTATTCACTTGCGGCCAGTGGTCGCGTCCCACTTGAGCGCTGATTTTGGGGGTGCGACCGAACTCGCCCCACACCACCACCGCGCAGTCCTTGGCCAAGCCACGTTCGTGCAGGTCCTCGACCAGCGCCGACACGCACCGGTCGAAGATCGGAAAGTCCTCCTGCTCGCGCAGGAAAATCGAGTTGTTGGCCCGCCCTTCGGCGTTCAGCCCGCCGTGCCAGTCCCACTTACTGTAATTCAGCGTCACCACGCGAACCCCGGCCTCGATCAACCGCCGCGCCAACAGCAGGCTTTGCGGCACGCGCGGGGCACCGTTCGAGTCCATGAAGATCTTCGGATTGCCGGTCCCGTACCGTTCCACCACGCGGGGATCTTCCTTCGACAGGTCGAGCGCGTCCGCCAGCTTGGACGACGTGAGCAGCCCCAGCGCTTGTTCCGAGAACGTGTCCATCGCCCGCATTTTGGTGGTGGCGTCAACGTCACGGCGCAATCGGTCGATCCCCCGCAGCAGGCTTTGGCGATCCGACAACCGGTCGAGCGACAGGCCCTTCAGGACCATGTCGTCGCGGGCCGGGCCGAGCGGCCGGAAACCGGCGTGCGATTCCCCCAGGAACCCCGGCCCCGGCTCGTTGTAGGGGCCATGCGTACAGGTATAACACAGGCTGACGTACGGCGGCGTGGCCGCGTCGACGCCCCCCGCCAATTGAGACACCATCGATCCGAATTGCGGCCAGCCTCCCTGCGGCTTCGCCTGACGGGGATTGCGTCCGTTGAAGACCTGGATCGCGTCGTGGTCCGCTTGATTGCCGACGAGCGAGCGGATGATCGAGAACTTGTCCGCCTGCTTCGCCAGCAGGGGAAACGCCTCGCAGATTTCCATCCCGGGCACGTTCGTCGCGATCGGTCGCCACGGCCCGGCGATTTCCTTCGGGGCGTTCGGTTTCAGGTCGAACATGTCCTGATGCGGCGGGCCGCCGACCAGGTAGATCATGATGACCGATTTGGGGTTCGACGAACGCCCGGCGGCACTCTCCGCCTTCAGGAGCGACGGCAGCGACCATCCGCCGAACGACCCCAGTGCGGCCAGCGTTCCGATGTTGAGGACATCTCGACGGGTGACCCCGTCACACAACGCGGCGGAGCGATCCGGGCGACCCGAAATTCGGAGCATGGGGAATCCTCGGTGAACACAAATCGAACGTACGACAGTGTAATGCTTCTCATCGACGCATCGCAATGCGATCATGCGTCAAACGTGGAATCCTGACACGTCGTCGCAGGGGGTTTGCGTGGCGCGGCGGACCATCTATCCTTGTGGTTTGCGCACGGCGCGGTCCCGGGGGGATCGAACCTTGCCGCAAGGGACGGACCCGCCTTTGCCCGCGGGTCTCCGTTCGAGGGACGAACGACCGCACAATGCGGCGAAGAACGTCCGGTTTCGATGGTTTTCCTGGAAAGCGATTTGCGATGCCCCGCGTTCTCGTTCCCGACAATCTCTCCGCCGCCGGTCTCGACGCGCTGCGCAAGAACGGCCTCGAAGTGGATTATCGCCCCGGCCTCAAGGGGGCCGACCTGATCGAAGCCCTCAAGGGGGCGGACGCGACCATCATTCGTTCGGGGGTCACCCTCACCGCCGAAATCCTCAAGGGGCAGCCGCGACTGAAGGCGATCGCCCGCGCCGGGGTCGGGGTCGACAACATCGACACCCAAGCGGCCACCCGCGAGGGGATCATCGTGATGAACACCCCCACGGGGAACACGATCAGCACCGCCGAGCACACCATGGCGCTCCTGTTGGGCATGGCCCGCAACGTGGGCCCCGCCGACGCCAGCATGCACGCCGGAAAATGGGACCGCAAATCGTTCACCGGTACGCAGTTGGCTGGCAAAACGCTGGGTGTCGTCGGTCTCGGACGGATCGGCTTGGCCGTGGCCAAGCGGGCCATCGCGTTTGAAATGCGGGTCTTGGGCTACGACCCGTTCTTCGCTCCCGAAAAAGCCGCTGAGCACGGTATCGAGTTCCACTCCAACGTCGACGACGTGTTGCCGCACTGCGATTTCATCACGGTGCACACCCCCTTGACCGACGAAACCCGCGGTCTGATCGGCAAGGAACGGCTCGCCAAGCTCCGCAAGGGGGTCCGCATCGTCAACTGCGCCCGCGGCGGTATCGTCGACGAAGCGGCGCTGGTCGAGGCCCTGGATGCCGGACAGGTCGCCGCGGCCGCCATCGACGTGTTCGAGAAGGAACCCCCCGCTGCCGACAACAAGCTCCCCAAACACCCGAAAGTGCTGGCCACACCGCACCTCGGGGCGTCGACCGACGAAGCTCAGGAAATGGTGGCCCTCGAAGCGGCCGAGATCATTTCGGGCTTTCTGCTGCGGGGCGAGATTCGCCACGCCGTCAACATGGCGCCGATTTCCGCCGCCGAAATGAGCGAAACCCAGGCCTACCTCGACCTGTCCTACCGGTTGGGGCTGCTCCTTGCCCAGCAGTGCAAGAACCAACAGCTCAAGTCCGCGCAAGTCATGTACCGTGGCGAGGCCACCGGCAAGAACACTCGTCTGATGACAAACGCGTTCGCCGCCGGGTTCCTCGAGAACGCCCTGGACAACGCGGTCAACATCGTGAACGCCGACTTCATCGCGCGGGAGCGGGGGCTGCAAATCACCTCGTCGACCTCGTCGGAAGTGGGGGACTTCAGCACGCTCGTCAAGGCGACGGTCGTCACGTCCGAGGGTGAGTTCAGCGCTTCGGGCACGATCTTCGGCAAGCAGTTCCTGCGGCTCGTCCGGTTGGGCCAGTTCAGCCTCGATGCCTACCTCGACGGTTCCCTGCTGATCTACAAGCACCGCGACGTTCCGGGCCTGATCGGATACATCGGCACGGTTTGTGGCAAACACTCCGTCAACATCGCCCACATGGCCTTGGGACGCGAACGGCAGGAACCGGGGGGAGAAGCGGTCGCCGTCCTCAACCTGGATTCCGACCCGTCCGCCGAGGCCTTGGCCGAAGTCCGCAAGCACGCGGACGTGACAGGCGTCGAGCTCATCAAGCTGCCGAAGGCGGGAGCGGCGCTGCCCTGGGCCGGCGGGGCGTGACCCAACGCGGTATCGGCCCTCAATCGTGTGATCCAGGAATTGAACAAGCCCCCGTTTCCGCAATGGAAACGGGGGCTTGTTGTTTTCCAGATTCGCTCTTCGAGCGACTCGGACCGAAATCCCGCGATGGGAAATAGTCCGTATCTCGAATCTCTCAAGAGGCGCCGCCCGGATTCGAACCGGGGGTGGCGGATTTGCAATCCACTGCCTTACCACTTGGCTACGGCGCCGTACGGGGCGAGACACGCACCGTGCATCGGGAGTTCACCGAAACACGCACGCTACGGCGATCCTCCCGTCGACAACCGGACCGGAGCGTTTGCTCCGTTACGCGTCGCGGGAAACCGCCTCGCCTTCGCAAGAGGAAAGATCGGCCGAAGCCGCACAGCCGCTTCAGTCAAAACGGTCCCTCGCGCGAGGACCGAGTGTAGGCGTCCTTCGTCGCCGGGGTCAAGGTTGGCGGCGCGAACTTCCGCTGCGGTGTTTTTCGTCCGTTTTCACGGGCATTTCTGCTGTTCGCGGCTCGAACCTCCTGACCGGGGAGACGCGAATCGCGGAGTGCTCCGGGTGTGGACGCTCGGTCGCACCCCCTAGGCAAACCGAGCGCCGGAATCCCCGTTTTCCCCGTCCCCCCGTTCGCCCACCGTTGCGGCGATCGTTCCTGTGGAACTCGCAAGGTTGCCGCACATTCGTTGGCGTGTGCGGGGACCGCCATCCCGCCCAGGACCGTCCGAAACACCACGCGCACTCGCAACGAGATTCGATTCGCACAGAGGCCGCGCGGGTCGACGAACTCACTAAGATTCCACTTCGTGAGGCGCGGCGGACCCCAAGCCGTTCGTTCGACGCTCGCCCGCACTCCGTCGTTGCATGAAAGCCGTTCCGTGCCCGCACTCTCCCGCGCCGAAATCGAACAACTGATACCCCACCGCGAACCGGCGCTGTGGCTGGATGAAGTCGTGGACATCTCCGCCGACCGCATTCACTGCCGTCGGACGGTCGACCCCACGTTCGATTGGTTCCGCGGCCACTACCCCGCACAGCCGATCCTGCCGGGCGTCATTCTGTGCGAGGCCTGCCTGCAAGCGGGAGCTGTGCTCATCGCCCGCCATCCCGACGGCGCACTGGCCGCGGGCGAGGTCCCTGTGGCGACGCGGTTGAACAACGTGAAGTTCAAGCACATGGTGCGTCCGGGGGACCTGCTCGACATCGAGGTCGTACTGTCCGAGCGCTTGGGCCGCGCGTTCTATATGACCGGCAAAGTGACTGTCGGCGGCAAAACGGCCGCTACGCTCGACCTCGCCTGCAGCGCCGCACCGGCCCCTTGAATCGAGGACTCGGATCGCAGTCCCCACGGACGGCATCGCCCCGCCGTCTCGATCTCCGACCAATTCCCCTCGTTACCAAAACCCCACTCAGTCGCCGCACCCGCAACCGCCGGTCCCGCAGCCGCCCGATGTTTCGACAGGGACCGGGCCCGTGTGGTCGACCGGTTGCACGGCAACGTACTCCGCGCCGCAACCGACCGCGTTGAGCGCCAACCGCGTGGTTTCCGCCCCCCGGCCTCCTGCGACGTACAGGATGAGCGTGTCGCCATCGAGCGTCCGCTCGCAGTCGAGCAGTTCGAGCGACAGACCCCACTGCGAGATCTTGTCCGACCACTCGGCGTACTCGACCGCAGCCCGCTCCCGCGCCGCGCGGGCGGTCTCCCTGTCGGATTCGGTCATTGGCCGCGAAACGGCGAATTCGGGCTCGGCGACCTCCGCGACTTCGGCGGAAGTGCCGGCGACCTTGGGAGCGGGCAAGGCTTGCAAGACGGTTCCCGTCTGTTCGCCACGGGGTGTCCGCAGCACGACCTCCATGCCGCGCCGCGGAGGCTCCGCCTCTCGCCAATCGGCGCGCACGACCTCCGCGATCGCCCCGTATCGAACCAGCGCGCGTGTCATGTGAATCGAACCTTCTTTCTGGAACAACGCGTTCCGACACTCAGACCGCGGGCACATCCAGCTTGATGTGCAAGTCCCGCACCTGTCGCGGTTCGACTTCCGACGGCGCGCCCGTGAGTTGATCGCTCGCCTTTTGCGTCTTCGGGAAGGCGATCACGTCGCGGATGTTGTCGCAACCGGTGAACATCATCACCCAGCGGTCCAGACCCAGCGCCACCCCGGCGTGCGGGGGGGCCCCGTAGCGGAGCGCTTCGAGCAGGAACGAAAACCGCTTCTCCGCCTCTTCGGCGGGAATGCCGATCAGGTCGAACACACGCTGTTGAATGGCCGGGTCGTGGATACGGACGCTGCCGCTGGCCGCCTCGTACCCGTTGATGACCAGGTCGTAACTGGTCGCGCGGATTTGTCCCGGATCGGTTTCGAAGAAACCCACATCGTCGGGATGCGGCTGGCAGAACGGATGGTGCTCCGCTTCCCAGCGCTTCTCTTCCTCGCTCCATTGGAACAACGGGAAGTCGAGCACCCACGCGAAGTGCATGGTCCGCGGGTCGAACAGTTGGAGTTCCTTGCCCAACCGCGACCGCAACGCCCCCAGCGCCGCCGAACAGACTTTGTACGCGTCGGCGACGATGAAAATCAGGTCGCCATTGTTCGCTCCGAACTCCCCGATGATCGCCCGTTGTTCGTCGGCGTTGAAGAACTTCGCGATAGGCGAATCGAGCCCGGTTTCCGTCACGCGGAAAAACGCGAGCCCCTTGGCCTTGAAGTCCTTCACGAAATTCGTGAGCTCGTCGATCTGGCGACGGCTGTACTTCGCGGCGGCCCCCGGCGCGCACAAGCCCCGGACCTTACCCCCCCCCGCGATCGTATCCTTGAACACTGAAAATCCGCTGTTCGCCACCAGCGGCGACAGGTCGTGGATCTCCATCCCGTACCGCAGGTCGGGTTTGTCCGAGCCATACTTCTCCATCGCCTGACGATACGTCAGGCGCGGCAAGGGGAGGGGATGGTCGACCCCGCGCAACTCCTTCATCACGTACCCGACCAACCCGTCGACCGTGTTCAGGATGTCGTCCTGTTCGACGAACGCCATCTCGATGTCGACCTGCGTGAACTCCGGCTGGCGGTCGGCGCGCAGGTCCTCGTCGCGGAAACAACGGGCGATCTGCATGTAGCGGTCGTAACCCGCAACCATGAGGATTTGCTTGTACAACTGCGGCGATTGCGGCAGCGCGTAAAACGTCCCCGGATGCACGCGGCTGGGAACGAGATAGTCCCGTGCTCCTTCGGGCGTGCTGCGACCGAGCATCGGCGTTTCGATTTCGAGGAAGTTCCGCTCGTCGAAATACTTCCGGATGAGCATCGTCAGGCGGTGCCGAAACACCATCATCTCCTGCAGCGACGGCCGCCGCAGGTCGAGGAAGCGGTACTTCAGCCGCAGTTCCTCGTTGGGGAGGTTGTCGCTTCCCGGCTCGAAGGGGGGCGTCGGACAGCGGTTGAGGACCACCAGTTCCGTCGCGCGAATCTCCACCTCTCCGGTGGCCATCTTCGGATTGACGACCTTGTCGTCCCGCTTCAAGACCTCTCCCACGACTTTCAGGACCCACTCTGTACGCACGGTCCCAGCGAGTTGGTGCAGGGGGGCGTTCGACGGGTTGAACACGACCTGGACCTTGCCGTACCGGTCGCGCAGGTCGATGAAGACAAGTCCACCGTGGTCGCGGTAGCTGTCCACCCAGCCGCACACGGTGACCGTCTGACCGACTCGATCCGAGCGCAATTCGCCACAGGTATGCGTCCGCAGCACAATCCGTCCTTTTGAGGGGAATGCTTCTTGAGGGGCCCACTTTCGCGATGCCCGCCTCGACCGGAAACCAACCGGCCCGCTTTGCCCGCCGGGTGGCGGGAACACAGCAAGGTACGACAACCGGCCACCACGGGCAAGACGCCGCGCGACTCGGAGCCGCTCCAAAAACCGGGAGCCCCCCAATCTCAGGTGGTGGGACCGTGCCACAGGCACAACGGATGGGCGTCCCGTCCAGATTTTCGGCCAGATTTTCGGCCAGATTTCTGGAGAGTCGCTCAGCCACCCGCGTGGGGTGCGGGAGCGGCGGGGGCTTCGGCTTTGGTGCCGGCTTTGCGTTCCGCTTGGGCGGTCGCTCCGCCGACGGGTGAGCGGCCCCTCGCGGCCACCTTGGTGCCCGAACGAAGTTGATCGAGTCCGCGCGTCACCACCGCATCTCCGTCGGCCACTCCCGACAGCACGACCGTTTCCAGCCCCTCCGCACTCCCCAGTACCACCGGGCGTGGTTCCACCGTTTCGTCGGATTGCACGACATACACATACGGGCCGTCCGGTCCGCGCTGAACCGCCGCCAAAGGAACCACCAGCGCGTTCCGCTCGGTTTCCACGAGCAGTCGCACGTTCACAAACTGATTGGGAAACAGCGCCTCATCGTCGTTCGGGAATTCGGCCTTCAGTCGCAACGTGCCGGTGGCAGGGTCGACCTGGTTGTCGACGGCCGCCAATCGCCCTCGGGCCAGTTTGTTTTTGAAATCGCGTCCAAACACTTCGACATTTGCCACATCCGCCCGTTCGAGGCACTTGCGAGCACGCGGGATCTCGTCCTGCGGGATCGTGAACACCACAGAGATCGGTTGCAACGCGGTGATGACGGCGATCCCCTGCGCGTCGGTCGGTCGGACGATGTTGCCGGCGTCCGTCCCCCGCAAACCGATGCGACCCGCGATCGGCGCGGTGATGCGGCAATAACTCAGTTGCAGCTCCGCATTCGCCACCAAAGCCTGGTCCGTCTTCACGGCGGCCTGCGCCTGCTCGACCAAACCGAGTTGGTCGTCCAAATCCTGCGCCGTGAGCTGCTTGGCGTCCAGGAGTTGACGATACCGCACCAAGGTTTTTTGCGCGGCACGCAGAGCCGCCTCATCCCGGGCACGCTGTCCTTCGGCTTGTTCGAGTTGCGTTTGCCAACCACGAGGGTCGATCTCGGCGAGCAGGTCTCCCTGCTTCACGAGTTGCCCCTCGGTGAAGTGCACCTTTTGCAACTCCCCCTCGATCCGCGTCCGCAACGTCACCATGCGGGAAGGAACGACAGTCCCCAACCCATTGAGAAACAAGTCCACGTCCCGCCGTCGGACGTTCTCGACGATCACGGCCACGGTTTTGGGACCGCTTTTCCCGGACTTGACGCTCGCGTCGGAGAAAAACTTCGTCACCAACGGGTCGACCTTTGCCCGCACTGTTGGCAGCCACTTGTCCCGCGTGAAGTAGCCGGCCCCGGCGAGTAGCGCCACCACAATCCAAAACCAACGCATCCCCCTCTCGGGGGGCGTTGGTGCTGTCGTGGCGGGAGCGGGGTTTGCGGGCATGGAGCGCGGCGGGCAAGCGTGGACGGGATCGGAACTCTCCGATTCTAACACGCCGTGTTGACACGGGGAAACCGCCATCTCGGGCGTCCCCAAGGGAGCCGACGGGGCGACCGCTATCCGAGCACGATAGTCGGCGCTCCGCCCCGGCCCCCTTCCGCCAGCCAGCCTTCATGGAGCAACACGTCCATCCGCAGGTCGAACGGATTCTGAAACCGCAGTGACACCTCGCTGACCACCAACCCCTCGAAGCGGATTTCGTCCAGCAGTCCCCACACGCCACGGACGAAGTCCCGATTGCAGTACATCGGGCGATGCTCGTCGTAAAACGGCACGAAGCCCGGCAAATGGACGTGTCGCAACCGCGAACCAAACAGATCGAGATACCGCGCCGTCTCCTCGAGGACGCGGGACAGCGGCGCCTCCTGGCCGAGGCAGAACAGCCACAGGTGCTCGACATCGAGCGTCAGACCCGGCCAACGCGCGCACCAGGCGTGCAGTTCGTGCGGCTGGTGGAAATGGTTCTCGACGGCCAACCGCACCCCCGGCCGATGCCGCTCCAACGCTGCCGCGTACTTCAGGAATTGCGGCTCATGGATGGCCATGGCAGCGCAATTCAGCCGCTGATAAAGCCACGCCGCCCGCTCGACCGCCTCGGACGACAGGTCGAGCGCGTTGGGAAAGTGCAGCGCGTAGCGGAACGGGAACTCGTCGGCCAACGCGGCCACCCGTTCCGCGTCAAGCAGGATCGCCTCGTCGAGCCATAACTCGGCCGCGCGGAAACCGCTCTCGAACGCAAGTCGAAACGATTCGGGGACGGGTTTGAACTTGGTGGCGATCAGCGGCATGCGACCCGATTCCGCGGGAGGGGCGATCCGAACAATGTCGGAAAGACTCCGTATAGCCCACTCGGCGGAGCGGGGGAAGCGGGAACCGGTCAACCGGCCAACATCAGCTTCAGCCGCGACAACAACTCCGTCGGCGAAAACGGCTTCTGGATGAAGTCGAAGTCGTCCTGGCGCTCGCCTTCCGAGTCGGTCGACTCCTTGGCGTACCCGGAGATCAACAGCACCTTCGTCGCGGGCCGTATGGATCGCACCAGTCCGGCCAACTCGCGCCCCCCCATGCCGGGCATCACGACATCGGTCACCAACACATCGATCTCGCCCCGCCGCTCGAAGAACCGCTCGGTCGCTTGCTGGGCGGATTCGGCCAAAATCAGTTCGTATCCGGCCGATTTCAGCACCGTTGCGAGCATCCCCCGCACGATTTCTTCGTCTTCGACCAGGAGAACCGTGGCCGAGGAACGCGGGAGCGCGGCCTCGGGCGCGGCGGATCCGGCATTCGAAACGGGCGCCTCGGCGCGCGGAAACAGCGCTGTGAAGCGACTGCCCGCGCCGGATGTCGAGTCCACATCGATCCGACCTCCCGATTGCACGACGATCGCATAGGCAGTCGCCAAGCCCAAACCCGAGTTTCCGGGCTTGGTCGTGACAAACGGCTCGAACAACTTCGCGCGCACTTCCTCGGAGATCCCCGTTCCCGTGTCGGCGACCTCGATGCCCACAAGGTCGGCATCCCGGCCCGCGACCACCGACGAAGAAACCAGCCTGATCGTGACGCGGCCCCCGCTCGGGATCGCGTCGCGCGCGTTGAGCACGAAGTTGACCAGCACCTGTTCGATCTGCGAGCGATCACCCCACCCCCATGGTCCGTCGGCATCGTCCACCGTGTCGGAGGGGCTCATGCGAACTTCGATCCGCTTGCCCGCCAATCGAGACAACAACGGCAGCATCTCCCGCGCGACAACGCCCAGCGGCACCGCCACGGGATCGACCGACTGTCGCCGCGCGAACGCCAGCAATTGCCGCGTGAGTTCCGCCGCCCGTTGAGCCCCCTTGTCGCATTGCGCGACCCAGTCCCGCTCCGCCGGTGGCAGATGCAACGAGTCCTGCAACAATCCGGTGTAGCCCCGGACGGCCGTCAACAGGTTGTTGAACTCGTGCGCGACGACCCCCGCCAGACGTCCGATCGCATCCATTTTTTGCGACTGCCGCAGGCGGTCTTCGATCGCGCGGCGTTCGGTGATGTCGCGCGAGACGACCACGATCTCCAACAGCCGTCCGGTCTCTGGATGGCACACCGGCTTGGCGCGGCTCTCCACCCAGCGGTACTCGCCGTCGTTCCTCCGCACACGGAACGTCGCCGACTCCGACGGGGCGCCCCCCTTCAAGCGTTGCCAGGCCGACGCGAGCGTCCCGATGTCGTCCGGATGGATGCGCTCAAGCAAATCCGGATGACAGCTTTCCTGCCGAACGGAACCGAGGACGGTCGAAGTCGACGGCGAGCAATACAGGCATCGCCCGTCGGGCTCGATCCGTTGAATCACGTCGGAAGCATTCTCGGCGATTAAACGGTAGCGGGCTTCGCTCTCCCGGATCTCCCGCTGTGCGTTAAGCATCTCGGTGATGTCGCGCAGCACCGCGACGGACGCCGCCACCCCCTGGTCCAGGAGCACCGCGGATGTTGTGATCGACACCAGCCGGCGTTCGCCGTCCTTGCGGGTGATCTCCCACGCCTCGGCTTTCAGATTGTCCCCGAGTCGCATCCGTTCCATCCGCAACCGCGCGCGCTCGCGAACTTCGGGATCCGGATACAGCGACTGGTACCACCCCAGCCGATTGATCTCCTCCATCGTGTAACCGGTTAGTTCGACCATGCGGTCGTTCCACACCTCGAATCGCACATAGGGGAATTCCGCCGTTTCAAAACAGGCGCAGATCCCCTCTCCGGCCACCCGAATGAGTTCATTGCGAAACTCCGCCGCGTCGTGGCGCTGGCGGATTCCGACGAGGTAGTCGGTGATGTCGCG
Organism: Planctomycetales bacterium; assembly: GCA_044359065.1. Lineage (GTDB taxonomy): Bacteria > Planctomycetota > Planctomycetia > Planctomycetales > Planctomycetaceae > JAIXZD01. Next base: position 71,459 of record JBIKMW010000013.1, on the reverse strand, counting down.
ATCGACCCCGCGATAACCCCGGAATTCGCCCGTTGCGTCAAACACCGGCACGCCGCTGGTTTCCAGCACGACGCGGTGCCCGTCCTTGTGCAGGTTCGTGTTCTCCAGCATGCGGAAAGGGCGACGGTCCTTGGCAATCTCTGCGAAGATCGCACCCAGGCGCTCGGCCTCATCCCTCGGCATCAGGTCGAACGGGGTCTTGCCGAGCACTTCTTCGGGCCGGTACCCGAGCAGGTCGAACACGTTGGGGCTGGCATAGGTGTAGCGAGCCTGCTCATCGACTTCCCAAATCCAATCCGCTGTGACCTCGACCAGATCCCGAAATCGACGGATGCCGTCTTCCGTGCGGGCAGGGCCGGCGTAGGACCGCGACTCGTCCACGTGAGTGGCGGCGGTCGGTGCATCGGCGAGATCGGTCGCGGAGTCGTATCCGTTCACTTCCCGGGCCTTCCTTGCGGCAAATTCGACCGTGATCGTTCCGACGAAATCCCGTGTCTGATCGCGGGGATTTGCGTATGGGGAGAGAACGCCTTCGGCCCCGAGGCGGTCACTCCGAGACGAGCACAACCTCTTTTAATCGGCCTGTCGACGTTCCGCCAGAGAATTCATCGCTGCACGCCATTCTGACCAGGTGTACAGGCGATGCCCTCCCCTCAGGAACCGACGCACTTCGAGTGTGGAGGGAAAACTCGCATAGTCCCCCTTTTCGGTGGGTGTGATCGGCGCCGCGCCCCCCGGATTGCGGTTCTCCAAAGGAAGCCCCTCCGCGACCAATCGCGCGCTCCAATCGGCTCCAAACGACACCAGCTCCCAGAGGTTATGAAAATGCGACCGCGTGGTATCGAACGGGCGGGCAGCCTGGTCCAAAACGCCTCCCGAGTCGAACTCGTCCGCCACCTCGTGCAGCGTCACGCCCGACTCGACCAAGCCCTTTTCCATCGCCCGAAACACCGGATCGGGGCCGCGCAGCGCCGGCAACAAACTGGGATGCACATTCACACACCGCCGCGAGGGGACGGCGCGCACCTCGGCACCGATCCATTGGTTGAAAAAGAACGAGACCACAAAATCGGGACGCAAATCGCGCATCCACTGCAGCGCCTCCACCCCGTTGATGTCGACGATGGGCAGGACGGAAACGTCGGAACGTGCAAGCGCCGCAGGGAGCCGTTTCGCCCGCAAACGATTCCACGCCACCGTGGACTCCATCACGCTGTAGAAAAAATACGACCATCCGCTCCGCCGGAGGATACGACGGACGGTTCCCACCAGGCCCGTATTCTTGAACACCCGGTTGGTGAGACCGATCCCCGCGAGTTCGACGCCCGGTTCCCGGTCGTACGCCTCGATGACCCGAGCGCCCATCAAACTTGGCGAGGTGAGCAGCACAACGCGCGGTCGCTTCGAGACGGAGATGTCGGACACGGGATGACTTTCGCGGGGAATACGGGAACCGCGATGGGAGTCATGATCGCGGTGGGTGGGTCGCTCACTCACCAAGACTCGGGGCGGGTCGGCGCTTCACCAGTCGCACTTCGTTCCCCTTCGCGTTGAACGTCACCTCGTCCATGAAGGCCCGCACCAGGTGGATGCCGCGGCCGCTGACTCGTTCGAGGTTGTCGACGGAGGTGGGGTCGGCCACCTTTGCGACTTCGAAGCCGGGGCCGTCGTCGGAGATCACGAATTCGGCCTCAAGGCGCGAAATGCGGACCGCAACTCGGATCTTGCGTCCACGATAGGGATCGGACACGCGCCGTGTGCGCGACTCGCGGGACCACGCTTCGCCATCCCCTTCGCGCAATTCGGAACTCAGTTCAAGATTGCCATGAAAATGGGCGTTGTCGAGGCACTCGGTGAGGGCGACGCCGATCCGCACGCGCAGGCCGTCGTCGCCGAAGCCGAACAGGTCGAGCTGCTCGACGATGTGGTGGACGATGTGCGGAAACAGCGCGGGGTTGCCGTCGAGGGTGAACCGTGCGACGGTTTCGTCAAGGCTGTCCAAAAGTTGCTTGTGCCGGAAATCGGAACGGGACAGCCCGAGCACCTGTTGCAACGTTCTCACCAAATCGCTTTCCAGCCGCCGTTTCGAAATGTAGCCGACGGCCCCGCGTTGCATCGCGGCGGTGGCGATCTCCTCGCTGCCGTGCGAGGTCATCAGGACGACCGGAACGCGCGGGTGGCGGGCGCGGACCTCCTCGGTCAGCTTGAGGCCGTTGACCTCGGGCATGATGAGATCGGCGAGCAACACATCGGCCGCGTGGCCGGACTCAAGCCGTTCGAGCGCCTCGCGCCCGTTGGACACGAGGGTCACCTCGTGTCCTTCCCGACGGAGCAACCGTTCGATGGTCGTCGCGAACGCGGAGCTGTCCTCCGCCACCAGGATTCGTGAGGCCATGCTCCCCGCCACCTTGCCACCTCGCCGAACCGACGGTGAAAAATCCCCGCCCGAGACGGGGGTCGCCGGACGGCGTCAGCCGCGCTCCCGTCGGAGCATCGGCTGCAACTCTTCGACGAAGTCGTTCACGTCCTTGAACTCTCGATACACCGAGGCAAACCTCACGAACGCGACCTGGTCGACCTGCTTCAACAGGTGGCAGACCAATTCGCCGATTCGTCGAGAGGGGATCTCCCGCTCGAAGTCCCGATACACGTCCTGTTCCACCTCGGTGACGATGCGTTCCAGAACATCGTCCCCGACGGGGCGCTTGTAACACGCCTTCTCCAACCCGTCCCGAATTTTCTCTCGATCGAAGGGAACCCGTGAGCCATCCTTCTTGATGACCTTGAGCGGAGCTTCCTCGATCTTTTCGTACGTGGTGAAGCGACGCCCGCATGCGGGATCGAGACACACGCGACGGCGGCGAATGACGAAATTCTCGCTCGCTCGGGAGTCGATCACCTTCGTCTCGCCATGCTGGCAGAACGGGCAGAACATGCGCGTACATTACGGCGGGGGGCGGACCATCGTCAACCAGCGCGTCGGGGTCCGTCGGCCATCGACACCGAGCTTCCCGCGTTTTTCATGATTGCTCGGACGTTCGGCCCCTCGGGACGTTGTCGGATTCCCCCTGCGAGCCCAGGTGCCGCGACTGCCGGACCGGACGCGTGCCCGATGCTGCGGATGTCGGATCGTCGTTCACGCCAACTTTCGTCGCTGTCGCCAATTCACTCCACCACGGCCTGAGAAACGGCAGACGGTCCGTATGACCGTCGGCGACATAGTCCGCCGAAACCGCACGGGCCGCTTCGAGAGCGTCGGTTCCCCCCGCGTCGACCAGAAATCGGAACAGCCGCTCGGCCAGTTTCGGGAGCGACATGCCCGAAGTCGCCCCCGTGGCGTCGAACAACCAGTCCGAAAACGCCAGGAACCGCTCGAACGGACTCCCCCCAGCCAGGAGTGTCGCCAGGGTTCGCGGAAACCGGCCACTGTTGGCGACCATGTCCCAGTAGCGGGCGAACCGCTTCAGCCGTTGCATCGTCGCAAAATCGATCAACCGATTGCGGAGGATTTCGTAGGGGGGGTGGGGGCTGTACACCATGTCCCAAGGGGCATCGTGGCGAACGATCGGCGTCCCGCGGAGCCGCTTGAGGATGCCCACCTGGATTTCGTGCGGGCCGAGAGCGAGCAACCGGTCGAAGCCCGCACCAAAGCTGGACACATCCTCTCCCGGCAGGCCGACAATCAGGTCCGTGTGCAGGTGGACGCCCGTCTCGCGGCGGAGCCAAGCCAGGTTTTGCTCCACCTCCAAAAAGTCCTGACGGCGCGAGATGAGCCTCCCGGTCTCCGGATTCCACGACTGGATACCGATCTCGAACTGCAACGCGCCGGGTGGAAAACGCCGCACCAGATCGCGCAGCGCCTCGGGGAAGCGGTCGGGCACCATCTCGAAGTGCGCGAACAGCCCGCGATCGGCGCGGGCGAGGCAGAACTCCAGGATCGCGCGACTGACGCGCGGATTGAGATTGAACGTGCGGTCGACGAATTTGAATTGTCGGCACCCGCGATCGAACAGCCGTTCGAGTTCGGCCAACAAGACCTCGAGCGGGAACTGCCGGACGGGAATGTCGAGCGACGAAAGGCAGAATTCGCATTCGTACGGGCACCCGCGCGAGGCTTCCACATACACGACCCGCTCTCGCAGATCGCGGTCGGAATAGAGTTCGTAGGGGAACCGGAGGTCGGCGAGTTTGGGAACCGGAGCCGCGATGCGCCGCTCGACCGATTCCCCCGCCAAAAACCGGCGGCACACGTCCGCGAAGACGAGGTCGCCCTCGCCACTCACGACACAGTCGGCCAACCCGACGATTTCGAGATCGTCGGCGTCGTAGGAAACTTCCGGACCACCCAGCACAAGCTTCACATCGGGTGCGACGCGGCGCAACTCGCCGACCACCTCGGTGGTCTGTCGCACGTTCCAGATGTAGACGCCGAAGCCGACGATGCGCGGCTGTTCGCGGAGCAAACGCTCGATGATGTCGGTGGGACGGTTGGCGATCTCGAATTCGAGGAGCGCGGCGCGGGGGGCGAGGTCGCCGAGATTGGCAAGCAGGTAGCGCAACCCGAGTGAGGCGTGCGGGTACTTGGCGTTGAGCGTCGCGAGCAGGATGTCGGGCATGGGAGAACGCTCGCGGAAACCGGTCCGGGTACGGCCCTCAAATCTCCGACGTTACGCGACGGAAGAAGATGTCGCCATACGGAGCAGGGACGGTCTCCAGAAGTCCATGCGGTGAGCGTCTGGGCTGCGAGGGTCTTCCGCGGCGTGACGCCGACATGTCACGAGGCTGTAGCGAGAACGAGACGGGATCACGATTCGCGCGACTCACGCGGGTTGCGGAGTTCGTCCGCGAGCAGCACGCCCGCCAACAGGCCGCGCGTCGTCCACAGTACGGTCCGGAACCAGTTGCTCGCGACCAAACCCGAGTGCGTGTGGGCGTCGAAGCCGTTCAACAATCGTTCGTGCAAGGGAACCTGCACGAGAAACGTCGAACCCCAAATGGCAAGCACCAACGCGAACCCGATCCTCGCGAGTGCCCGCCCGCGCACAGGTACGCGTCCCGAGGCCAGAAGTGCGGCGGCGATCAGTTCCACCAGCATCGCGGGAAGCACGACCGGCGTCATGCCCGACGTGTGAGCGCGTTGATAGGCCACAAAAGCGTCGTCTCCGACGTTCGCGAACAGCGGATAGTGCACCCACTGCACCATCCAGATCACCCCTGTCATGTACCAGGTCGCGGCGGCGTGCGCGACGATCCACCGTTCGCGGTTCATGGAGCCCTGTCTCCGGACGAGGCTGCGAGCCTCCGCCGATCCGCTTGCCACCCGGACCAGACGATCACCCCGAACGGCCACAACCACACCAGATCGTTGGTGATGTTCACGATACCCGCGATCCAGGGGACTTCTCCGCGCGCGGCGTTCCAGGCGAAGCCGATTGGACCGAAGAGCTTGCCGAGAAATCCCACGAACACCACCGGCCAGTGTCTCAACGGGTCCGTTGCGGCGAGCCAATACCCGACGCCATAGACGCCGACGATCATGCCGATGCACTGCCACAACCAGGGATGATTGGGGCGTGGCATACCCGACCAATCGAACCACGCGGCGGGGAACAGGATCGCCCACGCTCCCCAGAGGACGTTGTACCAACCGGCCAACCACAGGGTTCGCCGCATCCATTTCGTCGACACGTTCGCTCCCGATAGGTGGGTGGTTCGTCGGCTGGTATCTGCTCACTCCGCATGGCGACGGGGCGAGGGAGGATCACAAGGTTTTCAGGTACTCCAGCACATCGCGACGCTCGTCGTCGGTCAGTTGGTTCGGGTAGGAGTGGCCTGCGGCGCTCTTGCCGAACTTGCGGGTGTCGAAGTACGTGCGACGTTCGTCGGGGCGCGTGACGGCAGCGGGCATCGATTCCATCCGTTCGACTTCCAGCCCGACGCGCTCGCGGTCATATCCGATCACGGACCGCTTCCAGACCACCGGGCGCGAGTCCGGAGAGAGGACCTCGGCCAACGTGGGAACGCTGCCATTGTGAAAGTAAGGGGCGGAGGCCCACACGCCGTTCAGCGGCGGGGCGACATAGCCATTGGTGTCGGGTCGGTAGTCGTCCGCATGTCCACGACCGAACCAACCCTCGGCCATGAAGCCACGGTACTCGCGGGAAAGGGAATCGAACCTCGCGCGATCGGTCCCGACCTCGTCGATCGGAACGATCTTGTCGGGGAATGCGGAACCGTCTCCGTACGTGCCGTGACACTTCGCGCACACTCGCTCAAAGGCGATCCGGCCACGCGCGGCCCGTTCGGAATCCACCGCATGCGGATATGCGGGAGGCTCAAGCGACTCGATCCACGCAAGCAAGTCCCGCGCTCCCTCCTCCCAACCTTCCATCCGCTCGCGGGTGTTGACGGGAAGCATGACGAACTGCAACAGAGGCCGATGTCCCTTGGCGGCGAAGCCGTCCGCGTACAACGTCTTCTTCCGACGGACGTTCCAGAAGGGGGGCGCGTCGCAATCGTGATGCAGCAAATCGACCCCATGCGGCGTGGCGAGCACGTTGAGTTCGAGGTCGCGCCGCGCTCCCAGCGCCACGCCGAACATGACGGCGTTTGTCGTACCGTTGGTCGCCCCCAACGGAAACGCGACCGACGCCAAATCCATGTGGGTAAGCTTCTTGCCGATCGCCAGCTTGACGCTCCGCACATCCTCGGTGAGGGTTTGCAGGGCGTAGCGGGAGTTCGGCGCCCCGCGCACCACACGCCCTTCCACCTCCCCCTGATGGCAGGCGAAACAGTTCATCACCCAACGGCCATCGCCACCGTCGACATACCCCAGCGCGGGGCCGCGCCCGGGGTGCTCGGGGGATTCGACCAAGCCGTAGCGATCGAAGGCCATTTTGCGACGCTCCTCGGGGGATGCGTCCCGCGCCCGTTCCCGGAGCGGCTTGGGCCAGGTGGTCCACAGACGGTCGAACACTTCTTGATCGAAATCGGCCGGCAAAAGGGGAGTGGTCGTGACGAAGCGATAGCCCCGCGCGGCCGCACTTTCCGGCGAACGAGGAAGATCGTCAGCGCGGGCCGCAACTGCCATCGTCGCGACGATCAACGCCGCAACGATCTTCGTCGCGTTCCGCCCGAACCGGGTCCGCAGCCAACACGCCATGGTCGAAGAGTCGCTCCACTGGAAAGACATCGCATATCGGCCCACTGGGGGATTCGAGCAGCTTGCAGGGCAGGGGGACGTCGACTCCCCCATAAACGAACCGAAACGAGTGTGAATGCATCACCACCTTCCGGGGCCGGTAACCATTGAATGTTAGTCCGCCGTCGAAAGGCCGCCTCTCGCCTACGTCAGCGTCCCTTCAGCCGCGAGGCGTATTTGAGGAGTTCCTTATCGAGCTTTCCGGAAGGATCGCCAAAAGCGTCCTGAAACTCGGCCAACCGTTCCTCGCGGGTGTTGAACACCAAACGGGGTTTGCGGCCCACCGCTCGCACATATTTGGAGTATTCCGCGGGTCGGGTTTTGACGAGATAGTGCGTGAGCAACCACGCTTCGGCGTACGCGGCTCCCATCCGCTCCGGATCGGTGAACCGGGCGTCGTCCGCCACCAAGGTCGCCAGCGAATCCCCGGGCCGCCGCGCCAACCCCGCGCGGAACTGAGCAAGACGCAAATCGTTGATCGCGCCGACCGTCTTCCAACCCTTGTCGGTCGAAAGATCCGGGGTCTCGAAGTACATCGCCATTCCCTCCGTCAGCCACAACGGATTGTCGGCCAACCGGGTTTGGAGTCCGGTGTTGAACGCCATCTGATGCGTGGCTTCGTGGACGACGGTGGCGACCTGCTTCGCGGCCCCCGCCATGCGGGCGCGGAGGTCCCGTTCGTTCGCGCCGCCGCTGAAATCGAAGAAGACGACACGGTTGGACGACAGGTCGTAGAACCCGACCGTCCCCCGCAGATCGTGACCCAATGCGGCCCCGTATTCGAGGAACGAGCGTTCGTCGCGAAGGATCAGTGCGACCAGGGGAAACTGCGGTTCGGCGAGATCAAACCCGCGCTGTTTCCAGAAATTGTCGAATGCGAACCGCAGGCGTTCGAGCAACGTCGCACACCATTCGGCGTAGTGCCGCGGCGCCTGGGTGCATACGACATAGCGTTTCGTCTGAAACGCCTGCCATCCCGGTCCCAATTCGTCGAGGAGCGCGCGGGCCTGTTCGTGACCGGAGAGCGGAGCGAATGGCACGCCGAGCGATTCGCGCGACAGCAGATCGGGCTTGTCGACGGTCAACAGCGCGCCGTCTGGCCGCTGCAGAAGGAGCCCCCCGTCCTCGGCTTCGAGCAGCACGACGCCGCGGGTTTCCAGGGACGGAACCTTGTCCGTGCGAATCCGCACGAGTTCAAGACGGGGTGTCTCCTGAGCGCGGACCGATGCGACCCCGAGGATTCCCGTTCTGTCGCACACAGGCCCGGCGAGCACGACCGCGACAAGTCCGCACGCCACAAAAGCCAGCGTCGGGCAACAACGCGGGTCTTTGGCCGAAGAGGCTGGGCGGAACACGAAACCGATCACGGGGAAACCACTCACGAAGAGGTGCTCGGACAAAGCGGAGCGGTTGCACGTTCTCCAGAACTTTGGAAAAACGCCGGTGACACGGCCATCTCGTGGACGGGCGCATCGCGACAAGAAGCTGCGCCTTCCGCTCTCAATCCCGGAACAAACGCACAAGGTCACGCACCGCTCTCTGCGTGGAGCGACACCGGAACGAATGTCGTACCCGGTGTCGGATGGCCCCCGACGACATGAGCCATGCATCCAACCAGCTTACACGAATGCCCCGGCCGCGTGTCAGGCGGCGGTGCGGGATGATTGCACGGAGGCCGCGTGGTCGCTGGCAACCGGGTTCCCGGCGACACACCCGTTCGCGACCCGCTCCGAGCGCAACCCGATCGCGACCAACGCCAGCGTTCCCCACAGCCAAGCGGCTGTGCCCACCCCCATCAAACCGATGCGGCCCGTGAATTCGAGTCCCAGATAGTGGGCCAGGCACAGCCCGGCCGGGATCCAGGCCCACAGGCCGCCGCGACCGGCCCGGCCGTTCGCGCCCAACCACGCGGGGAGCGTCAGCACCAGCGGCGCGAGCAGCACGAAGTAGTGCCCGCGCGACACGGGCGAGATCACCAGCGTTCCCGCGCAACCCAGCCCCAAGGCCAGCAACACATCCGCGCGGCGGCATCTTGTTCCCAAGGCGAACACCACCGCCAACAGACCGACCGCCGTCAGGACCCGCGCAGCGCGCACCGCCGACTCGGCGACCGGCCCGTCCATCGGCATCGTCCCCGCAAAGGTTTCGGTGGAGTCGATTACGCGGTCGTCGGGACCGAGTTTGAGTCGGTAGGCCAGCCAGTTCCCCATTCGATAAGCCGCGTTCGCAAGGCTTTGATTTCGGGGCGAGGTCACGTCTCCGCCGAAATCGTGTGTCCGAACCGTCTCGGCCCCCGCGATCACTTTGTCGTACCAGCGCTCCAGCGACCGCAGGTTTCCGTTCCACCCCAGAAACACCGCGGGGAGCGCGATCCACCACAGGAGCGAACCGGCGACCGCACCCAGCGAGCCCCAGACGAACCGCCCGCGACAGGCTGCGGAATCCGTTGGCCAAGCGCCGGTCGGCGTGTCCGGAGACGAAGCCGCGCCGCGTCGCAACCAGCCGCGCACTCCCAACGTCAGCAACAGCGTCGCCACGGGCAGGGCGGGCGTGACCTTCAGCGCCACCGGGAGTGCCAAGGCGACCCCTCCCACGAACAGGGACCATCGCGAACCGTTGCCGAAGAGAATCCACCGCGCGCCCAACAACAGCGGGTACAGCTTCAGGATTCCGATTTGCCCGCGCTGCAACGTGTTGAGGGCCGGCAACGAGACCGCCAGCGCCATCGCCAGCCAATCGAGGCCGTTCACGCTCGCGGCGCCGAAGCGCGAAGCTCCGTCACGACGCAAGCCGTCGGCCAACCGCCGGAGTTCGTGCGCGCAACCCCAGGCGGTCAGGACCGAGAACAGAAAGAACACGAACACCTGGGTTTGAGAATCGAAGTCCGCCACCGGGCGCACCAGCAGCGCGAACAGCGGGGGATAGAGATAGCCCCAGCCGCGCACATTGGTGACGGCGTACGGATCGCGCCCGTCGAAAAACGCCTTGGACGCCTCCGTATAGGCCGTGAAGTCCGTCTTGTGGCGATCGGGCCGATCCGCCTGGAGAATCCCGCGGAACCGCACGTCCGTCCAACCCCACACCAGCAGCGCGACGACCAGGCCGAGATAGACCCAGCGGTGTCGGTAGAGGTCGCCAAACACGGTGTAGCGCTCGGAGTCGTCGCGCGCGGCGACCCCCACGACACCATCGGCGGGGACGGGTCGAAGACCGGCACGATCGGGCGGGGTTTCGGGGAATCCGTCCATGGATTCGGCGAGCCCTCGGGACACGGGACCTGGGTGGAAGGCGTCACGCTTCGAGACCGTTCGCCGTGAACTCGCGACGTCGGGCACGAAAAAGGGTGCGAGTTATAGTCGCGCCGGGAGAAAGCGGATACCCCGTTTCCGGCGATATGGCGCGACCGGACGATCAGACAGTCCGTCGCACGCCCCGCATCGCAAGCCCCGGTGGACGCGAGCTGCGCCGCGGGAAAAGACACACGGCTTCGGAACCTTCCGGTGGAGGTTTGGGAAGGGAGTCACAAGAGGGGAATTTAAGGTGGGTCTGTTTGTGCCAAACGGAAGCCGGGTCTCTCAGGTCCGTCCTCCGAAGCGGAGCGAATTGCGGGTTCGCGCCGCCGCACCGAATTTGACTCCACACCTCGCGGCCCGTAGGGTTCCGAAACCGTGATGTGCTATGGTGAACGGGGGCGTCAGGCGGACAGTTTCAGTCGCGCCTCTTCGGCATTGAGGGCGACGACGGCGATCCCCAACCGGTCGGCGGCGTCGAAGACCTCTTGCTGATCGAGCACGATCGTGCGGTCGCTCTCGACGGCCAAACAGCGGGCGCCGCTTTCGTACATCGTGCGGATCGTCTGGATACCGATGGTGGGGACGTCGAATCGCATGTCCTGTTGCGGCTTGGCGACCTTGACGACGGTGAAGCCCCCCTTGCGGCAAAGTTGGCCCGCGCGGCGGATACACTCGTCGGTCCCCTCGATGGCCTCGACCGCCAACACGGCACGGTCGAACACCATGACGCTTTGGCCGACATCGAGACGCCCCATTTCCTTGGCCATTTCCCAGCCGAAACGAATGTCGTTCCATTGCGCGGGGGTCGGGCGGCGACGCGTGAGGAATCCGTGGGTCACGAGCAACTCCGGACAAAAATCGAGGGCGGAGCGGAACTGACGTCCGTCGCGTTCGAATTCCTTGATGACGGCAAGCAGCAACGTGTCGTCCCGCCGATCGCGCCGGGCGTAGGCATACAGCAAGTGCAACGTCCGCCAATCGGGAACGAAGCGCCAGAAACGCCCCGGTTGGAACAGGATTTTCTTTTCGATCTTGCCGGCCATCACAATCTCGTCGACGCCATGTTTGGCGAACAGACGGATCGCTCGGCCGATCTTCGAGATGCCGATGGAACGGTACTTCCAGCAGGTGTCGGCGAGGGTATCCTCGGCCATACCTGCGACCCCCGCGCACACGACCCGCAGTCCTTGCGCCGCGGCGGCTTCGGCAAAGACGTGCGGGAAGCGTCCCGAACCGGCCAACAGGCCGACGGGCGGGGACTCGCGGCGGTCAACGGTGGAGTTCATCCGTGTCATAGCGTGTGATTGCGTGGCGTACGGTCTTGTCCCGGTACTCCAATAAGACCGGTGCTCCTATACGGCCGGTGCTCCAACAGAAAAGGCCCCGACGCTCGATCCAACGACGACCCTTCTTCCGATCAGCCAGCCGCCTTGAGTTGTGTGAACTGTCGACCGAGCTGTTCGACGGTTTGTTCGAGTTGGCGAATCTGCTTCCGCATTTCGGGCGTTTTTTGCGTGGCCATCGCCACCTTGAAGGCGTCCTGCTCGGGGACCGCCGGGTATCCGACATGCGTCTCGCCCGCCGGGATGTCGCGGTGGACGCCGGACTTGGCGCCGAGCGTGCATCCGGTCCCCAAATGGAGATGGTCGGCGATACCGACCTGCCCGGCGCAACGGACGTAGTCCCCCGTGGTGACGCTGCCGGCCAGGCCGACTTGCGAGGCGAACGCGTTGTGTTTGCCGAGTTCGCAGTTGTGTCCGATCATCACGAGGTTGTCTAGCTTGGTCCCCTCGCCGATGACCGTCGCGCCGATCATGCCGCGGTCGATCGTCGTGTTCGCGCCGATCTCGCAGTCCTTTTCGATCCGGACCGATCCCAACTGCGGAATCTTCTCGAAGCGTCCTTGTCGGAAGCGGTAACCGAATCCGTCAGCCCCCAGCACCGCCCCGGCGTGGACGATCACGCGTTCTTCGAGGACCGTATCCTCGTACAGCGCGACGCGCGGGTGCAGCACGCACCCCGCGCCGATCCGACAGCCACGGGCGATGGTGACGCCCGGGTGGATGTCGCAACCGTCGCCGATGACGACATCGTCATCCACGAACGCGTGGGGGTAGATGTTGCAATCGGCCCCCACCGTGGCCTTGGGGCTGACGTACGCGAGGGGGGAAACTCCCAGCTTGGGCCGAGCGCGCATCGGACGAAACCGGGCCAGCACCTTCAGGAAAGCGTCCTGGGGATCGGCCACGACCAAAAGCGTCAGCGGCAGGTCGTCGGGCAGTTCGACGGCGGCGGCGGGAGAGACGAAACAGGCGGTCGCGCGGCAGCCCGCCATCCGTTTCAGGAGCTTCAGGTCCGCCACAAAAGTGATGGATCCGGGGGTCGCCTTCTCGAACGGCTCGGCGGAAACGATGTCGACATCGTCGAAACCGCGCACGACGGCATGAAACTCGGCGGCGAGCGCGCGGAGATGGTGGGCCACGGTCCTCGGCGTCCTTTCCGGGGTGGTGTGAGCGTCGGAAATCGGCGGCTCGGCCGCCGTCGGCACGACGCGCGAAGGGAGTCGGCGAGCCTCGAAGCGCCGACTCCCTTCACGCGGGTTCCACCCGACGGTGGCGATGTAGTCGAAGTCGCCTCGGCGAGGCAAGGGGAATCCGGGCAAACGGCGAAACGCGCGGGTTCCGGGCAAAGGGAACCCAACGGGCGGCCTCCGAGCGCAGCTCATTTGCCCCGTGGCATCACGATCTCTTCGGCGCGGATTGTGATCTCTTCCAGGGTGACCGACGCGCGTGACTCCAGATTGTCCCACACGCTCACGTAGAAACCGAATTGGGACACATCGGCAACACCCACCGGCCGTTGTTCGATCAGCCGCCACGCCGATTCCCCCGCGGGCTTCAGAAAACCGTACACCAAGCCTCCCCGGCGCATGACGCGGAAGGTGCCCGAAGCGATGGTGTCGGGCACGCGGATGGAGTCCCCGTCGTACTTGCGGTCCCCGGCCAGCGGGTTCCACGCGACGGGCAGCATCAGCGACAGGCTGCCCGGCTCCAACCGCGAGATCAACGCCGCCCCGACGATCGTGTAGGGGGAGTCCAGGAGGATCGCTTCAAATGAGACACCGCGACCGGGGCTGGTTTGTTTGGTGTCGATCTTGAGACCCTTGAAGCGCGCGGTGGCGTCGAAGTCTCCGCGCAGCGTGATGCCGTTGGTGGCGATCCGCGTGCGTCCGCCACGCTTCTCGTTCGGCGGAATGTCGATGAACACACCCGCGGGAGTCCACTGCACCAGTTTCGGGTCGTACAGGTCCATGATTCGGACCGGCAACGACTCCGGCTTGGCCCCCCGCAGGTCGATCTTCAACTCCGCCAGCGGTTGCCCCGTGAGGGACGAGGTCTTCGGCGCGAGCGCCTCCGCCGTGTCCATCGCCAGCTCCTGCTCGGCGACGGGGGGGACCGCCATGCCCCACTTCCCCCTCAGCACCGCGTTCCGCACACGGGCTTCCGTCCGGTCCGCGTAATGGAACAGGCCGAACGTCCGACCGTTCCAGTCCTCAAGCGTCCGTTCGGCGATCGCCGTGCCGTTGAGCGTCAACCGCGCAACGTTCCCGGCGAGCGTCAACGTCAGGCGGTTCAATTCCTTTTCCTTGAGCGGCAGCGGCCCGTCCACCAACCGCTTGGTGGACGGGTCGTCGACGGCGTTCGTCGCGGCCAGTCCCGTGCGGTCCCACGGCTCGTCGGTCAGCCAGTGCGTCTTGACGCCGCTCGGTTCGAGCAAAAACACCACGCGATCCAGCGCGGGATGCACCTCGGACTCGCCGGGAACGTACAGGAACTCGTATTCGACCTCGCAGTCCTCGACGAGCGGTCGGTGATAGCGCAGCAAGCTTTGTCGCGACTGTCCGGCGGCACCGTACTTCGCCCCGACAACCGCTCCGTCCCCCGCCACAGTCCAGGCGGGGGAGTTGCCGACGAACGACTCACCGAAGTAACTCGGTCGCCACGAACGCAGGTCGGGGTGGCCGAACATCGGCACCGACTCGGGCACCACGGGAGCGCCCCCGATTCTCAGGTTGCGCACGCCGCCGTTGTTGTGCGGCGAGGAGTGCACGGCCAACCACGGATCCCCCTCCGCGGGAACTTCGTAGGTGTCCACCAGTTTGCCGTCGGCCAACACACGCACCTTGCCCCCCGCCACTTCAACGCGTAGCGGATACCACGTTTGCGGCTTGGTCTGCTCCTCAGCCACGTCGACATTGGTCGACCCGTCGATGGCGCCTCGTTCGACCGTCTTCAAGTCGTAGCGCAATTTGGACCAAGCGCCCCCGTACAACAGACCGATTTCGCGGTAACCGAAGCTGGTGATCTCGCAGTCGACCGTGAAGTCGCCCCGAAGCGGCTGCCGGTAATACAAGTAATCTTCCACATGCCCCGAGACGTGCATCGCCAGCCCGGGCTGCGCGAGCCAGCGGGCCTTCGGCCAACCCGAGCCGCGCGACTCCGCACGAGTGTGCGAAGCGGGAAACCATTGTGTCAGCGGTTTTCCCGCGTGCCCCGGCAACATCCCTCCGCGCGGAGCGAGGCCCGATTCGACCAACCACGCCATGCCGCGCCAGCCGCGTACGTGCCGCAACCAATCGTAGGTGGACCAGTCCGTCTGATAGCCCTGCACGATCCGTTGCAGCGTTTGGTAGCCGTCGGACCGAGTGGCGGGATGGGCCAGCGCGGCCAGAGCCGCGGTCGGTTCGATCCAGCGGAATTCCTCGGGCTCGCCGACGCGGGCTTTCGTCGCGTTGGTGTAGACCTTCTTCATGCCCGACACCATGTCGTCCCGACGACCCTCCGCGATCGCCAGAATCGTCCCCAGCGCGTCCTTCGCGCGAACATCCTCGGGAGTCGATTCCGGAGCGTTGGTCCAACGCTGCACGAGTTCGTTCGTCCGCCGCAATTCGCGCGCGGTGGCCACAAGTTCGATCACCGGAAACACCGATTCGCCCCCGCCATAGGACGGTTCCAGTTCGACCGCCCCTTTCGGAAGAGCGCCGACGGGACCGGCAAGCCGCACCTCGTCCGCCGGCGCGTGCCCGCCCCGGAAGCGGATGTGCGGATGCCCCTCGCCCGGCAGCACCCAATCGGACAGCCGCTTGTAGCGATCTTCCGCCGACAGTCGGCGAGTGTCGCGCACCAGTTCCCACGCGTCGCGGGTCCGCACCTCGTCCCCGATCACGCGGTGCAGGGCGATCCCGTCCTCCTTCGTCAGCGCCACGGTTTCCGTCGCGAAGAGATTCGCCAAATCAGCTTCGGCCAATTGCTCCGGCCAGTCCCCCTTGAGCGACACGTTCGAGATCCGCGCGCCCGTCCGGTCCTTGAACCGGAAGAACGAGAACATGCGGTTCGACCGCCCGTCGAGCGGCCGTTCCAGCACCAATACGTCGTTGAGGAAGATCGACAAGCGACCTTTGTCGAGCCTCAGCCGCACCGAGTTGTCGGCGTTCTCCTTCAGAGGCAGGGGGGAAACGGCCGTCGTCGCGTCGGACGGCGGCACGGCCCGCGCCCGTTCGGCGTCTTCGACCTTCGTTCCCGTCTCGGGCGACATCCAGTGCAATCGTACACCCTCGGGGGTCAGCAGGAACGCCAACCGATCGAGGGCCGGGTGGACGCACAGTCGCTCGGGTTCGTATCGGAACGAATACGACAGTTCGTCGCCGTCTTCGAGGGGACGACAGTACTGCAATCGCGAGGGGATTCCCGGAGCGTCCGGAGCGTGCCGTTCAATCTCGCTCGACAGGACAACGCCTCCCTCCGCCCGCCAGTCGCACTGTTCGGGAGGCACCTGGGCGGTATCCGTTTCGCCCCCGGCCCGCTTCCGCACGCCGGCGGGTTGCGTTTCGCCGTGAAACGATGTCCCCCAGCCCTCCAGCGTGTCGCCGTTGACGAGCACGACCGAACGCGGAATCTCGGGGGAACCGGTGATTCTGGCCGCGCGATACGTCGCCGCCCAAGTCCCCCAGGTTTCCAACATCAAGAACGGACTGTTCCGCGACGGGGACGGGTCTTCCCACACCACGCGACCGTTGGTGATGTACGCGACCTTGTCGGACGAGACACGGACGGCGATCCGGTTGTACTGATGGTTGCGGTCCGGCACATCGGCCTTGTAGGCCACATCGTTCGACGCGCCGAACGGGAAGAACCGCGGTTGCATGCCGCCATTGATGAGTTCCGCCACCAGGCCGGCGTAGCCGATGTTCCCCTCGCCCCAATGGCCCATGTCGCTGTCGACGGAGAACTCGAACGAACCGCTCAGCGGATAGCGGAACACGAGATAGTCGCGACTGGGTCCGCCGACATGCCGCAAGTGTCCATCGTGGAACACCCACCAGGGAGGAGGCGCGCCGGCCGCGTCGTCGGACGACATGTCTTCCGCACCCAGCCGCCAGAACTTGAGCGGGGGAGCGGCCCCGGAACGCAACGACGCGCCGGCCCGTCGCAGTTCGAACTCGGCCAATTCGCGGCGCAAGTGGGCCGTCTCATGATAACTGCGGGAGGAATCGACCGCCGCGTCGACCAATCCTCGGCACAGCCTCTCGGAGGCCTCGACCAGTTCCGGAACGTCCATCCCCCGACGCGCGATCTCGAACAGCGCGAGGTCGGCCCCTTTGCGTCGGTTCGCATCGTTCGCTTTCCGAAAGGCCGCGAATTCGTCGACCAGTTGGGCGACGCGGGGCGCACGCGCGCCCCCCCGACCCATCGCAATGTCGACGAGGATCGCCAGCGTCTCGGCTCCCGGCAGCTTGGCGGCCTCGAGAGGAGCGAGTTCCGCGGCCAACTCGTCGAGCTTGCCCGCCTCGCGCGCGCTGGCGACGAGCATCGACGAGGTCGATACGAAGAGCCGGGCCGCATCGTCCCCAGCGTCTGAAGCCACACGCTTGCCGGCAGACGCGGGGGCCGCGTCGCGATCCTCGAAGACCGCCGGCGGTTCGGACCGACGCACGAAGCTCGACAAATTGCGCACGGTCTTCCGATTCGCCGTCGGAAACACCCAGGCCCGCAGCAGCGCGTAACGGTCCCTCGCCGACTTCGACCGCAATCCCTTTTCGAGAGCCAGGAGCGTGGCCCCCATCGATTCCCGACCGCCGTACTGCGGAGCGAGCGCGTACGATTCTTCGGCTTGCCCCAGATACTCCAACCCCTCGGTCACATTCCCCGAACGCAGCAGATCCAGGCCCAACTGCATCAACTGTTGGCCGCGCAGGTACTGGCCGTACTCGCCGTCGTACTGCTGGCTGCGACGATCGACCAACTTGAGGAGTTGTCCCAGCACACTCTGCGACTCCTTGACCTGACCCCGTCCCAGCCGATGCCGCGAGCATTCGACCATCAATTGCTGCAATCCCTGGGAGGTGGCGTAGCGGGCGTCGGCGTTCAATTTGACGATCGCTTGTTCGAGGACCGCCAACGCCGCTTCGCGCGTCTCGGGCGTCGAAAGCGACGGATAGGCGGCCTGCACGACGAGTTCGAGAGAGTGGCTCGTCGCCCCCTTCGTCGCCCCTTCGGACATCCGCTTCAGAGAGTCCGCGACCAGCGTCATGTCGTTCGTTCCCCGCCCGACTTGCACGAGGAGCGCCAATCCCGCCAGTTCGTTCGCGGGGTTCTTCCCCGCACGCTCACCCACGGCCTTGCGGAGCGACTCGGTCGCCTTCGCGGCCAACGCGGCTTCGACCAACAGCGTGCCGACGTGGCGGGTTTTGCCATCGACGCCGCCCGCCAACACCTTTTCGGCGTGATACAGGTGGATGCGGTCGGGACGAGCGGCCGGGAACACCACCTTCGCCAACAGTTCGTAGCGGAGTTCCGCGGGCACCTTCGCCTTGACCCAAGCCTCGTCGACTGCCGCGACCGCGCGGAGCACCGCCTCTTCGATCTTCGAGTTTTCCGCCCCGCCTTCGGAGGAACGCACGATCCGCTGCCCGTTGTTGGAGGCGGGTGCGACATCCTCAAGCGGCGGGCCGCCGGAGAACGCCGCCTCGAACGCCTTGCGACCGAGGTCGGTCAAGCCGTGTTCGGCCCCGAGACGGGCGATGTCCATGACCCGCTCAAAACGGGACAAGGGAAGGGGAAGGTACTCGGTGGCGACTTCCGCCGCAGCGGGAGTCGCCGGACGCGCGGAGGCGGGACGGGGTGCCGCCACTGCGGGGACGGTTCCCTGTGCGACGGTGACCGGATCCCCGGCCGCTTCAACGCCCGCATCCATCGCCCCCAGCGCCAGGGCCACGAACAGCGTGGCGCGGGCCGGAGCACGGTGGCGGTGCTCCGAGGTGCGCACCGGTGCAGCTTTCTCCGGGACGGGTTGCCCGTTCGCGCCGGTCGGCCGGTCCCGTTTCCCCTTCACACGCCGCACTGGAGCGAGTTCCGTGTCGAGCCAATCCGACCAATACTTCTCCGCTTTGGCTTTGTCGCCGGCCGTGGCCGCCCGCACCCCGGCCTCGCGGAGCATCGCGCCGGCGAACGACGCGTCCAATTGCCGCCGGGCCGTCTCGAACGCCCGCTCCTCGAGCACGGCGTGGGCCGCCGCGCAATCGTCACGCCCCACGCACATCGTCGCGGCCAGCCAGACGACCAACTGCTCCTTGGCTTCGGCCCGCTGGCGGGCATTGGCCTTCTCTCCGGCGGCCAGCGTCTCCAGCGGTTTCTCGGCGACGCGTTTCGCCAACTCGGTCGCGCCGCTGGCGAATTCGTCCCGCCGTCCACGCACGTCGTCCCACAACATCCGAGTCACACGGAGCGGCCAATCGTCGGGCCGCTCCGTCACCATCCGAGCCAAGCCTTCGTCGAAGGCCGTGGCCTGCTTCTCGTCAAGGGCAATCCCTTCCAGGGCGATCCGCACCAGGCCGCCGGGACCGGTCCGGCCGGCGAGTTCCTTCGCGATCGTCTTGCGGGTCCGTCCGCCGAATAACGTTGCGACCGCCACACCAGACGTGTCGGGGACCCGCGCCACCAGCAACTCGGCGGGAGAAATGCCCGGCACACCGTCCGCCGACTTCTCGTCCAAGGCATCCAACAACCCTCTAGCGTCGCTCGCCCCCTTCAACCCTTTCAAAGCGACGAGGTACGCCTCGTTCAACTGCCGCGAGAAGTAGTCGTCGTTCCCGTACCAACGCGCGACCGAGGCAAGTTTGGCCGGGTCGGCCAGACTGCGCCCCGCCACCACGGCCCCCTCCAGCGGATAGCCCAACGCGCTGAACTCCTTGGAGATCAACATCTGGTTTTGCAATTCGCGATAATTTTGGTAGTCCACGTCGTATTGATTTTGCGACTCGGTTTTCAGCCATGTCGCCAACAGCGCGCGGGACTCGACCTTGCGATTGCCTTCCTTGTAAATCTTCAGAAGCATCTTCGCGGGGCTGTAGCTGAACTCGGTGTTGGAGCGAACTTCCGGCGACGCACATACGCGCACCAGGAAAGCCTCTGTCTCCTTGCGCAGCTCCTTCCGTTTGAGCATCTCCTGCGCGAGCACCCACGAGCCGACGTACGGCATGCGGGCGGCGTCGTCGCCAAGTTCCGCGACGATCGCGGCTGCACCCGCCGCGTCCCCCTTCCGCAACAACAGCGACGCACGGAGGACGACTCCCCCCTTCCAGGCGGGGAACCGCTTTTGGCGCTCCGCCACCTTGGCGGACAGTTCGTCGATCTTCTTCCCCTTCTCGGCCCCGTCGATCAACCGTGTGAGCGTGGTCGTGATCGTCCCTTCGCCCGAATAGGAAGTCCCTCCGGTTTGCAGTCCGAACCACGGATCGGACAACGTCGACTTCTCGCCGGGGAGGCAGATCTCCTCCATGTAGCCGTACATCTCAGGAATGCGAAAGAATTCGTCCCGATGAATGTACGACAGCAGATTCGAGCGCTGGTCGGGAAACGCCACCCACGCCCGCTTGAACAGCCCGTACGCGGGACTTTCCTCGGGCTTCGTGGCGGACTCCGAATCGTTCAGCATGTTCTGGATCATGTTGAACACGCTGTAGGGATTAGAGGACAGGCGACGCAAGTCGATCGACTCCATCAGCGACGACAACTCCTTCGTCTTCTTGGCCTGCCGGAACGCATTGGCCACCTCCCAGGAGCTGTTTTGTAGGAGCTTCGGGTCCTTCTTGATCGCCTCGGTGTAGAGCGTCACCGCTTCGTCGAACTTGCGTTCCGCATACTTTCGCTGGGCCGCCTGGTAGCGCAGCGCCGCATCCTCGGGCCGGGCCGCAATCAGGCGGTCGAGCATTTCCTTGGCCCGGTCCTCCTGCTTGTTGGCCTTGTAATACTGCGTCAACAGTTCCATGAGGGACGTCGAGCCGGGGGACTTCGCGAGTTGCTCCTCCGTCCGCTTGATGACCTCCGCGAGTTTTCCCGAACCGCCCAACAGTTGCAGCGCTTGTTCGGCAGCCGTGTCGTCCGACGTGCGATAGCCGCGCGCCGCCGAAGCCCGCGCCGCTGTGCGGGTCTTGCGGAGAATCTGAAACGCGATCTGCGACGCCACATCGAGCTTGCCGTCCTGTTGGTACTGCTGCATCAGCACCACCAGGGTGGACGTTTGCCGCCCCGCGAGCTTTTGCGCCCGGGCCAGCACGGCCTCGGCCATCTCGTGCATGCCGAGTTGTCGCATTTGCGAAACCAACGCCAACTGCTCCTCCGCCGACTGTCGCAGACCGAACAGCCGCTCGGCGGCCGCGCGCGCCCGATCGACATCCCCGGACCGAAGCGCGAGCCGCAGGACCGCGTTTTGCTTTGCGGCGACTTCCCCCTGGTCGCCCGGCTCGAACGAATCCACGAGGGCCAGCGCCTCGTCGTACGCTCCCGCCTCCTCCAACAACGACAGCCGCATCCCCGCCAGTACGGCGTCCCCCGGACGCGTCTCGGCCAGCGCTGTGAGCGCCGCCAGGGCATCGTCCGATTTTCCCTGCCAGTGCGCCAGGGCGATCCCCACCAGTTTGGCCCGGGTCCGCTCCGCCTCGCTTCCGCGAGACTCGTTGTCACGGAAATGTCGGACAAGATCGCTCAGCAGGTCGTCCCGCTCGAACAACGCGTAGGCGTTGCGCACGACCGAAATCGCTCCCGCCGACAACTCGTCCGTCGCCGGGGGGAACTTCAGTTGAACGCCGCTCCAATACTGTTGGCCGCGCCCCATATAAACTTGGGTGTATGTCGTGTTCACCGCGGCGGCGAACACGTTGCCGGACCGTCCGGTCCGCCCCGAGCGGGCCGCGGCCTGCATCCGCGCGGCCCGTTGCTCGGCCTCGTCCAGGACCAGGAACGCGTCGACCAGCTCCAACGCGCTGGCCGGTTGTTTTTCCTCCATCCGTTTGGCGAGAACGGGGCCGAGCGTGTACAGGAACGACTGCCGATACAGGCTGTTCGACGCCCGTTTTCCCGCGGCGGCTTCCGCCAGCAATTGATCGCCCAGTTTCCGTATCAACCCGGCGATCATCCCCGTGTCCCCCAATTCCAGCGCGATCGGCATCGCCTCCAGCGTCCGTTCCGATCCGCCCCCATCCGCCAACAGCGCGTCCAACATCTTTTGGAACATGTCGGTCCGCTTCGCCCGCCGCAATTCCCACAGCACGTTGGTCTTCGCCTGGGCGATGTAATAGGTGGAATTCCCTTGCGACGGCGCGCCAGCCGCCACCTTCGCCAGTCGCTCATGCGCCGCCAACACGAAATCGAGTTCGTCGTCCGGCAGGGGGGGGGTGGCGTCGTTCTCGGTGGATTGACCTGGAGAGTAGTTGACGCGATTCACGTTCCCGCCCCTCAGCGGCAGCCGGGCCAGGTACAACAGCGTTCCCGCGTCGTCTTGCAGTGCGGCGAGCTTGCGGGCCACTTCGAGTTGTTGCGCCTGCTTGTCGCCGAAGGCGCAGAGGTACGCGAGATCCCACAGGTTGCGGACGTGTTTGGGGTCTTGGGTCAGTCGCTCGAATCGTTCCTTGTGAAACGCTTCCTCGACGCCCGCGTCGCGAGCGATCCGCAGCAACCACGCCAGCGACCCCATGCGGGCGAAGCCGAAATCGCGCGGCGTCCAGGCGCGGGGGTTCGTGCCGCCGTAGTAGTTCTGCGACGAAATCCCCGCCGACAAGGCGATCGCGGCATAGTCGTTGACGCGGTCGAAGCGGGCGAATCCACTGGCGATGGGGCGACGCGTCGACGAACCCGCCGCCGCTCCGACCTTGGGCTTGTTGCGCGACTTCTCTTCGAGGCACGGCTCGTCGTCGGGATTGGGGAGCGCCAACACCTCTTCGAAGCGTCGCTTGGCGGTTTCGGTCGAGGTACGCACGGACGCCACCCCCACTCGATACAGCAACTCCCAATTCCTGGGGTCGTTGCGCAAGGCCCCTTCCAGAATGCGAAGGGCGACCGCTTCCTTGTCGTTCGCCAACAGTCCGTCGATCGCCTTCAACGTTTGGCCCAAATCTCCCTGCGTCGCCAATCGTTCCATCGCCGCGCTGGCGGCGTCGACATCGCCGTTCTTGGTCAGCAGTTCGATCAACCGCGACTCGGTCTCGCGACCGGGGGCGACCTTGACCAATTGTTCCTGGAATTTCACGGCGGCGGCGGAGTCCCCCTCCTGGTCCGCGAGGTTCGCCACCTGTTGCAGGAGTTGTGTGTCGCGCGTGTCGGGAGTCAACAGTTGTTCGAGCTCGTCGCGCGCCGTCCCCACGTCCCCCGAGGCGTTGTACGCTTGCGCGAGGCAAATCGTCGTCTCGCGGGGGTCTTGCGCTTCCCGACGGAGTCGCAACAACCGGTCCAAAGTCCGGTCGAACTTCCCCGCCTGCATCGAAGCGTTGACCAGACTGGTCACCACGCCGAGCTTCGAGTCGAGGTCCGTCGATTTGTCGAACGCCTGCCAATACAGCTCGATCGCCTCGTCGGTACGGAATTGGTCGACGAGCGCCTGGGCCAGCGTGTTGAGGTGCTTGGGCTCGGTCGGGTCGGCCCGCACCAATCGCCGTAGCGCGTCCAGCCCCTCGTCCATCGCCCCCAACTGGAAGCAGAGCTGCGAGTACATTTCGTAATGCTCTGGGGCGCCGGGAGCGGAGGCGATCACATCCCGCGCGGCGGCGAGCGCGGCCTCTTTGCGTCCCAGGCGGGCCTCGAGCTTCGCCACCGACGTGAGGTACTCCGTGCGGTAACGGCGATCGATGTCGGCGAGGCTTCGGTAAACTTCGGCGGCGTCTCCAAAACGGCCCGCCGCTTCGAACAACTTGGCGCGCAGGGCCAGGCCCGGCACGAATTTGGCGTCCCCCTTCAGCAGGCGGTCGACGGTGGCCAAGGCCGGTTCGGCCTGATTGTTCGCCTCCTGGAACTTCGCCAGGCGATGCCACGCCTCGGACGACACGGGTGTCTTCGACGTGTCGAGGGAAGCGGCCAGCGCGGTCGTCTCGGTGTCCAACCGCTCCAGAAACTGCAGCGTACGGATCTCGCGGGTGACGACCGCCTCCCGCTCCTCGGGGGTCGTCGCCAACGGCGCCGCCGCCCGCGCTTGTTCGAGCGCGGGGGCGTACGCTTCCGCCTTCACGAACAGGTCGGCCGCCTGCAACCGCAGGTTGAAATCCTTCGGCTCCACTTTGACAGCCTCGTCCATGACGGGGCGCGCTTCGGCGAAATACCCGAAACCTCCCAACACCTCGGCCAGTCGCGTCAAATTGCGCGCGGTCTTGCGCGGTCCCGCAGCGATCTCGCGCCACGCCGCCAACGCCTCGTCCGTCCGCTTGAGAATGTGCAGATACTCCCCAAGATACTCGCGGTACTGGGCGGCGTCGGGAGCGAGTTTGATCGCCTGTCGGTACAGATCGAGCGCGTCGTCGGACAATTCCGACTGACGGAACAGGTCGGCCACCTGGGCCACCACAACCGGATCGTCCGGTCGAGCAGTCAACAACCGCCGCCACAGTTTGCCGGCAGCTTCGCGTCGCTGTTCCTTCGGTTTGGACGCGTCCGAAAGGAGCAGCTTCCCCCAATCGCGCAGGATGTCGGGGTTGTTTGGATCGAGTTGGTCCATTGCCGCGTACTGCTTCGCGGCCCCGTCGAGATCGCGCTGTTCCACGAGTTTCTCGATCAGCGCCCGTCGCAAGTCCTTCCGCCCGGGGGCCAGCTTGATCGCCTGTTCGAGCCGAGCTCGCGCCTCGTCCCCCCTCAATTGGCCGTCCAACACCTTGGCCAGACGGACGACGCTTTCGACATCGTCCGGATGCGCTTTGAGCCACCCTTCGTAATACGTCGTCAGTCCGGCCTGATCGTCCGTCCGCAGGAAGACCTCTTCGATGCGCTTCCGGACATCGCGGTACAGCCAGTTGTCGGGATTGAGCTTGGCGAGCAGCGCCTCGAACTCCTTGAGGGCGGTCTCCTTCTTCCCCAGCCGGGACTTGATCTCGGCGGCCTGGATGCGATGCCGCGTTTGCTTGTATTGATCCTTGCCCAACGTGGCGAGCTTCTCGAAGCGGGGCAGCGCGAGTTCCACTTGCCCTTCGTCGACGAGCGCCTGTGCGATCTGTTCCTGCACGCGCGGGTCGTTGGGAAACTGCCGTTCGAGGCGATCCCAAATCGCGAGGGCCTTGTCCTTTTGCAACGTCCGCTGGTGGACTCGCCCCAACGCTTGAAACACTTCCAGCAGGTCCGTTGGAGCGGGCTTCCGCACGATCGCCCGCTCGAACGCGGCAACCGCCTCGTCGCTCTTCCCCACCAGGACCAGCGATTGCCCGAGATAGAACGACGCTTGCGGATTGTCCGTCAGCACCTGCTCCGCTTTGGAGAACGCCTCGACGGCGGCGGCGTCGCGACCACGCTGGGATTCGATCAAGCCCGTGACCATCCACGACGCGCCGTCCTGGGGGTTGGCGGCGGTGCGCGCGGCGTACTCGGCCACCAATTTGGCGATCTCCCCGCGCTCGACGTACGCACCGTACACGCGGTCGAACGCCGTCCCCCGGCGGGGACTTTTCTCCAACACCTGCCGAAACCGTTCGACGACCTTCGCCTCGGCGTCCGCATCGCCAGCCTCCGGCGCGGGAGCGGGGACCGCCGGCTTCGGGGCCGTTTTGGTCCGTGCCGCCGGTGCGGGTTGGGCGTGCGCGGAAGGCGTCGACGCGAACATTCCCGCCAAGGCCAGCATGCAGAGAACAACGGCTTGGGACAGACGCGACATGTCTGCGACTCCTCGAAACATGTTCCACACCCCGAGGCCAATCGACGACACCACCGGACTGCCCGAGCGTTCGGCGATTTGACTTTTGCGACCGGTTCCGGGTTCAATGACCCAATCGCGAACAGACATTTTGTCTTAACCGAACCCGGTGTTCAATGCCGCGCCGGTCGGTTTCTTTGCGAGGTTCTCCGAACACTCAGTACGGCATCATTCCTCGGCTTGTGCCCGTCGCAACACGGACCGCACAATCGTCGAAGAAACCCCGCACAGAGATCTCTCCGCAACATTTGGCCACCCCGTTTTTCCGACGAGCCCCCCATGAGTGACACCGCCCGTCTCGAACAGGACCTCGACGCGTTCCGCAGCGACTTCGAGAAGTTGCGCGCGGAGGTCGGCAAGGTGATCGTCGGCCATCGCGAAATCGTCGACGACACGCTGTTGGCGCTGGTCGCTGGCGGACATGTGCTGCTGGAAGGAGTGCCCGGACTGGGCAAGACGATGCTCGTGCGAACTCTCGCGGAGGCGTTGCACCTGAAATTCCAGCGCGTGCAGTTCACTCCGGACCTGATGCCCGCGGACGTGATCGGGACGAACGTTGTGCTCGACACGGAATCGGGCGGGCGCAAGTTCGAGTTTCAACAGGGCCCGCTGTTCGCCAATCTGGTGCTGGCGGACGAAATCAACCGCGCGACCCCCAAAACACAGTCCGCGCTGCTGGAAGCGATGCAGGAGCACAGCGTGACGGTGGCGGGCAAGACGCACCGCCTACCCGAACCGTTTTTCGTGCTGGCCACGCAAAACCCGCTGGAAATGGAGGGCACCTACCCACTTCCCGAGGCGCAACTCGACCGCTTCCTGTGCAAACTGCTGGTGAAGTTCCCGTCGGCGACCGACATCGAGTCGATCCTCGACCGCACCACCGAAACCACCAAACCGACCGTCCAACCGGTGCTGACCGGCGAGCGCATCATCGAAATGTCGCGACTCGCCCGAGAGATCCCCATCGCGCCGGAAATCCGCCGCTACGGGATCGCCTTGGTACTGGGGACCCATCCGGACAATCCACTGGCCACACCGATGGTGGCGCGGTTCGTCCGCTACGGCAGCAGCCCGCGGGGAGCGCAGTCCCTGATTCTGGCGGCGAAGATCAAGGCGATCCTCGACAACCGCTTCCACGTCGCGCGCGAGGACATCAAGTGCGTGGCCGCCCAGGTGCTGCGCCACCGCATGATCCTGAACTTCGAAGGTCAAGCGGAGGGAATCCCCGCGGACGCGATCGTGGAAGACCTCGTGAAGCACATCCGGGAAGGGGCGCTGGCCACCGCTTGAGCGAGTGTGTTCGCCGTCGGGCTACGCCCGACGTGCCTCGGCCGTCCGCCCCCAGCAAAAATCCATGTACATTCCCCCCGCCTTCGTCGAAACCGACATCACCGCGCTCCACAACTTCATCGAGGCGAACTCGTTCGGACTGCTTGTCTCGACCACTCCCGACGGGCCGTTCGCTTCGCACATCCCGTTCCTGCTCGACCGGAACGACGGACCGCACGGGGCGCTCGTCGCTCACGTCGCCCGCGCGAATCCGCAGTGGAGGCACTTCACCGACGGGGTGCGGGGGTTGGCGGTGTTCTCGGGACCGCACGCGTACATCTCCCCCGCGTGGTACGAGGCGGAGCCGGTCGTGCCGACCTGGAACTACTCGGCGGTCCACGCGATCGGTCCGGTCGAGACCATCGAGGACCGTGGCGCGCTGTTGGAACTGGTCGACCGATTCGTCCGACACTTCGAGGCGAACCGCGACCAACCGTGGGTGTTCGACACGTCGACCGAATTCGCGAAGCGGCTGGCGGACCAGATCGTCGGACTGCGAATGCCCGTCGAACGACTGGAAGGGAAATGGAAGGTCGGGCAGAACCAGCCGGAGGCGCGGCGATTGAAAGCCGCGGCGGCGCTGGAAGAGTTGGGGGACGAGCCGTCGCGCGAGGTGGCCCGGATGATGCGCGGAACCGATTTGGAGGGAGATCGAGGGCGACGCGAACCAGGTCGACGCGATTGAGTGGCCGGTGATTGCGCTGAAGAAGAGGGCCAAATCGCGCATGGAACACGTCGGCCAGAGGCCGACGGCGAACCCTCAAAAGCCGTTTCAAAACCCGGTTGTCGGCACGAGAATCTCGGCAGGGACCAACGCGGATTTGTCCGTCAGACGGTTTTGAAACCACTTCCAGGGAGGCGAATCCTTCGCACGGGGAAAACCCCTCTTGGCGACGGTGGCGAGGGTGGAGACACTTCCGTCCGAAGGTTGGTGGTTCGCGCTCGGGCCAGCGATTGCGAGCCAACCCGAAGGATTCTTCCGTGCTCGAAGCCCTTCCCACACCCCCTTGGAGAACACCACGTTGGAACTCTGGCTTGTCCGGCACGCCATTGCCGAAGACTTCCCCGCCATCGGAACGTCCGATGGAGACCGCGCCCTGACCGACGAAGGTCGCAAGGAATTCCGCCGCCTTTGCCGCCATCTGGCGAAGCAGGGATTCAAACTCCGGGCGATTCGCACCAGTCCCTTGCTGCGTGCCAGACAAACCGCCGAAATCCTCGCCGACGAATTCGGCCTCGAAGCCGGCGACATCGTGCAATCCCCGAACGTCGGCCCCGGATTCGACTCCGGAGCCCTTGGACGGGAGCTCTCCCAACTCGACACGACTCCCGTCGCCGCGGTCGGGCATCAGCCCGATTTGGGTCATGCGGTGTCGGAGTATCTCGGTGGCGGGACGCTCGGGTTCGGCAAGGGGCACATCGCGTGCGTCAAATTCGACGGCGCCGTCCTTCCCGGACGGGGACGCTTGTCGTGGTTTGTCGCGCCGGAACTTTGCGAACGGTGAGCACCGTCCACCTAAAGCGACGACGCATGTGATCGGCACGTCGGAAGAATGCCGACGGCGAACATGTCACGCCACGATGCCATCCACCACATGTCCGTGGATGTCGGTGAGTCGGTACTGCCGCCCCTGGTAACGGAACGTCAGCCTGGTGTGGTCGATGCCGCACAAATGCAGGATCGTCGCCTGCATGTCGTGGACATGGACCGGATCGGCCACGATGTTCCAAGCGAAGTCGTCGGTCGCACCGTGGACGTGACCCCGTTTGGCTCCCCCCCCCGCCAACCACCACGTGTACGCACGGCCGAAATGGTCGCGTCCCTTGGGGTTGTTGGGGTCCCCTTGGCCGAACGGGGTGCGACCGAACTCGCAACCCCACACGACGAGAGTGTCCTCGAACAACCCCCGTTCCTTCAGGTCTTGAATCAGCGCCGCCGCCGGCACTTCCGTGTCCTTACATTGTTGCTCAAGTTGCGTGTGCAGGTTGCCGTGCTGGTCCCAACCGGCGTGCATAAGCTGCACGAATCGCGTGCCCCGCTCAAGCAGTCGACGGGCGACGAGGCAGTTATTGGCAAACGTCCCCTTTGTCGCCACGTCGGGACCGTAACGATCCAGCACCGCCTTGGTCTCGCCGGAGAAATCGGTCAGTTCCGGCACGCTGGTCTGCATGCGGAACGCCATCTCGTATTGCGCGATGCGGGTGTCGATCTCGGGATCGCCGTAATCGGCCAGGTGCTCGGCGTTGATCGCGGCGATGTCATCGAGCAGCGCCCGCCGCGCGGCCGCGCTGACCCCCGGCGGATTGGCGAGGTACGGCACGGGGTCCCCGACATTGCGGAAACGGACCCCTTGATAACGGCTCGGCAGGAACCCGCTCCCCCAGTAGTAATCGAAGAACAGTTGTCCGCAGGTCTTTCCCTTGTCGCTCGACGTCATCACCACGAACGTGGGAAGGTTGTCGGTCTCGCTCCCCAGGCCGTACGACAGCCAGGCCCCCATGCTGGGGCGGCCGGGAACCTGTGCGCCGGTCATGAAAAACGTCACACCGGGCGCGTGGTTGACCGCCTCCGTGTGCATGCTTTTGACAAAGCAAATGTCGTCCGCGAGCGCGCCGACGTTCGGGAGCATCTCGCTGAGCCGGATCCCCGACTTACCGTACGATTGGAAGGGCTTGATCGACGGCAGGCACGGCCACTTCGCATAGCTGGCCGACATCGTGGACAGCCGCGTCGTGCCGCGAACGGTGTCGGGAATGTCCTTGCCGGCCATTTCCCGCATGACCGGCTTTTCGTCGAACAGGTCGACGTGGGAAGGTCCCCCCCCCTGCCACAACATGACGACCCGCTTGGCCTTGGGGGAATGATGCGGCAAATCGGGAAGTCCACCGGTGGCCGCGCGGGCGGTCCCGGTTTTCATCATCGACGCCAACGCCGCCAAGCCCACGCCGCCGGCCGCCTGACCGAACAGCCGCCGCCGGGTGACCCGCTCAATGTTTTGCGTGTGCAGTTCGCCGTGCATGTCCAAAGCGCCTCTCGACCACCGAGCCCGTCACACGTCGGCGGCAGTTTTCGCCGCCCACTTCCGCAAAACGCATTATCCGTAACCGACCACCATGTTCCCAGCACCGAACGGGAAAAAATCGTCGCACACTCAAGGTCCGATTCGCGGGTTGCTATCCTCGGAAAACAACAGGTTGGCCGAAACGATTGGACGACCTCGAAACGACCGGATCGTACGGAGAAGCGTGAATGCCCGCGGCGGATCCCCTTCAGACCGCGAAACTGGTCATCGGCATGGCGACGCTCGTCGCGTCGCTGGCGTTCCTCGTAGCGTTCATGATGCTGTTTGGACCGTGGTTGCGGGCGTTTCTCCTGGGGACCCCCGTGCCGCTGGTGGTGTTGGTGGCCATGAAGCTCCGTGGAACGCCGCTCCACGTCGTCACCGAGGCCTACTCGACCCTCAAGCGACGGGGCGAAGTCCAAAAAATCTCGGAGGTCGAGTTGTTCTATCTCGACCATCGCTCCAAAGTGACGATCGCCGAGGATTTGGTCGAACTCTTTCGGAGCGACCGGAACCGAGGAGGGTGAGTTTCTGCGGTGGATTTCTCGCTGCTCCCCTTTGGAGTGCGACGAATCCACGCGGCGCGAAGATCTTGAGGGATACTCTGTCGGTCCGTGACACAGCGTTCGTTGTCGGGAGTCGATGTTCCATGAATGACGGTTTGATGACACGGCGAGCCCTGCGGCTCCCGACCCTTGCCTGTGGTCTGTGGATGGCGGGCGTCGGCGCGACCACCGCCAAATCCGACGACGCCCCCGCTCCAAACTGGGTGTGGGACGCGGTCACGGCCAAGCAGGAAACCCCGGCCAGTCCCGCGTATTTCCGCCGCACCTTCCGCGTCGAGGGGCGCGTGATCGCCGCCCGCGTCGAGATCGTCGCCGACGATCAATACGAACTGTTCCTCAACGGGCGGTTGATCGGAACCGGCGACAACTGGCACCGGATCGACGGCCACACGGTCTCCGAAATCGTCAAGGCGGGTCGCCCGCAAACGGTCGCCGTGAAGGCAGTCAACGGGACATCGGCGGCGGGAGTCGCCGCCAAGGTGTGGGTCCAAACCGACGACAAAAAGGAGCACCTGTTCTCGACGGACGCGAGTTGGGTGTCGACCACCAAGGCCGAAGAGAACTGGACCGCAGTCGACTTCAAAGACGCCCACTGGCAACCGGTGCACGTCTACGGACCGCTGGGCACGACCGCTCCCTGGGGTGCGTCCCCGAAGCTCCAGGAAGCTCCGCCGCCCCGATTCGCCGCGCTGGAACGCCCCGCCGGACCGTTCCAGTTCGTGGATGGCGACCGCGTGGCGCTGGTTGGCGACACGTTTATCGAGCGTTCCCAACGGGACGAGCACCTGGAAACGTGGTTGACGGTCCTCAATCCGTCGAAACGGATCCTGTTCCGCAACCTTGGCTGGAGTGCCGACACGCCATTCGGCGATTCGCGAGCCGGGTTCGGCACGGCGGCGGACGGGTTCAAGCAACTCACCCAACAGGTGTACGACTTCAGGCCCACGGTGATCCTCGTCGCCTACGCGAACGCGATTTCCCTGGAAGGCCCCGCCGGCATGGCCCGTTTGGAAGCGGGTTACGGCACGCTGCTCGACATGCTCTCGGTCACACAGGCACGAATCATCTTGTTGTCTCCGACTCCGATGGAGGCGATGCCGCCCCCGTTGCCGTCGCCCGCTTCCGTGAACGCACTCCGCCGCGAATGTGGAGACCGCCTGCGAAAACTCGCCGAGTCGCGCGGCCTCGACTACGTCGACCTGTTCGGGCCGCTCACAACCGCGATGACGGCCCGTGGAGAGGGGTCCAGGAGCGGGGCAGGGCAGGGGGGACAGCGCTGGACGGACAACGGCATTCATCTGACTTCCGCCGGATATCTGGCGGCGGGACGGGAATTGTCGAAGGGCTTGGGCCTCGATCCGACGGGTTGGAACCTCGCGCTGGATGCCAAGGGTCGCGTCGTCGCACCCCCGGATGCCACGTCGGTCGAACGCGAACGGGCCGCACGCTTCGAGAGAGTCCGCGGCAAGGTGGCGGGCAAGAATCTGCTGTTCTTCCACCGCTGGCGACCGCAGAACGAGACATACCTGTTCGGTTTCCGCAAACACGAACAGGGACAAAACGCCAAGGAAATCCCGATGTTCGACCCGCTGATCGCCACGGCCGAAGCGGAAATCGAAAAGCTCCGCAGCGGCGAATGACAGCCCCACAATTTCGACGGCCGCTCGTCAGTGATTCCCGGCGAATGGAGCAGCGCCGCGCGGAGACGTGAACAAAACACCACCACCAGGGAGATTCCCGCCGTTGACAGACCGTCTCCCCCGAGGCTGTAATTCGTGAATCTTCCATGAACAACTCGTTGTCGAGACGTTGCGACCGCGCCGTCTCGACCGGTGCTCCCCAAGACGGCGGAGTCCGGTCGATAGGTGTTGGTGCCGTGCGCAGGGTGTTTACACCCCGGCCGGACCATCGGTCGGAGTGACATATTTGCAGGCTTTGGCGTTCGGAGCGGCGAATCGCTCAACGGGGAACGACCAAAGGGGGCGTTCCGTCAACGGACGGACGGGGGCGCCGGTTCCGGAATCGGGTCATGGCGAAGGACGCGTCGGACGCGACCAGGGTCGTCGTCACGGGTGTGGGTGTGGTCTCACCGGTAGGAGTCGGAAACGACGCCTTCTGGACCAGCCTGCGCGCGGGAAGTTCGGGCATTCGCCTCCCCCGAGCGATGGCCGCTTGGGACGTGCCGTCTCGCCTGGCCGCCGAAGTCCCCGATTTCGATCCGTTGCCGTTCGTCAGCCACCGCAAAATGCTCAAGGTGATGTCGCGCGACATCCAACTGGGTGTTTCCGCCGCCGCGCTCGCCATGCGCGACGCACGCCTCGCAAAGGCGGATGTCGATCCCGACCGGTTCGGCGTCGTCTACGGTTCCGGACACATTCCGACCGCCCCCGAGGACCTTGTCGAGGCGGCGGCGTTGTGCGGCGCCGCTCCCAGCCAGTTCGATTTCGAACGCTGGGGGGAAGACGGGATGTCGCAGATTTATCCCCTGTGGCTGTTGCGACAGCTTCCCAACATGTCGGCCTGCCACGTGGCGATCGAGCATGACGCGCGGGGACCGAACAACACCATCACCAGCCGCGAAGCGTCCCCACTGCTGGCGCTGGCGGAGGCGGTGCACACGATTCGCCGTGGTGTTTGCGACGCGATGCTCGTCGGCGGCTGCGGATCGGAAATTCACCCCGTCGACATCACCCGTTTCAACCTGTCGGCATCACTTACGCGGACGGACGACCCGCTCCGCGCCTGCCGGCCGTTCGACCGGAACCGTGACGGGGGCGTGCTGGGAGAAGGGGCCGCGACGTTCGTGCTCGAGGATTACCACCACGCCGTGCGCCGCGGGGCGGAGATTTACGCCGAGGTGTTGGCCGTGACCGCTGGTTGCGACGGCCGGGGATACCTCAACGGCGCGGGGGGAACGGGGTTGGTGCGGGCGATGGAGACGGCGTTCGCGCGGTCCGGCATCCGCCCCGACGAACTGGGCCACATCAACGCCCACGGCAAGGCCACGCGTCGCGACGACCTCGTTGAAGCGCGAGCCTACCACCGGGGCCTGGGGGACGCCGCCGGCGCGATTCCGGTCGTCGCGCTGAAGGGCTATTTCGGCGAATCCGACGCCGGCGCGGGAGCGCTGGAACTGGCCGCGAGCTTGCTGGCCGTCCGCCACGGCCTCGTCCCCCCGACGCTGCGGTACGAAACGCCCGACCCGCACTGCCGGTTGAACGTGGTCCACGGCGGCCCGCGGCCGATCGCCAATCGGACGTTCCTGACCGTGAACCGCACGTCGATGGGCCAAAGCGCCGCGGCGATCCTGCGCGGTGTGTGAGGGGCAGGGCGCGGTACGAATTCGCTTCAGCAGGCCGCCGCCGCTCGAACGACCACGCCCGTCAGGCCATCGACGGCTTCGCGCTCTTCCGAGTGTTCTTGACCACCATCAATTCCTGAATCCGAGCCTGCCAGTACGCGGGGTCATGTCGAATCTCGTCCATAAGTCGACCTGCCGACTCACTGGGATGGTTAACTCCTTGTTCCCAAGCGCGCACGGTCTGGGGCGACACTCCCAGAAACTTTGCGAACACCGGTTGCGAGGCGCTCAGAATGCGTCGGGTGCTCTTCACAAGCTCCGGTGAATACGGAGTTGGTTCGAGGTCGAGAACGACTTTGTGACAGTTGAACTTCGCGGGAATTCGCCGCTTGTCGGCTTTCGCCACCGAGGCCAACTCCTCGAACCCTTCCGCCATCAACTGACCAACCGTTTTTCCGCCAAGTGCTTCAGCAGTGCTCTTGTTCATGTGTGCATTTCCCCGAATTCGTATCTCTGTATTCACTTTCCGTGCGTCGCGCGAATCAGCGAGGATTCATGCTGACCTCTCGCGAGAACCGGTCGCCAACACCTACCCGAAGAACGTGGGCAACCCCGCGAAGCGAAGGCGGCCCTCATCGCGATCTTCGCACTGATTTCTCACATGACACCAATCATTGAGTCATCCCCAAATCGTTCTCCAACTGATCGATGGCGTTCCGAATCCTCTTCTTGTCATCCGAGGACAAGTCTTCCTGAACATTTTTGGGGTAAACCACCGCTAACACCACGACTTTGTGATTCTCGAAGTAGCGGTAGCAGCACCTCATGGCACCACTTTTTCCCGACGAACGGCCTTGGGGAGAAAACCGAAGTTTGCGAACCCCGTTGGTGTCGGGAATCACGGGGTGACCTTGAGGGTTGCACATCACCGCCAACTGCACGAGGAGCAGGTCCTCGTCCGTGAGGGCGAAATGCGACCAGAGTTTGGTGAAAGGGGTCAGCTCAATGAAGGTCAGCAACTCCTCGGGCTTCAGGGCAGGGGCGCGATGCGAGGGTTGTTTGCGGCTGTGCATGGACCTTGCACCTCATGTCGCTGGCGATTGCGCACGAGGTTCGACTCGCCAGCCAATCGCCGCCAATCATACCATCTGATAGCACACACCCCAAGGTGTCTGTACCACTGAATGGTACATTTCGACACCGATCAGGTGACCTACCCGATCGCAGGAAATCGGAATCGGGGGACAGTCCAGCAACCGCTGAACCCCTTTTTTCGTAGATCTCTCGTCAACCACGCGTGACCGGACGAGCCTGGTCAAGTCCGGCACTCTCGCCGTCTTTCTCTCGGCCAGCGCCGAAAGTGGGGGCGTAACCGCCGGATGTTGCTCGCTGGAGAGTGGCCAGCGTCGATCAACCGGTGCTCGTGGACGCCGCCGGACCGGCCCCCGCGCTTTACCCTCGCTCCGCTCGGCGGTAGGTTGCACGCATGAACATCGTGTCCGGCCGCTTTCGCCATCGCAAACTGCACACCAATCCGGGGTTGATTACCCGCCCGATCACGGCGCGCGTCAAGGTCTCCCTGTTCGATTACATCCAGCCCTGGCTGCACGACAAACGGATCGCCGACGTGTACGCCGGAACCGGCACGATGGGTTTCGAGGCGCTCAGCCGCGGGGCGCGGTCCATCGTGTTTTTCGAGCAGGACAAGGTCGCCTTCGAGCTGCTCAAGAAGAACGTCGCGGAGCTCAAGGTCGAGGACGAAACGCTCTGCTGGAAGGTGGATGTCACCAAGTGCTCGTTCCGCCCCCGGGGTGGCGACCACATGCGTCCGTTCGACCTGGTGTTCTTCGATCCGCCGTACTTCCACGTCGAGAAAATGACCGCCGGCTCGATGATTTACAAATCGTTGCTGCGACTGGCCAAGCCCGAGATTTCCGCCGCCGCCGCGCGGTTGCTGTTCCGTGTCGAGCAAAAGTCGGAATACACGGTGCCGCCGGTGTGGGAACTCGAGGAGCTGCTCAAATACTCGTCGATGGAAATCGGCGTGTACCGCAAAGCCGGGTTGCCCCCCGAGACCGATGGCGAGGGGGACGATTTCGACACGAGCAGCAACGCTGGCAACGACACGGGTAACGACATCGTGGACGACTCCGAGACGCAAAACCGGGAGTGAACGCATGGGAGTGCTGGATCGATTCCGATTGGACGGCAAACGGCTGTTCATCACTGGCGGCAGCCGGGGCCTGGGCCGTGAGATGGCGCTGGCGGTCGCGGAAGCGGGGGCGGACGTGATCCTGACCGGACGGGACGCCGCCAGTCTCGCGTCGACGGCCGAGGAGATCGCCGCGCGGGGTCGCGCGGCACGGACGTTCATCGCCGACGTGGGCGTCCCCGCCGAGTGCGAGGCGGTCTGCCGGCGCGTGCTCGAGGAATGTCCGCCCGTCGACATCCTGATCAACAACGTCGGCGGGCGGCGGATCGATATTCCCACGGTCGACATGCCACTGGACGAGTGGCAAAAGATCATCGACCTGAACCTCACCAGCACATTTCTCTGCACGAAGTTGCTGGGCGGGGCGATGGTCCAGCGCGGGACCGGCGGCCGCGTGATCAACATCGCGTCGATTTCGGGGATGGTCGCCAATCGGGGCATCGGCGGGCGGAGCTACGAAACCAGCAAGGCCGCGGTGATTCACTTCACGCGGGCGACCGCCACCGACTGGGCTCCGCACAAGGTGACGGTCAACGCGATCTGTCCCGGCGGCTTCATGACGGAACCGAACGTGAAGTGGGCCGAAAAGAACCCGGACATCATCCACACGTTCCGCTCGCAGATTCCGACAGGGGACTTTGGCCGCCCCGAGGACCTGGGGCCGCTGGCGGTGTACCTCGCGAGCGACGCCTCGCGCTACATGACCGGCGCGACGCTGGTGATCGACGGCGGTTACACGCTGTGGTGAGAGCCGTGTCGTCCCGATGAAGCCGACAGCGCGATCGGTGTCGCCGGAAAAGTCGACGGTCCGGTTGCGCGCGATCGCGTCCGCAACTTTGGGACGATTCCCTCCATTCCCCGGAGAATGTTCCCGTCGAGACAGCGAGAGTCATTTGGTGCCGCGGAGCAGGACGAATAGACATCATCAAGTCGCGGCGCGCGGCGGTGATTCCAGATGTCTCCCCTGAAATCTCCCCACCGGCATGATCGGCACATCCGTCACAGTCCCCGTCGACCGGATAGACCCCGACCATCTGCTGGTCGAGTTCTGGATGCTTCCCTTTCCGGCGGCCGCGGAGCATGTCTTTCCGACGATGTTGGACTCGGCGTGCGTGGCGGGGACGCCCGAGCGAAAGAGCGCCGGCCATCGCATGCACGACGTGACCAGCGTCATCGGATTGAGCGGCTTCGTGACCGGTTCCATCGCCTTCAGCGTGACGCGCGAGGCGTCGATGGCGATCCTGGAACGGATGACGGGCATCCAGGCCGCCGAAGTCGACGAGTTGGTCTGCGACTGCGTCGGCGAGATGGCCAACATGATCGCCGGCCGGGCCAAAATCGAACTGGCTCCGTTCGAACTGGCGCTCGGCTTGCCACAGGTGATCAACGGGCACGACTATTCGCTGGTGTCCCCACGGTGGACGATCCACGAATGGCTGCCGCTGAAAACCGATCTGGGGGACTGCGCGCTGGAGGTGTGCTTCGACCTCGCCCCCCTGCGAAGCCTGCTGCGCGGCTGAGCGATTGTCCCAAAGCACCGGGAACCGGCCCACTTACGGCTCCGGATCACTCCTCGATCACGTTGCCGAATTCGTCGTACTGCGTCGGGCGACGTTTGCGGACGGGCTTCGCGGACTTCTTCTTCGAACGCGGCCGACCGGTACCACCCGCGCCGCGGATCAGGGCCACGACCCAGATTCCCAGCCCGAGGAAACCGGTCATCGACATCGCCCCTCCCACCAGCTTGGCCTCGCGCACGCGCACGGCGGCCAGCATCATGCCCAAGGCCCAAATGGCGATCGCCAGGACAATCGCCATGTGCCGTTGATCCGAATGGGCGACGCGCCACAGCCCGAACGATCCGCAGCCGATGATCGAAATCGCCACAGCCCCCAACAGGAACGGATAAAAGGGCGACCCCGAACCCGCACCCGACGGAATCGCGGACGGGATGCGGTTCGTCTCCCCTTTCAGGCCGGCCAGCGCCTGCAAGAGCGTGGTCCGCACTTCGACCGAGCGCTGCGCGGAACCGGCCGCCCGCAGTTGAATCGCCTCTTTCCGCAATGGAATCTGCGCGTTGAAGTTGAACACCGTGCCGACGGGGCTCTCCTCGTTGAACTCCAACAGGTCGATGTCGACCCCTTGCCAGTTCAACACCGTCAGTTGGGCATTCAACCCGGGAGGCAGGTCCGACCGCTTGAGCCGTTCGCCGCCGATGGTCCCCCGCATCCGTTCGACAATCAACATCAGGCCGACATCGTCCCCCGGAATCGCCTTACGAAACGCATGGGTGAAGTTGGGATTGGCGGCGGCGAGAGCCGCATCCGCAACAAACCCCTCCGGCACGCGCAACGTGTAACCGAGCGCGGGATGGGTAACATCCTCGGCGCGCGCGGGCGTGAGGGCCGGGAGGCAGAACAACACGGCCAACCCGCATCGAAACAGAGAGTTCATAGAGCGGTCCACAGCCACCCGAGCGTCAACGCAAGGAACAATTTCACCAAACCGTCGGCACGCGACCGGCAGTGCCAGCCGGCGGTACATGGGAGTCGTCGAATTCCGCACGACGACGTTCCCCGAGTCGCGTAGCAACATCACTTCGCCGAAGCGATCTTGAGCAGTCCCGGTTCGCCGATCCGCAGTTCGAGTTGGCGTTCACCGAGTTTGATGCGCGCCATCAAGACCTTTGGCCGTCCGAATCTCAACTCGGGCAAATCAAAGCCTCCGGCCTGACAACCACGAAAGGTTTTGGCTTTCTCGCGGACCAGGGCGGTCAGGTCGCGGGACTCTTCCTCGTAGGCGGGATTGAACGTCCGGTCGACGGACCAGATCGCCGAGTCGACGAACACCGACTCTGTCCGGTCCGCCAGTTCTTTGCCCGGTTCGATCAAACGCACTTGCGAACGCAGCGGCAGTTTGGCCTCGACGATTTCGTCTCCCGCCCGCAGCGAGCAGTGCAGCGCCAAGCGGAGTTTGGTGGCACGGGACGGAAACAGGCGATCCTCGATTTCAAATTCCTTCCCTTCTGCCAGCAACTTCGCAAGCGTCTCCGAGGCATCCACGGCGTCGATCAGCGGTTCATGGGTATCGACAAGCACACCCCACCGCGCCTCGACCAAACGGATTCCACCCGGCAAAACCTTCGCCTCTCCCTTCTTCGGGGAACCCGGATCCGGTTTGGCGACCACTTTCGAGCCTGGCGCGATTTTCCTGGCGATCTTGGGCATTTGCCCCTTGAGTGCCGCGTCGACAAACGTCTTCACTTCCCCCCGAGGGGTGAGCACAGTTTCTTTGTCGTCCGGATCGGGTTGGCGACTCACGCCGACAAGCCGACCGGCCGCGTCCACCACCGGCCCGCCGATGTGACCGGCCCCCAGCACGTTATCCACCCGAATCCAGCCGTTCTCGTCCGGCGCGGAGCGTCGGATACTCACCACGGAGACCCGCTTCACCGCCGGAGCCACGCCCGAATCGCCCCCTTCGTCGGCGAATCCGAACGAATAGACCGCCATGGTCTCCGTCAATCGAACAGGAGCGGGACCGGGATCCAGGGGACCGACGAGCGACTTGTCCGCCTCGATTTTGAGCAGCGCCAAGTCGCGCTCCATGTCCACTCCCACCAGCGTCGCCTCGATTCGTTCGACCGAATTCGTCGGCAACACGGCGATCTTCGGGGGCACGATCTCCTCGGCGGCCTCGGTGTCCTTCGGGTCAACCAACACCGCGACACAGTCGGCCGCGGTGACGACATAGGCGGCGTTTTTCTCCAGCTTGACGACCACTCCCGCGCCGGAACGCCCGGTTTCGCCATCCGCCGTGAGCACCCGGACGGTCGCCAACTTGATCCGATCCAGCGTCTTGGTCGTCATCATCTGGGCATCGGCCGACGAGGTCGCGATAGCGACCACCGCCAAGGCCAGGCCA
Organism: Planctomycetales bacterium; assembly: GCA_044359065.1. GTDB lineage: Bacteria > Planctomycetota > Planctomycetia > Planctomycetales > Planctomycetaceae > JAIXZD01. The sequence goes on along the minus strand of JBIKMW010000013.1, from coordinate 31,352 downwards.
AAAGGCGACCAAATCCGAGACCACCGTGAAACGGCGGCCTTCCGATCGACTTCGCGACGGCAGGAACTTCGCGTCATGGACAACCTCCGGCACGGAACCACCGACCCAGTGTCCCGGAGTTTACTCGCAATTCCCCGCCGATCCCAACCCGTACGCGACAACCTGGGTGGCATTCAAGTCGTCGCCCGCCTCACCCCACCACGCCCCATCCCGCCGGCAGTCGCGGCCCCCGGCGCGTCGCGGCGATCGCCGCTCGCTCCGGGAACGCGTCCTTCAGGATCGCGACCGCCGCGTCGAACCCGTTCGTCGCCGTCGGTTCCGCAACCGCCGCACCCGTCGCGTACAATCCGCACACGACCGTCTCGTGATTGCTGCCGCACCACAGGCGCCCCTTGGCGTCGAGTTTCGCACCCAATTTCGCGAAGTTGCGACCCGCCGCACGCCCTTGGCGACCCGTCGCCAACACCACGACATCCCCCGCCACCAGCCGACCGTCGTGCGTGACAACCGCTGCATCCCCCGCTCGGTCCGTGCGCAACCCCGTTCCCCACGTCGGCGAGAGTACGGTCGCGCCCGGAACCGCCACGCGGGCACGTCGTTCCACCATCGTCACCTCCACCCCCACGGCCATCAACAACCGGGCCATCATCGTCCCCGATTGGTCGGCCCCCACCACCACCGCGTGTGTCGGCCATTCGGCCCTCTCCAACACGGTGTCGATCGCCATCACGTTTTCGTTCGCCTTCCCCCCGAAGCGGTTGGCCGCCCACTTCGGGACGGCGAAGTCGTCGCCGACCGCCACGATCACCTTTTCTCCCTCAACCGGTTGCCAACCGCCGTCGGTGGCCACGTCCAGTCGATCCGCCGCCCGCCAGCGCCATTCGCCAACCAGCGTCGACACGCCAGCCCGCTCCAGCAGTCGCTCGGTCAACTGCCGCTCGCGGACCAGAATTCGCCGCACGATCTCGCGACAGGCGGAGACCGTCGGTCGGCGGGTCGCCGGGCCTTGCGAGCTCAACCGATCAATCAATTCTTCCATCGCCGCCAGATACTGCGTGGCCGTGGGACGCGCGTCGGAAGGGGGCAGGATGACGACAGTGCGGACCCCGGCGCGGGCGGCGGTCAATGCCGCTTGCATCCCGGCGGAATCGGAACCAACCACAATCAGTTCGCACCACATGACGCACAACTCTCTTCCCGCCGGAGCGGGGACGGCTCACCGTCGGACTAGACGCCTCAACGGATCGAACGGGGTGTACCGAACATCAAGGTTGCGCAAGATCGATTCGACCTGGGCGCTTCCCCTCAATCTTTCGGCTCGTGAAGATGTGTCGATTGCCTCGACTGAGTTGACATCGGAATCCTTGCCGGTGGAGTTGACCTTCCGGGCCACGAAGATAGCGCGGCCAGGGCAATCCACTCCGGCTATGACGGATGCAACGCGTGTATCGCGCCGTCAGGGTTTTCCCGGTCCGTTGTTTTTTCCAAACACCGACCCCGGATCGATTCCCGTGGTATCTCCCGACAGAGGCCTTGCGGTTCGCGCAAAGTCTTCCGCCTCGGCCTTGACCATCCGTTCAGTATTCACCAGCAACCCGAATGCCGCTCAGGAACGGGAACGGCCATCCGTTTCCGTGAACCGCTGACGGCCATCCGGCGTTCCTGCATCGAGTCGTAACGGAATGGCGGATTGGGAAGCGGCGAGAAACAGCGGCGGTTGAATCGGATAATCGGGCGGGCCGACCTTCAAGAAGCCATCGGATCGGGCGAATCCCAAGGGCAGACGGCCCCACACGCGCAGCGTTTGCACCGAGTCGGGTGGGACGGTTCTTCAATACAAAAGCAAAGGGTGTCGGTATGTCCGACGAAGTGATCAAGCCGGTCTCGACCAAGCGGCGTCCCGCTCCCGGCAACCCCGGCCAGTGGGGACTCGGCGCGTTCTTCCTGCTGATGTTCGCCTTGGGGGTCCTCTACTGGGCGTACGACAACGTACGCATCGAAGTCCCCGCGGACTCGGTGGCGGTCCTCATCCGCAAGACGGGGAAGGACCTGAAGAACGGCGACGAGGTGGCCCCGGACGCCAACTACAAGGGCGTCCAGCAGAAGGTGCTCGGCCCCGGTCGCTACCTCTTCAAGTACGACCCCTTCAACTGGGGTTGGGAAGTCGTCAAGCAGATTGAAATCCCCGATGGCAAACTCGGCGTGCGCGTCCGCAAGCATGGGGAAGACCTCCCCTACGGACAGTTCCTCGCGGTCGACGAGAACCAGAAGGGGATCGTGCCGGGCGTGCTCATGCCGGGGCGATATCCGATCAACCCGTACCTCGAACTCGTCGAGCAACGCGAACCGCAAGTCGTCCCCGCGGGCTTCAAGGGAGTGGTCACGAACCTCTCCGGCCCGATCCCCATGAAAAACGACGACTACTTCCGGGAACCGGGCGATGGCGACTTCCACAAACTGCTCGTGAAGCCCGGCTTCCGCGGCGTCGAAAAAGACACGCTCGACCCCGGAACGTACTACTTCAACCCCTACGAAAAGCGGATCGACCTCGTCGACTGCCGCAACCAGCGGTTCAACCTCGGCGACTCGAAGGACCTCGGTTTCCCCTCGAAGGACGGGTTCTGGGTCAGCCTCGACAGCATCGTCGAATTCCGCATCCAGCCGGAAATGGCCGCTCGGGTCTTCGTGCTCTACAACGAGTCGGTCAACGGCGACGAAGTCAACGACGAGATCGTTCGCAAGATCATCCTCCCCGCCGCCCGCAGCTTCTGCCGCCTGCAAGGCTCGAACAACCTCGGCAAGGACTTCATCCAGGGGAGCAGCCGCAGCGAGTTCCAGCAGGCCTACCAGGCGGCGATGGAAATGCGCTGCGAACCGCTCGGGATCGATGTCGTCCAGGCCCTCATCACCAAGATCAATCCGCCGCAACAAATCGCCGGACCAGTGCGCGACCGCGAAATCGCCGTCCAGAAAGAGAAGCAGTACCAGCAACAGATGCAGCAGCAAAAGTCCGAAGAGAAGCTCGGTATCGAAAAGGAGATGGTGAAGCAGAAGCAGGCATTGGTCGAGACCGAGCGCGAAGTCGTGAAGATCACCACGCAGGCGATGCGCGAGCAGGAGGTCGCCCTCACCAAAGCCAAGGAGCAACTGGCGGTCGCGCAACTCAAGCTCGACGCCGCGAAAGACGAAGCCTCGGCGATCCTCTCCAAGGGGAAGGCCGAAGCCGAGATCGTCACCCTCAAGAACGAGGCCGAAGCCACCGGTTGGCGGCAGGCGGTCAAAGCGTTCGACGGCAACGGCGGCGAATACGCCCAATACGTGCTGTTCCAGAAACTCGCCCAGAGCTACCGCTCGCTCATGATCAACACCGCCGACAGCCCGATCATGAAGATCTTCGAACAGTTCGAGACACCGGCTTCGCAAGGCAAAAGTCAAAGGGCCAAAGTCAAAAGTGACGACGAGGCTCCAGTGACAGCCAATCCGTAAGCGCCAACGAGTCCGCAACTCCCGGTTAGCCCGACGCGTAAGCGAGGGAAAGCCACGGAAGACTCCCAACCCACCGTTTGACCAAAACACGACGACGGACAGATTTCAAAACCACCGCCTTGCCTCTTCAATCGAACACGCCGTTGTCAGTTGGAACCCCAACATGTCGCTGAAATCGCTGATCCAACGGGGTCTGATCCAACTCGCCATCACCGGGCTGCTGCTGATCGCGGCCGGGTGGCAATTCGTCGAGTGGACCATCAACCGCATCTACGTCCCCGTCGGGTATAGCCTGCTGCTCCAGTACAAGGGGCCGCTCCTGTTCGGCAAACGGATCGAGCCGGAAGCAGGCCAACTCGCCAAGCGCCGCGACGACGGCACGCTCGAAATCGGCGTCCTCATGGAAATGCCCGGCCCCGGTCGGCACTTCTACTGCCCCGTCTGGTGGGACCGTAAACTCGTTCAGGACCAGGTCGTCGCCCCCGGCGAAGTGGGGATCGTCACCAGCAAGGTGGGGAAGGACCTCGTTGGCAACGGCACCGGTCAGTTCCTCGTCGAAGGAGACCTCGGGAACACGACGCAAAAGGGGATCCTCCGCAAGGTATACGGACCGGGGACCTATCGCGTGAACCCGTATGCCTACGAGTTCCGCATCATCAAGGGGGCCGAACAACAGCAGGTCGGCACGCAAACCAAGCTCTCCGGCTGGGTGCAGATCCCCATCGGCTCGGTCGGCGTCGTCACCAATCAGACCGACAACCCGCTCACGAACGCCAAGCAGGGGATCCAGCCCGAGGTGTTGCCACCGGGCCTCTACCCCATGAACCCGTGGGAGCAGAAGGTCGACGTCGTCGAGATCGGCTTCCGCGAAAAGAGCATCACCTCGACCGTTAAGGTGGATGCCACCGGCAATCCCATCCTCGACGGGGCGGGGGAACCCGAACTCATCGAAGACAACACTGGCATCAGCTTCCCCTCGAAGGACGGCTTCCCGATCCATATGGACTTCACGGCCATCTGGGGCATCCTCCCCGAGCAGGCCCCGAAGATCGTCGAGTTCAACGGCAACATCGAAGCGGTCGAGAACCGCGTCGTCGTGCCGCTCATCGAGAGCATCTGCCGGAACTCGGGCTCGACGCTCGGTGCGGTCGAACTGCTTGTCGGGGGGACCCGCGAGAAGTTCCAGGAAGAGGTCGCCCTGCAGTTCGGCACGAAGCTCAAGGAAACCGGCGTCGCCCTGCAATACGGCCTCGTCCGTCACATCTACATCCCGCAGGACGTCCGCGTGCCGATCCAGATGGCGTTCATCGCCGACGAACTCAAGCTGACCCGCGACCAGGAACAACTCACCGCCAAAACCGAAGCTCTGCTCCGCGAGGCCGAGAAGAACGTCGAACTCGAAGCCAGCCGCATCGTTGTCGAGACCGAGAAACTGGCTGCCGGAAAACTGGCCGAAGGTCAAAAGACCGCCGCCGAAACCGCCGCCGAAACTCTGAAGAAGATCGCCGAAATCAACAAGCAGACGGCGGAACTCGACGCGCAAGCGCGAGTGCTCCTCGGCAAGGCGGACGCCGATTCGCAGAAGCTCATGGAAGAAGCGAAGTCCGACAAGTTCCGTCTGGCTGTCGAAGCCTTCGGCGACACGGGAGCGTTCAACCGCTTTACCTTCGCCCAGGGCCTGCCCGAAGACATCCAGCTCCAAACCCTCTACGCCGGCGAAGGCACGTTCTGGACCGACCTCAAGGGCTTCGCCGAAACCATGCTCGGCAAACAGGAACAACAGCGCAAATCGGCCACGACGCCCGCATCCCAGAGCGCCACACCTGCGACGATCCGCAAACCCGCCAGCAAGTGATGCCGGCGGCCCTCGTTTTTGAACGGACGAGTGTGGCCGGGGTCGACCAACGGGAGCCCCCGGATCGAGTGGCGTGTGCCATGCTTGGCCCGGCTTTGCGGGACAAGCATGCCGGGGTTGATTGCAGACCGGGCTCGACCAACGTCTTCCCCCGAAAAAACTTCGCGTTCCCCCTGAAACGAAAGCCCCTCCCCACGGGTAGTGACCAGGAGCGTGCCCCGCACCAGCGGACACCACACTCGTCCCTCTCCCTGTCCGGAGTCCCTTTCGTGTCGCACCGGCTGTTGGCCTCGCTCCCCCTCGTTCGCATCGCGTTGTTCGTTCTTGTGGCCGCAACGAGCGTGGTCCAGGCTGCCGAGGACAACCTCGTCCGCCTCCCCGACGTCGTCTACGACCAACCGGCGGGTAAACCGCTGCATCTCGACTACGTCCGCCCGCAGGGTGAAGGGCCGTTTCCGCTCGTCGTCTGCATTCACGGCGGCGGTTGGCGACAGGGTTCGCGAACCGACTTCAAGGACTTCCAGACGAACATGGCCGGCATGGGGGTCGCCACCGCCTCCGTCCAGTACCGCTTCGCCCCGGAAGCGAAGTTCCCTGCTCAACTCGAAGACATCCGCAGCGCTCTCAAATTCGTCCTCGCGGATAGCGACAAGTTCCGGGCCGACGCCACACGAGTCCTCTGGATGGGGGGATCCGCCGGCGGACACCTTGCCCTCCTGGCTGGTCTGGAACCGAGCCAGAATCACACGACGAAGCTGATCGTCAACGTCGCCGGCCCCACGGACCTGCGCACGTTCAAATCGCTCCCCTCGGGAGACACGGTGCTGAAGACATACGTCTCACGCAACTCGTCGGAACTGCTCGAAGACCTGCTCGGCACACCCGACCGCAAAGCCGCGATCTACGCGACGGCCTCGCCAGTCACACACCTCCGAGCGGGAGCCCCGCGCATCGTGACCTGTCATGGCGAGAAGGACGACCTCGTCCCCATCGCGCAGGCCGAAGCACTCCACGAAAAACTCCACGAACTGAAGGCCTCCGAACTGCTGATCCGCTCAAAATCCGGCGGCCACGACTTCGGCTCATGGGAAACCAGCGAACGCACATCCGCCCTCATCAAGATCGTCGAGGAGATCAAAACGGCGATCCAGTGACCCGCCGCATCGGCCCGACTCCAGAGCGCGACTCTTCCCTTTCTCCCCCACACTCGACGCCGGTCAGCGCCAACAACTCCACAGTGGGGGAGAAGGTGCCCGCAGGGCGGATGAGGGGGCCTCGCAGTTCGCGCTTGCGTGGACGGGAGCGACCAACGGGAGCCCTCAGATGGGGAGGTGGCGCGTGCCATGCTTGGCCCGGCTTTGCGGGACAAGCATGCCGGCTGGCAACCTCATCCCCCCAGCGCCTGCCTTAGCCCCGCCACCTCCTCCACCAACCGCCGCACCTGCTCCCTGACCTCGTCCAACTCCTCCTCCACCCGCTTCCGCGACGCCACCACCTCCGCCACCTGCCGCGACAATTCCTCCACCCGCGCCGCCAACGGATCAGGCCGCACCGCGACCGGTGTCGAATGCGAAACTGCGGACGGTACATGCGTAGGGACTGGAGCCACCGGTGCCGCTTCCAGCACCGCCGCGGGCATCGTCTGCCCCTCGCGCGGCTCGTACCACGTGTGATCGACCTCGACGCCCCGTCGATCCAGCGGCCCATTCGCGCGGATGTACCCCAGGTCCATCAACCCGTTGAGTTCCGTGCGCAACTGCTCCTGCGTGGGGATCTCGCACATGCGACCCGCACGCGTCCGCAGCTCGCCCGGTTGTTGACGCCCCCGCAGCAGCAATTCGCAGAAGATCGCCAACTGCGCTTCGGTGAGGGGCGTTCGTTTCCGCATGTAGTGGCGGTATTTGGCGACCCGCGCGCCGTCGGTGAACACTTCGGCGACCAGGCCCTTTTCGCGGAGCTTCTCGAGGAAATCCGAAACCTTGTCCTCGTCGTATGTGGTGACGGGATCGCGGTTGTTCTTCTGGTTGCACCCGGTCGTGCAGCCCTTGAGCGTGAGTGGATACTGATCCGGCGTGGTCAGCCCCTTCTCGACCAACGTCCCCAGCACCCGCCGTTCACCGGGGGACAGGCACGTCACCTTGGTGTATTCCTCGTCGTCGGCCATCCGCGTATCCCTCTCAATCGCCCAACAACCTCACCGGATGACCCGAACGAGCCAGACACGATGAGTCTTATCTCGCCACGAATCGTTCGTTCCACGCCCCTCTCAAACACCAGCCACCATTCGCTGCAATGTTTCCGCTCACTCCCTGATTGCCTTTATCTGTGTTCCATCCGTGGCCAAAACTCTTCTTCTGAATTTCTTTAGCACCGAATGAATGAGAATCTGTGGAAACATTCCAGATTGAGCCTACGGCCCTCCTTCACTTCGCCGGTCGCAACAAATCCTCCACCGCCGCGAACATCGCCGTCAGCCCCGTCTTCAGGGTCAGCGGCGCGTCGGGATGATAGAGGGGCGAATGCAGCGACGGAAGTTCCTTGGCCACGTCCTTGACTTTCGCCATCGTCGCTGGTGCCACCGACCCCACGCGGAACTGCACGGCCGGGACACCCGCCAGGCCGAACTGGCTGAAGTCCTCCCCCCCCATCGACAAGTCCGCCTCGACGACCTTCTCCCTCCCGACCGCCCCCGCGAACACCGGCAGCAGCCGCGCGACCAGTTCCTCGTCGTTGCGCATCGCCGGCGTGTGGTCCGAAAACTCGATCACCGGCGCGACCGCACCCGCTCCATCCGCCACCGCCTTCGCCTTCCGCTCGATCCCCCGCAGCAGTTTCTCGCGGACTTCCGGCTTGTAGCTCCGCACCGTCAGTTGCAACACGCACCGCTCGGGGATGATGTTGTGCTTCGTCCCCGCGTGAATCGAGCCGACGGTCACCACGGCCGGTTCGAGCGGTGAATTCTCGCGGCTGACGAGCGTCTGCAAATCGAGGATCAATCGCGCGGCCATCACGATCGGATCGATCGTCCCCTGCGGATAGGCCCCGTGACCTCCCTTGCCGATCAGCGTGATGTCGACACTGTCGACATTGGCCAGCGCGTACCCCGCCCGATACCCGATCTTCCCCGCTTCGAGGCGCGCGTCGACATGCAGAGACAAGGCCCATTGTGGCTTGCCGAACCGCTCGAACAGCCGGTCCTTGAGCATCGTCTCCGCCCCGCCCCCCACCTCTTCGGCCGGTTGGGCGATGAGCAGGATCGTCCCCCGCCAACGATCCTTATGCGCCGCGAAGTACCGCGCGACACCCACGAGGCTGGTGATATGCACATCATGCCCGCACGCATGCATCACCCCCGTCGCGTTACCCGACTTGTCCTTGGCCTGCACCTTCGACGCGAACAGCAGCCCTGTTTGCTCGGTGACGGGGAGCGCGTCCATGTCCCCCCGCACAAGCACCATCGGCCCGTCCCCGTTCTTCAGGAGACCGACAACCCCCGTCTTGCCCACCCCCTCCGTCACCTCCGCCCCAGCCGCCTTGAACTCCTCCGCCAACCGCTTGGCCGTCTCGACTTCGTGGAACGACAATTCGGGGTGCGAATGGAAATGACGGTAGACCTCAAGCAACCCGTCGAGACTCGTGTCCAACCACTTCGTCGCTGGTGTGGGTGCCAGTGACTCCTCCGCGGCGATGACCGGACCGCACACGCTCAACACGCACACCACCAAGAACACTCGCATCATGATCCCCTCTCCAAAAACAGGTCGGCCCTCACGCGCCTCCCTCACTTTTGACTTTTGACATTTGCCTTTTGACTTGCGCTACCCCAACACGCCGCTCAAAAACCGCTTCGTTCGCTCGACCTCCGGCTGATCGATCACCCGCGCCGCCGGTCCGACTTCGACAATCTTCCCCCCCGCGAACACGGCCACTCGGTCCGCCACACGCCGCGCGAACCCGATCTCGTGCGTCACCATCACCAGCGTCAGCCCCTCCGCCCGCAGGTCCTCCAGCACCTTGAGGACTTCCTGCTTCAACTCCGGGTCGAGCGCACTGGTGATCTCGTCGCACAACAGTCCGCGTGGCTGCATCGCCAGCGCCCGCGCGATGGCCACGCGTTGCTTCTGCCCCCCCGACAGTTGCCGCGGATAATGCCCCGCCCGGTCTTCCAGTCCCACTTTGCGAAGCAAGTGCATCCCCCGCTCTCGCGCTTCCACCGTCGATTCTTTCAGCACATGCACCGGAGCGTCGACGATGTTCTCGAGGGCGGTGCGATGCGGGAAGAGCTGGAAGTCCTGAAAGATCATCCCCAGAAACCGCCGTACCCGCCCCCGAATCTCCTCCGCCCCGCGCGGGTTACCCACAGGGAGCACTTCGTCCCCCACCCGAATCGCCCCCCCATCGAACTTGTTGAGACCGTTGAGACACCGCAATAGCGTTGACTTCCCCCCGCCACTCGGCCCGATCAGCGCGATCGTTTCCCCGGCCGCGATCTCCAGATCGACCCCGTCCAGAATGACGTTCGCCCCATACGCCTTGCGCAGCCCACGCACCTCGATCTGCGGTCGAACGACGGCGGGTTCAGGTGGGGCGTCAAACATGACGGGATGCGTCAACTCCATCGAACGGGAAGGGGGGCCAGAGGCTCCAACTGTCGCACCGGATTATCCCGCACCATCACCCGCCACAACAGCGCAGCAAAGATTTCCTTCCCCCGTTCGCCGCCTGGCTCCGCCAGGCGTGCCCTCGCAAAGAACCCGCCGCCCCTCTTCCCTCCTTTTCCTTATTTCCCTTTTCCATTGGCCTTCCTCACTCCCCTCCCCCCCCCGACATCCGGATCTTCTGCACCCCCGCCGCCGTCGCCGCGTCCACCACCGCCACCACCGTTTCGTGAAACGCCAGCGGGTCGGCCGACACGATCAATTCATACCGCTGCGTCTCGCGCATCTGCTGCTTGAGCTTCTCGAGGACCTGCCGCAACGACCCCACCGCGTCGTCCTCGATGTACACGACATTCTTGTCGTCGATCCGCACCCGGATGCTCGAATCTTCCAGTTGCTCCGGATTGAACTGCGCCTGCATCGCCCCGCCGGAATCCGCGCCGGGTGCGGGCATTTCGAGGGCCTTCTGCAACTCCTTCGAGGTCGTGACCATGAAGAAGATCAGCAGCAGGATCATCATGTCGACCATCGGCGTCAGGTCCATGTCCTCGAACGTATCGCGACGTTTCCGGAACATCAGCCCTTCTTCCCCCTCTTCGTCCTCCGCTTCGTGATCCGCCACAGCGAGCCCCGATTGGCCGCGCGAGTCGACCTCTTCGGGTTCGCTTATCTCCCCGCGCGCCGTATCCACACCTGCCGGTTGGGAGCGGCGCACTTCCCCCACCCCTTCGCGCGCCGAATCCTCCGAGAACTCCACTGGCGCCGGGACCGCTCCAGGGGAAGCCTCCTCCGACTCCTCGATCGAACCGAATTCGTCAGCAGATGCGAACACCACCTCCGCCCCGTTTCCCTCGGCGCGGGATGAGTCGATTGCCGCCCCCCTCGGAGCGGAACCCTCAACGAATTCCGAGAACTCCTCGAACACGACCGGGCCCGCCCCAGGGGCGGTGAACGACGGATCGGCGAATTGCGGGGCAGGGGGGGGCAAAACGTAGGGCGACATCCCTCCCGCGTCCAAGCTCGACGCGGCCTCGTCCCGTTCGGGAATCACCCGTTCCGCGCCACACCTCGGACACGGCACCGCCTGCCCGATTTTCTTGCGGGAAATGCTCAGCCACTGCGAGCAACCAGGGCATTGGTAACGGACAGGCATACCACCACGAACCAGACGTACACGAGCACCACTCAGCGATGTACGTCGCGAACGGCGCACCGCAAAACACCGTCACCGTGTGCCACTGCTGGCTCGTCCAGCAGTGCGATCATCGGACAGCCAACCACACACACCTTCCGTTCACCGCGACTCCTCGATCGCCACGAAAAACCGCGCGCCCGGTGTTTCCTGCACGGCCCGCGCCACCTGTTGCACCAACCCGGTCGGCACGCGCCGCTCCGCCCGGATCAGGAAGTCCTTCTTCCCGGCGTCGGCACGCTCCCGCACATGCCGCTTCAATTCCTCCAACCCGGCGACACGGCCGTTCTCAAGCTCCACCCGCGGCTCCACCGCTCCCACCAAATTGTCATCCTGCCGCAGGATCACCGGCACCGACTTGTCCGTCGCGACCCCCACGCCTCCCTCGGCCACGGGAAGATCGACCGGCTTCCCCGACGTGATGTGTGACCCCACCATCGTGAAAATGAGCAACAGCACGGTCACGTCGACCATCGGCGTGATGTCCATCTCTGCCGCCTCGGGGCGACGCCGACGAAACATCCCGCTCCCACGCTCTTCGTGCGACATCGGTCGTCCCCCTCAACAACGTCGTAGAGGCTGTGAGTTGTTGGAAACCCGAAGCGTGAACGAGGGACCCCGCTCCCCTCGCAGGTCACGATTTCCCCGGAATCCGCGCGGGTGTTCCTCGCTCACGCTCTTTAGAGTTGCGATATCCTTGAGGTACGCGCAGAAAACATCTGGATTTCCAACGCCTTTTTTCTCACGCAGAGGCCCGGAGACAGAGTGGAGTTGTCTTTCTCCGCGTCTCTGCGTGAGACCAACAAACTGGTGTTCTTTGAGTTCTCGGCCACTCTGCGTAACGACTAACGCAACCTCAAAACTCAAGCTTTGGGTTTCCATCGAGCATTCAACGATTGTCCGAAAACATCACGGCCGCGTAGCGAAAACCGCAAGATTTCCACCGAGCACGAACCCGCTCCCCCATCACTTCCCGCGCCCCGCCCGCGCCCGGTCGTACTCAGGGAGCAACGTCCCCAGCAAATCCATCACGCTGTTCTGCAACTTCGTGATCCGACCGTTGAGCGGGCTTTGCAACAGAATCAGCGGAATCGCGATGATCAGTCCCACCGCCGTCGCGCTCAGCGTGAAGCTGATATCCGACGCGAGGTTGGCCGGGTCGCTCCCCCCCTTGTCCGCCGACGTTACCTTGCCGAACGCGCTGATCATCCCCAGCACCGTCCCCAGCAGCCCGAACATCGGCGCAGCCTTCACGACCGTATTGATCCACGACAACCGGTGATCGAAGTCCGCCAGCACGTCCCGCTCGAACAACTCCGCCAATCGCCTGCGCAGCGCCGTTCCCGTCAACGACGGATTGGCCAGCGCCACCGACAACAGTTGCGGCACCGCCTTCGACCACAACGGCGGCGAGTCGCAGCGTTGCGCCAGTTCGTCGAACTTCCGCGCGGCCAGCAGTTCGCGTGCCTCCTCGACAAACCGATCCGCCGCCGCCCCTCGCAGCATCTTCGTCCGCACGCGCGTGAAGATGACAATCACGTGAAACGAGCCGATCAGCGCGATGAGAAGCTGAAACGGAAAGACCGCGCTGTGGGCGAGGTCGATGATCGTGTGCATGGCGGGAATCCCTCCGGGACACGGGACCGCGCGAAGCGGAACCGCCTCGCCCCCCGGTGTGCGGATGATACCGCACCCGATCCGGGATTCGCCAATGGCGGGAAAGGAGGGACGGACGTTGTCCTCCTCGCGGGATGCGCGACGTATTCTGGCGATTTGTCCGAACCGGGTGCTTTGGCGTTGTGATGGGCGGTGATAAGATCGTCCCTCGAAGGGCTTGAGCGCAACAATTCACCCTCGAGGATCCCATGTCGGTTGAACTTCAGCCGTTCTCCTGGAAACGGGTGGTGGAAGCCGTGGAAGCCGTTCATCAACGCGCCTGCCGCGCCGCGGCGGCCCTCGAGTCGGCGAGCATTCCGTACGCGATCGCGGGGGGCAACGCCGTCGCCGCCTGGGTCGCGCGCAGGGATCGTGCCGCCGTCCGCAATACTCAAGATGTCGACATCCTCGTCCGTCGCGCGGACTTCGAAGCGGTGAAACGCTCTCTCGAAAGCGTCGGCTTCGAGCACCACAACGTCCTCGGTGTCGACTGTTTCATCGACGGCGGGAACGGCAACCCACGCGACGCCGTCCACCTGATCTACTCCGGCGAGAAAGTGAAACCCGAGTACGTGGCCCCCAATGCGGACGTTTCAGAATCCGAATCGGGCGAGCATTACCGAATCCTGTCTCTCGAGGCCTTGGTGCGGATGAAGTTGAATTCCTTTCGCCGCAAGGATCAGGTCCATCTCCTCGACTTGATGGATGTCGGCCTGCTCGACGGCTCCTGGTTGTCGCGCCTGCACGACGAACACGCGCGGCGTCTGCAGCACCTGTTCGACACCCCGGAGGATTGAATCCCCGACATCGCCCCGCCCGAGCGATGGGAATCCTCTCTGTCGACAATCACCGCGTGCGAGTCTCCAGATTCCGCCGCTTGCAAATCGGGCACCGCAACCCCTCGCGTTCGAGCGGAGCCAAGTCGCACCCGGCAACCCCGGACGGCTCGCCACGCATTGCGACCGGGTCGCATGGCGGCCCGCAACAAAATCCGTTTGGCGACCGAAATCTCTGTTGCGTTCGCGAGCAGCTGACGTCGTCCAACAGGGTTTTCCACCGTCTCATCAGGCTCCTCCGGACCACTTCCGCGAACGACTCCAGCAGATGGAAAAGGCCGCCCCTCCGAAAGTCCTCTCGCAGCACGCGAACCAAAGATCAACAACCCTTTCCGTTTTCATCGCCGACCGAGTGGGCCCCTCCGCCATCAGGCGTCAACCGGTTCGGTCTGTCGACCAACGGACAACGGCCGAGGCCCTTCGCCAAACCGCTGGCGACCGCCGCCCCTTCCCCTTAGCATGCCCCGTCCGCGTTTTCGGTCGCTCGAGGTCGAGTGAGGGACGCGAATCTCACATGGCATTCGGTCGGCAGGCAGCATGGCGAAGCGGTTCATCAATCAGTTGGTCGACGGCGAGTCCCTCGAGGACGTGTTCCTGCTCTCCGACAAGCAGCTCCGCGCCAACCGGAACGCGGCCCTCTATCTCCAGGCGGAATTGCGCGACAAAACGGGCGTGCTGACCGCCCGCATGTGGAACATCACCGAAGAGAGCACTTCGGGGGTCAAGCCGGGTGATTTTGTGCGGGTTCGAGGCAAGTTGCAGACGTACCTCGGCTCGCTGCAGATGATCGTCACGCACATCGCGCTGGTCGCGCCGGAGACCGTGAACGAAGAGGATTTCGTACGCACGTCCGGAGTGAACGTGGCAGCGCTGACGGAGCGGCTGCGCGAGGTGCTGGGAGGCTTGGCCTCCGAGGACTTGCGGGTGCTGATGGCCTGCTTCCTCGACGATGGCCCGTTCTTCGAGATGTTCACAAAGGTCCCCGCCGGGACGCGGGCGCATCACGCCTACAAGGGAGGGCTGCTGGAGCATGTCGTGAACATGCTGAACGTGTGGCTGCGGATCGCCGACCTGTACCCCTCGGTGGATCGAGACCTCTTGTCCTGCGGCATTTTCCTGCACGACGCCGGCAAGACACGCGAGCTGTCCGAAGAACCCGGAGCGCCCTACACCGACGAGGGACAGCTTTTGGGACACCTGGTGATCGCCGTCGAAATGCTGTCGGACAAGGTGCGCGAAGCCGAAACGCGGTTGGGGCGGCCTGTCTCGCGCGAAGTCGTATTGCGATTGAAGCATCTTGTGGTCAGTCACCACGGCCTCTACGAATACGGCAGCCCGAAATTGCCGATGACCCCCGAGGCCATCGCACTGCATCACCTGGACAACCTCGACGCGAAAGTCCACGAGTTCAGCCGCGACATCGCCGACGATCCGAACGCCACCTCGCACTGGACCCAGTTCAATTCACGGTTGGACCGGAAACTGTTCAAGGGGATCAAGTCCCCGAGCTGACGAGTCCGCCTCCCACACTGGCCGATACCGCCCGAAATGCGTCGCAACACCATGCCTTAAAGAGGGTTGCGCCGGGACAGCAAGGTCGAGACGGCGCACATGGGGCTATCCCCGGTCCGCCCCCCGGCGTATACTTCGCCCGACCACGGCGGACGGCAGGGGACGGCGCAACGCCGTCGTGGGGCGGTGCCGAGTTGCCGCGCGTGGTGGGGCGTCCCGGACATCCAGGAACCGGCGAACGGTGACCATGTCGAAACTTCATCAGCCGTCGAATTCGTTCCAGGCGACATGGACGCCCGGTCAACAGCGGATCGCTCCCGAGTGGCAAGGGGGTCCGGGGGCCGGAGTGAGCGCTCCGGGTGACCTCCATTTCTGCCCGTACGGCGGATTGCACGCGGGGGACGACGCGCGCGTCAGCCATGCAACGTTCAACCTGCTGCATCGGCGATTGCGACTGGCCTCGTGGGTGTTGTTCACGGGGTTCGGCCTGTTCCTGCTCTGGGACGTGACGATCGGACTGCCCGCCAAAGCGCCTCCGCCCATCAGCCTGCGTGTGGCGCATATCGCGACGACGATCGTCGCGCTGGGGGTGGCGTCGTATCTCACATGGTTGCCGCAGTTTTGCTTCAAGCGATTGCGGTTGCTCGAAGGGTTGGTGTTCGGGGCGGCAGCGGGCATGTTCGCCTACATGCAGTACGTCAACAGCGTGAACGACTTCACGCATGGTCGGCTGGAGATGGCCTCCGCCGGGGGAAATCCCGACGGTGGCAGTTCGGTCATCACGGCGTCGTTCATCTCGAAAACAGTGCTGCCGTGGATCGTGCTGATTCAGGTGTACGGGATTTTCATTCCGAACACCTGGCGACGAGCGGCCATAGTCACAGTGCTGATGGCGTTGGCTCCCTCCGCGGTCAGCTTGCTGATCGCCAGCCAATGCGAGTGCGTGCAGGCGGACCTGGCCGGGGGCGGGCTCGCACTGGTCATGCTCTGGATGGTGGTGCCGACGGCCGCGTCGATCTACGGATCGCACCGGGTGCAGGCGCTCGACGACGAAGTCCGCGAGGCGAAGCACCTGGGGGCGTATTCGTTGCGGCGGCGGTTGGGAGCGGGAGGGATGGGTGAGGTGTACCTCGCCGAGCATCGCCTTCTGAAACGTCCAGCCGCGATCAAGCTCATCAAGCCCGGCCAGGCGGGTGACCCGCAGGCGGTGGCTCGGTTCGAGAGCGAAGTCCGCACGACCGCGCAACTCACGCATCCCAACACGGTCGAGATTTACGACTTCGGCGTGACCGACGACGGCACGTTCTTTTATGTGATGGAGTACCTGCCGGGCCTCGACCTGCAGGATTTGGTCGACTGCTACGGCCCGCTGGATGCTTCACGAGCGATCTACCTGCTGCGACAGGTTTGCGGAGCGCTCGCCGAGGCGCACTCCCGCGGCGTCGTCCATCGCGACATCAAACCGGGAAACATTTTCTCCGCCCAGCGCGGCGGGCTGTACGACGTGGCCAAGTTGCTGGACTTCGGCCTCGTCCGCAACGCGTCGTTGCCTCCCGATGCAGTGCGGTTGACGCAGCAAGGTTCGGTGGTGGGGTCCCCCCTGTACACGTCGCCGGAGAACGTGATCGGCGACGGTTCGCCCGACCGCCGCAGCGACGTGTATTCGCTGGGAGCGACGGCCTACTTCCTGTTGACCGGCCGCCCGCCGTTCGAAGGGGAGCAGCCGATCAAGGTCATGTTCGCACATGTCAACGAACCGGTGACGCCGATTAGGGACCTCAACGAGGCGGTTCCCGAGGACTTGGCCGAGGTCGTCCAGAAGTGCCTCGCCAAGCGTCCCATCGACCGTTTTCAGTCGGTGGAAGAGGTGGATGCGGCGCTGGCGGAGTGCCACTCGGCGGGGGATTGGTCGATCGACAAGGCCCGAAAATGGTGGGCGCGGCACGAGAAGCAGGGGACCGCCGCTGCCGAGGCAACCGACGAAGTGCGCGTCGGTGCGACGCATGTCGGAGGAGGGGTGGTCGACAGCGCCGCCACACAAGCGGTCCCGATGGGGCGGTGAGGCGAATCCTGGTTCGCACTCGACTCGCTTTCGCCGAAGGCGCGGGACCTCCGATCGCCCAATCGCTCCCTTCCGTTTATCAATCCACCGCCGCCCCAGACATCGTCTTGCGACCGCGTCACCCGTCACGCCCGATCGACATCACCCGTTCCAGCTTCCCCTTTCTGCGAACGATGTTCTTGTAGTCCCATTGAATGGCTTTACTCTTCTTGAGCCAGCGCCGCAGGTCGGTTTTCTTGATCTCCGCAGCGCCTCGATAGAACACCGACGCGTCCTTGAACTTCTTGCCGACAACGTCCAACCCCGCCTCGTCGAAATCCGCACCGCTCCAAAACATCAAGCGGATTCCGGGCTTCTGCTTGCTATACCCCACGATCGGGTTGCCATCGAGAAACCAGACCGGATGCGCGTGCCAGATCTTGCTTTCGGCACCGGACAGACCCCGGTCAATTTCGCCCGCCAGCACGTCGCAGATGTCCTTGTCGGCGGGTGCCTGCTTGTCGTTGTATTCCGTAATCGTTGGGTTCACGTGTTTCCTCCAAGGTCGGGTGTCCCAGCCATCCCCTTGTGACTGCCTCACCCGCCCCCCCAAAGTGGCGTGTCGGGGCATCCTTGGGCCGCATGATATCTCAGCGCCGCAATGACGTTGAGATTCGCCGGGCGCGGATTCGCGAGGTGGGCGGGCGGGGGCACGCCCGCCCGAGGCAGGCGGCGAACGGGACGCACGCGGATTGTCTCCGGCGGGGGAGATATGTCATGCTACGAGGGTTGGCCCGTGGACATGCTGAAAGAATGTTGAGGTCGTTCCATGCACTCCCCCCGTCGTGATTTTCTGCGAAACACCGCCTGTGGTTTCGGCGGACTCGCGTTCTCGGCCTTGGCCAGCCAAGCCGCGCGTGCTGAGGGAGCGAACCAGGCAGCGGCGGTCGTCCCGGCCGGGGAAGCTGCGTTTCAGCCCCACTTCGCCCCCCGTGCCAAACGGGTCATCTTCCTGTTCATGCAGGGGGGGGTCAGTCATGTCGACTCGTTCGACCGCAAGCCGCGGCTCGATGCGGACGACGGCAAGAAGATGCCATTCGACGACGCCCGCGAAGTGGCCAACACCGGCAACAAGGGGTCGTCGCAACGGGTAATGAAGTCGCCGTGGGGCTTCAAAAAGTACGGTGAGACGGGGCTGGAGGTCTCGGACCTGTTCCCCGAAACCGGCAAGCACGCGGATCGGCTGTGCGTGCTGCGGGGAATGCATACCGAAGGGGTCGCCCACGGCCCGGCGACGCTGTTCCTGCACTGCGGTTCGACCTCGTTCATCCGCCCGTCGATGGGATCGTGGGTGGTGTACGGACTTGGCAGCGAGAACGACAACCTGCCGGGCTTCGTGTCGATCAGTCCCTCGGCCGGGAACGGCGGAGCACGCAACTTCGGCGCGGCGTTTCTGCCGGCGAAGTACCAGGGGACGGCCTTGGGCAAGGCGGGAACTCCCGCCGACCAGGCGCGGATCAAAAACCTGTCCGGTTCGGGGCTGACGGTGGACGACCAGAAGCGGCAGCTTGACCTCCTGCGCGGCCTCAACACCGAGCAAGCGGCGCGGTATCCGCACGAAACCGAATTGGCGGCGGCGATCGAATCGTTCGAACTCGGTTGGCGGATGCAGCAGCACGCGCCAGACGCGCTCGATCTCACGAAGGAATCGGCGGCCACGCAGGCGTTGTACGGCATCGGCGAAAAGGAAACCGACAATTTCGGGCGGCAGTGCCTCATGGCCCGCCGCCTGTGCGAAGCGGGGGTGCGGTACATCCAGGTGACCTACGGCGACAACAGCGCCAACCCCGCGTGGGACCAGCACTCGAATCTCCCCAAGCACGCCGACCACGCGAAAGCGGTCGACAAGCCGATCGCGGGACTCCTGGAAGACCTGGCCCGGCGCGGCTTGCTCGACGACACGATCGTCTGGTGGGGAGGCGAATTCGGTCGCACCCCTTACGCCGAAAAGAACGGCACCGGTCGCGACCACAACCCCGGCGGCTTCACCGTGTGGGTGGCGGGGGGAGGCTTCCGCCCCGGCCTGCAATACGGGATGACCGACGAGTTCGGCGCGAAGGCCATCGCGGGCAAAGTCCACATGCACGACCTGCACGCCACGATCCTGCACCAGTTGGGACTGAACCACGAAGCGCTGACATTCCGCTACGCGGGGCGCGATTTCCGGCTGACGGATGTGTACGGGGAGGTGGTGCGGGAAGTGGTGGGGTGAGGGGTGGGAGTCAAAGATGAAATGTCAAAAGTGTGGAGACGAGGAGGAACCACGAAGGTACGAAGAAGGCTCGGGTCGAAAGTGTTCATGAATTCACGGTGACGGTGATGGTCGATCTTGTGGACAGACTGAGCGGATTGACCCCCGCCGGGGGCTGGGAACCGTTCTGTCGCCGCTGGCGGGTGACGGAGTTGTCGATCTTCGGTTCGGCTTTACGCGAGGACTTCCGGACGGACAGCGATCTCGACGTGCTGGTGTCGTTCGAGAAGGAGGCTCCGTGGAGTCTGTGGGATCTGATCGCGATGCGCGACGAGTTGTCGGAACTCGTCGGACGCAAGGTGGACTTGATCGAACGCGAGGGACTGCGGAATCCGATTCGCAAGCGGAGGATCCTCGAGACGCTCAAGGTGGTGTATGTCGCCGGACCGGAATGACCTCGCGCACTTCTTCGACATGCTGAACGCCGCGCGGGTGGTCGTGTCGTTCGTGAGTGGACGATCATTCGAAGACTACGTGGTCGACCTGATGCTTCGGAGCGCGGTTGAGCGCCAGGTCGAGATCATCGGCGAAGCGGCTCGACGCGTGTCGAAGGTGTCTCGCGAACAGCATTCGGAGATTCCCTGGCGTCCGATCCTGGCTCAAAGACACATTCTCGCCCACGAGTACGGCGAGATCATGCACGATCGCCTCTGGAGGGTCGCGACGATTCATATCCCCGAGTTGATCCAATTACTGGAAGGACTGGTCGAGGAACCTGGTTGACAAGGCTGGCCGGGCTTCGGGGATGAAAATGATCGGCCCCGCCGACAAACTGTGCCGACGGCCTCGTCCCGCGCGGACGTGCCAGTGATTCCCGTTCCGCTCAACGATTTTCGGAAGCGATGTGTCATGCTCACTCGTCCGCTCGGACGCACCGGTTTGCAGGTGCCCGTATTGTCGTTCGGGGCTTCGTCCCTCGGGCAGGAATTCCGCTCCGTCAAACTCGACGAGGCGCTGTCGAGCGTGCGGGTGGCGCTCGAGTGCGGCATGAACTTCATCGACACCTCGCCGTTCTACGGGCGGGGGATGAGCGAGGTGTTGCTGGGGATCGCGCTGCGGGGTGTACCGCGCGACAGCTACCTGCTGTGTACCAAACTCGGGCGTTATGACCTGGCCCACTTCGACTTCTCCGCCAAGCGCGTCGCGGAGAGCGTCGACATCAGCCTGCACCGGTTGGGAACGGATCACCTCGACATCGTGCTGTGCCACGACATCGAGTTCGTCCCGATGCGGCAGATCGTCGAAGAGACGCTGCCCGCGCTGCGGAAGATCCAGCAATCGGGCAAGGTGCGATTCGTGGGAGTGTCGGGCTACCCGATGAAGCTGTTCCATTACGTGCTGGACCACGCGGAACTCGACGTGGCGCTGAGCTACAACCAGTACACGTTGCAAAACACGCGTTTCGCCGACGAGCTGGTGCCGCGGCTTGTCGAGCGCGGGGTGGGAGTCATGAACGCGGGGCCGTTCGCGGCCCGGCTGCTCACGAACGCCACGCTACCGCCTTGGCACAAGGAGCCGGCGGCGGTGAAGGACGGGTGTCGCAAGGCGGCGGAGCACTGCGCGGCGCGAGGCGTGGACATCGCAAAGCTCGCGGTGCAGTTCTGCCTCGACAATCCGGCCATCGCGACAACGGTGGCGGGCAGCGCAAACCCCGAAAACGTCCGCAACTGGGCGAAGTGGGCCTCGGAACCGCTGGATCGCACCCTCCTGGCCGAAGTGCTGGCGATCCTGGCGCCGGTGCACAACATCGGTCACGCCGAAGGGTTGCCGGAGAACAATTAGGGTTGCCGAAAGACAACTGCGGGGTCATGGCGTGCTCCGACGCCTTGCCCGCGCTTTCGCCTCGGCCCCCCCGGCAGGCGCAAGGTTTGAAGTTGCGCTATCCTTGATATCAGCGCTGAAAACGTCGGGATTCCTCAGGCTTTTTTCCTCACGCAGAGGCGCAGCGACGCAGAGTAATCGTCTTTCTCCGCGTCTCAGCGTCTCAGCGTGAGACCACAAAACCCGAAGTCCCTCGAGCTCTCGACGACTCTGCGTAACGAATAGCGCAACTTCAAAGGGCGCATGCGGGGCGACAAACGGCTCCCGACACCCGTTCTCTGACACCCTGTTCCTGCAGCGGCAGCCGAAGGCGTCGCGACCCTCAAGCCACCCGCCGGGCGGCGCGGTCGCTGGCGGTGGCCCATTCGACGACGCTGGCGTCGATCCAGCAGCCGTCCCGCATGCCGGGGGACGAGGGAACGACAAACCCCAAATGACCGCCGCCGGGCACGCGGTGCAGGCGGACGGCGGGGGAGAGTTCCATCCGGTCGTATTGCGACACGGGGATCATCGGATCGTTGACGGCGGCGACAATCCGCGTGGGGACGCGGATGCGAGCGACTTCGTCGAGGCTGCCGCAGGTGCGATAATACTCTTCGACGGTGTCGAAACCGGCGACGGGGGCGGTGAACTGGGCATCGAACTCCCGCAGGCTGCCGGGAGGCGAATAGACCAGCCAGCCATTGCGGGTGAATTCCGCGCGGGCGGAACGTCCGAGCTCGTCCAGGCGGGACCGCACGGAGGCGGCGTCCACGGACCAGGCGGCGGGAAGGTGCATACCGTCGATCATGCGTGCCCGTTGAAGCACGTCGCGCAGACAGGTGCGGGCGAAGTAGCGGTCGTAGAAGCGGCTCCAGCCTTGTTCCAAGCGCGTGATGCACTCGATCAGCGAGACCGGCGGGCAAATCGCCATCGCGCGGGTCACGAAATCGGGCACCGCCTCGGGACGGTCCCCCAGCATGCGGAGCGTGAGGTTGGCCCCCAGCGAGAAACCGCACACCATCAGCGGGGAGCGGCCGGTCAGATCGCCGATGTTCTCCACGACGCTCAGCACGTCGTCGGACCGGCCACTGTGGTACGTCTTTTTGGCGAGATAGCGACCGGCGCCGCTCCCGCGCTGGTCCATGCGGAACACGCGCACACCCAGCACGGACAGTTTCCGCGTGATGCGCCGCAGATAGGGGCTGCGGTGACAGCCACCCAACCCGTGGATGAGGAGCGCGACAGGCCCCCCCTCGCGCCAGGACTTGGGGCGGTTGTCGTGCAGGACGATGATGTCGCCGTCGGGGAGTTGGACGTGACGACGATGGGCGAGGTCGTCGTCGGGTCCGGGAATCAGGTAGGCCGCCGCCAATGTCTGAAAATGACCGCTCGACAGAAACGGATGCGTCTGAAAAGCGAATGGGGCGGGCATGGAAGTGTGCTGATCTTGGCGGAGGCGGGAGGGCGGTGTGCCGAAAAATTCCGCGAGAGTCTTGCAGAACGCGCCAAACGCGGCCAGACGACTTCCGGGCATTTTCCAAACTCGACAAGTGACCGAGAAAACCCGCCGTTTTCCAGGTCGGACCTCGTTCCCGCCTACGGCAAAAACGCGTCAGGGGGCCAGATCGAAGTGAATCGGCTCGCTCTGCCCGATGTCAACCGTGGCGGTCAGGCCGGAGGTGGCCGTGCTGCCGTACTTCTCCGGAATGGCCGACTTCGCGGGGACCGGCTTGCCGGCGGCGTCCATGGTGGCTTCCGATTCCACGGAGATGATAGCCACTTTGTATTCACCCGGCAGAACCCCATCACCCTTGGCGGCAGTGCCGAGGGTGAACGAGCCGTCGGATTGGATGGCGCCGGTTGCGGTGTTCCCTTCGCCCGCTTTGGCGGGCTGGAAGGTCACCGTCCCTTTGGTCAGGGGCGTTCCCCCCAGCGAGACCGTCCCCTTCACACCCACACCCCCCGGGTTTCCGTCGCCCGGACCGCATCCGGAGGCCAACAAACCCAGGAGCAAAAACGCGGTGGCAAAGCGAGTCATACGAGTACGTTCCCGAAGAGTCGGAAGGGGTGGAGCCAAAGAAGCCGGGCGTCGACAACGACGCGGAGCGCGGAGGCGAGCTTGTCCGCCGGTTGAGACGGCCCGCGAGCGGGGGCGGGCCGAAGATCACGGCGGAACGCGGAAGGGTAAGATCGGTGGGGCGGATACCGGCCAACAAAGCGGGGTGCTCCAACTCGTGGAGCACCCCCGCCACAGGTCGACACGACGAACGTGGCCGTCCGGCGAATCCGTCAATCCAGGGAGACCGGGTTGCCGTCCGCCTTGTCGCCGGAGCGGCAGAAGACCGAGTGGTCGATGTTGTTCGAGATGAACTTCACCGCGCCGTCCCCCATGAGCATGTGCACGCCACCCACATGGTAGCTCGAAAAACCGCCGTTCGCCTGATAGGCGCCGGTGTTGGTGAGGTTCATCGTCGGGCTGTTCGGCTTCTGCGCGGTGAAGGCGATCGGGAAGTTCGACGAGAAAGCGCCCCCCCAGTTGAGCCCTTCGGCGTTCCGTTCGCCCGCGATGAACGTGGTGCTGGTGCCGTCGGTGAAGTCACGGAAATTGGTGCGGGTGACGCCGCGGTTGAACGCGCCCGGATAGGGGTTGGCGTGACCGGCACCCCACGTGACAGCCGCTTGCGAGATGCAGAAATTGGGGAACGGAGCGGGGCAATCGGGGGTCGCGGCGTCGGGTTGGATCGAGCCGGCGCACACCGGGTAGAACAGCCCCTGGCTGGGGCCTCCCCAACCATCGAAGTTTCCACCGTCCCGGCGGAGCAGGGTCTGCGACGAGGGATTGCTGGGGCATTGCACCGCGGCAAGGGACTTGCCGAGGAACAGGACCTGATTGTTGGACGGGGTGGTGACGTTGTTGCCGATGCTGAAGTTGATCTGGTTGTACCAGGGGGCTTGGTCAATGTACGGCATCACCAATTCGACCCAGGTGTGCTGGCCGTTGGAAGCGGGCACGTTGTAGGTGGAAGCGGGGGGGAGCGTGTTGAAGTTGTCGTGGTAGTTGTGCATCGCCAAGCCGATTTGCTTCAGGTTGTTGCGGCACTGGCTGCGGCGCGCGGCTTCGCGGGCCTGCTGGACGGCGGGCAGCAACAAGGCGATGAGGATCGCGATGATGGCGATCACGACCAACAATTCGATCAACGTGAATCCGGAGCGACGACGATTCGACATTCAGAAGCACCTTCCAGAGCGAATGGAAAGAAAACGACCGCCGCGACTTGCAACGCGACGGTCTCGACGGCGCGTCCCCCCCGTGGATCGATCCACGGAGAACGATGCGTTTGGCCCGCATTCCGATTAGAGCGGGAGCCCCAATCGACCACAATAATCATATGGCCCATTTTCGGGCGGTGCGGCCGATTTGGCACGGAAAACGCCCCGATTGGGGCAAGGCGAGCCGCACGCGGGGCGAACGGGGAGCCCACGCGGGACCGCAACACACGCGGACGGGGGGCGCGAAAGCCGCGGCTTACCCGACGGGATGCTTGCTTCCGGAATGATTCACTGCGCCAGCTTGCTCCTGCGATCTCGCCAAGGAATGTTGGCCTTCTTGAGGTGCTTGTCGAGGAACGCCATCAGGAATCGCTCGATGCCGATGTTGGGCTTTCCCAGCATCTGAGTGCCGTGGAACGCCCCCGGAAACTCCTGCAGGTACATCCGCTCCTCGTGCTTGGGAACGGACGAAAGCTGCTCGAATGCCTTCTTCGCCTGCCCCTTGTCGTTGGGGTCCTGTTTGCCGACCGCCACGAGAAACGCAATGTTGAAGGCGGGAGATTTCAGTTCGCCCAGCGGTTTCGAGAGGGGCAATCCGGGGGTGTTCGTTTGCGGGGACAACAGCGCGATCGCCCGCACGTCCTGCCCGCGAGGGGTCGCGGCGGCGCCGATCCCGTCCGGATGCGGTTCCTTGAACCAATCGTTGACGGCGAACTGGGCCGCAACGCTTCCCCCCATCTCCGGGGCGATGAGGGCCATTTTGGCCATATTCAGCTCTTCGGCCTGATGTTTCTCGAAGAGAAACTTTTTGACCGCCTCCATGTCGCCAGCCACCATCGCCGCCATGTCGGCCGGCTTGATGTCCCCCCCATCGTTTTTGGCCGGCTTCTTGCCGGTCTCTTTCTTCTTCTTGTTCTTCGCATCCTGATTGGCGTTGGACGGGACGGACCCTCCGCCAGCCACGCTTTGGCCGTGCTTTCGCAAATCGACGGTGACGACCGCGAAATCGAGCTTTTGCAGCGACTCCGCCACGCCGCCGGGGGTCTGCCAAACAAACCGGTTGCCCCCTTTCTCGTGCAGCAGCACCACAACCGGTGCCTCTTTACCGAGCTTCGACTTGTAATAGGTGAGGCTGATCGGCCAGCCATCCTTCGCCGAAACGACTTCGTCCACCGGCGCCGGCGTCTCGGCATCCTGAGCGAAAGCCGTGGACAGCCCCGACCCGTCGATCAGCGACATCCCACCCGCAGCGCAGCTCAACACCAGAGCCGACGCGATCATCAATGCGGCAAGACCCGCGCGGCGTGGCGAGCGGCTCCCGGAGTTGCGGGTTACCGGCGACGGAACTTCAGCCTGCATGACACTGCGCGACATGGCCCCGACTCTCCGTAGGACTGCGGGTTGGGACAACCGGCGGAAACCCTGAGCAACGCAACACGTTCGCGATGCCTGATCCGCGGTGCGACCTGCGGAGTCCCCGCCGCTTCGGCAACGAACTCCAACCCAATCTTACGGCTGGGTAGCGCGGTGTTTCAATCGGCGGGGGACGCATCCCCCCCGCCCACGACTTCGGGACGCCTGCCGGGGCCGCCTTGGCAATTTGGCGAAGATGCGATACCGCGCGAAACGAGTCCCGAATGACACCCGAACGACGCGGTCCGCGCAGCTTCGGACTCATCCTCTCATGCAGCGGCCTGCTCGCGTGCCAGCGACTTCAGGATCTCGATGGCGAGGGAATCGACGCTGTGGGCGGAGTTGCCCAGCACGAACACGCCAACGCGGCGGTCTTCCGTGAATCCGAGGTACGTTCGAAAGCCCCCGGTCCCGCCGTTGTGCCAGACGATGTTCTGGGCCAAATCGTCGTCGAACGTCCGAATCCAGTTCATGCCGAGCGTCATCTGGTCGGTGTCGCTGAACAATTCCCCGTGCGAGCGACGGAGCGCTGCGTCGAGGGGAGTCGCCACAAGGCCCATGTTCGCCTTGAGGAACATCAGCATGTCGCGACCGGTCGAGCGGAGTGCACCCGCGCCGGCGAGGTGATTGGGCATCCACCATTCATCGCTCGTCAGCCCGAAGCCCTTCTGACCCAGTTTGAGAACCAGTCGATAGGGAGTAGCGAGGCGTGGAGCCACCCGCTCCTGATCCGTGATGACCGTGTCCACCATCCCGAGAGGTTGGCAAATGGCGTTTTTCACCAGCGTTTCGTAATCCGCTCCCTTCTGCCGGGCGAGGACGAAACCCAGCAGTCCGACCGCGAAATTTGAATACGCGAATTTGGTCCCCGGCTCGTGATCGAGCCGGACCGAAGCCAGTGCCTCGTGAAAGCTCTCCTCGGTGTAGTGGCGATAGGGATCGGTGCCGAGCAGCAGGCATCTCAGCGAGTCCGCGAAACCGAGCAGATTGGCGGGGATCCGTGGCAACCCCGATGTGTGGGTCGTGCAATGCCGCAGCGTGATCCCCCGCGCGGGTTCGGGGAGCGTCCAGCCGTCCGGGAGCAGGTCGGCGATCCTGTCGTCGAGGTTCAGCGTTCCGTCTTCAATCGCCCGAGCGAGCAGGATGCCGGTGAAGACTTTGGAAATCGAGCCGATTTCAAATACGGTGTCCGCATCCGGAGGCCGCGTCCCGCCGACGTTGAGCGTGCCGAACCCGGACAAAACCTCTTTCCCCTCCGCGATCACGCCGATGACAAGTCCAACCTGCCCCGCGTTGATCGCGTGATCGCCAACCTGTGCCACGACGTTGGCGAGGGGGAGGCGGTCACCACCGGAGCCAGGGTTTTCGATGCGGCGCGGCTTTACGATGCGACGCGGAAGCGTCGAGCGAAACAGTCTCCACCCGAGAACGACCCAGATCAGTCCGACGAACGTGTAGATCCACGCTCCGGGCTCGGCCCGAAAGGCCTCCGCGAGGGCGTGAACCACGGTCACCATCCCCGCGCAAAACCAGAAGATGCCGCCGTTGCGCACAATCCGCACGGAGACAGGGACGGTGGCCTTCTTGGTCGCCGTGGACTCGGGACTCTTCCCGGAGGCGGGACCGGCCAACCGTCGGCTGCGCAGTTTGGCGGGAAGGTCAAGCGCGGTCAGAAACGTGATCAGGCACGACAGCCCGATCAGGATCCACGGCCAGACGAAAGGACTCATCAACGACATGACGCCGATCTCACACGACCTCGAGGATGAACCTTTCGGCTTCCGGGTGTGAGATTAGTCGCCGCCCACGGCGCAATGTTACACGGCAGAGAAGGAATTCACGCAAGCCGCAGTATTGTGCGACAAACTCCCTCGCATCGGGAGCTGCTTGCCGAGCCAATCACGCCCTTGATGGCGTGCTCAGTTGTTGGCGGAATTGGTGTCGCCGCCGGACTGCACCGTCGTCGTCGAATTGGGACGGATCACGCTGTACAGCCAGATGCCCGTGACGAGCACGACGACCATCAAGCCCGTTCCCAGGAGCACGGGCCAAACCCACTCGGGCAGGTTGTCGCGACGACGGGCGATCGGCTTGGCCGGTTCCGGCGCGGCGGGGCGGGCGGCAGCGGGGCGAACCTCCGCGCCTCGCTGCGGGGCCCCCTTGGAAGCGGGGCGAGATTGAGGAGTCGCGGACTTGGCGGTGGCTGCGGGGGCAACGTTGCCAGCCGTTCCTGCGGCGGCCTTCGGGGCAGGGCGGGTGGCCGGGGCGCGGGGCGAGATCGCGGCCGGTTCGTTTTCGGCCCCCGCCTTGGCCGCCACAGCCGCCAGACCGCGATTGCGTTTGCGCCACACGTCGTCGGCGTGATCCACCAGCCAGACCATGAGGTCGTCAGCAACTTCCGCGGCGGACTGATACCGGTCGGCTGGTTTCTTGGCCATCATCTTTTGGATGATCGCGTCGAGGCCCGGGGGGAGGTCGTCCCGTTCCTCCTCGATGTTGGGAGTGGGGCGGGTCTGGTGGGCGAGCATGCGCTGCACCAGCGTGCCGTCGCTGAACGGCGGATGCCCGGAGAGCGCGAAGTAGAACGTGCACCCCAGGCTGTAAATGTCGGCGCGATGGTCGACGCTGTGGCTGTCGACGGCCTGTTCGGGCGACAGGTAGTCCGCGGTGCCAAGCACTTTTTCGTCGTGCTTGAGGGTGAGGGATTCCTCTTCGGTGTCGCGGAAAAACCGGGCAAGCCCCAGGTCGAGCAACTTCACGGTGGAGTTCTTCTCCACCAGGATGTTGGCGGGCTTGATGTCCCGATGCACAAGTCCCGCGTCGTGGGCGTGGCCCAACCCCTCGGCGGCCTGGCGGATCATGTCGACCGCTTCGGTGGGTGTGAGTTTTTGACGCTGTGCGAGAAGTTTTTCGAGGTTCGTGCCGTCGATGTATTCGAGGACGAGGAAGTGCAGTTCGGTGTCGTCGTTCTTCTGACAGTCGACATCGTAGGCCCGCACGATGTTGGCGTGGTTGAGGTTGGCGACGGCCTTGGCCTCGCGATAGAACCGCGCGAGGTAGGACGTATCCTTGACGCGGTGCGAGGGGAGTATCTTGATCGCGCAGAGTCGGTCGAGACCGACGTGCCGTGCCAAAAACACAGCGCTGTTTTCGCCCGTACCCAACAGCGACATCAGGCGATAACGCCCCATGACGAAGCCCTTGCAGCGGCCTTGCAAGAGTTGTTCGGCCTGCCACGAGGTGAGCAGCTTCTTGGCGATGAACGCCTGCGCGAGCGCGGTCGGGTTGGACGAGTCTCCCCCGGCGGCCCGGAACTCCGACAGGATCGCATCGTATTGCGGATCATCCACGAGTCCGCTTTGGCGGACACCGGACAAGAACGAATTCGCGGTCAGTTTGAGCGTCATGCCCGAGATCGCTTTCTGTCGGTCGAACGTACGGTCGGTCGTGGTGGCGGCGTTAGCCGCGTCGCCCTCTGTTCCACGGGCTTGGCTGTTGGATCACCGTTGCTTGCGGCGGGCTGCCGGATGCTGGATCCAGACGGCCCGGGCCTCGTCAGATCCGCACCTTGCCGACGAGCGAGTGGATGCTCGAACCATCTTCGATGTCGAGGCCGCCGTCGGAGTCCTTGACGGGGGACACGGTCGACGACGTGGCGACCGAACCGCTCGGCAAGGGTTTCGACACGATCACGCCGCTCTCGAACTGCGTCTTCTCGTCGAGCGCACCAAGCAGGGTGTCGAAGACCTTCGCCTGCACTTCGGAGTTCTCGAACGAATTGACCACCGACGCGACCGCCGGAAGGTAGGCCATCAACAGTTTCCAGCGCGTCGCGTTCATCGAAATACTCCGCCACACCCGAAACCCGAGCTGTCAGTCCCCGTCGCACCGCCCCGGGTCGGGGCGGATCGGTCAGCCTTGAGCGCCGACCTGGAAACGTCCGTTGAAGGCCGAACCGGCTTCGACGTTAAGATCCTTGGTGATGACATCGCCGACGATGGCGCTGGTCGACCGGATGGTGACCATGCCGGCCTTGATCGTGCCGGTAACCTTGCCGGCGATTTCGGCGTGCTCGGAGGCGAGGTTCCCTTCGACGCTGGCTTGGGACCCGACGACGAGGTGCGCCTTCGTCGAGACATCCCCCTTCACGACGCCGTCGACGCGGACATCCCCTTCGGCGGAGACATTGCCGGTAATGACGGTGCCAGCCGCGATGACGGTTCCCGCCTGGGTTTCGGCTTTCGCAGCGGGAGCGGGCGTGCGAACGGCTTGTTCCAGTTCGCCCAGCTTGGCCTCGGCGCGAGCCAACGTCTTCGGGGCGGGGGAGGTGGTCGGTTTGGATTTGGCGGCGGGGCCGAACATGTTTGCGAACTCCGGATCGATAAGGAACGGTGGACACGACGGACCACGGGCGCGGAGGCAGCCGCGCGGAGAAGCGTCGGGAGACGTGACGTGAGGTCCACCATGCAAATCCCGGTGAACATCCCGCACGCGCAAACCCCCTCAGGGCGCTTCGGAGACCGAACGTCGTCGCGACCTTGCCGGTTATGCCGCGCGTACCGATGGCGCGGGGGGCGTCGACGAGGGGAGATCGCTGCGATCGGCACCAAGTGCGCGGCCAGCGAGCGAGACAGCGCGACCAGATCCAACCGACGACGCCGCGCAACGTGGCGTTTCGTCAACGCGGACGCTTTTCGTCAACGGCCCGGGGGCGTGCCGCCCACAGGGCGTCCTTCAACGGGGCGTGCGGCCCGCAGGCGGGACGGCTGGGGGACTTTGTCGGCATACACGTTGACGCCAAAAGCGTTGTCGCCAACCACGTGGTCGCCACTCATCGCCCCGAACGCGGACGGTCAGTCCAGCCGCTGGATCACAACGGCGTGCCAGCCGGTCGCGTAGGTCTCGAAGCCCGGAGACAGGGCGTGACCGACCAGCCAGCGATGGCCGTCCATTTCCAGCAACGTGTGGTTTCGCGCCGCCGCGAAGATGCGGACACGCTCGGGGATGTCGAGCGACTGGCCGAACCGCCGCTCGGTGTCGGCCAGCACATGGCCCTGCGAGTCGGCGAGGACGACGCGGGTCGGCGCGTCGGTTCCGGCGGATTTCGCCGTACGTTCGACGATCTCCTGAGCGAGGGCATCCCACCGGAACACCACCGCCAGCGCGCCCAGCAGTTTGCCCCGGGGCTGCCCCCCCTCGCGAACGCCGCACGAGTACATCACGCAACGTTGGCCGTTGACCAGATTGCTGGGACTGACACTGCGAAACCCGAACTCCTGACCGGACGAACAAGCGAGCGCCGTGCGAAACCACGCCTTG
>JBIKMW010000098.1:0-26552 GCA_044359065.1 Planctomycetales bacterium | reverse complement strand
TGAGTCAACGCGATCAGCGCGGCCAGAATGGCTGTGAAGCCCCCCATCACGGCGATCAACACCTGCACGTCAGGCAGCATCGCGTACAGCGGGGTACAACGGGTGATCATGTACACGCCGGCGGTGACCATCGTCGCCGCGTGGATGAGGGCCGACACCGGCGTGGGGCCTTCCATCGCGTCGGGCAACCAAACGTGCAACGGGAACTGGGCGCTTTTTCCCATCGCCCCCGTGATCAGACACAGACAGGCCAACGACAACTGGGCGGGGTCCTGCCGGGCGATGTTGACCGGGTCGAGAATCACGCGGAAGTCGACGCTGCCAAACGTGTCCCACAACAGGAAAATGCCGATCGCGAACCCGAAGTCGCCGATGCGGTTGACGAGGAACGCCTTCTTGCCGGCGGCGGCGGCCTCGGGCTTTTCGTACCAGAATCCGATCAGCAGATAACTGCACAGACCGACCGCTTCCCAGAACATGAACAGTTGCACGAGGTTCGACGACAGCACCAGCATGATCATCGAGAACACGAACAACGACACCTCGGCGAAGAACCGCGGATAACCGCGGTCGCCGTGCATGTAGCCCGATGCGTAAATCGCGACCAACGTCGCGACCAGCGTGAGCATCGCGAGCATCGTGGCGGAGAGCGTGTCGACCGCCAGCCCGATCGAGATCAAGACATCGGGAGTCACGTCATCCGGGGACGACTTCATCCCGGCAATCTTCATCCACTCGTAAACGACCAGCGTCTCCCCTTTGGGGTCGGCCGCCAAGGTCAGCATCACGATCCACGAGCACACGGCCGACGCGCCGATGCCAAGAATGGCCGGCCAATGGCTTTGCCCTTTGAGGACCTTGGGCCCCAGCAGCACCGTGACCAGACAGGCCAACAGCGGACACAGGGGAATCAGCGGAGCGAGCGTACCGATCACAGGGCACCTCGCTTCGAGCTGTCGGAGGGCTTTTGAGGATCCGTCGGTGGCACGTGAGACATCACGGATTGAGGAACCTTGAGAGGCAGGGAAGCCTTGTCGTCGACGGTCGGGTCCGCCAATTCGGGGAGTCGCCCCGCCGGGTACAGATGGGGCCACTGCCGTTCGGGCAAGGCTTCGTCCAGCACCTTGTCGTCAAGAATGGGAGGCTGGTCGTCTTCCCGCAGGTCTTGCCAGATCGACACATCCAACGACCCCTGGCGACGGAACAGCACGACAATCAACGCAAGAGCGATGGCGGCTTCCGCAGCGGCGATGGCCAGGCTGACGATCGCGAAAATCTGTCCGCCCCATGTGCCGTGGTATCGGCCGAACGCAACAAACGTGAGCGTGATGCCCTGCAGCATCAACTCGGCGCACAGGAACAGCACAATCAGGTTTCGACGGGTGATGAACCCCACCAACCCGAGCGAGAACAGCATCGCCCCCAAGGCGAGCGTGTTGTTCAATAAGGATTCGCCGTCCGGCATGGATTCGCCTGCACCTTCCATTGGAGCGTGCCATCCGAGATGACTGCTCCGTTTCCCGACTTCCGGGTCGCCTCATCACGGGACTTCCCGCGACATCGCGATTCCGACTCCGTCCAAACGAGACTCGACCGCTCCCCAACGATGCCGCACTCTGTCCCCACTACGCGGCCACCGCTCCGTCGGAAGCCGGTTCGACTCGGTGCGTGGCGATCTGCATCGCCCCCACGACCGCAGCCAACAGCAACACGCCGATCACTTCCACCGACAGGTAATGCTCGAGGAACAACGAGCGACCAAGCCCCTCTGTGTGAGCAGCCTTAGCGTTGATCTTCGTGGGCAATTTGGTCTTGTCGACAGCGGCGGCCACGGTCGCGACCGCAGGCCGGGCGGAACGCGCCCCCGCCACCGGCGATTGGCCGACCTCGGTGTTCGCCGAGAAGTACAACGTCGACAGCAAGGTCACAGCCAGTGCCAATCCTGCGACGCAACTGGCGAGGAACGGCTCCCTCGTCAAACGGTCGTACGGCGCGGTCCCTTCGGGCTGGGCCAACATCACCACGAACAGGAAGGTGACAACGATGGCCCCTGCGTACACGATGACCGTCGCGGCGGAAAGGAACGAGGCGTCGTTGATCAAATAGATTCCCGAATTCGCCAGCAGCACCACCGCGAACCACAACGCGGAGTAAATCGGATTGCGGCTGGTCACCATCAGCACGGCCGAAGCCAGGCTCAATGCGGCCATCGCCCAGAAGCAAACCGCCAGGGGAATGTCTTGAAATCCCCAGAGAAACGCGGTCTGGCGCACGCCCGAAGCGGTCGCCACAGGGAATTTCGCCAACAGGCCGAGCGAGACCAACAGCAGCAAGGCCCCCAGATAGCGCCCGCCCCGGCGTCCCGCCGCTTGGCCGCGGGGCAGCATGAGATAGAGGCCCGCCGCGCCCCAGACGAGGACGGCAAAAGCGCCGAAAAACGCTTGGCTCAGTTCCATCTCTTCGCCGCCACCCTTCCCCGATTGCCACTTGATTCGTGATTCACGTCCACAACGCCGCAGGCCCGCCTCGATCTGCCGCGAACCCACCTCAACCGACACGGACACTCCGAAACACGCCAGCCGCGGCGACGGACCGCTCCGAGCCGCGGCTGTTGATCAACTCCCCATCCGTTCCTGGTTCACAATTCCGTCTTCTCGGCGATTGGGCCGACTCAGTGACCGGCGACAGGAGCACCCACGATCGGCTTTTGCAAACCGGAGCGGCTCTTCATCGGCTCTTGAGCAATGGTCATGTCGTACACCGACAGGAGCTTCTCCTTGTCGAAGATCATTTCTTCGCGACTGGCGCCGGTCAAGTCAAACAGAGACGTCAACTCGATGGCGTCGACGGGGCAGGCTTCTTCGCACATTCCGCAGTAAATACAACGCAATTCGTCGATCACGAAGCTTTGCGGGTACTTCTCGCGGTCGTCCCAGGGGGCCTCGGTGCCGACGATGTCGATACAGTGCGCGGGACAGGCCGTCGCGCACAGGAAGCAGGCAACGCACTTGACGCGCCCCTTCTCGTCGCGATTCAGCCGATGCACGCCCCGGTAGATCAGCGGATTGCCGAACTCGGGACGCTCTTCCGGGAACTGGCGGGTGAACCCCTCGCCGCGCGCCGTCTTGAACAGGTGCTTGGCGGTGGTGGTCAGGCCGTCGATGATGGGGGTGAGATACAACCGGCCGGCGAGGCCCAGTTGAGGCTCCTTGACCCACTTGATGTCGCGATCGTCCGCCTTCACGTTGCCGTCTCCGAATCTGACGCGAAACCCTTTAGGCCTCGCGAAGCTTTCATCCACGCTTTGTGAAACTACGCCGCCCGAGAACGGGCCGCGGTGGGAGCCGGAGCAGACGCCTGAGTGAGCGCGGCATAGCCGATCAGCGCCCCCACGGTCACCCACGAGATCACCGCCCGCGTGAAGAAGTCGTCCGGCCTCAAAAACTGCTGCGCGGCGGCGCTGACCACGAGATTCAGCACCCCCAGCGGAATCATCGCCTTCCACGCCAAATCCATCAGTTGGTCGTACCGGAACCGCGGCCAGCTCCACCGCACCCACATGAAGAACAGGATCATGCCGAGCACTTTCGCGGTCAGCACGCCAATGCACAACAGGCCGCCAATGAGCGTCACATCTTCAGGAACGGTGGCGGGGGTCAAACCCCACAGGTGCCAACCACCGAAGTACAACACGACCGACAGGAACGAGACCGTGATCATGTGCTGGTACTCAGCCAGCGCGAACATCCCGAACTTCATGGCGGTGTATTCGGTGTGGTAACCGCCGATCAACTCCTGCTCGCATTCCGGCAAGTCGAACGGCAGCCGCGTGCTTTCCGCGAATCCGCTGATGAGAAACACCGTGAAGCCCAGCGGCTGCAACGCGATCCACCACCAACCGGAATCCGCCTGCTTGGCCGTGATGACTTCCATGTTCATCGAGCCGGACAACAAAAACACGCCGATGACCGACAGGCCCAGCGGGATCTCGTAGCTGACCAATTGGGCGCTCGACCGCAAACCACCGATGAGGCTGTATTTGTTGTTCGAGGCCCAACCGCCCAAAATCACCCCGTAAACGCCGAGGCTTCCCACGGCGAAGACATACAGCAGGCCGATGTCGATGCCGGGGGCGATGACCATCGGCACCGGCTTGTCGAATCCGGGGATCGGTTGGTCGTAGCCAGGAACCGACAGGGCGGGGAGATAGCTGCCGAACGGAATCGTGGCGAACACAAAAGTCGCGGTTGCCAGGATCGAAACCGGCGCCAACATGAAGACGACCTTGTCGACGCCAGCGGGGATGATCTCCTCTTTGAGGACGAACTTCAGGCCGTCAGCGATCGGTTGCAGCAAACCCCACGGGCCCACGCGGTTGGGGCCGAAACGGTCCTGGAAATAGGCGGCGGCCTTGCGTTCCACCAAAATCAGGTAGGCGACCGCTCCCTGGAGAGCGCCGATGATGATGGCGATCTTGACGACCGGCTGGCCGAGGATGACCAACAGTTGCTGCACCAATTCGGGCATATCAGGCTCTGTGCAACGCCCAAACGGGCAAGGGTTTGCAACGAAATCAGTGTCCCGGAAACGAGGGTGGTTCGCGTGGGCGAGACCACCTTGCGT
Source organism: Planctomycetales bacterium (assembly GCA_044359065.1). Classification (GTDB taxonomy): domain Bacteria; phylum Planctomycetota; class Planctomycetia; order Planctomycetales; family Planctomycetaceae; genus JAIXZD01. The sequence goes on along the minus strand of JBIKMW010000098.1, from coordinate 21,929 downwards.
GGAGAAGAATAGTGACTCGTCGCGGCCCGAACAACGCTCGCCGGGGACCGCCATCCGCAAAACGCGGTTTCGGCCCGCGACGACTGTCCGTAACGTGTTTTCTTGAAATGGCTTGCGCCACCAGAGAAGTTTGTTTGCGCGGGGCGACAAGTTCTCAAAGCTCAGGCGATGGTTTCGTTGCAACCGATGGCACGGCGGCCAGTTCCAGCAAACCGGCGTCGTCGACGATGGTCCCCTTGTCGAGCGATTTGAGCCGCTCCAGGACTCGGTTCACCGTTGGTTCGTCGGTCGATTGGCCCAATTCCTCCAGCCGACGAGCGACTCCCCGGCGACCGCTGTGTCGCCCCAAAACGAATTCGACTCCTGCCGCACCGACAAACTCCGGCCGGAACGGCAGATACGTGTCGAGGTTTTTAATCAATCCATCTTGATGGATTCCTGCTTCCGTCGCGAAGATCGTCCGCCCGGAAATGGGCTTGTTGACGGACAGTGGACATCCCGTCAGTTCGGCGACGAGTCGACTCAACGGCCGCAGACGCTCCGTTTCGATGCGCGAACTCCGTCCGTATTGATCAGAATGCAACGCAAGGGCGACGGCGACTTCTTCCAGACAAGCATTTCCGGCCCGTTCGCCGATGCCGTTGATCGTGCATTGGACGACCTGCACGCCCTCCTCGATGCAGGCCAAGGTGTTGGCCACGGCCAAGCCCAGGTCGTTGTGGAAGTGGACGGCGAACAACGCGCGGGACAGTTCGGGAACCGTGTCCTGCACGTGTCGGACGAAACCGCGAGCCTTTTCGGGAGTGCAAAGGCCGACCGTGTCGGGAAACCCGACGGTTGTCGCCCCCGCCCGGATCGCCGCGCGGTACACCTCCGTGAGAAATTCGGGCTCGGTGCGGCTGGCGTCTTCGGGGCTGAAGGCGACAATGTCGAACTTCGACGCGGCATAGCCAACCGTCTCCTCGACAAGCCGCAAAATCTCTTCGCGCGACATGCGGAGCTTGTGTTCGCGATGGATGGGGCTGGTGCCAACGAACAAGCTCACGCCACGACGATGCGGTGGGGCTTCGGCCAAGGCCAGGTCCGCCGCGTCGATGTCCGAAACGACGGTGCGGCAAAGCGCGGTGACAACGAGCCGCTTCACCGCCTGCACGATCCGTTGAATGGCCTCGACATCGCGCTCGGAGGAGGCCGGGAAGCCAGCGTCCAATGAATGGACCCCCAGCGCTTCGAGCTCGACGGCGATGCGCACCTTGTCTTCGGGGTCGAGCGTGGCCCCCGGCATTTGCTCGCCGTCGCGGAGCGTCGTGTCGCTGAACAGAACTTCGCCACCCAGGCGGTGATGCCGCAGAATGGCCTGCCGCACGGGCTCTTTGAGGGGCGAAATCCACTTCGAGGCGCGTTTCATCCAACCCATGGCCATCGACTCCCCCGTGTCGCGCGGGATCGCCGCGATCCCCATCGGCGGTGAGTTTAGCGACGGCGCGAAACGACCGCCCGCCAAGGCGCGGACCGCCGAACATGCCTCTGTACGACGGACTTCCAGTCCGCCGTACCTTTTCATGATGAAAGTCACCCCCCGGAAACGGCAAAACACCGGAGCGGGACCAACCCCGCTCCGGTGTTCTGTGTTTTCGTTTCGCTTGCGACTCTCGACCCGTCTCACCACTTCCAGTCGATCCCCACGTTCATCCACTGCACGCTGTAATCGGTGCGGTCGTCGTCGATCCGCGGGGCGGGGTCGGCGTAGGTGATGACGCCCGAGGGACGGTTCATCAGGTAGGTCGCGGTGTACGTGTACCCGATGCGGAAGATCCCGTCGCGAACCACCGGAATCTTCTTGAACACCGGCAGGTAACCGAACAGCGGCGCCTCGGCCTGGAAGGAGAACTCCAGCATCGGCGAAATGCGGCGGTTGTTCCCTTCGAGTCGGGAGTTGATCGGAAATGCCGCACCGTCGAGGAAGTAATTGGTGGCGTTCAAGTTGATCTTTTCAAAGTTCCCGAGTGCTCCAACCTTGAACTGCGAGATCAGTTTGAGCTTGCTCCCGCCCAGATCCCAACGCAAACCGGCCTGCGGACCGAACATCCGCGACTGCACGATTGACTCGATGGTCGTGATGCCAAACAACGTGTCGTACCCGGTGAGCCGCAAGCCTTCGGTCACGTCGAGGTAACGGAAGCCGTAAACCGCACGCACCTTGTTCGCACCGCGGCCAAGCAGCGGCGTAGTGATCAGATTCGCGTCGGCCCCCCAAGCTTGGGCATGGACTTCGGCAAGCAAGGCTTGATTGAAGATGAGAGGACGCCCCTCGACTCCCGTTTGCTCGTTGATCGTCGCAATGTAGATCGGCAGCAGCCCGGGGATGAATCCCGGTCCCGAGAAACCGAAGTTCGTTCCGCCGCTTGACAGGGGAGCATAGAGGTGTTGTTCATCCGGAGAACCGGTCAGAAACCCGGAGAATTCTCCGCCGGACTCGTCCGGATTGTCCCATCCAGCGAATGCGCGGATCCCGTTGGTTCGCAGATTGTCCTTGAGGGGCGAGAGATCGCGGTGCAGTCGCTCGGAGAGACTGTTCCGGAAGATCGGGTAACCGATCCGCTGTTGGTCGGAGCTGATCTTTTCCAACCCGACGTTGAGGTACTCGAACCCGCCGTGCCAGCGTCGCTGCCCGTTGTTGGAGTCGTGGAACCACAACCCCTTCTCCTGGCGATGTTGGCTGAACGTGTTGTCGTACGGCGAGATGCCTGGCCAAGGCTGCATCCCCGGCGGAGCCTCGCCCGGTTGACGCTGGTAGTTGTACGCGGGATCGCCGCCGTAACCCGCGCCGTAGGGGTCGCCCCCGTAGCCGGGCTCCATCGGGTAGCCGCCATCCATCGGGTACTCGCCCGAGGCGTATTCCCCGGGGCCGTAGCCGTCGTCCGGAGCGTAGGCTTCGGCCGCATACTCCGCTGAAAGCGGTTGGATCGCGGAATCCGCGTCCGAACCGTCCGTTTGGTACAGCCCCGACTCGACCGCCCCGCGCGGGCCTTCACCCGCCGCGTGCGTCACGTTCGAGTCCTTGACGACAGGCCGTCGAGCGGCCTGTGGTGACTGACCCCGCGCGGAACCAAGTCCCGCGAGCACAATCGCCAAGGTGACGGTAAGCTGGTGGTGGATCCGCATCAGAGCGTCCTCGATCCCAAGCCGTCAGACAGTTTCGTGGCAACAACCACAACACGTTGGTCCGGTCCGAAATGCTGGTGCGCAGACACTCGGACATAGCGAACTTATCGGTGGTCTGGTTGGGTAATCTGTAACGATTGTTCCCAACCTTCCGGATGTTCCGAACATTCCGCTTTGTCCATCGGGGCCTTGTCACCACATCGAGGGTGCTTTCCGGAGTCACTGCACGCACCGTAAACGACTGATGCAAAAGGGTTTGGAGTGACTGATTCCGTCGCAACTGCCGATCCCGAGACGGTCTCCGTGCACCCGCCCCCCGTGCGAGAATTGTCCGGCGGACTCTCGGTGAATCCGGGCTGGCTGGTAAAGCTGCGGACGGCTGCGGTGATTGGGCAATTGCTGACGATCGTGATTGTCGCTTGGGGCTTCCACGTACCCGTGGCGGTGGTTCCGTTGCTGGCGATCGTGCTCCTGACCGCCGCCACCAACGTCGTCTTCCATGTTTGGTGTTTGCGGATCGGAAGTTCGACAATCGTCGAGCACCCCGGCTCGCGGATCGAAAGTGTGCTGGGGAGCATCCTGCTGCTCGATCTTCTGGCACTGACGCTCCTCCTGGGTTGTTCCGGGGGCATCGACAATCCGTTCGCCCTGTTCTATTTGGTCAATCTGGCCCTGTCGGCGGTCCTGTTGTCGCCTGGTTGGGCGTGGACGATGGCGGGGTTGGCGGGAATCGGCTTCCTGGCGTTGCTGAAGTTCCGCCTACCGTTCCCGCTGGATGGCGTGGACCATGTCGATCTCCCCTTCGGTTGGGGGGAGTGGGAGTCCGCCACGGTCAATCGGATGGGGCAATTGACGGCGCTCGCCACGTGCGCGACGGTGATCACCTACTTCGTGACCCGCGTGACGCGCGACCAACGGCGCCTGGAATCCGAGCTGCGGGTGATCGACCAGCGTCGCGCAAGGAGTGAAAAGCTGGAGGCACTGGGGACACTGGCCGGTGGAGCCGCGCACGAGCTCGCCTCGCCGCTGTCGACGATCGCGGTTGTCGCTAAAGAATTGGAACGGCGGGTGAAGGGGAGCGAGGCGGAGACGGCGTTGGGCGAGGATTTGCGACTGATGCGGGACGAGGTCGCACGGTGTCGGCGGATTCTCGACCGGATGTCGGCCCGCGCCGGCCAGATGGTCGGTGAAGTGGTCGTCACGCTACGCCCGCGGGAGTTGATCGAAGAAATCGTGACGGGACTGCGCCAGCAGGATCGAGTGCGAATCGTCATGGCTCCCGCAGCCGAAGCCGTGACGCTCGACGTGCCGAAGACCGGGTTGGCCCAGGCGCTACGCGGGATCGTGCAGAACGGGCTCGACGCGTCGCATCCCGAAGGTGTGGTCACCGTGACGGCGGAGATTGAATCGAAACGGTTGCGGATCGAGATTCGGGACGAAGGACCGGGCATGCCCCCCGACGTGATGGCCCGCGCGGGGGAACCGTTCTTCACCACGAAGGGGGTGGGAGCCGGAATGGGACTGGGATTGTTCCTCGCCCGTTCCGTCATCGAACGACTCGGGGGAGCGTTCGAGTTGCGCTCCGAAGAAGGGCGCGGCACGGTCGCGCGGGTCCTGTTGCCACTTTCGGCCAAGTCGACAGGGTCGAGTGGCCGGTGGACCGCGTTGGGAAAATCGGGGTGACGGGGTTTGCGAATGCGCGAAGACACTTCGAACCGCGATGCTCCCGTTCGGTTTGAGTCCGACGAAGCCGTGATGCGCCGGGCGATCGACTTGGCCCGTCGCGGTCGTGGCACCGTCGAACCGAATCCCATGGTTGGTGCCGTGTTGGTGGACTCCGACCGGCGCTGGATCGCCGAGGGCTGGCATCGGGCCTTCGGTGGTCCGCATGCCGAGATCGACGCCTTGACGGCCGCGGGACCAGCCGCGCGGGGAGCCACTCTGTTCGTCACGCTGGAGCCGTGTTGCCATCACGGCAAGACGGGACCTTGCACGCAAGCGGTGATCCAGGCGGGAATCGGTCGAGTCGTGATCGGCACTCGGGACCCGTTTCCCCAGGTCGACGGCGCCGGGATGGCCGAATTGCGGCGCGCGGGGATTGCGGTCGAATCCGGTCCGCTCGCCGACGAGGCGGACGCGTTGATTGCTCCGTTCCGTATGCTGGTGTCGAACGGCCGACCTTGGGTGCATGCCAAATGGGCCATGACCCTCGATGGCAAAATCGCGTCCCGCACCGGCGAGTCGCGCTGGATCTCCAATGAGCGATCGCGCGCTCGGGTGCATCGATTGCGACGCGACATGGACGCCATCGTCGTCGGTGCGGGGACGGCGCGTCGGGACGATCCGCTCCTGACCACGCGTTTGGAACCAGGTTGTTCCGACTCGACTGGCGGTCGAGTCGCCGTGCGCGTCGTCGTGGACTCCGCTGCCGGATTGGGACTTGAGTCGCGGCTTGTTCGGACGGCGCGGGAGGTTCGGGTGATCGTCGCGGTGTCCGGGTCCGCGCTGGCCGACCCGGCGGCTCGCGAGCGGGCGGACGCATTGCGCCGCGCCGGCGTGGAGGTCGTCGAACTCGACGGTGACGAACCGAACACTTCCGCGAATCGACCCGGCGTGGGGGCATTGTTGCGCGAACTGGGGAGGCGTCGGTTGACGCACGTGTTGGTCGAAGGGGGGGGCGAACTCCTCGGATCGTTCCGGGATTCGGGATTGATCGACGAGGTCCACGCCTTCGTGACACCCCGGTTGATGGGGGGCACCGCCGCGCCCACGCCGATCGGTGGCCTCGGCGAGCGCCAGCCGGGCGACATGCCGCGACTGGTCGACCCGATCGTCGAATTGCTCGACGGGGACATGTACGTGCGAGGTCGCGTGGATCGTCGCCCGCTCTGATCGCGCCGCTCTGGCCACCGGCGCGCGAGGCCGTGTACGCTGCAGATCCGGTACTTGCCGTGTGATCGCGAGAGCCCGCGTAATCGGTCGTCACGACCCGCACATCCGCCCGGTTCACCTCGTCCGCAAGGTCTACCGCGTTTGCCGGACCCTTGCCGTCCAGAGTGTTTGCCCCCCTTACCGATGAATGGGGTGGCCGTTCCGTACGCGAACGACGTTCCGGGTGAATCCCAAGCCGAACAGGCGGATTCACCAAACCGGCGACGGTTCGCGCGTGTCGGCCAAACGCAAATCAGGAGGAAACAGGCTGTTGGAAATCGACCCGTCGGACGCAAGCGTCCGACACGCTTCGGGTCGATCAACATCGTCGGGCAGGCCGCCGGTGCAAGGAAGGTTTTCCACGGTCCGGAACGGACATCCCCATTTCGGACGGAGATGGAAGCGAGATCGCGCCAGTTCGCGCGTCCGGACCGCCCCGCAAGGGTCGGTTCCCGCCGGACGCCCCACCGGACACCTTCTTTCACGGGAAGCTCGACAAGCCCATGCCCCACATCGCCAGCCGCGCTCCGCACGCTACCCGACGCCGCTCCGCGGCCGTGCAGAGTCCGCTTGAAACATATCTTCGCGAAATCAACGAAACCGCGCTGTTGTCGGCGGACGAGGAGAAGCAACTCTCCCGCCGCATCTCGGCCGGAGACAACCTTGCCCGCGACCGCATGGTCCGCGCCAATCTGCGGCTGGTGGTCAACATCGCCCGCGGCTACTCCGGCAAGGGGTTGCCTCTTCAAGACCTGATCGAAGAAGGCAACCTCGGTCTGCTCCGCGCTGTCGAGGGTTTCGACCCCGACATGAACACGCGGTTCAGTACCTACGCCAGCTACTGGATCAAGCAGTCCATCAAGCGGGCGCTCATCAACAGCGGCAAGACCATTCGCGTTCCGGCGTACATGGTGGAACTGCTCACCAAGTGGCGACGAGCGACGAACAAGCTCGTCGACGAGTTGGGCCGCACGCCGACGATGGAAGAGATCGCCGCCGAACTCGGCATCGCCAAGAAGAAGCTGGCGATCGTCAAGAAGGCGATTCTGCTGCACAACGCGACGCCGCAATCCGACGACGACGAAGCGGGGCTGTCGCTCGAAAACCTCATTTCGGACGACCGCAGCAAGGGGCCCGAAGGGGAGATGCTGGAGAGCGACAATCTCAAGCACGTCTTCCGCATGCTCGAAACGATGGAGCCACGCGAGGCGACGATCCTCCGCATGCGGTTCGGACTCGACGACTCCGAGCCGAAAACGCTCAAGGAAATCGGCGAGGCGTTGGGGCTGACTCGCGAGCGCGTCCGTCAGATCGAGAGCGAAGCGCTCGGCCGTTTGGCGGATGGCCTCGACGGGAAGTGAGTCGGCATCCGCCAACCCGGGAACGACCATGTCGCGGTGCGTTCCCGGGGGAAGTCCCGGCGTGCCTCAACCCGCCGCCCCCTTTTGCAGCGCCCGCAACTCTTTCGGTAGCGGGAAGTGGACGTGTTCGTCGCGGATCGTGGCCGTTTCCACGGTCGCGCCGAAGCGTTGGACGAGGTGGTCGACAACTTCCTGCACGACCACCTCGGGGGCGCTGGCGCCGGCGGTGATCAGCACAGTGTCCGCGCCCGTGAACCACGCATCATCCAGTTCGTGCCGGCCGTCGATCAGGTACGCCGGCTTCCCGACCTCCGCCGCCAGCTCCTTGAGCCGCTGACTGTTGGAGCTGTTCTGGCTCCCCAGCACCAGCACGACATCCGCCTTCGGCGCGAGGGCGCCGACCGCTTCCTGCCGATTGGTCGTGGCATAGCAAATGTCCTCCTTCGGAGGGCATTTGATGTCGGGGAAGCGGAGCCGCAGACGGTCGACGACCCGCCCCGCCTCCGTGACACTCAGCGTGGTCTGCGTCAGATAGGCGAGCTTCGTCCCGTCGGGAAACCGCAGGGCGTCCACATCCTCGGGCGTCTCCACCAGGGTGATATTGTCCGGAGCTTCCCCCATCGTGCCGATGACTTCGTCGTGACCTTCGTGGCCGATGAGGATCAGCCGATACCCCTCGTTGGTGAACTTCACCGCCTCGAGATGGACCTTGGTCACGAGCGGGCACGTGGCGTCGATCGTCCGCAGATTGCGCGACCGAGCGAGGGCGCGAATCTGTGGCGACACACCGTGCGCGCTGTACAACAGGAACGAGCCGGCGGGCACATCCTCGGGCGAATCGACGAACTTGACACCCTGCTTCGAGAAGCGGTCGACCACGTACCGGTTGTGAACGATCTCGTGGTACACGTAAATGTCGGTGCCGCAGAGGCGGATGACCTCTTCCAAACACTCGATGGCCATGTTCACCCCGGCACAGAATCCGCGGGGATTGGCGAGCAAGACCTGCATGGTTCGTCCGTGGCTGGGCATGCGGAAAAGTGGGCGACTGGTTCGCTAACGACCGGTTCGTGAAGGACCGCACCGGGACCGGGATGTTAACGTTTGGTTCCGATATGGGCGTAGTGCGCCAACCTTGCCGCCCGGCGAGCCGCCTGCTTGTCCCGAAGCGGGCCAAGCAGGGCACGGAACGCCTCTCGAATTCGTTAACGAAAACCGCGGCGGCGTTCGCTGCTGTAGGCTTCGAGCGATGACAGGATGATCGGGTGCGTCGCCTCTGCGTTGGCGAATTCCTCGACCTCGACCGACTTCCCTTCCAGCATCTTGTAGTCCTGGAAGAAACGCCGCAGCATCGCCAACCGGTGCGGGGGCAGTTCGCCCGCTTCCTGGAAGACGTTGAATTCAGGGTCGTGCACCGCGACGGCCAGAATCTTGTGGTCTTTCTTGCCGGTGTCGACCATTGTCATCAACCCGATCGCCCGAGCCCTCACCAGCGTGAGCGGCGCTACGGGCTCCTGGCAAAGGACGAGCACGTCCAGCGGGTCGTCGTCTTCGGCCAGTGTTTGCGGGATGAACCCGTAATTCGCCGGATAGTACACCGCCGAGTACAGGATGCGGTCGAGCCGCAGCAACCCGGTCTGCTTGTCGAGTTCGTATTTGATGCTCGACCCCATGGGGATTTCGATCACGGCGATGAACTCCTTCGGGAGCTTTTCGCCGGGGGTGACATCGTGCCAAGGGTGAATCATGCGGCTGATCACAATCGTTGCAAAGTTCGAGCGAATGAGTGTCTCTCGGGATCGGCGCGAGATCCCCCGGTCGTCGTTCATGGACCGTAACGCAACCGCCCCGGCGAAGCCAGAGATTCCCACGGAACGCGACAATCCGTTCCAGATGGACATTTCAACGGGCGTCGATCCCGACACACCCAGTGCGACTGCCAGGAGTACAATGAATGGTCCGCTCGCGCGGAACCACCGGTTTCCGCACCCATGTCCTTCTCCACGAATTCGCACCCGTCCCATGTCTCCTCCATCGTTCGTCGAGATCACCACTCCCGGAGCGTCGATCGACGGACCGTCCGGCACACTCGGGAGCGAAACCGATGTCGCGGACTTCTTATTGGAGGGGATGACCTGCTCGGCATGTGCGTCGAGGGCCGAGCGGGCGTTTCGCGCGTTACCGGGTGTCGAGGCCGCCGACGTCAATTTCGCAACGCGGGAGGCCCGGGTTCGATTTCATCCATCCCGAGTCGATCTTTCGGCTCTGCGGTCCGCCGCGACCGAAGCGGGGCTGAAGGCGGTGCCTGTTGTGGTCGACGGAGCGTTGGCCGGCGACGCCGCGGAAGAAGCTCTCACGCGGGAAATCGCTGGTGCGTGCGCGCGGATGTGCGTCGCTTGGGCCTTGGCACTCCCCGTGATGGTTCTGAGCATGGGAACCGCGGCCCATCCGGTCCGCGATTGGGTTTTGGCGATCTTGTCCGGGGCGGTCGTCTTCGGCGGGGGACAGCCGTTTCTGCGCGGGCTTTGGACGGCGATTCGGACCGGTCACGGCGATATGCACGCGCTGATCGGCTTGGGATCGCTCACCGCCTGGACCTACGGCGCGGCGACCGCCACGGGGTGGTTCGAGGGCACGCATGGGGCCGCTCACGGCGGGATGTACTTCGAGGCCGCAGCGATGATCGTCGTGTTCGTGCTGACCGGACGCTGGATGGAGTCGCGTGCGCGGGGTCGCGCGTCGCAAGCGCTGCGGGGACTGTTGCGTCTCCAACCGACGGTCGCCCACCTGATCGAAGGGGACCGGATCCTCGATCTGCCCGCGTCGAAACTGGTCGCGGGAGATCGGCTTCTGGTCCGTCCCGGAGAGCGGATCCCGGTTGACGGGCGCGTGCTGGAGGGGGAGTCGACCGCGGACGAATCGTTGATCACCGGAGAGGCGTGGCCGGTCGCAAAGCGGATTGGCGACGAGGTGACGGGAGGGACGGTCAATCTGGCCGGAAGCTTGCAGGTCAGGGCGGAACGAGTCGGCTCCGACACCGTTTTGGCGCGGATCGGACAATTGGTTCGGGACGCCCAGGCGGCGAAGGCGCCGATCGCCGCTCTGTCGGATCGCGTGGGCGCGGTGTTTGTTCCGTTCGTGTTGGCGGTTGCGGCCGCGACGTTCTTCGCGTGGTGGCTGTTCGGCCCGGAGGAGGATCGATGGGGATCAGCCGTGACGCACGCCGTCGCGGTGCTGGTGATCGCCTGCCCGTGCGCGCTGGGGTTGGCGACGCCGATGGCGATTCTGGTGGGGACGGGGCGCGGCTCGGAACTGGGCATCCTGTTCAAATCGGGCGAAGCACTCGAACGGACCGCCGGCGTGACGCGAGTGGTCTTCGACAAAACCGGCACCTTGACCGCCGGTTGTCCCTCGGTCGTGGACACCGTGGCTGCGGAAGGTTGGTGTTCGGACGACGTGCTGCGCACGGCGGCGACGGTCGAACAACACTCCGAACACCCGGTGGCTCGGGCGATTGTCGCGGCGGCCGACAAACTCGAGGAGACGGATGGCGGATCGAACCGCTTGCCCGTGGCTCCGGCCACCGGGTTCCGAGTCGTGACCGGTTGGGGCGTGTCGGGATTCGTTCCCGTACCGACTCCGCCGGAGGGGGCGGACACGCCCGCGCGGCCGGGTGGACTGGTATCGCTATCGCTGTCTCCCTCCCCCGCCGCGCGATCCGAACCGACCCCGCGTTTTGAACCGGTGTTCGTCGGCAGCGCTGAATGGCTGGAAAAAGCGGGCTACGACGTGCGTCCCTGGCTCGGCCCGCTCGGAGACTTCGCGGCGAAGGGTTGGACGGGAGTGTTGACGGCGCGCGGCGATGTCGTCGTCGGGGCGATTGCCGTGGCGGACCCGCCGCGCCCCGAATCCGCCGCTGTGGTGCGAGAACTTGAGGGGATGGGGATCGCCGTCACGATGTTGACAGGGGATCAACTTGCGACCGCGCGCTCGGTGGGGGAACGTCTGGGCATCGCCGACATCCGGGCCGGGCTGAAGCCGGACGGGAAGCTCGCAGAGATCGCCACCCTGCGTGCGCGAGGCGATCATGTGGCGATGGTGGGGGATGGCGTCAACGACGCACCGGCGCTGGCGGCCGCCGACGCCGGCATGGCTTTGGGATCGGGAACGGCGGCGGCCCTGGACGCGGGATCGGTCTGCCTGTTGGCGGACGACCTGGGGCGGGTGCCGCTGGCGATCGGCTTGGCCCGACGAACGCTGCGGATCATTCGAGGCAACTTGTGGCTGGCGTTCGGGTACAACCTGTTGGCGCTACCGCTGGCCGCCGGTCTGTTCGTTCCCTGGGGCGGGTGGAGCTTCGACCCGATGATGGCTTCTGCCGCGATGTCGGCCAGCAGCGTCTCCGTTGTGCTCAACAGTTTGCGGCTGCGAAACCACGCGAGTAAACCATCCGTTGCCCCGCCGACGCCGGTCTTGGCCGACTGAGCAGAGCATGGTGGCCAGCCGAAAATCCGGACGCCGCGCTCCCACTCGACTGCTCGCGTCGCGAGCCAGCGACTGACGTCATTCGTCATCCGGGTCGTAGAAGCGCTCTTCAAAGGACCGCGACTCGCGCGGCCGTTCGGATTGCGGCGGACGTTCTTCGCGGGGGCTCCGCTCTTCCCGTGGAGCGCGTTCATCGCGGACGCCGTCGTCCCGCACACGTGGCCGGCGCGCGGCCGGTCTGGGGGCGGCCGGGGCGGCTCCCTCGCCGTCACCCGCCGGGCGAACCCTGCGGCGCGGCGGACGTCTTGTGGAACCCGAAGAAGTCGCCCGTCGGAACTCCCGCGATGGAGCGCCGGGCCGCGTCAACTCTTCGCCGAACCGGGTCACCACATACGTGCCGCTCCGTTCGTCGGTCTCCAGTTCCAGCAGCTTTTGGTCGCGTGCGTCTTCCAAAAGCGCGCTGAACGTCTTGTAGCCGTGGTACGTCTCGTTGAACGACGGACGCTTCCGCTTCATCGTGTCCTTGATCATCGACGAGAACAGGTGGGTCTTGTTTTCGCGCCGCAACGCCAAACAGGAATCCACCAGCAGCGAAAACGCCTTCTTCTTTGTTTCCGGAAGCTCCCCTTCGATCTGCGTTTCGGCGATGGCCGAGTCCAGGTCCTCGTAGTAGATGAACTCGTCGCAGTTGTCGCGGAGCAGGTTCGAGGTCGACCCCTGCATGCCCAGGCCGATGACGTGCTTGCCCAATTCCTTGAGCTTCGACACCAGCGGGCTGAAATCGCTGTCTCCCGACACGACGATGAACGTCCCGATGTGTTCCTTCGAGTACGCGAGGTCCATGGCATCCACACACAGGCGGATGTCGGCGGAGTTCTTGCCCGTCTGACCGCGCCGCGGGATCTCGATCAGCTCGATCGCGGCCTCGTGCAGCGCCTCGGTGTAGCTCGAATAGCGGTTCCAGTCGGCGTACGCCTTCTTGGCGACGATCTTCCCCTTCTCGACCAAGCGCTTCAGCACCCGTCCGATCTCGAATTTGTCGCCCCTCCCCTGGAACCCCAGCGCGAGGTTCTCGAAGTCGACGAACATGGCGAGCGTGCGTTCGTGGTCGGCCATGGGGGGATCGCATCCTGCGAATCGAAGGGATTGCTGTGAAGTCCGGCGGCGGAAACATGTCCGCCACCCGTCTGCGCGTGAGTCGGCAGTTTAGGCCCCGTCACCCCAACCTGCAAACAGCGGCCTCGCGGAGCGGACCGTCTCCGCGTCGGACCGTACTAAAACAAAAGACCGGAAGGCGGTTCGCGCCTTCCGGTCGGTCTGCGTTCAGTTCGGTGTGAAAGCCACCACCGTCCGAATGGTTGACATCCGATTCAACTCCGTCCAACTCATTCGAAATCGTCCAGTGCCACATCCGTGCCGCCGGACAGCGTTCCGCCCAGCGACGACCAGAACATGTCGATCGCCGAGGCTTCGGGCTCCCCGGACGAAACCGGAGTCGACGGCGTATCGCTCGACGTGGCCGGCGCGGACACCGGAGCGGCGGACCGCGAGGCCGAGCCAGGAACTTCGCCCACCGTGCGGACCAGACGGTCTGTGGTCTCGACGGCTTCGTTCGTCGTTCCAGTCGAACTCGTCACAGCGGTTGCGGAGGCCGAAACCGCCGGAGCCGAAGACGAGGCCGCCGTCGCGAAGAACGGACCGTTCGGGATGAACGACCGCGCCGGGTCGATGAAGGCGAACCCGAGCGAACTGTGCTGCACCCAAATTCCGGGGAACGCCGCAAGGATCGCGTCCTTCTGGGCCACGCTTTCCGTGTACAGGTGGACTCCCGAATTGTTGTTGTACAGCCGGAAGATCTCCGTCGTACCGGGCACTTGCACCGGGTACACGAACGGTTCGTCCAACTCGTACCGCCAACCCACCTTGCCGAATTCCGGATGATTGACCGGAATCAGGTTCGCCAGGAAGTCCCGCTCGCCCGTGCTGGTCGTGTAGTAGTGCCGACCGGTCTGCACGTTGTACAGCCGCGAGATCGCCACTCCGCCGGGAATCGGATTGAACGACAGGGCGAACCCGGCCTGATTGGTGGTTTCGTCCTGGTACCCGGCGGTCAACGCGTTGTTGAACTCCGGCGTACTCGTCGTGAAGAAGTGGTAGTCCGCGTTCGGGTTGAACGACCGGATGAACCGCACCTTTTGCAGGTTGGCGGGATCGAGCGGCGTCACGTTGATCGTGAACGATTCCAACAGCGTGTCGAGGCCGCCATTCAACGTGCCGCCGTTGTCGCGAACCCGCAGTTGGAACGTTCCCTGGCCGAACGTCAGACCGTTCGGACGGAACTGCAAGCCTTGCAGTTGCGAGAGCGTCAGCGAAGAACCGACCCCCACCGGTGTCCGACCGTCCGCCAGCGTGACCGTCCCCAGCGTGCCCGCCGGAAGTTGCGTCACCTGGTAGGTCAACGTCTGGCCGGCCTCGTCCGCCGGACCGGGCGTGTAGGCCAGGTTCGAGAACCCGAGCGGCACCTGGAACTGGTCCTGCCGGACATTGATCGTCGTGTTGGCCGGACCGGTGATCCGCCGCGGCGCGTCATTCACCGCCGTGTAGGTGATCGACACCGTGGCCGTGGCCGTCTTGAAGTCGTTGAGGCCGTTGTTGAGGCCGTTGTCGCGCACCGTGTACTGGAACGTGGCCGTGCCGTTGAAGTCGGCGTTCGGTGTGAAGACCACGTTGCCGCCGACGATCGCCACCGTGCCGCCGACCGCGTTCTGGACGCTGACGAGCGTCAACCCCTGGCCGGGAGGCGTTTGGGTTTCGGTCGTCAGGTACGGTGCGCTGGTCGCCACCTGATCGTTGCCGAGCAGTTGCGAGATCGGCATCGTGACGACGTTGTCTTCCAGCGGAGCCGCGTTGCTGCCGACGGGGACCGCGTCGTTGTTGGCGACGGGGGGATCGTTGTACGCCACGACGTTGATGTCGAACGTCCGCTCGATGAATCCGTCGTCCGCGTTTCCGGCGACGAGGTCGACCCCGTCGTCGAAGATGCGGACGGTGATCGTCGCCGTGCCGGTCACATCACCGCGGGGGGTGTAGGTGACAATTCCGCTGGTGTTGTTCGGCGTGTAGATCAGCGTCGGCGTGTTGACGAAGAAGTTCGGCGGGGCCGAGAACGTCATCTGCGCCCGCAAGGCTTGCAGGTCGCCGGCACCGGTCGAAATGTTCGTCAGGTTGACCGTCTGCGGTCCCACCCAACCGGTGTGGTTGATCGGATTGACCGGGTCGATCGTCGGCAACGTGTTGTTCGGGGCGAACGTGACGTTGAAGACTTGCACCCGAACCCCGTCGTCCGGCGTGTCGAACATGCCGTCGAAGCCCGCGTCGCGAACCGTGACCGTCACCGGCACCGTGCCAGCGACGCCGAAGGCGGGTGTCCCCAAGCCCGGGTTGAACTGCAACTCCGCCGTGTTGTTCGGCGAGGTGTAGACCACCGTGGGCGGGGCGAGGATCGTCAGGTCGCCGCTGGATGCGGTGACCCGCAGTTCCTGCGATTCGTCACCACCAGCCGTGATGCCGGTGATGTTGAGCCGCCGGTCCGCCGGGATGATGCCGTTGTAGGTGACGGCGGCAACCGTGTCCTGCGTCGGCAGGTCGTTCCGCGGCTTGATCGTGACGGTGAACGTTGTCGTCACCGTCTGGTCGTCGAACTCGGGGTCCGTGGCCGCGTTGAACACGCCGTCGAAGCCCGCGTCGGTGACCGTCACCGTGATCGTCACGGTGACCGGAGCCGAGAGCGGCAGGTTCGGAATCGGCGCGATTTGCAGTACGGCCCGCGTCGGATCGATCACCGGGCTGGGGTACGTCAGTTGGGCCAGCACCAGCACCGCAGGATCGCTGCTGACCGCGGTGACGCGGATCGGCTGGTTCTCGAGATTGTTGTAGCCGGGAGCGCCGGGAGCGTTGTCCAGCTTGCCGCCGGGGGTGATCCCCGTCACCGGGACGAGCAGCACCGACGTGTCCGTCACCGCCGGATCGCCCATGCCCAGAGTCACCGGAACGTGCCCGCTCCCGTTGCCATTGTCGGTGTCGGCGGTCCCCTGATCTTCGAAGATCGTCACGTTCGCCGGCTGGTTGACCGTGGGGTCTTCCAACTTCAGGGCGATGTCGAACGAGATCGTGCCGTTGGACTTGTTGGCCAACAGCGTGTTGTTGGCGAGGTCCGTCAGGAAACCCGCTTGCGTCGGCGTTGTGGGACGGCTGGTCACCACGATCTGGTAGGTGCCCGGCTTCCACGTGGCGGGAGCGACGAACTTCACTTCGTTCGTGTTCTCGTTGTAGATGAACGTGTAATCGGTTCCGGCGACCAGCGTCGTAACGTTGCCGATCAGGTTCGTGCGTTGAATCTGGAAGGCCTGGCTGACCACCGTCGACTTGTCGATCCCCACGCCGATATCGGCGAGGCGGAACCGGAACTCGGTGACCTGCGCGGCGGTCTTGTCCTGGATGCTCAGCGAATCGACGAGATCGTCGCGATCCAGTCGCGGGTCTCCGCCCCAGGCGGTGATGCTGTCCAGCCGCGTTTCAAAGCCGGGCGTCGTGTCGGTCGTGGCCAGTTCGACGAAGCGGAAGGAGGGATTCGTGAAGTCCGCCCGCTCGATGGCACCACGATCCTTAAAGGCCGTCTGCCCGAGACCGGTGACATTCCCCTGGCTCCCATCGTCCTGCCGCAGCTGCCCGAAAAGGTCGAAGTCCGGAGCGAGGATCGGAGACTCGGGAATCAGCAGCGGCTGAATGACTGAGACGTTGTTCGGACGGTCTTGCAGCGAGTTGAGCGAAGCGTCGATCGCCCGGCTCCCCTGGGCCAGATAGAAATTCCCCGCGAGGGCATTCACGAACATCGGGTCCGACAAGGCTCGCGTGATGGAGTTGCTGTCCGCGACACCCGTGATAGCGGTGTTCACGCCGTGGTAGAACGACGTGCCGACGACAGTGTTCGGTGCCGAACTGGCGTCGACACTGATCCCGGTCGTCATCCCGGAGCGGCCGGAGGTTGCAGCACCAGACAGCAGGTTGTTCAGGAGCGTCGGCCCGGCGTTGTTCAGCACCTGAATCCCGGTCACCGCCGACACGATCGTGTTGTTCACAATTCGGCCGTACGGGACAACGTTGACGGGGTCCGTATTCGTGTCGCCGCCGAACCGGATGCCGATGTTCCCTTCGGTGATCAGGTTGTTGTTGATCACCACACCGGGGGCGAGGCGCGAATAGGGGGTGAAGGGAGTGTTGTCGTCCGAATCGGTGTGGAACACCGCGGAGCCCGGACGCGCCAGATTCGTGCCGGGATCACGCGGCGCCGCGACGGCGTCGATCCCGATGTTCTGCGAGAACCGCACGATGTTGTTGGCGATGACGATTTGCCCCTGCTCCCGCAGGGTGTTGCGGTCGCCGATCGACTGCGTCGAACCGATGCTCGCGGTGGGCAGAACCTGGATGTTGTCGATCCCCAGGCGCCCCGAGAAGTCGTCGAAGAATCCCTGATCGGGAAGTTCATCTTCCCACCGCGCGGAACCGCGCTGGAAGAAGCCCACCCGGAAGTTCGGCCCGAGTGCGATGCCCATGTTGCGGGCAATCGTCGCCAGGTCGATGCGCCCTTCCCGCCATTCTCCCTGCGTGTTGCCGGGAGTGAACACCCGCACCCAGTTGTCCCCGTCGTCACCACTGATGGCGACGCCCGTTCCTAACGCCGTGAGCGTCGTGAACGTGTTTTGCAGCGGCGCGTTCGGCTCCAGCGTGATGTACTGGAACGAGAGGAAAGCCGGCGTGCCAGTCGCCAAATTCAAGTTGGGGTTCCACACGATCTTGTTGGTCGTCGCCGTGCCGCTCACGGGGGCGTCGAGGAACAATGCCCGCTGCCCTTCGATGGCAACGATATGGTCCTCGGGGTGGTCCGCGTGTTCGCCACCACCCAATCCACCGCCCGGAACGAAGACTTCGGTGTCGATTTCGTCCGCCAACTGAATGCGGCCGTTTGATCCCAAACCCAACGAGAAATCGCCGCCCGGAACTGCCGCCGTCTCGAAGTTCTCCGTCACGAGTGCACCGGCTGCCGGGGCCGGGAATTCCACGAACCGATCATTGGTGTCGAACCGCCGACCGATGGCGACATCCGGAAGCTGCGACGGAATCGGTTGGAACCCGAACTCGGTCCCGCGGCGGATGTACAACTGGTACGCCCCGGACGGAATCTGCGAGGTTTGCGTCGACATCGGGTCCGGGTCGGTCGGAACGGCCACGAACGTGTCGTCTCCGTTCTGTGCCCCGGTCACCATCTCGCCCCGTTCGGCGAAGCCGACGATGATGTCGTCGATGTAGAAGCCCTCGAACGCGTTGTTCTGACCACGTTCGGGGTGGTTGAAGTTCCCGAACGTCGTGTCGGCGAAATTGTTGAGAGGGTTGGTGGGGTCCATCTCTCCGGCGGTGGTGAAGTCGAACCGCAGTCGGAGGTTGGCTTGACCGGCATATTCACCGAGGTCGACGCGTGCCTGCCGCCATTCGGACGTTTCATACAGCTGCTGGACGCGCTGATTCGTTTTGCCGAACCGGTCCGCCGTGTGGCTGGCGAAGGCCGGAAGCTCGCCGTCCGCGTCCATCGCGGCCGACAGCGCGCTGTTATTCGTCGCCAGCATCTCCCATGTGACCCCGTTGTCTTGGGAAACGAACACCCGCGCCGCGTCGCGCATCCCTGCGTCCTTGGCGTTGGCGTTCTGGGTTTGCAGCCAGTAGTTGAAGTACAGCACGGGCCGGTCGGTCCGGGCGTATCCGCCGAGGCTGAACGAATTCGTCGTCAGGCTGCCGAACGCACCCCCGGGAGCGTTGTAGTTGTCCCGATGCGCCGGATTGGCGGTGATCTCCTCCTGCCAGGTGTACGACGCCGTCGGGACGCCGGTGCGTGTCCCCACAACGCCGTACTGACCGTTGTCGAAGCCCGAGACCAGGCTGGGGCGACGACGGAAATACCGCTCAGCAGCTTCCGGGTCGTCCGTGTATTGCTCGAGGCCGAAGTACAGGCTGGCCCCGCCGATGGCTTCGGTCTGTTCGCGGAGGTCTCCCGTGACGTTGACCACGCGACCTTCGGCACTGGGCGTACGCGTATTGTCGAACGTCGCGTTGATCCCGTGTCCCGCGTCGCGGCCCCGTCGTTCCGTGGCATGCCACAGGTTGAAGTCCACCGGCGAGAACGCCAACCCCGTCGGGTTGTTGGTCAGGACGGGGGAGAAATTCCCGCCCCACTCGGCGACATTCACCAGCGAATTGGTCGTCGGGTTGATGACGCACAACTCCCCGGTGTTCGTGATGGCAAAGAACATCCCCCGGAACCGGCCATCCTGCAGGTTTTGAGGAGCGGCGGCCAAGCCCGCGAAACCGGTGGCGCCAAGAGCCCCCAATTGCGC
Organism: Planctomycetales bacterium; assembly: GCA_044359065.1. GTDB lineage: Bacteria > Planctomycetota > Planctomycetia > Planctomycetales > Planctomycetaceae > JAIXZD01. Next base: position 2,542 of record JBIKMW010000098.1, on the reverse strand, counting down.
GGTGAAATCCGCCCGCTGCGTCCCGAGCGAATTGAAGTCGATCAGCTCTTGCCCGGTCCCTTGAACTTTGCCGCCGGGGGTGATCGAAATGAAGCGACCGTCATTGGTCACCCCCAGCATCGTACCACCCGAGTCCTGAACGAATTGCAACCCGGTCACGAGCGGCCGCAGGTTCCCCATGTTCATGAGCAACCGACCGAAGTACCCGAAGTTCGTGTCGGTGTGGGCTTGGTTGGCGGCGCCGTTCGCGTTACCCGCCGCACTCCCCCCGTCGGCGGCGCGATACAGCTTGGATTCCCCGCCGTCGTCGACGATGTACCACAGATTGTCGTAATCCCCGACACCCGACCGCTGGAAGGCCAACGCGGAAACACTGTTGCTGTTCGTCTGGTTGTTCGTCGGGTTCGTGGCGGCGCGGTTGGGAATGCCATCGTCGCTGGTATTGGTCTGTCCCCCGGTACCGGAATTCAGTTCGATCAACCGGCCAACCGTCCCGCCGTTGTTGTTGACCCCCGCATAGGCGTAGAGCTTGCCGTCCGGCCGCATGTCGAGGTCGCCGAGTGACAATCCCCCGTATCCGGTGCTGATCAAGGTCTCTTGATCGCCCGTCACCGCGTCGAATGTTTGCAGGCTGCCGCTCGTCGACACGAACAGCGTCACATCCCCCAGCCCGAACGGCGTAATGTGTGTGTTGAGCGATTGCGCCGTCGAGGTGTCGATCAGCGCGGGGGTTTCCGGCGCGAGGATGCTCCCTTGCGAGCTGTAGCCGTCGAATCCGATGTGGTCTTCCACCGGACGCCGCAGGGAGTTCACCGGTTCCAGCCGCACCTGGGTGCTGGTTCCCGTGCCGGGGGTGAAGAAGGCGTTCATCGCCCGCGGCAGGAATTGGTCGTGCGAAATCGCCACGTAATACCGCTGCGGGTGACCGGCGGGACGAACGTTCGGCGGAGCGCCCGTGCCGCGATTGGACGTGAAGGCTCCGTTGGGGTTGCCAGCAGGCAGGGTGACCGGGCCGATGTAGGGATCGAGCTTGCCCGCCGAGCCGCGGGTCAGGTCGTCAATGTCCGAGCCGGTCTGTCCGGGCTGGTCGTCCTGCACGTCCGAATCGCGGGAGGTCAGGATCAATCGCCCATTCGAGTCGAAAATCGACATCGTCGAGTCGGGGCGGCTGAAGCCGTCCGCATAGTCGATATCGAAAATCGTCGACCAGGTCTTCGTGCCGTTCGACGAACCGCCGATGACCTGGATCAGGTCGAAGTCGACCGTGAAGGCGTACCAGTCGACATCGCCCGTTCCCGTGAGGAAGCCACCGACCGACAGCGAGTTCCGATCCGTCTGCAGCAAATTCCCAAGCTCCTGGGCGCCGCCACGTCCATTGTTATCGGTGGCGACCTCGTTGGTATCCCCGACCAATGGCGACTGTCGAGGCAAGCCGATGATTTCGACTCCACTCTGCGCGTACCGGACGTCGGCGAACTGCACCGTCGAACCGGGGACTTCGTCCCGCTGATTGACGCGAATCTGCAACTGGTACTTGCCGGTCGTCGCTCCGCCCGTGCTGCGGACCCGCACGTAGTAGGTGTCGAGCTGGTTGGGAATCGTACCGGGCAGAATCACCCGAAGACCGGCATCCTTGGGGTTGGTCCCCCAGAAATCCCCACCGCGCCACGCATCGCGGGTCAGCGGCAACCGGGCACCACTGGCCGCGCCTTCCGCCTGCGAATCCGCCGAGGACGCGATCACCGTGCCATCCGCCCGCAGGATGGCGATTTCGGTATCCAGGGCCGAACTGGTTTTATCGATGTCGATCCACACTTCGGACTGCGTGTAGGCCGAGAACTGGTACACGTCGATATCGGTCGGAGCGTCCCCTTGCAGGAAGCCGTGGACTTCGAAGCCCAGTCGACGGTTGTCGTCGCCACCCTTCTCGCGAATCGCTTCCCGCTCGAGGTCCGTCAGGGAGCTCACGCCTGCACCGGGATTCAGCGGATTGTTCAACCGGTTGACGACGTTGGGAGCCAGCACACCGAGGTTCTCGGCGGAACCCGGAGTCGCGTTACGGTCGAGACTCGCCCCCTTCACCGTCGCTTCCCGTTCGTTGTAGACCGCCACATTGCGGTCGTTGCTCAGACGCTCGAACCGGATGCTCCGCCACGACCCCGCCACCGGCGCGGCCCCCTGGCCGTTGGTGCGGTTGTTGTCGCCGTCGTCTTCGTTCGTGTCGGTGGTCGGCAGTCCCGTCAGGTCGAAGCCCGCGCCGACGGTGTCGTCGCGCAGGTCGGTCAGGATCACCGGGAAGCCAGGTTGCCCGATCACCTGCACCGTGCCGCCGATCCGGTCGTCGATATCGAGACCGAAACCTTCGGCGGTGAAACCAGCGGTCGCTCCGGAGAGCTTGACGACCAGGCTGGCCGTCGGGCTGCTCTGCAACCGTTGATAGGTGTTCGTGTGGAAATTGCGAACGAGAATTTCGCTCGTCAGGACGTGGACGATGTCCGTGTCGTCCCAGATCGCGCCGACGGTGATCTCCTCGCCGCGCACG
>JBIKMW010000128.1:0-18098 GCA_044359065.1 Planctomycetales bacterium | reverse complement strand
CCCCGTGGCGGAGGCGCGCGGAACGTTACGTCATTGGTCGGCCCACCACAACCGGCGAAACTCCGGCTGCGGACCTGTCCAGGACTTTCCGCCGACAAGATAGGTTCCGCGTTCGAAGTAGGGCCGAAGACTCAGCACGTCGACGTTCGACCAGGTCTCAAGCGGTACTCCCTCGGGAGTGCGAAAGTCGGAGGGGGAGAGCATCGCGGCGGTGGCGTCCGGGCCCCCCGTCAGTTTCACCGTGGCCGTGTACTCACGCTGCGCGCCCCGGTAGCCGCGGAAGAAGTTCTCTGTCAGCACGACGATCAAATCGTTCGAAGCGGAGACTCGCGCCGTCACCGCCAGTTTTCGGCCCGGCGCACCACGCCACTTCGGATCCGAGAGCTTGCGGGTTGAATACTCCCAGTGGTGGGGGTTGTCGGCGGAGAGGGCGTACCAATCCCGCCATCCACGGGTGAAATCGTCGATGACCGGGTCGACTTTATCCGTCGCGCGGATGTTGGCTCGGGCCAGTTCACCGGGCGTGGCGGTGTGCAGTCGGGACGAAAACGCCCAGCGCTCCGTCGGTCGCGCGTACGGTTCCGACTCGGTCCTCGGGATCGAGTACACGACATTCGCAAACGCATGGAGCGGTTGTGCAGTCGAGAGGATTGGCAACCGGGCACTCCACTCCGCCATGGAGTCGACCGCGTCCGATTTGACGAAATCTGTTTTGATTGCGTCCGCTGACCGCCAAAACCGGGCGCGCGGATCGGGGTCGACCGAGTAGTAGATGTGCACATCGACAATCTCCCGCGATGTGTCGGGCCGTACGTTCAATGTCGGCACGCCATCCCCTTCGTCGAGAATGAGGCGTGTTTCGGCCGTGCGGGGAGCGGGCGGCCCCGCCATCAGCCACTGATCGAACCACAGTGGACGAGCGACCGCGAACTCCGGGGTAAAGCGGTGGTTCAGGTGGGGGGCGAAGACGTAGCGCACCTGTTCGTGCGGTACGAGGTCTCCCGTGCGGTAGGTGTCGTCCATGATCCCGTGGAAGTCATTCGTCGATCCCAGCCACAAGAGCGGCGCGCGAATGCGCGGAGCGTACGATTCGAAACCCAATGTGGCCCGAAAGAGCTCCGGGTCGCCGTTCGGCATTTGTGGTTTGTGCTCGGGCAAAAGCGGCCATTTGTCAAACCGAAATCCCGAACCGCCGACCGAAGGAGCGGCGGCCTTGACCCGTTCGTCGCAGCCAGCGACATAGACGGTGAGGTTGCCCCCCATCGAGTGCCCGTACACACCCAATCGGTCGGGATCGACCTCGGGCTGTTGCTCGAGGAACGTGAGTCCGCGGCGCGCGGCCAATGTCAGCAAGTACCAGTTGTTGTTGCGGGGGGAATCGAACGCGTCGAGCGTGTTTTTTGCGGGACGGAGCGTGTTGTAGCCGGGTACGTTTTTTTGGGTGGGGTCAACCGCTCCCCAGTCGGTGTTTGGGTCCCCCGGTTCGGCACGCTCCATTTCGCGACCGCCCCAATTGAGCGACAGGCACGCGTAGCCTCGCTTCGCATAGAACTCGACCTCGTGCAGAAAGGCCCGTTGGCCCCCGCCGTGCAGATGCAACAGCGCCGGAAGTCGTTTTGACGCCCCCTTCGGAAACGCGTAGAAGGCGGCCATTCGCGCGGGATGCCCCAGGAAACGCCCTGTCTGAAACGTCACGGTTCGCGCCGTGATCCCCGCGGAGTCCCACTCCCGGACTGTTTTCACGTCGAGCGGTTCGGCGCGCGGGTCGAATTCCGCCCACAATTCGGCCACCGACCGCGGTGCACCTGCGGCGAGATCCTGCGGCTGTCCGGCGACCTGTGAGGGTTCATCCCCGGAGGCAGCCCCGCCCGCCGCACAAAGTACGACGACGGCCAACCGGACACATGTTTTCCAACGACACACACGTCACCTCGAACGAAATCGCCGCGCCTCGACTGTTCGATGAGTCGAATCGACACGTCACCGAAAACCGGGCACGGGCTGGAGCGCGGACGTAGCATCGTACCCGCAATCACGCGGATCGCGCGATCTCTCTGCCGTCACTTCGTCCCCAGGCACCACAGGTGCTTCTCGCTCCGCAGAAACACCCGTCCTTGTGAAAGCGCTGGCGATGCGTAGGTGGTTTCCCCGAGCGGGTTCTCCGCGACGACTTCCAGCGATTTCCCAGGGCGGACGACCTTCATCAGGCCGTCGTCCGCGAGGAAGTACACCAACCCGCCAGCCGTCGCCAGCGACGCGCTGTAGTGGGGTCCGAGCCGCTCCTGCCAGTACCGCTCGCCGGTTTCGGTGCTGAAACAGTTGGCCGTACCCCGGTCGTCCGCCACGAACAGGAACGGCCCCGCCACCACGGGCGAAGGGACGTAGCATTTGGCGTTCTGCACGTGCCATTTCACCTGGGACTTGGTGATATTCCCCGTGCCGTCGGGACGAATCGCCATGACGTGGTAATCGGGAAAGCCCGCCGTCATGAACACCGCCTGGCCATCGTCGACCATCGACGCCACGAACTGCTCCGTGGGGCCTTCCATGTTCCAGATCGTCTCGCCGGTCTTCGGGTCGAGCGACACGATCGAACGGTTGCCCGAGAAAATCATCTGTCGGCGCCCCGCCATGTCGCGCACGATCGGCGTGCAATAACTACGCGTTTTGTGAGGACGATCCCGCTTCCAGACCGTGGCACCGGTTTCGCGATCCAGCGCGACGACGTACGAATCGCCGTCGTGGTCGCCATTGACCAACACCAGGTTCCCTTCGAGCACCGGTGGACTGCAAAAACCGTGGACGCTGACGAACCCGCCGGGTCGCGCGATCCACTTTTGTTCGCCGTCATGGGAATAGGCGGCGACCACCATCTGGCCCGTGCTCACGTCGCGGGCCGTGCCGACGTTCGTCGCCGGGACCTTGCGTCCGTCCGCTTCGAGGAAACTGCAATACACGCAGTCGCTATCGATGGCGGGAGTGCTCGACGCATGACTGTTCAGGGAGTGCTTGGTCTCCAGTGGGGATGTCACCACCGTCTTCCGCCAGAGCAAGCGACCGGAGTCGCGGTCGAGGCACAGCAAATCCCGCGACAGGCTTTCGGTCTGGCACGTGACCAGAAACACACGGTTTTCCCACACCGACGGGGAGGCGTGTCCCTCGCCCGGCAGAGGAACTTTCCACAACACCCCTTCACCCGTCGGGCCGTTCCAGCGGACGGGGATGTTCGTCTCGCGCGACGTGCCGTCGCCGCGCGGCCCGCGCCATCCCGGCCAATTCTCGGCCAGCACGGACGCGGGACACCAAACCATCGCCACCAGGAACCAGGGAATCGAGGACCGACGAAGCATCGAAGTGTCTCGGAAGGGGGGACTGCGGTGGCGGGAGGGACAGTCGATAGCGACACGGCCACGAATCAATGATCGTCGATGGAGACGCCAGATGCCAGACAACCCGCGCGCCGAGACTTCACGTTGCACGTCCGCATAATGCCTGTTTCCGAATCGAAGTCGTGTCCAGGCATCCGAAATCACGTGATCGCCAACCGCTTGCCGAGCAGTGTGACGGGGATCAGCAGCGACAGGATCAGCACCGGCCACGGCCACGGATCCGAAGCCGTGAGAGCCAGCGTGGCGTCGATCACCACGAGTGAGGTCAACATCAGGCGAATCGTTCCCTGCACAACGGCGGGGCGAGGATCGAAAATCGCGCCCAAAGCCCGGCGATTGATCGTCACGCCGACCAACCCCAAGATCAGTGCGACGTTCATCTGCGGCACGACGGACACGGGGGTTTCGAGCACACGCCACGCCAACCAGCCGAGGCCGGCGTTGACGACCATCAAGGCCCCCCCCAGTTGCCATCGCGGACTCGTGCCCGCCTCGTGCCGGGCAAACCACGTCACCCCCGCAATGTAGAGGCCCGTTCCCAGCGCGAACGGAAATGCAAGGCTGTCGATCACCGCGAGCGGAGCGATTCGGTCGGACGCGGAGAGCGGTCCGTCGAGCGGCAACGCCGCCACGCTCGCCCCCAACAGCAGGTTGAGCGCTCGACATGCTCCCATCGACAGCGGGCCGAACAGCGAAGTTCGTTTCAACAATGCGTCGTACGCGACGATGCACAGCGCCAACACCGACGCCACAGCGCAGGACATCGGGCCGACCCACGCCGCCGCAAACACCCCCGCCCCCAACAGTGCGAAGCCCGAACCCGCCGCCGCTCCGGCGGTGATCCGCCCCGAAGGGATCGGCCGCTTCGGGCGCTCGACGGCATCAACGTGCCGATCAAAATAATCGTTCAGTATCATCCCGGCGGCGTACAGACAGCCAGACGAAAGACACAAGGTCGCGAACAATTCCGGCGGGGTCCAGGCCCCTCGAACCAACAGGAAGCCCGCTCCGATATCCGCGAACGTGGTGAACACCGCCGCGGCACGAGCCAACTGCAACCAGGCGATGGCGGAGCGATTCGCCTTCGGACGTTTCGGCGCGGAAGCGGTCGCATCGGACGGAGTATCCGCCCGCGAGGGATCGTTATCGGAGACAGTGTCGGAAGGGACGGACGCTTCGTTCACGAGTGTTCGTCCAGGAAAGGGGGCGCCGCATCCTGTCGGGGACGACCGGGGGGCGACTCGGGGAAACGGTCCTTGTCAGTCTTTCGACGCGAGCCGTTCGGCCCACGCTGACAGAAGATCGAACTGGTGGCCAAACTCGGGGGGGATGTCGGTCCCCATCGGCGACTTGAAGAACGACGCCAAATGGCCAGCCACCCCCGCTTCCCCCGCTCGCCGTCCGCGCTCGACAAACCGCACCAGATCGAGCACCAGCGGCGCGGCGAGCAGCGAGTCGCAGCCTTGCCACGTGAATTGCAGCGTCATCCGCGTGTCAAGAAAACCGCGGAAATGGATGTGGTCCCACGCAGTCTTCCAATCGGCGAGGTCCTCGATGTATTCGATCGACACCAAGGTCGTCGGCTTGTAGCCGAGGATTTCCGTGAGGAGGTGATCCTTCGAGCGGACCTTGTTGGCCTTGTTGGCGGGGTCGTCCAACACCTTGCCGTCGAGGTTGCCGAAAATGTTGTGGCCGACCCAGCTCATCACATTGAGGTTGCGCGCGGCGAACATGGGAGCGAGCACGCTCTTCATGAGCGTTTCGCCCGTTTTGCCGTCCCGCCCCGCGTGGACCGCTCCGCGTTCCCGCGCGAGTTGATCGAGGGCGGGGAGGTCCGACCCAACCGACGGCGTGAAATTCACAAAGTCGCAACCGGTGTTCAGGGCGGCGATGGCGTACAGCGTGCTGGCTGGGACGGGACACGCCCCTCCCGCTTCGATTTGTTTCGAGAGCGTCGGCCAATCGAGCGTGCGGAACGGACCGTCCATGGCGGGTTCGGTCGACGCGACGTTGACCACGACCACGTGATCGACGCCGGTTTCCTGGCGGAACCGCGCGAGGTCGGATTCAAGCCGGGTCAATGCTTGAGCGGCCGTCTCACCGTCGAGCCCCCTGGAGCGCGGTCCCGCGAATTTGGCGATCGTCGAGCCGACATTGATCAGCGTCCCGGGGCGGACGTGTTGGTCGAGGTCCGCCAAATCGGTCTCGACGGCGTCCAACAGCCCGTCGGAAAACACGCGGGACTTGGTGTGCAGCACAGCGGCTTCGGCGGCGCTGGTCGTTTCGCGGATTTCGTGTCCGCCGAGGACGATGTCGGACCACGGGACCAGTTCGAGCCCGCGAAACCGGGGGAGCGCGCTCACCAGTCCTGCCTCGTCGGTCAGGCCGCGACGCAGCGCGGCCAACCCGACCGCCACGGTCGTCGCGATCCCTCCGTGGGCACCGATCATCCAGACGCCAACTCGTCGTTGTCCCATGCTGTGTTGCTCGCTCGCCGTCATGCTTGGGGGACGGTCCCCACGTCAAACGTGTTTTGTTCCGAGTTCTCTCGATTGGAAGCCAACTGTCCCAGATTGTCCGGAACACCAAGCCGCGCGATCGTTCCCGCGACTTACGTTTCCCAAACGCTGCCGGCCCAGGACATCAGAGCGGTGGTGAAGTCCGCCAGACGCCGCTCGGCAGCCGAACGGACGGCGTCCAGCGAGGCCCGATCCGCCACCACCGCGCGGGCGAAGAAATAGAACTTGATCTTCGGTTCGGTCCCGGAAGGTCGGGCTGCCAGCGTGATTTCGCAATCATCCGCCTTCGCTTCGAAGACGAGCATGTCCCCCTTCGGTTCGGGGAGGTCGGCGACGCGGCGATTGCCGGGGAACGCACGGACTTCGTGCCGCACGTAATCGCGCACGCGCTGGAACGGCAAGCCCGCCAGTTCCACCGGAGGCGATGTGGCCAGCGCCGACATCAACTGATCGATCTGGGCCTTGCCGCGCGGTCCGGTCCGTGTTTCGGACTTCTGCGTCTCCAGGAAGTAACCGTGCTCGACGAACAAATCGTCCAACCGGTCGAGCAGGGTCTTGCCTTCGAGTTTCAGTTCCGCCGCGGCTTCCGACAGGAGCAGGCCCGCCACTGACGCGTCCTTGTCGCGCGCATAACCCCCCGTCAGGTAGCCTAGGGACTCCTCCGCGCCGAACACGAAATGCTCGGCCCCCTCTCGATCCATCAGTTGCGCGATGTATTTGAAACCGACGAGAAGTTCGTCGAACACGCGAATGCCGTGCTTGCGACCGATCGCCCCGACCAGCGGGGTGGTCACGAGAGTTTCGCACAAGAAGTCGGTCGGCTTCAGGCGTCCAGCCGCCGCGCGCTTCCTCAAGATATAGTCCGCCAACAGGACACCGATGCGGTTGCCCGTCAAATGGGTGTACGCACCGTTCCCGCCGCGCACGCAAACCCCCAAACGGTCGGCGTCCGGGTCGCTGGCCAGGATCAGCGGAATGTGCTTCGCGCGGGCTTCGACGAGTGGCGGATCGAACACTGCGGGCAACTCGGGGTTCGGCAGTTGTTTGGGTACGCCCGGGAAGTTGCCGTCAGGGGCACGCTGCCCCTCGAAGATCGTCGCCTGGCTGAAGCCCGCCTCGCGGAGCGAGCGAAACAACGAAGTCTCGCCGACGCCATGTAAGGGCGTGAACAGAATGGCGAGGTCGCGTGCGGGCGACAGGCTCTGCGCCACAACTTCCTGAATGTAGGCCGCGTCGACCGCTTCACCGACCAGAACGATACGCCCGTCGGCGACCGCCTGATCGAAATCGACCATCGGGATTTCATTGGATCGGTAGACCGCCTCGATGATGCCCTTGTCGTGCGGCGGCAAAACCTGAGCGCCGTTCGACCAATACGCCTTGAATCCGTTGTCGGCGGGGGGATTGTGCGACGCGGAGATCATCGCCCCCACATCGCACTTCAGGTGGCGAACGGCGAATGACAACTCGGGGGTCGAGCGGTGCGACTCGAACAGGTACACGGTGAGGCCGTGTCCGGCGAGGACTCGCGCGGTGATCTTCGCGAAGTCGGCCGAGCGGTTGCGGGTATCGTGAGCCACGACGGCGCGACCGGCGTTGCCCGTGCCGCGCGCCGTCGCCAGAAAATAGCTGGCGAGTCCGTCTGCGGACTCCGCGACCGTGCGGTCGTTCATCGTCGCCGAACCAAACTCGCTCATGGGGCCGCGTCGGCCACCCGTGCCGAAGGGAATCACTTCCCAAAACAGGGAGTCGAGTTCATCCCATTTCCCGGCCCCAACGAGCGCGGCGACGCGCGGTACGTACGGGCGGTAACCGGATGTTGTCAACCAGCGCTGAATGTTTTGCCCGGCTGTGGCGGTCAACCGCCCGCCCGCCACCGCCTCAGCCACCTTCGACAGCAATGTCGCCGTGTCCTCGGACCCCGCCATCCATCGTCCTCCGCGCTGTTTCTCTCTGCGGCACTGCGGGAAATCGTGTCCCGCCGAAACCTGTCGACCGTTTCCGCCGGACTTCGTCGCGGGGGTCGAAAGGCCTCTCGCGGCGCCCTGCGGCAGATCGTTCAGCCTAACAGATCGATCCGGCGCAAACGAGCAAGCGACGGACAACGGTTAACGGGGAGTCGCACACGAGACGGAGTGCGGCGAAACCTGCAAGAAAGTTGGCCCGCACATTGGTTGGGTTGAAACGATTCTGCTGAAATTGAGGATTGTACCTCCGATATTGCGATGGTAGCGGAGTCATTTCCAACTCGATTTCCACACGGGGCACACGGATGAATTCCCAAGACTCGACCGACAACTCGACCGCCGCTCAATCCGGACCGGGGATCGCTTCGCAGCTGTGGCTGAACGTCCTCGGCTCCCGGAATTGGATGTCGTTTCTGGCGGAGCAACGCCTGAGCGTCGCGTTCACCACCTATCAAACGGGAAAGGTGTTTTTCGTCGGCCGCAAACCGGACGACAGCCTGTCGGTGTTCGAACGGACCTTCAACCACTGCATGGGATTGTGGGCGGCGCCCGACGCCAAAACGTTGTGGCTCAGTTCGAAGTACCAGATGTGGCGGTTTGAAAGGGCGGCGGCGGAGGCTTCCCCGCACCGCCCCACGGGAGCCGTCGAGGGGGACACCGCCAACGAAGGCTGGAGCCGCCGCGATCACGACTTCGTGTACGTCCCTCGGGTCGGCTACACAACGGGCGATATCGACATTCACGACGTGGCCGTCGATGCGAACGGGCGGGTCGTGTTCGTGTGCACTCAATTCGGCTGCCTGGCGACGATCAGCGAAAAAGCGAGCTTTCAGCCCCTGTGGCGCCCGCCGTTCCTCTCCGACCTCGTCCCCGAAGACCGGTGCCACCTGAATGGCTTGGCGATGCGCGACGGGAAGCCGGCATTCGTGACGGTCGTCGCGAAGTCGGACGTGGCCGACGGCTGGCGCGATCGGCGGCGCGATGGCGGCTGCGTGCTGGATGTGGCGAGCGGGGAAAGCGTCTGCGAAGGACTGTCGATGCCACACTCACCCCGTTGGCACAATGGAAAATTGTGGGTGTTGAACTCCGGGGCGGGAGAAATCGGGTACGTCGATTTGGCGAAGGGCAAGTTCGAGCCGATCGCGTTTTGCCCCGGCTATTTGCGGGGTTTGTCGTTCGCGGGGGACTACGCGATGGTCACCCTGTCCAAACCTCGGCACGTCACCTTCCACGGCTTGCCCCTGGACGAACGCCTTGCCGCCAAGGGGGCCGAGCCCCAATGCGGGTTGCAGGTGATCGACCTGAAAACCGGAGGAATCGCCCACTGGTTGCGATTGGACGGCACGCTCGTCACCGAGCTGTACGACGTGGTTGCGCTGCCCGGAGTCCGTCAACCGATGGCGCTGGGCTTCAAGACGGCCGAGATCGAGCGGCTGATTCTGGTGGACGATCCCGGATCACTGTGAGGTTTGCGATCGGCCGGGCCCCGGATTGCGGCGGATCGAGCGAACCACGTTCCGGATTTCGATTTCAGAAAAAGCAAGCTGGAAACGCCAAAAAACGGCACGAAACTCGGGGTCTCGGTGGTCGATTCGCCCCGCCTCGGACCGACCGGCAAAACCCAGCAATTGGCAAGACAGGGGCGTGTGGAGGTTTGGCAAAAACGGGAAACATATCCCTTTTCCGTTGAATATGCCGTGCGAGGCAATAGAATCGCGAGGGAAATGCCTGACGAGTCTTCGCGGTCTACCCAGATTCCCGAAGTCTTGTCCAATTCCCCATGTGGCTGACGCGGCCAAACAGGTTTTCGGTGTTCGGTACGCGTTGTTTTCCGAGGTCCCGCAACAGGAGTTACCCAATGTTTCGATCTTTGAGTGCCTTGGCACTGGTCATCGCCATGTCGGCGGGGACTGCCGAGGCCGGCCGGCGGTGCCGGACGTGTCCGACGAGCTGCAACGCCTGTGGCGTGGCTGCTTCGTCGTGCGCTCCGTCCTACGGCTGTGCGAGCGGCGCTTGCGGCGGTTACGCCGCTCCGTCGTGCGGCGTCGTTCAGACGACCGTGATGGTTCCGCAGTACGTGACCGAAGTCCGCAAGGTGATGGTCACCGAAAACACGATGCAGACGATGGAACGCGATGTCGCCTACACCGAAATGGTGTCTAGCGTCGAGAAGCGGTCTCGTCAAGTGACCTACTACGAAAACGAAACCCGTTCGAAGGAAGAATCGTACGTCGTCCACAAGCCGGTGTACGAAACCGTCGAACAAGCGTACACGGTCATGGTTCCGGTCACGGAAACCAAGACCGGCGTTCGCACGGTCCACAAGCCGTCCTACAAGACGGTCGACCAAACGTACACGGTCATGGTTCCGGTCACCGAAACCAAGACCGGCGTGCGCACGGTCCACAAGCCGTCCTACAAGACGGTCGACCAAACGTACACGGTCACCGTTCCGGTCGTCGAAACGAAGACCGCCACCCGCACCGTTCACAAGCCGTCCTACAAGACGGTTGAAGAGCCGTACACGGTGATGGTCCCGATGACCGAAACCAAGACCGGCACCCGGACCGTTCACAAGACGGTTTGGAAGGATGTCGAGCAAAGCTACACCGTCCAGGTGCCGGTGACCGAAACGAAGCAAGGGACGCGCACGGTTTATCAATGCGTGCCGGTTCAGAAGTCGTACACGGTGTCGCAAGATCTGGGCCAGTGGGTCCAGGTTCAATCGGCCCCGACGTGCGCGGCTTACGCCCCGGCTCCCGCCTGCGGCGGTTGCTCGACCGGTTGCGCTTCGTGCAACACCGGTTGCGGCAGCTGCGCTTCGGGCTGCGGCTCGTGCGGCGCGGCGGCTTACGGGTACGCGGGTGCTTGCGGCGGTTGTGCCGCTCCGGCCCCGACCTGCTCGTGGCAATGGCAATCGAACGTCGTTCAACGCGAAGTCGCGTACACGGCGTACGAACAACAAGCCGTCCAACAACCGTACGAGTACCAAGTTTGCTCGTACCGCCCGGAAGTCCGCACGCAAACCGTCAAGGTCTGCGAGCAAGTTCCGGTGCAAGAGGAGTACTCCTGGCAAGTGACGACCTGCAAGCCGGAAACCCGCACCCGCCAGGTGCAGGTCTGCGAAATGGTCGCCCACCAGGAAGAGTACAGCTACCAGGTGCACTCGTGCCGCGAAGAATCGCGCACGAAGCAAGTCCAGGTCTGCGAGATGGTCGCCCACCAGGAAGAATACTCCTGGCAGGTCCAATCGTGCCGGGCCGAAACCCGCACGAAGCAAGTCCAAGTCTGCGAGATGGTCCCTGTCCAGGAGGAATACTCCTGGCAAGTTCAATCGTGCAAGGCGGAAACCCGCACTCGCCAGTACCAGGTCTGCAAGATGGTCGCGGAAACGCAAACCCGCACCGTCAACTACTGCGTGTCGGTCCCCAAGACCCGCACGGAAGAGTATGACGTGACGGTTTGCACCCCCGTCCAGAAGACCCGGAAGGAAACCTACTCGGTCTGCGTTCCGGTGCAGGTCGAGAAGGAAGTCACCGTCCAGGTCTGCAAGATGGTTCCGCAAGTCGTGACGCAACCCGCTCCTTCGTACGGCTGTGGCGGCTGCTCCGCTCCCGCCTGCGGTTCGTGCGGTGCGGCCGCTCCGGCGTGCAGCGCCTGCGGTCACTGAGAATTCGCCACGGGACTTCGGCGACAACGCCTCTCCCGCCCGCACAGGGCGGGGGAGGTCGTTGAATGGAGAGCCCGACGGGCGACAGGCTGGAGGAATGAACGCGGGTCGTCGGAACGGGGAGACCGAAGGGGGCTTCGGTTTTCAGGTTTCGCCGCTCGTGTGACTTCCGCTTGACGGGATGACGGGACGGCATCGCCCCGAGGATTGTGTGTGGCCCCACCCTGCCGATCCAGACCCCAAGATTGAAGCCCCCGAAAAACCTGGAACACCGAGCGAACGCGAGCCGCGGGCCGAAGGGCCTTGCGGCTCGCTTCGTTTTGTCCGCGGCCGTTTTCCACACGTGGCGTCGAAACGAGATTGCTCGCCTCCGCTCCCCGAAGGAGTCGGGTGGCCTCCTCCCGGCGTGTCGCGTTGGATCGAGAGCGTGCCCTGAGAATGATCGGAAGCCAGCCATTTACAAGGAGGTCTATCGGCCTGGTTGGTCATGCGTCCGGCATTGTCCGGTCAGGTGGATCCGGAAAGTCCATGGAGGACTGGGCGATGCTGTTCGAGGCGGTGTTCGGGGGGTTCGTCAAAGCGAGTCCCGTCCGTGTCATGAACCGGATGCTCTTCGAGCGGATGTTCGCCGCCTCCCGGCTCGACGACCGGTTTCAAAATGTTGGCGAGCGGCAATACACGCACGAGCTGCGGTGTTCCACGGTCGTCGACATCAAGAGCCTCGTCGTCATGCGGTCCCGCTCGTTGGTCAATGCGGTTTACCGCGACCAGAAGGAAGCGGTCGGGGTCCACTACCCCGGGACGGACGCCGAAGTTGTGGCCCGGCGGATCACGGTGACGCTGGACACTCCGACGCGCGACGGCGAGACCGAGATCCCTCTGACCACGAACCTGTCGGCGAAAGCGGCCGACGCCCTGACAGTCGCGGCGTTGCATCGTCATCGCTGGCAATTGGAAACGGCGTTTCAGGCAACGACGGTCGACCTGAAATGTGAAATCGACACGCTGGGTTACCCGCAGGCACGTTGTTCAGATTCTGCGTGGCCGCTGTCGAAAAATCACGGCCTTTGCGACAACGGCTTGGGTGACGTGCCTTGGGCTTATCCCGACGATGCGGGCTGGTCATCGCCACGGGAGTCGATCGACGGGGAAGGCGTGACGGGAGTCTCTTTTTTCAGGAGCGTCGCGGCGGCGGATTGGCGTTCGGCCTCTTCCCGCTGCGACTGACGTTCGCGCTCGATTTCCAGGCGGCGTTTGTGGATCTCCGTGTCGAATTGGGCCAGCACGTCGAGCGCTTTGTCGCGTGACGACACCAGACCGATGATTAAAAACTGAATGCAGGCCAGCCCGTAACAAATCCACACCGTCCGTCCCGGGGGCAACACGACCGCCAGGATCGCGAACACCGACGAACTGCGGTCCAGGTGCCGACAGACGATCGATTTCAGCAATGGCAACGCCTGCTGACGAAGCGCTCCGATACGGTTTTTCGGGGGGAGCGAGAGTTTGAACGAGCCGACGTGAATGATCGAGAACAGGTCCTGGTCGGGCATGGACTGGATCACGCCGATCGCCAGCAGCAGGCGCATCGCCATCGAGACCCACCCCCATTCGGACTGCAAATCCTCGAGAGGCATTTCCGTCTTGCCCGCCATGTACATCAGCAGCAAGAGCTCGAAATTGCGGGTGGCCAACAGCAGTAGCAGCGCGCCCCGGAACCACTGTTCGAGGTCCTTGATCAGTTCGCGGCTGAGGTCGTCTTCCTTCCACAATTTCCGCACGAACAGTCGGAACAGCGGGATCGCGATGAACCCGACGAGGAACCGAATCAGCGGTCGCAAAATCTCGGCGAGCATGGCAACCGCGAACGGGGGGACTGGACGGGAACCGGGTGCTGTGCGTCAACCTGGGGGGCTATCCCGATCGACTCAGAAACGTAAATCGTCGACGGAAACGGACGACTCACCGGAAAAGTGTGCGCGAAGCGCCGCCCCATGCCAAGGACTCACGGGCGGGACCAAAAGTTCGGAGCGGGCCAGGATCAGGGTCGAATGTCCCTCTTCCCGGTGAGCGGGCACGTCCTCGTGCGGAAACCGGGCGAAATAGAACCAGGCGAGCGGCTGGCCGCCCCGCCACAGATCGACGGTGCGGGTGAACTCGACCGGACGCCATCCCAGTTCTTCTTCGAGCTCCCGGACCAAACATTCATCGGGAGTTTCGCCTGCCTCGCGGGTTCCGCCGAAACACGTGACGCTCCCGGCAGCCCGTTTCGCACTGGCCGGTCGACGTTCGAGGATCAGCCGACCGTCGAGAGACTCCAAAATCAGGCAACTGTAGGGTGGCCAGTCCGGATTCGGAACTGTTGGATCGGCATTCACTGATGTATTCCCGCGCCGCAGTCGAAGGAATGTTCCGAGAACCCCTACGGAACCTTATCCATTTTCAGAAGACAATCCGTCGTTTTCGCAGGTATCGGGTTTCGCCAACGCAGCGACTCCGCCCTCTTCGGCAGGATCGCAAACCGTCACTTCCCGAACGCCTTCGATCTGAAGATTCTCGCCAAATAGCGACAAGTTGTCTTCGCTGACTCTCCCAAGAACGCTTCAAACAGAATGGGCGGAGTACAGGTTTTTCCTAAGGTGTTGGCGGAAATGGCACGTCGCTGAAAACATCTGGCGGAACTTGGGAATGAGGTAAATCCCTCAGTCTGCCTCCGTCGAAGGAGTGTATGTTTCGGATGTTGTGAAACAGAAGCGGGCGGAGTTTGCCGCCGCTCGATTCTCCGGTGAGGATCGAAGGACCTTCCCGTCAGGCCTCGTGGAAAACCGCCTCTCCCCATCCATGTCGCGTCCCCGTCTTTTGGTTGCCGATGACGATTCGCTCTTTCGGGCCTACCTCGCAACGGTCCTGAGGAAGGAGTTTATCGTTGCTTTGGCAGGCGACGGAAACGAAGCAGTGTTGAAAGCGACCGAACATCCCCCGGATTGCGCACTGATCGACGTGCAAATGCCCGGAATGGACGGCCTGCAAACACTGCGTGCGTTCCGCGCGCATCCGGTTTTGCGCAAGGTTCCCGTCATCATCCTTTCGGCGGACAACTCCCGGTCGACGGTGATGTCGGCGATTACCGGTGGCGCAGCGGACTATCTGGTGAAGGGCAACTTCGAGGATGCAGCACTGGTTTCGCGCGTAAAGCGCGCCGTGCAGTTGGCCAAGAATCCCCCCCAACGGGTTGGTCATACCCCCACGCCCCATGTTCCGGTCCCGCAGCGCGCCGCCGTGGCGGTGGCCGCGTCCGCAGTTCCCGCGCCAGCTGCGGTCCCGAGCTTTGATGAAGAAGCCGTGAAGAGCATTCTTGATAATTGGGAATGATGTTCGCCGGTCTGGCGTGTCGTGCATACATGGAAGCGGTGGCGCCGACCAGTCGAACGGACTCATTCCGTCGAGACGATTTCCGTCTTGCCCGATTCGCCAGCCGTTTCCCGGACGTATCGGGGGACCGCGTAGCCTGGCAGGCGCGCCCGGAGGTCCGACAGAAGTTGAAGTCCCTCGGCCTCGGGGACCTCGAAGTGCAAGCTCCCCTCAACCCGATCCAGTTGATGGATGTAGTAAGGCAACGCCCCCAGATCGACCAAATCCTCGCACAATTCCGCCAGTGCATCCGCCGAGTCGTTCACCCCGCGCAACAACACCGCCTGGTTGAGCACCGTCAGGCCAGCCTCCACCAGCCGCGTTAGAGCTTCGCGGCACGCCGTCCCCAGCTCACGGGCGTGATTGGCATGCACGACCGTCACCACGCGCTTCGCCGAACGGCGCAAGCGGGCTACAAAGTCGTCGGTGACGCGGGAGGGCAACACGATCGGCAAGCGGGTGTGGAGGCGAATTCTTCGTACGTGGGGGATGCCTTCAATCCGGTCCAGTAGCGCGAACAAGCGAGTATCCGGCAGCATCAACGGGTCACCACCACTGAGCAGCACCTCCTGGATGGTCGGATCGGCGGCGATGTACTCGAGGGCGGGGTTCCAATCGTCGAGCCGCCCTGGTTCGTCGCCGTACGGGTAGTGTCGACGGAAGCAGTAGCGACAGTGGACCGCGCAGGATCCTGTGGCGATCAGAAGTACGCGACCCCGGTATTTGTGAATCAGGCCCGGCGCGCGTCGAGCGGGACGGTCTCCCACTGCGTCGCGCACACCCGCGTCGTGCGGCAAGGCTTCAATCATCAGGGGCAGCACTTGCCGCAACAGAGGATCGGCGGGGTTTCCCCGTTCCATGAGGGCCGCAAAACCGCGCGGGACAAGCAGCGGAAACAACTCAGCCGAGCGTCTCGCCCCCTCCAACAACGAATCGGGAAGCTCCAGAAACGCGAGCAACTCTTCCGGTGTGCGGATCGCGTCGCGCAGGGCGCGGCGCCAACTCTCCCCTTCGGGGGCCTCGGGGGGGCGACTCGAGGGAAGCGGAGTGGCCGGTCGGGGCGACGCGATCAACGAGGGAGGGTGCAACGTGGGGACTTTCCAAGCGACATCGGTACCGACTCGACGGTGACGGAAACTGCCGCATTCTGGCGACTCTCGCCACCGGACGGGAGGGCGCGGGCTGGGGCAAACCTTGAAGAAGACGAGCGGGGTTCCCGGCGAACGCGATGCGATGGCTTTGTCTTTTTCGAGCCTCCACGTAATCTAAACATATCATCACCCCCTGATGACGCGCGGGCTCTCCGTGGAGACGTGCGGAACCGAGGAGTTGTCGCGACAAGGGAACTGGCCGAGGCGTTTCGGCGGAATCCCCGAGATTGTCGCGAGGGACGGGAGACCGACGATGACGAAGGCAACGGGATCGATGGTGCGAAACTGGCGCGGGATGCCTGTCGCAATGCTGCTGTGGCTTGCTCCCGCGATGTTGTCGAAGGCGGAAGCCGCCGACGGCAAGGTATACACCCAGGTTCCGACGGTGGCCCCCTCGATCAATCCCGGACAGACCGAGCCGGAAACGGGCACCAACGCTGAAGACCCGCTCCCAACCGGCAACCCGTTGCCCCAGTGGATTTGGGGAGCCGATCAAGCCAAGAACTATTTCGTGCGGAAAACCATTCCGGCGGCGGCGAAGAACCCGGTGTTGGAAGCCGCGTGTGACAACAAATTCGTGGTGTTCGTCAACGGGCAAAAAGTCTCCGAACATTCGGGGTGGAGTGACGCCACCAGCGTTCCGTTGCGGAAGCACGTGAAGCCGGGTGAGGCAACGGTGCTCACGATCCAGATCGTCAACGACGGCGGACCGGCGGCGTTCATTGCACGCATCAAGGGGGGAGACGCTCCCGCGAAAAAGGGGGAGAAGGTCGAAGAGATCGTAACGGACGCCAGTTGGGAAGTGGCGGATGCGCTTGAAGCGACGACGTGGACCTCGGCAACCATCGTGGGCAAGCTGGGGGACAAGCCGTACGGCAACGTGTTTTCGAACAAAACGCCGGAAGATCCCGCATTCACCGTGTTGCCGGGTTTCCAGGTCGAACGGCTGTTCACCGTCCCCAAGGAGGAACTCGGGTCCTGGGTGAACATCGCGGTCGATCCCAAAGGACGGTTGATCGTCAGCGATCAAGGGGACAAGGGGTTGTGCCGGATCACGCCCCCCGCGATCGGGTCGAAGGAGGAGACGAAGGTCGAACGGCTGGACGTGAAAATCAGCGCGGCCCAGGGATTGTTGTTCGCGTTTGACAGTCTTTACGTGTGCGTGAACGGGGGAATTGGCAGCGGCCTCTATCGCGTACGCGACACCAACGGCGACGACCAATTCGATGAAGTCGTCAAGATCAAGGAATTCCGCGGCGGTGGCGAGCACGGCCCGCACGCCCTGCGACTGACGCCCGACGGAAAGTCGATCCTGGTCGCGGCCGGCAACCATACGCAGCCACCCTTCGACGTGATCCGCAACGCCCCCGTGCAGACGATGGGAGGAGTGCGGGAGCAACAATTGGTGACGCAACTTCCGGAAAACGCGTTTTCCCGAATGGTGTCGAACTGGGACGAAGACCTGATGCTGCCGCGTCAATGGGATGCCGGGGGCCACGCGGTTGGCGTGCTGGCACCGGGAGGTTGGATCGCAAAGACCGACCCCGAAGGGAAAACGTGGGAGTTGGTCAGCACGGGGTATCGCAACCAGTACGACTTCGACCTGAACGCCGACGGCGAAATGTTCGTCTACGACGCCGACATGGAATGGGATTTCGGCGCGCCGTGGTACCGCCCAACGCGCGTTTGTCACGCGACGAGCGGCAGCGAATTCGGCTGGCGGAGCGGGACGGGAAAACATCCTGCGTATTACGCGGATTCTTTGCCGGAAGTGGTGAACATCGGACCCGGCTCGCCGGTGGGGGTGGCTTTCGGGTACGGCACGAAGTTTCCGGCGGCTTACCAGAAAGCGCTGTACCTTTGCGACTGGACGTTCGGCACGATGTACGCGATCCACGTCGACCCCAGCGGGTCGACGTACACCGGCAAGAAGGAAGAGTTCGTGTCGCGTTCGCCGCTCCCCCTGACGGACACCGTCGTGGGTAAGGACG
>JBIKMW010000018.1:0-72225 GCA_044359065.1 Planctomycetales bacterium | reverse complement strand
CTTTATCGCGTGACGTACGTCGGCAAGGACTCGACCGAACCGGTCGACGCCAAAAATGCCGCCGGCGCGGACTTGCGTGCTCTGCGTCACAAGATCGAAGCGTTCCACGAGGGGCAACACGATCCGAAAGTGGTGGCCGATACGTTGGTCCCGATGCTGAGCCATCCGGATCGCTTCGTGCGGTACGCCGCGCGCGTGGGATTGGAGCGTCAACCCGCCGAGGCTTGGCAGGCCAAGGTCCTGGGAAGTGCCGACTCGCGGACGGTCGTGCACGGGGCGATCGGCCTCGCGCGGACGGCGTCTTCCGAAGCGCGGGGGGCGATCCTCGCGGCACTCAACAAGGTCAACACGTCGCAACTGGATGAAGCGCAGTTGCTCGACCTGTTGCGGGCGTATCAATTGACCTTCATTCGGTTGGGGTTGCCCGAGAACGGCGACCGCGATCAAACGTTGGCCAAACTCGATCCGCTGTTTCCCGCGGAGTCCGAATTTGTCAGTCGCGAATTGCTGCAGATCCTGATCGCTCTGAAGTCGCCGACGGTCGTCGCTCGGGCGATGCCGGTGCTCGCCCGCGAACGCAAAGCGGACGAATCGGGGTTCGGGGACTTGCTGACCCGCAACAAGGGCTATGGCGGTACGGTCGCCAGCATGCTGGCGAACCAACCCGACAAGACGCAGGTCGCCTTCGCGTTCTCGTTGCGCAACGTGAAGGAAGGTTGGACGATCGACCAACGCAAGGCGTACTTCTCGTGGTTCGAGAAGGCGCGGGGATGGAGCGGCGGAGCGAGCTATCAAAAATTTCTGACGAACATCGACAAGGAAGCGTTCGAGAACGCCTCCGAGAAGGAGCGTTTGGCGATCGAGGCGCTGGGTGCCCGCAAGCCGTACACGCCACCTCCGTTGCCTGTTGCCAAGGGGCCGGGCCAGCAGTGGACGACGGAAACGGTCCTGCAAGCGGTTGGAAACGCCCTCGAAAAGCGGGACTTCAAGAACGGCGAAACGATGTTCGCCGCCGCCCGTTGCGTGGTGTGCCACCGGTTTGGTGGCGACGGAGGGGCGACCGGTCCCGACTTGACGCAATCTGCCGGACGCTTCGGCCTGAAGGATCTGGTCGAGGCGATCGTCGATCCGAGCAAGGTGGTTTCGGACCAGTATAAGGCGACGGTCGTGGCCACCTCCGACGGCAAGAGCCTGACCGGTCGGGTGGTCGGAGAGACGGGGGACACCATCACGCTGCTGGTCGATCCCGAGAACAGTTCGAAAATCGTGACGCTCAAGCGGAGCGAAATCGACGAGATGGCGGCGAGCAGCCTGTCGCTGATGCCCAAGGATTTGCTGATCACGCTGAATCGAGACGAAGTGCTCGACTTGCTCGCGTACATGTTGTCGCGGGGCGACAAGAATCACGCGATGTTCCGCAAATAGGCGGTCGTCGGCATCGCCGAACGGCCTCTCTGCCCGGTCGTTGCCCCTTTTGCAACGGCCCTCGGGGGGAGACCACCCCTTGTTCCGAAACGGTTCTGAAACGGGAGACGAACGTTGAACGTTCTCGATCGTACGGAGCGAGTATCGCGGCGGACGAAGGCTGCCGGTTTGGCGATGTGGGCGTTGTGGGCGCTGTACGGTCCCGGAGTCGGCGCCGTCCGCGCCGCCGAACCGGCACCCGACAAGAAAGCCGAATCTCCCACCGTGCCCGCCGCCGTTCCGGCGGCGGGTGAGATGACGGTCGAACAGGTCGCCGAGCGGTGTCGCCCGTCGATCGTGGTGATCACGTTCGACGGACGCGACGGCAAACGACAAGGGTTGGGGAGCGGGTTCATCGTCTCCCCCGATGGCATGATCGCTACGAACCTGCACGTGATCGGCGAAGGGCGCGCAATTTCGGTGCAGTTGGCCGACGGTCGGACGTTCGTACCGACGGTGGTGCACGCGCACGACCGCACTTTCGACTTGGCGCTGCTGAAGATCGACGCCAAGGATTTGCCGACCGTTCCCCTGGGGGACGCAACACCCGCCGGCGACGCCGGCGGGGTTCCCGCAGCACCGCACGGTGTAAGGCAAGGACAGTCGGTCGTGGCCTTGGGCAATCCGTTGGGGCTGAAACACAGCTTGTTCACGGGAGTCGTGTCGGGCGCGCGGGAGATCGAAGGACGCTCGATGATTCAGGTGTCGATGCCGATCGAACAGGGAAACAGCGGCGGACCGCTGCTCGACCTGTCGGGGCGGGTACGCGGCATCATCACGATGAAATCACTGGTGACGGCAAACCTGGGCTTCGCGGTGCCGGTCGCCGACCTGAAGAAGCTGGTGGACAAACCCAACCCGGTGCCGATGGACCGATGGTTGACGATCGGACGCCTCGATCCGAAAGAGTGGGACTCGCTGTTCGGGGCGAGATGGCGACAGCGGGCGGGGCGACTGATGGTGGACGGAGCCGGGACGGGTTTCGGCGGACGGTCGCTGCTATTGTCGAAACTCGCCGTACCCGCCGGTGCGTTTCAGTTGGGAGTGCAGGTTCGACTGGGGGCGGAGTCCGGCGCGGCGGGATTGGTGTTTTGTGCGGACGGCGGGGATGTCCACTACGGGTTCTATCCGAGTGGCGGCAAGCTGCGATTGACGCGGTTCGACGGTCCGGATGTCTTCTCGTGGCAGGTGCTCCGCGATGAACCGGTGGCGGCTTACCGCCCGGGGGAGTGGAACGCGCTGAAAGTCGTCTTCGAGCCGGGAAAAATCCGCTGCTTCGTCAACGAGCAACCGGCCTTCGAGGTCGTCGACACGAAATTGTCCGGCGGGCGGGTCGGCTTGGCGAAGTTCCGGGACACGCAGGCGGAATTCAAGCAGTTTCGCGTGGGCGGGGGCGCGGTGGCCGAGGCAGGGCCCGCCGAAGGTTTCGACACGCGGTTGTCGGAAGTCGTGGACGGATTGAAGCCAGCAGTACCGTACAGTCCCGCGACGGTGGAGAAGTTGCGCGGGGATGGCGGGTTCGCCGTGGCGGCGCTGCGGGAACGCGCGAGAATGATCGAAAAGCAAGCGGACCAGATGCGGAAATTGGCCGCCTCCGTGCACGAGGCGGCGGTACGCGCGCGGATCGCCGAATTGGTGACGGGTGCGGTCGAAGGCCGGTTCGACCTGGTGCACGCCTGTTTGTTGGTGTCGCAACTGGACAACGAAGAGGTGGATGTCGACGAGTATCTGCGCGAGGTCGAACGGATGTCGGCCGAACTCAAAGAGCGATCCGCCGGATTGGACGAGGCGGCGAAGATCGCGCTGTTGAAGGCCTACTTCTTCGAGGAACAAGGTTTCCACGGCAGCCGGGCCGAGTACTACCACCGCTCGAACAGCTACCTGAACGAAGTGCTCGACGACCGGGAGGGGATTCCGATCACGCTGTCGATCCTGTTCATGGAGTTGGCGCGGCGGATGGAGTTGAAGGTGGACGGAGTGGGTTTTCCGGGACACTTTTTTGTCCGGTATGTCCCGACCACCGGCGAGCCCGTGGAACTCGATCCGTTCGAGGGGGGCAAGACGTTGACGGGGGCCGATTTGCAAGGCATGGCGGTCGCCAACGTTGGCCGCGCGCTGCGTGAGACGGATGTCAAGGCGGTCGATTCCAGGACGATCCTGCTGCGGGTGTTGTCGAACCTGTTGAACCTGGCCCGTCGCGACGAGGATTCGACCTCGATGCTGCGCTACGTCGAGGCGGTGTTGACCGTGGACTCCAACCGGGGCGAGGAGCGCTTCATCCGGGCGGTGCTCAGCTACCAGCAAGGGCGGAACGCCGAAGCGCGGGCCGACGCGCAGTGGTTGTTGGACCAACGTCCCGAGGACGTGGATTTGGACCGCGTGCGACAGTTCGTGGAGTTGTTGGACCGGCGTTGATCGCAGGTCAGCCAAGAAGGACGTGCAGAGAGGCTCGGAGGCGCAGTATGCCAGCTTGCGTTTTTGGACCTGGGTACAGACAATTCGGTTGTCTTTGATGCGTCTCGCAAAGTGGTGATTCCATCCACAGGCCACCTGAGCGTTCCATTTGGTGGCGTGATCCTCTCGGCACGGGAGTGGGCGTTCGATGCGCGTTGGCAGTTGGCAAGGCTTGACTATCCCGTTCGTACTCCTGTCGCTCGCTGTTGCGGGTTGCGGCGGGCCGCAGCTCCCGAATCCCGTCAAGGTGACCGGAACGGTCAAGCTCGACGGCAAACCGCTTGCGGACACGACCATCGTGTTCCATTGCGTGGGGACCGAGCTTCCCGGAGAGGCCCGGACGAGCAAGGCGAAAACCGGAGCGGACGGCACGTACACGTTGGAGAAGTGCTACCCGGCCTCCTACAAGGTGGGGTTCGAAGGGGCCGCGCCGATGGCAAATCCCGATCCCGCCAAAATGGGGGCCATGCCCGCCGCGTCGCCGATTGCGAAGTACGACCTGTCTGTCTCCAAACTCACCGCGGAAGTCACCGATGGCTCCGAGCCGATCAATTTTGATCTGAAATAGCCCATGCGTGTCGCCCGGACTTCCGGGCGTTTTTTTTGTTTCCGTTCAGACGCTTGCCCTGGTGTTGATGGTGTGCTTTCCCCGCGAAGGGGAGTGGGTTCATTCGTTTTTCGGGGAGATCGATCATGCGTCGTCGTTCGGCTTTCACCCTCATCGAGCTGTTGGTGGTCATCGCCATCATCGCGATTTTGATCGCGCTGTTGCTGCCTGCGGTGCAACAGGCGCGCGAGGCGGCCCGCCGTTCGCAGTGCCGCAACAACCTCAAGCAAATCGGGCTGGCCCTGCACAACTACCTGGACCAGACCAAGGAAGTGTTGCCGCGCGGCGCGTACGTGCATCGCGGATTGTCCTGTTGCTGTGCGGTGGCGGACGAGAATCCGGGGCACACCGTTCACACGATGTTGCTGCCGTTCCTCGACCAAGCGCCGCTGTACAACCGGTACAACATGAACGGCAGGTGGAACCACGCGTCGAACAACGCGGCGATCAACACGAAACTGGCTGCGTACATCTGTCCCAGTGCGATTCAGGCGGGCCAGCGGAACGTTCCGGCTGCCGCGGGCGGAACGATTCCCGCGCAGCCGCACAATTACCCGGCGGCGGGGTCGCACCACGGGTGGGGTTACTGCGGTCGTCACGGAAGCAGCACGAACAACGGGATTTTCGCGGTGCGTTGGGGCATTCTTGAGGAAGGCGGCACCGCGGCCGACCCCGGCATGACGCTGGCTTCGATTCGTGACGGATTGTCCAACACGATCGCGTTCTCCGAATTCACCACGGGAGCGCAGGGTGTCACGCCGGTCTACAACGTCGACGACATTGGTCGCAGCTGGGCCGAGCCGTACTACATCAGTACGCTGTTCTCGGTGGGGCCGCTGTCGACGCCGAACAGCCTCGTGTCGCAATACGCGGGCTGGAACATGGCCAACGCCCGAAGTATGCACACCGGTGGCGTACACGGCCTGATGTGCGACGGGTCCGTGCGGTTCATCGGCAACAATATCGACGGCTCGATTTGGCAGGGAATCGGGACGCCCCGCACAGGGGAAGTGCTGGGCGACTTCTGAGAGTCACCGAACTCGTTCCGGAATGGCCGGTTTGCGACGGACCGAAGCCGGTATCGAAGTATGGAAAGACGATGGCGGAGGTGACTCGGCCATCGTCTTTTCGTGTCAGGACTGTCGCGTCGGGGGTGGTCGGGGATCATGATGCGAGGGAGCGGCGTACTCGTCCTGATCGTGGCATGTTCCGGAGGCCTTGGATCGGCCTTCGGAATGATGGTCCGACAGACGACCGCCCCGACTGTCGAATCCCTTTTGGTGCGCGGGCGGGCGGAACTCGATCGAGGACGAGCGGATGCGGCCTTGACGCTGTGGATGGGCGAGGCGCCAAAGTTGGTCGACTCGACCGAGGTTTGGTTCGAAGCGGGTGTAGTGGCGCGGCGATTGGGGCGCCATTCCGAGGCCGCCAGCGCTTTCGAGCGAGTCCCGAGGGAATCCCCCTTGTGGCGAGACTCGGTCGGCGAACTGGGATTGGCCTGCTTGTCGCTGGGCGAATTGGACGAGGCCGAACGGCTGCTGCGCGAAGCGATCCGGCTGCGGAGCGCGAGTCCGGCGGCTCGAAACGAGTTGCGGTGGCTGTGCTTCAACACGTTTCGCCAGCGAGAGGTGGAGCGACTGCTGTTGGACTCGCTTGCGAGCGAACCAGACAACTTTCAGACGCTGATCGACCTCCATCTGGCGGAGTTTCGCAAACAGCTTCCCCGCGAGGGACGGCCGTTCCTGGATCAGGTGGACGCGCGGGTTCCGGGGCAGGTGTCGGTGCTGCGCGGCTTGGCGTGGTGCGATTGGCATACCGGCGACCAAACCGCCGCGCGCGACCGATTTGCGCAGGCGTTGGACGCCGCTCCGAGCGATCCGGAAACACGACTGATGGCAGCGGAATGGGCTCTGGAGCAAGGCCGCGACGCGGTCTGCCGCAAACTGTTGCTTCTGGACGACGAGGGTTCCCCGCATTTTCGACCCGACGAGAACGGCGGGCCGATGAAGTCCACGTTCGAGGCGGACGACCGGTATTGGGGGATGCTCGGTCAATTGGAACGCGCGGCGGGCCATCCGGACCCGGCGGAGTCGCATTTTTCGCGGGCCATGGCCGCGAGGCCGTCGGAACAGGCCTGGGTCCATCAGCGGGGCCTGTCGCGTCGCGACGCCGGTCGAAAGCTCGAAGCCGAATCGGATTTCGCCGAAGCCCGCAATCTGGAACGGGCACAATCTCAAATGGCGGAGTTGGTGTTCGGCGGACTGGTGGAATCGCCAACAACCGCTTCGGCCGCGCGGATGGCGGCACTTTGCGAACAGCGCCGACAGTCGCTGGCGGCGGACTGTTGGCGTCGATGGGCCAGCCGCGTGCCGAGTTCCGCTCCATCGGCCCCCCGCTGATTTTTCCGGATGTTCCAGGTGCCCAACTCTTCGTCCACTCGAGTCCGCTTCGCGTACGCGGCGTGCGCCGTCTGCGCGTTCCTCGGGGGAGCGGTCGCGGGCTGGCGGTGGTCGGCGGTATCGCTACCCCCCCCGGTCGAGTCGGATCATCGACCGCGAAGAGACGCATCGGAGACCGCGGACAACCCGCTGCGTTCCATCCCGTCGGACGCGCCCGCCGTTCCGCGTCTGCGTTTCGAGCGGCGTTCGCGGGATTCGGGATTCGAGTTCCGCTATTACGGCGGGCCGGGGCCGCAACGGTACATGACCGAACAGAATGGGGGCGGTCTGGCGGTCGCCGATTTCGATCGGGATGGCCGTCCGGACCTGTTCTGCTCGAACGGTTCGTGGTTCGACCGTCCGGCAGAGAACGCGGGTGCTGTTTCTCGACTGTTTCGCAATATCGAAGCGTGGCGATTTCGGGATGCGACCGAGTCCGCCGGGTGCGGCGCCGCGGGGTTCGGAATGGGGTGCGCGGCGGGGGACTTCGACAACGACGGCTTCATCGATCTGTACGGAGCGAATTACGGCGAAGACCGGTTGTGGCGAAACAACGGCGACGGAACCTTCACGGAACAGCCCCGTCGCGAGAGTCCCTCGGGCCCCGAGTGGACCGCGTCGGCGGCTTGGGCCGACTTCGACGGCGACGGCGACCTCGATTTGTTCGCGGTGAATTACGTCGAGTGGAAGTCGACCGACGAGCCCTGTTTCTCTCCCCATCGCCCGAATCCGATCCGCATGAGTTGCGGTCCGGTCGGGAGGAACGGCCGCGTGGCCGAAGTCTGGGAGAACAACGGCGACGGCACGTTTCGAAACGTGGCCGGTCGTTCGGCGGTGGGACGCGACGCCGCGAAGGGCCTGGACGTGGTGGCCGCCGATTTGGACGGGGACGGTCGATTGGACGCGTACGTGGCCAACGACACGACGCCCAACCAGTTGTGGTTGAATCGCGGCTGGCCGGAATTCGTCGACGAAGGAATCATTCGGGGGGTCGCCTTGAATCGGGACGGGGTGGCGTCGTCGGGGATGGGGATCGGGTTGGCGGACGGATCGGGGGCCGGACGACCGGATCTGGTCGTCACCAATTTCGAGAACGAAGTGAACGACTATTACCTCAACGTGGGTGAGGGGCGGTTCGAGCCGGCCAACGGTCCGCTGGGTTTGGACGCGGATTCGCGTCCATTACTGGGCTTCGGCGTTGCGTTCGCGGACTTCGACCTGGACGGCCCGCCGGACCTGTTCGTCGCCAACGGCCACGTGTGGGACCTGAGCCCCCTGGGGCTGGGTCACCGATACAAGATGCCCGCGCTGCTGTACTCGAACGACGCGGGACGGCGGTTCGTGCGCGCCGTGAAGGGGGCTGGGGATTATTTCGAGAGGGAATGGATCGGTCGGTCCGTGGCTCGCGGGGATCTCGACCTCGATGGCGATCTCGATTTGGTCGTGTCGCATCTGGAAGACCCCTACGAATTGCTCGAAAACCGTTCGCGTACGGTTCACGAGGGTGTGCGCTTGCGCTGTGTGGGTGCGTTGGCGTGTCGGCAGCCGTTGGGATGTCGCGTCGAAGTGGTGGCGGGGGACCGGCGAGTGGTGTGCTTCGTGCCGTCCGGAGGAGGATTTCAGGCGTCTTCCGACGAGACGTTGTGCATCCCCTCGTTCGGACGTGCGACGTGGGACGCGGTGCGAATCGTCTGGCCCGACGGGCGCGACGAGACCTGGTCGAACGTCTCCACGACCGTCGGTGAACTGACGCTGGTGGAGGGGCGAAAGCCGTCGGGAGTCAGCTCGGCAGGTCTGGCACCGTGATCGGTCCCGTACCATTGCCATCGGGCGATGCCGCGTGCGACAGTCGCTCGACACGTCGGACGAGGTCGAGGAAGAGGGGGGATTCCACGAGGCCGGCGTTCCGCCGGAGTTCGCCCAACATCCCCCCCAACAATCGGTGGTCGAGTTGCGCGGCCAGGAGCGACGAGCGCCGCTCGAGAAACGTCGCCTGCAGGCGACCGAACCACAGTTCCAACTGACGCATGCCCCTTGAGGCGACGGACAGCGTCGATTCTCCGGCCACCACCGTGCCCGCCGTGGCCAGTGTTTCCCCCGCCACATGCACGGCGAGCGATTGGGCCAGCAAGTCCGGCAGCGCTCCCAGCATGGCTCCCCCGACGGGGCCGGCGCCAGCCACGACGAGCGTCACCGTCAACGCAGGACGCGCGAAGGCCGCAGCCCGGTCGGCATGTTTGAGGAACCCGAACAGTGCGGGCTGTTCCGCCCGCCACAGCGTCAACTGCTCGTCGACGAGGGCCACCAAATCGCCGGCGGGATCCCGCTCGCGGAATGCGGCGTCCAGTCCATCGAGCAATTGTGCTCGCGAGTCCCCCGCCAGGATCGCCTCCAAACGGGGGCGAAGGACATCGTTGCCCAGCGAGGCCAATCGCGCCAGTTGTTCGAGAACGCGCTCGACGACACGCGTAACGTGCGCACGTTCCAGTTCGCGAAATGCGGACCAGGGATCGTCGTCGTCCGCTCCTTTCCCCGTGGCCCAACGCACCGGTTGCCACAGCGTTTCGCCCAACCAGCCGTAGCCGTTGTGAATCCACTTCGAGACACCTTCGCGGTGCGTCCCCCACCAACGGCGAACCTCGGCGACGAACAATCCATTCGAGGGCAGCGGCCAATGCCCGTCGCTCAACAGGCTTTCGGAACCGAGTCGGGCGACCGCTTCGGCATGGCGCCGCGAGCCCTCCCTCACGGATTCGAGAAAGCGGGGCAACCCGTCGTCGGCATGGACGACGCGCGACAATGCCCCCCTCAAGGTACGCAGCTTGATGTCGTCGAAGCGGAGCCTCGAAAAGACATCCCGCAGGGGCACGCTCGGCGGCAGGGCCATCTCCCCGGCGGATGTCTCGGGGGGCCAAGCCCTCTCGGAAAAGGGAAGTGCGAGCGTTTCCGCCGCGCGACGGTCGTGGGGAGCGACGAACACGGCCACCGGGGCGATGCCGGTCTCGCCGGTGAACGTTGCGCACCATTTGGGCCAGACCTCTTCGTCCTCGGGGAGCAGCACCTGGTTGAACACGATCACGACCGGTTTGTCTTCCTCCGCGGCGGCGCGGAAAAAGCGCTTCACGGCGGCGTCGTTGTACTTCTGCATGGTCAGGACCGCGACGAGTAGGTCGGCGGCGTGACGGACGGCGTCGGCCCGCCGCCAATTGACGGGGGCGTCGCTGTCGATGTCGGGCGTGTCGAGCAGCAACAGATTTTCGGGGACGGATGTCGAAGTCCGGACGAACAGCAGATCTTCGGCGTCCTCGACTAGCGGCGCGGACGGGTCTTCCGCCGCGAGGACTCGAAACTCCTCGAACAGCGGGGCGACCTGGGCCGGATCACCAAACCGAGGCGAGCAGAGGCAGGTGGGATGCTTGGTTCCCGACGCGAGCGGACTGGACGCGCTGATTCTTTCGCCGGCCAGGTGGTTGAACACCACGCTCTTGCCGATGTTGGTCCCTCCGACCACCGCGACGATGAGCGACGGGGGTCGCTCCAATTGCGGAGCCAGTTTCCGCGCAAGCGAGGCGTACCATTCGGAATCGCGGAACTCGGGGAGAGGCAGTCGCTCTCCGGCAACGCTCAATTCGTCCAGGGCGACCAGGCAGCGGCGCACGTCCTCCGCGAGCGCGGCCAGTGGCGAGGGTGCGGGAGCGTCGCCGCGACTGGTCATCGTTGCATTGCCGCCAAAACGGATTCACCGAGCACAATTGGGGGCCAAGGGCATTTGCGACGTCCGCCGCGACAGGGGCGACTCACACCAACCCCGTCAAAGTCCCCGTCGCGTCGGCGAACTTGTCGGATTCGACGCCGAGCTTCTGCGCGATCGCCAGCAGGGCGTTCGACAACGGCGGGTGCTTCGCTTCGTCATATGCGAGGTGCTGACCGGTCTTGAGCCCCAAACCGCGTCCCCCGGCGACGAGCGTCGGCAGGTTCTTCGGGGAGTGCTCGCCCCCCTTGCCGGAGTTCATGCCGCTGCCGTAGAGGACAACCGTGCGGTTGAGCATAGGCCCTTCTCCTTCGGATGTCTCTTTCAGCATCGTCAGGAACCGCCCGAGCTTGGACAGATGGAAACGGTCGATTGCTGCGAGCTTGCCGAGCATCCCCGCGTCTCCGCCGTGGTGCGACAACTCGTGATGGTTTTCGCCCCCGCCCCCGAAGCCGCCAGCCTCGCGCGACCACTCAAACGACACCACACGTGTGGTGTCGGTGATGAACGAGAGATACGTCAATTCCAGCATCACGTCCAACCACATCGGGCGGTCGTGGCCGTCCATCGGTCGGCTCCCGAGTTGTAAGCCGGCTTCCTTGACCTCGGACTTCGGTTTGTCGACCCACGACCGCATGCGGGTGACCTGCTTCTCGGTTTCCCGGACGCTCGACAGGTATTCGTCGAGCTTCCGCTTGTCACCCGCCCCCAGCTTCTTGTCGAGCGACTTCGCTTCGCTCGCCACGTCGTCGAGAATCGACCGCCGTTCCTCGTACCGCTGGATGGCCGCCGACCGGTCGCCGGCCGTTTCGGGAACGAACAGCCGGTCGAACAACCGGCGTGGAGAATTCTCGGACGGCAACGGCGTCCCGTTGATGTCGAACGACAATGTGTGGCTGTGGCCGGCGCCGCCGGTCCCCGACATGTCGCCCAACTGCAGCGACGGGAAGCGGGTGTCCACGCCGAGTTTGGCGGCGACGAGTTGGTCAACCGACATGCTGTTCGTGTAATCGGCTCCCGGTTTCGCTTTGAGGTTGGCGGCTGTCAGCCAGGTGTCGGCCCCCGAGTGCCCTCCCTGCGACGCGGGGTGCCCCAACCCCGTCAGTACGCTGAAATCTGCTTTGTGCGCTTCGAGAGTTTTCAGGGTCGGCGAGAGCGTGTAGTCGGCTCCGCTACCCGTCGGCATCCATTCCAGGATGTTCACGCCGTTCGGGACGTAACAGCAGAGCAACCGGGGTTGAACGACCGTCGATTTCTTCCACGCGGTGAAGGTGGACGGCGCGCCCCACGCGGGAGGGATCATCGCGTCGAGAAGCGGCAATGCGAGCGCGGCTCCGGCCCCGCGCAACAGGTGACGACGCGAGAGACGTTTGTCGGCGGCGATTGGCATGAGACACCGGGGCAAGATAAAGTGATCGGGCTGCGCCAAACAGTTGGGGTGAATTCGTTGTCTGTTCCGCATTCGCACTGCTGGACAAGCCAACAGTGGCACACGGCTGGACATCTTCGCTCTGTCACTTCATGGAAAACGGTTCGCTGACAACGATGGCCTTCACCAGTGCACGCAGCGTGTGTTTGTCTTTCCGCATCCGTGCGACCGCTTGCTTAACCGCCGGTTGATCGGCCAATCCCAACTCGCGGCCGCACGCGTAGGTCATCAGTTTCGACGCGAGGGCCGTCAGGAACAAGTCGTCTTTGCGGAGCATCGCGGCTTGCAATCCGGCGACACCGTCGATCGCCTCTCCGTCGGGCATCTTCGAGGAGGCGTCGATCAACGGATCGTCCCGCTCGACGCGCCCCTTGTAACCGAAGCCCTCCCGCAAGCGGTATTCGCCCGCGGCGTTGTAGTTTTCGAGCGCGAATCCGAGCGGGTCGATCTTGTTGTGGCAACGGGCACATTGCGGCAATTCCCGGTGAATCTCCAGCCGTTTGCGAACCGTGGCTTTGTCGATCCCGGGAACCTTGGGGGCGATCTCCCCGGCGTTGGCCACGGGCAAACCTGGATCGATGCCCAGCAGTGTTTTGAGAACCCACGTCCCCCGTTTGACAGGGGATGTCCGGGTCCCGTTCGAGGTGATCGTCAGGATCGACGCTTGTGTGACGATCCCCCCCCGCAGAACCCCCTCGGGGACGGGAACGCGGCGGATTTCGTCCCCGCGCACGTCGGGAATCCCGTAGTACCGGGCCAAACGCTCGTTGATGGTGACGAAGTCCGAACGAATCATGTGGCGGGCGTCGAGGTCATGGTCGAGGAATTCGCGAAAATAGCCCTCGGATTCGCGGACCATGGAGGTTTCGAGGTGGCGGTCGTATTGGGGGTAGAGATCCTCCGCGGGAGGATTTGCTCCCACGTCTCGCAGGTTGAGCCATTGGCCCACGAAATTGACAACGAGGGCGTCCGATTTGGGATGCTTGAGCATCCGGTCGACTTGCGTCTCCCGCACCGTGGAGTCGGTCAACTTGCCCGACTTCGCCAATTCGAGCAATTCGTCGTCGGGCGGGGCGGACCAGAGGAAGTACGACAGTCGGCTGGCAAGTTCGTGGCCACCCAAGCTTCGAGCGGCGTGCGCCGAATTGCTGTCGACAGAGGGCGAACTCGGCTTCGCGGTCTTCGATCCCGCAGCCTTGAGGCTTCCCGAGGACGATTTCGAGGGGGCTGGTTTCGTCGACGCCGAGACCGGGGCGGAGTCCGCCGTCTCGACCAGGAACAGAAAGTGGGGAGACGCCAAGGTCGCCACCAGCGGCACTTTGATCGCTTCGACGAATGGCTTCTCGCGACGAACCGCCGTGTAGAGCTTGAGCTTGGCGTCGACCTCTTCCTTGGCGACCGGACGACGGAACGCACGTTCCATGAACCGCTCGACCACACGCCGCGCGTAGGCGGGTTCCCCCTCGTTCGTGTTCGGTCCCTCCCCCAGAATCGCCCGATGGGCCGGAGGGGGCCACGATTCGTACACCGGTCCCTCCACCTCGAACCAATCGATCATCAATTCGGGGCGGGCGAATTTGTCATGCGTCTGCATCCAGAAGTTCTCAAGCACGCGTGGAATGGAGTAGGCGTACTCGAATCCGATCCCGGCCGTCTCTGTCGAAAACCGCGTGCGAAACTCGACGATTTCCCCCTTGTCGGGTCCGGCCGTCACGTCGAATTCGGCGATGGTCTTCGGCTGCGGCCCCAATTGCAGGACGAGTTTGGCCCGCGGAGGGCCGTAGTCGTACATGCGGTCGGTTTCAAAGTGCCGCAGGTCGCGAGCATACGCTTCCTGTGTCCACTTCTTACCCTTCGGGTTACTGGCATCTTGCTCGTCACGGCGACGTGCCAGGCCGACTTCTGCGGCGGCGACGACCTCTGCCCGCTTGGGAACCCGACCCGCCAGGCGGGCTCGAATGATGTAATCCCCCGCCGTCGGGACGCGGAAATCGCGGGCACCAACCCCTTTGTCCCAACTGTTGTGGTGGACAACGACCCAGTCCCCCTCTTCCTGATTGTTGTTGCCGTTCACCAGCGGGTTGTTCCTGGCGTCGATGCGCAGGCGGACCCGATCTGCGGGGCCGACCTTCGGGTCGAACCGCCATTTGATGCTGTCGGGCTTGTCTCCTTCGACGAGCGCCCGGTCGAGAATCTGCTGCGCGGCGGCGACGTACATCTCGATGTGCAGCGGGGAGAGCGACAGCGCTCCGCCGTTGTTGTCGAAACCCCCGGCGGGGGGATCTTGCGGGAACCCCGAGACATCGAAGTCGAGCGACAGCAAATCACGGATCGTGTTGCGGTACTCGGCTCGGTTGAGTCGCCGCAACACCACTCCCCGCTCGCGGTTGGACAACTCCGCGCGGACCGCCTGGGCCGTGATCCAGTCGACAAACGCGGCTGTCTCTTCCGGCTTCGGTTGGCGGGCGTCCTCGGGGGGCATTTCGTGGGAATTGAGGACGTTGACGACTTCGTTCCAGCGGGCCTTGGCCGCCGGATCGGAGAAGTCGTTCACCAGCTTTGCCGCCTCGACGGAGAACTCCCCTTCGAGTTTTCCACCCGCATGACATTTGCCGCAATACTTGGCGAGAAACGGCGCGGCGACCTTGTCGTAACCGGGCTTGTCGTGTGGGGACTTGTCCGGCGCAAGCCGAGCGACCGGGCCGTCGGCGGCAAATGACGGGAGCGCCAAGGCGGTCAAGCACGCCATCGCGAAGAGTGTTGTGGACAACCGCATGATGGACCCCGCGAACGGGAAGTTACGGATCGGAGCATTCGCGGGAAGCGTGCTCCACAATGTCGCCAGGCTTCCTGGTGTCGGCCTTGTCTAATGTCGGAAATGACGTCGCCCGGTGAAGACCATCGCCACACCATGCTCCTCGCAGGCCAGGATCACTTCGGCGTCGTTGCGGCTGCCTCCAGGTTGAATGGCCGCCTTCACTCCTGCCTTCGCGGCGAGGTCGAGCCCGTCCCGGAACGGGAAAAAGGCGTCCGACGCCACGACCGCTCCCTCGCTCTTTCCCTGGGATTTCTCGACCGCGATGCGGACGGAATCGACCCGGCTCATCTGTCCCGCACCGGCTCCCAGGAGCATCCCCCCCTTGGCGAACACGATGGCGTTCGACTTCACATGTTTGACCAATTTCCAGGCAAACCGAAGGTCGGCCCATTCCTGCTCCGTGGGAGCGCGGCTGGTGACAATCTTCCACTCCGACTCGGGGTCCGGTTGGTCGTCGAGCGTTTGCGTCAACAACCCGCCGGAGACCCGCCGGTACTCGAAGCCCGGCGACCGCACGTCATTCAAGCCGGGACATTCCAGCAACCGCACGCTGGCTTTCCATTTGGGTTTGGTGGTCAGAAGAAGCAGTGCCTCCTCGGTGAAGCCGGGAGCGATGATCGCTTCGACGAAACGGTCCGGAAGACACATTTGTTCGGCGGTCGCCCCGTCGAGCGGACGGTTGCAACCGATGATCGAACCGAACGCGCTGACCGGGTCTCCCGCGTAGGCGAGCGAGAACGCTTCGGCCAGCGTGGCCGCCTCTCCTGCGCCGCACGGGTTATTGTGCTTGAGGATCACAGCCGCCGGCGAAGCGAACTCCCGAACCAGATTCAGGGCGGCGTCGAGGTCGAGCAAGTTGTTGTACGACAGTTCCTTGCCGTGTTTTTGGATCGCCGCTGCCAAAGAGGCGGACGGAGGGGCCGTCTCCACGTAAAAAGCCCCCGCCTGGTGGGGATTCTCTCCGTAGCGCAGTTTTTCGCGACACACGAGCGACAGCGAGAGGCGCTCGGGCCAAGCCGTCGCGGAGGTTTCGCCCGCCGCTTCCAGCTTGGCGAAGTAGTCGGCAATCGCGCGGTCGTAGCTGGCGGTCATTTCAAAAGCCGCTCCCGCCAACCGGCGACGCAAAGCATGCGTCGTGCCACCGGAACGGAGGGCATCCAGCACTTCGGCGTACTGGTCGGACCGGGTCACGATGGCGACATGTTCGTGGTTCTTCGACGCGGAGCGGACCATGCTCGGCCCGCCGATGTCGATGTTCTCGATCGCCTCCTCGACCGTACACCCTGGCTTGGCGACGGTCGCCTCGAACGGGTACA
The DNA here is from genome assembly GCA_044359065.1 of Planctomycetales bacterium. Lineage (GTDB taxonomy): Bacteria > Planctomycetota > Planctomycetia > Planctomycetales > Planctomycetaceae > JAIXZD01. The sequence goes on along the minus strand of JBIKMW010000018.1, from coordinate 55,948 downwards.
GATTGACGACGACCAACTCGATGGGGGTGATGCCGTGCGCGTTCATCGAAGCCATGTCGGAGGGCAGCGTTGGGCGCCCCAACAGGCCTCCGTGGACCCTTGGATGCAAAGTCTTGACGCGACCGTCCATCATCTCGGGAAAGCCGGTATAGGCGGCCACGTCCGTCACCGGCAAACCGGCAGCCTCAAGGTGCTTTCGCGTACCACCCGTGGACAACAGCTCAAAGCCGAGTTCGACCAACCCGCGCGCAAAGTCCGCCAAACCCGTCTTGTCACTGACGCTGAGCAGCGCCCGGCGATTCCCGGCCATGTGTTCCCCGTGGTGTGTCGTTGAAAATGGGCTTCGCGGGGACATTCCATCGGTTGAAGGGGCAACTCGCCTATTCTGATATGGCAAGAATCCCACGAACCTTTCGCGATCTCTCCGCCCTTGCAAAGATCGCCCGCGTGCGTCCCGATCCCGGTCGCCTCACCCAAGGGGGCGAACCGGCGGGACGAACCTGACAGAATGGTCGGAACCGTCGAGACCCGCAACCGAGGCGGCGGGTTCCTCCCGTTGGGGACATCGTGCCAATCAACTTTCCTCGATGAGTCTGAACAACACCGAGAGACCGCATGTCGTTACCGCCGCGCGGACTGTTTGTGACCGGGACCGACACTGGCATCGGCAAGACCACCGTGGCAACAGCGCTGGTCGCGACGCTGCGTGCCCAGGGGGTCCGCACGGGAGCCTACAAACCTGTGGTGAGCGGCAGTGTCGTCGGCGCGGACGGCACCGAACGTTGGGACGATGTCGAGAAATTGGCGGTTGCGCTGGGTGGATTCCACGGAAAGGGGCTGCACGGCGCGGAAATGGGGACGATCGACGATCACTTGCGGAATCGAATCTCGCCGCAACGGTTTGTCGCTCCGATGGCGCCGCCGTATGCGGCGCTTGTGGAAGGGAGAAGTGTCGATGAACGGCTGTTGATCGAGGGTGCCCGAGCGTGGACGGACGCCTGCGAGTTGTTGATTGTGGAAGGGGCCGGCGGCTTGTTGTCCCCCGTGTCACCGACGCGGGACAATGCGGACCTGGCGGGGGTGTTTGGCTATCCACTTGTCGTTGTGGCCCGCGCGGGACTGGGAACGATCAACCACACGCGTCTGACGGTCGATGCGGCCCGGGCGAGGGGTTTGAACGTGGCCGCCGTGATGTTGGTGGAGTCACGACGTGGAGCGGGGGTCGAGTTTGACGATCCTTCCGTCGCGCACAATCGGGTGGATTTGGCCCGTCGCTTTCCCGATGTGGTTGTGGAAGGTTTGCCTTATCGACCCGACGGGGACTTGCGAAACGCATTGACCTCACTGAAGATCAATTGGTTGGTGTTGTCGGGTTTCCGCGAGGGCGCGTGACTCGTTTTCCAGTGGATCGTGGCCGCCTCGGAGAGTCGGCTCCCTATTTCGACATCGCTTCGACGCCGATCGAAGCGGAATCGGGCGACAATCCGCGGAGTGCGGGTGAGGTCTCCCACCGGACGGTTTCTCCATGCCCATCGAAATGCAGTGCGGAGCCTGTTCCGGCGTGTTCCTCGCGGACCAGCCGGGAGCCATCGTCGCGTGCCCCCATTGCGGCGGGCATTTGCAGGTTCCGCATTTCGTCGGAGAGGGCATGCCGCCCGAACCGACGCATTCCGGGCCACTCGCCGAAGCAAATCCGGGTCCTGCCGCATCCGTGACGTTCGCGCCATCGATGCCAACACTGTCTCCCTCGGCGTACGCCAACGACCCGTCAACGGACTTGCTGCCGGACCAGCAGCCGAAGCCGGTCGAGCCGCCGACGGAGGCCATTCCACACGCGGAGACGGCCCGTCGTCTCGCTGAAGCGGCGGCGAGTGCGAATCCGGAACTGTCTGCCGCGCCTCCTTCAGGCCCGCAAACGTGGATGGAGACGACAACCCAAGTCGACAATTCGTCTCACGTTGAGATGCCGACACTGTCTCCCAATCGACCGGCATCGCCTGGGTCCCAAACGCCCGGGCAATTGGAAGAGACCGCCCCGTTTTTCACATTGGGCGCTCCACCGGCACCGAAGCCACCCCCTGCGGTGGCTGCGAGCTCAGTGTTGGCGGGCAACGAAGTCGCCGCCGCGGATAAAATCGACGAAGCCCCCGCCCGGACGCCGCAGGCCGAGATGGTTCCCAAGGCCTGGTTCCACATCGCTTTGAGCCTGGCCAGCGCGTTGGGGATCACGACGCTGTATCTGGGCTGGACGGTTTACCGTCAGGTGTGGACCGTGCATCAGCTGGAAAGCTTGCCGGACAAGGCCCCCCCCAAGCCGCGAGGAGCGGACAAGAACGCGAAAATCACGCTGATTCGGGTGCCGTTCGAGGCCGCTATGCCGAAACGTCACACGCTGCGCGTGGGCGAATCCGAGCGGTACGGGGATGTCCGGTTGACGGTGCTGGGGGTGAGACGCGGTCCGATCGCGTTTTCGCACTACGACGCCGACGAGAAATCGGTCAAACCGCCCAGTGGCCCCGCGCTAAAACTGCGGCTCAAGGTGGAAAACGTCGGCGACGAACCGTTTGTCCCCTTCGACAAGGAGTTGGTTTACGACCGCGAACCTGATCCGAAGAACTTCGGACTGCTGTGGGCGAACAATTTCGTCTGCTCGGTCGCCAACAAAACCAAGGCCGGGCCCCGGGTGCTCATGTACGACCTCCCGTTGAGTGGCTCCTGGGATTTGGCCGATCAGAACTGCGGACGCGAATTGGCACCGAACGAATCGATGGAGACGTACCTCGCCACCGAGGAGACGGACGAGGAGACGCTCAAGGGGGACCTGATTTGGCGGGTCCATTTCCGAAAAGGCCACAACAAACAGTCGGGCCGCGGAGTGACGACGCTGATCGAAGTCGCGTTTCGGGACGACCAGATCGAACCGGATCCGGTCGCGACCCCGCCCGCGTCAGCGCCCCCTGCCACTCCTCAAAACCCAGCCCCGCCACCCGCCGAAAAGACGGGCTGATCAACGGGCAATGGCCGGGCTCCATCCCGACAGCCGACATTCTTCGCCGAGTTTTTCACCGAGACGGGATCGTCCATGCAGTCTGAGACATTCGACCTCATCGAGAGCACCTTTCGGCAACAAGGCGTAGCGTTGGCCATCGACCGGTTGGTGGCGGCGATCGAACAGGACAAGGATCACCATCGCCTGTTCGACGCGCTCTGCCTGCGTGCCAAGCACGGACTGGGTTTGCCTTTGACGCGGCCAACCTCGTTCGACGACGTGCCCGAAGGGATGCGTGACGAGTTTGAAAAGGCGTATGTCGCAGCGGCCCGCCGCGCCGGAGAAGCGTTTCTGGCGGAGGGAAACATTTCTCAGGCGTACATGTACCTGCGGACGATTCGCGAACCGGGCAAGGTGGCGGACGCCATCGAGAAACTGCCGACCGACGGTCCGATCGACGAGCAGGTGCTGGAAATCGCGCTGTTTCAGGGGGTCGCTCCAGCCAAGGGGGTGGCGATGATGCTGGCTGGTCACGGCACCTGCAGCACGATCACCGCGCTCGACCAGAAACTGGGCGAGTTGCCGGAGTCGGCGCGGCGGCAGTGCGTGGCCCTGATGGTCCGGAAGCTGTATCGCGACCTGCGGGAAAACGTTGAGGTTGAGGTGCGAAAACGGCAGCCCATGCTGCCGCAGGGTCAGTCGCTGCGGGAATTGATCGCGGGCCGGGATTGGCTGTTTTCCAACGACAACTATCACATCGACGTTTCGCACTTGAACTCGGTCGTGCGCATGGCGCGATCGCTGTCCCCCGGAGATGTCGAACTCGCCGACGCGATCCAACTGGCGCAATACGGCTCGAAGCTGGCGCCGCAGTACCAGTACGGCGGCTCACCCCCTTTCGACGAGTTTTACCCTGCACACCAGCATTTTCTCAGGGTGTTGGCGGGAGAGCGGGTCGACGACGGGTTGGGGTGGTTCCGCGACAAATTGGCCTCCGCGGCGGACGACGCTTCCACAAAACTGGCGGCGCTCACTCTGATCGACTTGTTGCAGCGAACCGGTCGTGGAGACGAAGCGGTGGAGTTGGCGGTCACCCATCTGTCGGAGGGAGCCGACCAATTTGGTTTTTCGCTCGCGGATTTCTGCCTGCAGGCGGGACGGCTGGACAAGTACCGCGAGTTGGCTCGCGCCGAGGGCGATTTGGTGGCGTTCACCGCCGCGTTGGGAAGTGAGACGGCACCACGGCTGGTTTCCGGCGGCGGCTGAGACCGAGCCGAGGTCGGAACATGGCCGTGGAGGGACGAATTGTCCCTCTTGTTGGTCGGTGGTCGCGCTCGTAAACTTCGTGGAACGCGCACGTTGGCGCGAGCGTCTCAATCGTCGGCGGTCTGGCCGAGAGCGCGGTTCGCCAAGGCGATCGCGTGGATGTTCGTCCGAAGCGTGTGTGCCGCTCCTTGCGAGACCACTTGTTTTCCATGCCGTCGGCTGCGGAGTCGTGTATGTCGATCGTCCGTTCGTGGTGCGTGTGCGTTGCGTTGTTGAGTGCCGGATATCCGGCGTACCCCCTTGCGGCGCAAGAGGCCAAGCCCGAAGCGAAGGCCGAGGGGAAGGACGAAGCGGCCAAACCGCGCACCAAAGAGGACGAGTACTACGAGCTGATGCAGGTGCTGGCCGACACGTTCGAGCAGATCGAGCGGAACTACGTGAAGGATGTCGACCGCCGCAAGCTGGTCGAATCGGCCGTCCGCGGGATGCTCGAAGAACTCGATCCGTACTCGAATTACATCTCGCCCGACGAAACCTCGCGGTTCCAAACGCAGGTCGAGGGGGAGTTCGGCGGGATCGGCATTCAAGTCACCATCGACGACGCTTCCCGGCGGTTGCAGGTCACTTCGCCGCTGCCCGGCACGCCCGCCTATAAAGCGGGGATTCGGGCTGGCGACCTCATCATGGAAGTCGAAGGGAAATCGACCGAGGGGATGACGATCGACCAGGCAGTCAAAGTCCTCAAGGGGAAGCCCGGCGAGGCTGTGAAGCTCGGCATCTTGCATCAAGGGGGCAACAAGGTCGAGCAGTTGTCCGTTACGCGGGCGATTATCCACGTGTCGACGGTCCTCGGAGATTCGTACAAGGGGGACGACACCTGGAACTACTTCATCGATCCCGAGAAGAAGATCGCCTACATCCGTCTGACCGCGTTTAGCCGCGACACGACGAAAGAGTTGCGCACGGCGATGGAAGAGATTTCCAAGCAGGGGCTGAAGGGCTTGATCCTCGACCTGCGGTTCAATCCGGGTGGACTGCTCACGGCCGCGACCGAGATTTCGGACATGTTCCTCGAAGAGGGGAAGATCGTCAGCACCAAGGGGAGGAACACCCCCGAGAAGACCTGGAACGCCAAAAAGGCCGACACGTACGCGGGCTTCCCGATGGCGATTTTGGTGAATCGGTACAGCGCGTCGGCCAGCGAGATCGTGAGCGCGGCGCTCCAGGACCATGGCCGTGCGGTGATCGTTGGCGAACGGACGTGGGGTAAGGGCAGTGTGCAAAACGTCATCGAGCTTGAGAGCGGACGAAGCCTGCTCAAGCTGACGACTGCCAGCTACCACCGCCCCAGCGGGAAGAACATCCACCGCTTCCCCGGAGCGGCCGAAACCGAGGAATGGGGTGTGATGCCCGACAAGGATTACGACGTGAAGTTCACCGGGGACGAGATGACCAAGTATCTCGACCACCGCCGCAAGAAGGACGTGCTCACCAAGGAGCCGATCAAGTCGGACTTCGTCGACAAACAACTCGCCAAGGCGGTCGAATTCGTCGAGGGAAAACTGAAAGACACTCCCGTCGACGCGGACAAAAAGGCCGCCGAAAAAGACGACACCAAGAAGGAAGAAAAAGCCGCTGCGTCGCGTTGATGGCCGGGCGTGCCGAGGGACGCGAGCTTGCGGCGTCAGTTCGCCGGAAGTTCGCGAACGACGCGTGCTAGGAGGAACACCCGAGCGGTGGTGTCAGGGCCGTTCGTGGAGTCCGCGGTAGACCGTTGGTGTGGCGATTCGTCAACGCCGAATCGCCACACGTGTCGGGGGCGATTGCGCAGTCTGACGCGGGCAAGGGCGGTCCCCGAGAGGTGGATCGGTCCCGCTGGCTCGCCACTCGCCAGTGCTCCGGCAGCCGCCACGTGCGCCCCCCACTCGACGAACACGCGATCGAACGATCGCCCCATGAGGCGGGCCACCCCTGCGGTGCCCGGCGCGGGTTCGGCGGAGAGATCAGGCAGGAAACCGGGGCCGTACTCGTCTGCGCACCACTTCGTGAACAAAAAGGCCGCGCCACGGCAACCGGGATCGCGCCAACGACCGCTCGCCACAGCGTCGGTTACCACGAGCGGACTGGCGGCGGACGAGGCCCGGAACGCCTCCAGTCGACGTTCGAGATTGGCCAACCCGCCCCCCAGACGGGTTTCTCCGACGTGCGCCAAGCCCTCGTTGAGCCAGTCGTCCTGCCGCACACTCCCGGTCGTGGCGAGGCGGGCCGAGCAAGCCACGTAGTGCGTGAATTCGTGGGCGAGCACCGCGGACAGGTGCGGTCCCGGACGCAGGCTGGAGTCGAGATAGATCACCGCGCGTCCGCAACCAAACGGCGGGGCGAGATCGGTTCGCAAATCGTCCGGACGAAACAAGCCCGAGGGGGGAGAGGAGCCCGAGCGCGCGGCCAGACCGCCCCCTGTTTCCGGCGGGGCGGGGGACACAAGCGAGACATGCGGCGTCAGCAGCACCGTCAGCGGCGCGTCGTCCGACCACGGGACGACGGTCGGCCACACTTCCTCGGCGGCGACACCGATGCGGCGCTCCAGTTCCTCGACGATGGTCCGTGCCAATTCGGGGTGCGGGACCGACCGGGGCACCGCGGTATCCACGACGACGCGGACCCGACGGCCACTCATCCAGGGACGTCCGACGATTTTCACCCAGCCTTCGGGCCGGGACGGGTCCCCGTCCGTCCCAGGCAGGTGGTACACGTCGGTGACACGGGAGGGAGCCGCGGCGGGTCGGAGCGTGCGGCGTTGATTGGCAATGGTTTGGTCAGGTGCGGTTCGATGTCGCGTCACGACCGGAGCGCGGAGCGGGTCCACGGTCGCGGAGGCGGTGGTCGGATCGCAGACGACGGCGGTGCGGACATGTTCGGGCTCGAGCGAACCCAGAACGACATCCCATTCGTAACCGGGCGGCGGGACTGGAAAAACCGGTTCGTCAGCCAACCAGCCCAACCACCGCACAGCGGGGTCGGGCGTGCCGGCCTCGGATGAATGGGCGAGACCGCCGGCCGCATCGGGAGCAACTCGCCGCGTCTCGTAAAGTATGACGCGTCCGAACTCCGACAGCGGGTCCGCCGATGCGGATCGTTCACGCCACACGAAAACTGACAGGGACGCTGCGAGTCCGCCCGCCAGCAACGCCCAGGGGAGGACGGCGGCGAGGAGCGCGCCATCCGCTCGGTACGGCGTCCGGAGCGTTGGCCGTGGAGCGGACATCGACGAACCAAGGTCGAGAAGGGGGGCGATCGTGTGCGCACGCGATGGCGCTGGTAGCCATTTCTGTTCATCGGCGATCGCGGGGCGTGACAATCAGCCATATCCGCAAAGCCAACCCGGATTGCGCCATACGCGACGATTCGCTCCAATGGACCTCTCCGCCCGATTTTCGCTCAAGTTCTTCGATGCTCGCGTCATGACCCGTGCTGCCCACGATCCGCCGACCAACCCGTGGCCCGAAGCGGGATTCGAATCCCGGCCGTGCGCGTTCGGGAAGGGGCTGTTCGCCACACGCCGCTTCGACCGAGGCGCGACGGTGCTCGAGTTCGCTGGGGAAGAACTGACCTTGGCGGTGGTGCGGTTGAAAGGTCCGCACGCGGCCGACGCTCTGCAAATCGGCGTGGACAGGTACCTCGACCTGGTGGAACCGGGGCGTCTGGTCAACCACTCGTGCCGCCCCAACTGCGGCGTATTCGACGACCGTCAATTGCGAGCTTTGCGCGACATCGGCCCCGGCGAGGAGCTGACGTTCGATTACTCGACGACCATCGCCGACGGGTGGACGATGTCGTGCGGATGCGGCTGCCCGGAGTGCCGGGGAACGGTGCGGGCCTTCGCCACGCTGCCGAAAGGTCTGCGGGACCGGTACAGGGTTCTGGGCTGCGTGACGGGCTTCATTCTGCGGGACGCGGGGGCGTGAGGCCCCCGCGTCCGCATCGCTCGTTACGTCGGCCACGCTTCCGTCACCGTGCGCCGAAACAACGCGTTCAACAGCGGAGTGGCGTCCGACTGTCGTGAGTCGGCGGCGTCCACGGTTTCCGTGCGGGCCATTTCGGCGTCCAGAAACTGGTCGAACAATGGCACGGCAGGCCCCAAGCCCAACTCGGGCGAGGATCGCTTTTTCTCCAGCAGTTCGAGGATCGCTGTGAGCAACTCGGGTTGGTCGTCGAGGAGCACCAGAAGTCGTTCGAATTCCATCGGAGGGGCGGTGTCGAATCGTTTCAACCAACGGACGGCCAACACGGCGCGCAGTGCGTAAAAGTACTTCTTCGTCCGCACCAAACCTTCCGGCGATGGCGAAGGTCGATTGGTTTTGACCATGCTGCGGTAATGGTGTGTGGCGGCGGACCGCGAAAGCACGTCCGGGATCAGTTGCCGAGCCGCGTTCGCGAAGCCCTCCTGCTCAAGGTAAACGAGGGGGGATTGCAGCCATTCGACAAACACCGGATTCGACTTCTGGAACAGTTGCAACGCTTTGCGAACATCCCAGCCATTGAGGTCGATTTCGTCCACGACGCCGAATTCCAGAACGTCCCGCTTCTTCTCGACATCGATCGAGAAGTACCAATCGCTCTGTCGTGCGTAGACGAAGCGCACGTCGAAATCGCTATCCGCCGACGCGAATCCCCAGGCGCGGCTTCCGGACTCGACCGCAAGCAGAATGCGAACGCGTTCCTCTTCCTCGATGCGGGCCAGTCGCGCCAGGATTTCGTCGCGAACGCTGTGCGGAATGACGGACATGGGCGCGATCCGGTGGAGTGACGACGGCTTGTCGAACGGGATTTCCCTGTGCGAGTATCCCCAGCGGACACCAACGCCGGAAAAAGGTTGTCGGTTCATCGCCGCTTGCGATGAGACGAAGGGCAGTTCGTCGGCCCGGACACGATTGCTACAATTCCAAGTGCGCCGCGCGGGTGGCGCGGTTCCGGGTTTTTCGCGTCGGGGTTTCCGTGGTCGACAGCAGCGAGGCGCTTCCGCCGTACGATTCCATTTTGCTGGTTTCCTTTGGCGGTCCCGAAGGACCGGACGATGTGATGCCGTTTCTCGAGAACGTGCTCCGGGGCCGTAACGTGCCGCGCGAACGGATGCTCGAGGTGGCCGAACACTATCAGCACTTCGGCGGCGTCAGCCCGATCAATCAGCAATGCCGCGACCTGCTGGCCGCGCTCGAGCCACAACTGCGGGAGGCGGGCTGTACGCTGCCGGTCTTTTGGGGCAACCGCAACTGGCAACCGCTGCTGACCGACACCGTCCGCGAAATGACCGCGCGAGGTCTGACGCGGGCGGCGGTGTTCGTGACGAGCGCGTATTCGAGTTACTCGGGCTGCCGACAATATCGCGAAAACTGTTACTCCGCTTGCGATGCGGTGGGGGCTGGCGCACCGCGGATCGAAAAAATTCGCGTGTTCTTCAACCATCCGCTGTTCATCTCGGCGAACGTCGCCCGCGTGCGCGATGCCATGGCGACGCTGTCGGGGTCGGACCGTGCGGGGGTGGAAGTGGCGTTCACCGCCCACAGCGTGCCCCTCTCGATGGCGCGAACTTCGCGATACGTCGAGCAACTCGAGGAAACTTGCCGTTTGGTGGCGGAGGGGGCGGGGGTTGCGCCTGAGAAGTGGCGATTGGTCTATCAGTCCCGTAGTGGCCGTCCCGAGGACCCTTGGCTGGAACCGGACATTCTCGACCATCTCTCGCAGTTGGCCGAAGGGGGGACGAGACAGGTGGTGGTCGCCCCCGTCGGGTTTTTGTCGGATCACATGGAAGTGTTGTACGACCTCGACGAGGAGGCTCGACTCAAATGCGACGAGATCGGAATCGAAATGGCGCGGGCGGGAACGGTCGGGACACATCCGGACTTTGTGCGGATGGTGCGCGACCTGATCCTCGAGCGGATCGCCGGGGGAAGGGTGGCGGGCGTCGAACAACCGGCGATCGGGAAATTCCCGGCGAACCACGATGTCTGTCCGGTCGATTGTTGCCCAGCACCGAAACGGCCAGGGCCTCCGGCGGGAGCGGCCTCGGGCGCGGGTGGCGGAAGGCCGGGATCGTGAGACTGTCGGTGTTCCTGCTGCTGTCGCTGATCCTCGGCGGGGCCGTCGATGCGGCTGCGGCAGAGCCGGACGGTGGCCGTGCGTTCGGCTACCTCTCGGAGATCTGCCGTATCGGGCCGCGACCGAGTGGGTCTCCCGGCATGGACAAGCAACTGCAGAAGGTCTCCGAGCATTTCTCGAATCTCGGTGGCGCGGTGCGGTACCAGACCTTCGACGCGCCGCATCCGCTGAACGGCAACCCGGTCCGGATGAACAATGTGATCGTGTCGTGGCAGCCCCGCTCCAAAGAGCGGGTGCTGATTGCCTGCCACTACGACACGCGTCCCTTTCCCGACAACGATCCCGACCCGGAGCAACGTCGCGCCGGTCGGTTTGTCGGTGCCAACGACGGCGCGAGCGGGGTTGCGCTGCTCATGGAACTCGCGCACCATATGAAGGGGCTGTCTCCCAAATACGGCGTCGACTTCGTGCTGTTCGATGGCGAAGAGCTGATTTTCGGGAACAAAGGCGAGTTCTTCCTGGGTTCGACCCACTTTGCCAAGGAGTACGCCAAAGCCACCGAACGGGAAGTCACCTACGTGGCCGGGGTGCTGGTCGACATGATCGGCGACAAGAACCTGGCCGTGTACCAGGAAATCAACAGCGTGAAGTACGCGCCGCGAGTGGTGGACTCTGTGTGGGCGGCGGCGAAGCGGGCGGGTGTCAAGGAGTTCGTTCCCCGGCCCCGGCACGAAGTGCGAGACGACCATCTGCCCCTCAATGAAATCGCGAAGATTCCCACGGCGGACCTGATCGACTTCGATTATCCCCATTGGCACACGGCGCGGGACGTGCCGTCGAACTGTTCAGGGGCGAGTCTCGCGAAGACCGCCCGCGTGCTGCTGGCGTGGTTGGAGGACTTGCCGGATTTTTGAGGGCACCGTCGTCAACGGGTGGCCGAGGCGCGACGATACGCTCCGGGAGCCTGACCTGTTTCCCTTTGAAAAAACACGGTCGCATATTCGACATGGTCGAATCCCGTGCGGAGAGCAATTTCCGCCATCGTCAAGTCGGTCTCGGACAGCAGCTGTCGCATCCGCGCGACCCTCTCGCGGGCGATCTCTTCTCGCGGCGTGCGGCCGGTCAGCTCGAGGAACCGTCGATCCAGGACGCGTCGCGACAATCCGACCGCTCGAACCACTTCTCCCACCTGAATGCCTTCGCAGGCACGCTCGCGAATGAATCGCCAGGCGGCCGCGATCTTCGGGTCGTCGACCGCCAGTGCGGCGCTGGACTGCCGCGCCGCCAACCCCAAGGGAGGGACCAACACGCTGGTTGCGCCGGTCTTCCGTCCCGACATGAGCGTGGATAGCAGCGCCGCCGCCTCGTACCCCGCCCGGCGGGGGTCGGGGATGACGCTCGACAGTGGCGGCGAGCAGAGGTTGCACAGCAGTTCGTCGTTGTCGACCCCCAACACGGCCACGTCCTCCGGGACGGAGATTCCCGCGTCGCGGCAGACATCGAGGAACTGATGGGCGAGGATGTCATATGCGCAAAAAACACCCGTCGGTCGCCGCAACGAACCTGCCCAATCGCGGAGTTTCCGCCGCCTTACGTCGGCATCGTCGCGGCGACCCCGCGCTGGCCGGACATCGAGTACGACCACTTCGACTCCCGCACGTCGGGCCGACTCGACGAACGCCGTTTCCCGCCATTTCGACCAGTTGAAGCGGGAGTCGCCGCAGAACGCCACGCGCCGGTTGCCCCGCTGGAGAAAGTGATCGAGGGCCAGCCGCGCAATGGCGCGGTCGTCGGTCTCGACCCAGGGGAGGCTGGGGACGGCGCGAGCGGCGCTCACGTCCACCACGGGAATGCCGGTCCCCATGACCGCGCGGGCGATGGCGGCGGTCTCGATGCGGGCGATGATGCCGTCCCCCTTCCAGCGGGCCAGCCACGCCGGTGGAGCGTCTCCGCGCCCCTGTTCGGGAAGCGTGATCGACCAGGCTTCGTGCCGGCGCATGAAGTCGGTGACCCCCGCCAATATGCCCCGCGCGTAGGCGTTCGATGTTTCTACGAGGAGCGCGACGGCCAGACGCCGGGGCCGGACCGGCGACGCGAAATCGAAGTGGGCGGATTCGGACGGTGCGGGAAACATTTCTCAATCGACCGGCGTTGAAACGACAGCGGGTACGTCGTGGCTCGGGGATTCCCGAGGAGAGGATACTTTGTGGGTGGTGAAAAAACTCAATTCGCGTGGCAGAAATCTCATGGTTCGCGGGGACGCGTTCGGATATCACACAATCGTCCGATTCACGCGCACCGCGTCGAGTCGGTCCCGTCGAGCGACAACTCGCATCGTGCAAGTCGCCGAAGATCCACAGGCCGTTCGTTCACCGGAGTGCTCGTCGATGTCCGCGGGAAAGACCGTCAATGTCGCCATGGTCGGATTGGGCTTCGGGTCGGAATTCATTCCGATCTACCAGGCCCACCCGAACGCGAATGTCCACGCGATTTGCCAGCGGAACACCGACAAATTGAACGCCCTGGGCGACCGGTTGGGGATCGGCACCCGGTACACGAAATACGAGGACGTGTTGGCCGACCCCAAGGTCGACTTCGTCCACATCAATTCGCCGATCAACGACCACGCGTGGATGTCGATGCAGGCCCTCAAGGCGGGCAAGCATGTGATGTGCACCGTCCCGATGGCCACGACGATCGCCGAATGCGACCAGATTTGCGACCTCGTGGCGACGACTGGCAAGAAGTACATGATGGCAGAAACGGTCGTCTATTCCCGCGAGTTCCTGTTCATCAAAGAGATGTACGAAAAAGGGGAACTCGGCAAAATCCAGCACCTCGCCGCCTCCCATCCGCAGGATATGGACGGCTGGCCCGACTATTGGGAGCGGATGATTCCCATGCACTACGCGACGCACGTCGTCAGCCCGTGCCTGGGCCTCGTCGACGGCCTCGCCGAGTACGTGAGCTGTTTCGGTTCGGGGACCGTTCGCGAGGACATTCAGAAGAAGTCGGGAAACAAGTTCGCGGTCGAAACCTGCCACATCAAGATCAAGGATTCGGACCTCGTCGCCCACATCTGGCGTTGCCTGTACGACACCGCCCGCCAGTACCGCGAAAGCTTCGACGTGTACGGCACGAAGCAAAGCTTCGAGTGGACCCTCGTGGAAAACGAACCGCACGTGCTGCACACGGCGAAGAAGCCCGAGCCGGAAATCGCCAGCAAAATCGAGGTGCCGGACTTCGCGCATCGGCTGCCCGAACCGATCCGCAAGTTCACCAAGTCCATCCAGGACGCCGACCACCTGTCGTTCATCCAGGGGGGAGGGCACGGCGGCTCGCATCCGCACCTGGTTCATGAAATGGTGTCGGCCCTGTTGGAGAACCGCGATCCGCGCCCCAATGCCCGCACCAGCGCGAACTGGACGTGCGTTGGCCTGTGCGCTCATGAATCGGCCCTCAAGGGAGGGCAGATCGTGCCGCTGCCGGCGTTCACGCTGAAGTGAGTCGTGTTCGTTCCCGGTGCGATTTTGCCCCAGTGCGTTGCCTCGGGGGGCTTTGAATCGAGATCTCAACTGGAGACTTGCGAATGGACCGGTGCTCGGCCAATTCGTTTCGGTGTTCGATCCTTTGGCGTTTAGTCGTGACGAACTGCCTTGCGGTCGTTTGCCTTGCGGCAATCGGTTGCGGCGGTGGTCCCAAGGGGAACGGTCAGCCGACCTCGAAGTTGACAGGGTCGGTCACGATCGACGGCACGCCGGTAAAGACCGGGCAACTGCAATTCATGCCCGACGGCGGGGGACAAGCCCTCCCCACGAGCGCCGAGATCGTCGACGGCAAATACACCGCGAAGGACGTGCCGCGGGGTTCCGTGCGGGTGATGTTCAGCATCGTCAAGGAAACGGGCGAGATGGACACGAGCACCAGTCAGCCGTTCCCCAAAGTCGTGAACATCGTTCCCCAGAAACACCGAGGCGGAGAGCAAATCCAGGTGACCGCTGACGAAACACGGGATTTCGCACTCACATCAAAATGACCGGTCGGTAGAGTTGAAGAGGTGTTGACCGTAAGTCTTTTCTCCTGCAGATGTTCTTTCTGTGGGAAACTCTCCTGGGGTATCTTGGTTTTTCAAATGTAATGGAGGTCGTACATGTCGCGTCCGCAGCGCTCACGCGGATTCACGCTGATCGAACTTCTCGTCGTGATCGCGATCATCGCGATCCTCATCGCCCTGCTCTTGCCCGCCGTACAACAGGCGCGAGAGGCGGCCCGCCGCAGCCAGTGCAAGAACAGTCTCAAGCAATTGGCGCTGGCGATGCACAACTACCACGACAATTTCAACCAATTGCCTCCGGCGGCGATTGTGTGGGTGGGGGACCCCTCGGCCGAACCGAACACGGGGCGGGGGCCGACGGGGCGGTGGTACGACGATCATGGTTGGTGGGGGTTCGTCCTGCCGTACATCGATCAAGCCCCCGCCTACAACCGGATCAATTTCAGCGTGCGGTTCAGCGACGCGGTCAACCAGGCCGCCCGGAACACGAAAGTGCCGGTGTTCGAGTGCCCGACGACCGGTCAAAAGCCGAACGAGTGGGGTTCGGCCACGTGGTCGCGGTGGCGCGGCAACTATTCGGTCAACTTCGGCAACACGAACTATGGTCAGGGAACCAAGGCGGGCGTGACCTTCGGCGGCGCGCCGTTCAGTTTTCGCCGCAGTTCCAAGTTCGGTGAAATCACCGACGGTTTGAGTACCACCCTCCTGATGGGGGAAATCATTGCCAGCACGACCGATCCGGGTTGGGGCGGACCGATCGCCGAAACTCAGATCGCCGTCGGAGGCCAAACGTTCAATGCGTTTCTGACGCCGAATTCGCGGTCGTGCGACGATGTCGCGCGGTTGTGTCCCGCGGTGGCCAACCTCAACGGGATCTCCTGTTGCAACCTGCTGGGAAGCGCCGACAGCGACATGCTGAACCAGTCGTTCGCGGCCCGCAGCAAGCACACCGGCGGGGTCCACGCGGCGATGGGTGACGGAACGGTTCGGTTCGTGGGCGAGAATGTCGATCTGGGGGTGTGGCGAAACGTCTCGACCGCGCGGGGGGGCGAGACGACTTCCGACTTCTGATCGGACGGCTGGAAGGCGTTCCCCGCGCCGCAACCCCGTGCGGGTCGTGGCGCGGGCTGTGATCAAACGGTGGTCCGGACCGACAGAGTTGGATCACGCGGAGTTTTCGAGAGGATGACATCGATGATTCGCGCCGGTTGGTTGTGTGTCGCGCTGATGGTGATCGGTTCCCTCCCTGCGGCGGCGGCGGAGCGGTTGTCGCTTCTGTTCCTGGGGGACAAGGGGCACCATCAACCGGCGGCGCGGTTCAAGGAACTCGCGCCGGTGCTGGCCGCACGGGGAATCGACCTTGTTTACACCGAGGCGCTGTCGGACCTGAACCCCGACACGTTGGGGAAGCACGCGGGCTTGGTCCTGTATGCGAACATCGACGAGATCGGCTCCGACCAGGAGCGGGCTCTGCTCGAATACGTCGCGTCCGGCAAGGGATTCATCCCGCTGCACTGCGCGTCGTTCTGCTTCCGCAACTCGAAGGCGTGCGTCGCCCTCATGGGGGCGCAGTTCCAAAAACACGGAACCGGCGTGTTCCGCGTGACTCCGGCGGTCAAGGACCATCCGATCACGAAAGGGTACGAAGGCTTCGAAAGTTGGGACGAAACCTACGTCCACCATCTGCACAACGAGAAGGATCGGACGATCCTCGAATTCCGAATTGAAGGGGACTCGAAGGAACCGTGGACGTGGGTCCGCACGCACGGGAAAGGCCGCGTGTTCTACACGGCCTGGGGTCACGACGCGCGGACCTGGACGAACCCGGGTTTCACGAACCTCGTCGAACGGGGGATCCGCTGGGCCACCGGTAACGATCCGTCGGTCGTGCCGACGTTTCGCGACCGTCCCGAGATGACGCCGATCCCCAAAGACGTAAAGCCGTTCACCTTCGGTGCGGCGAAGCTGCCGAACTACTTGTCCGGCCAGAAATGGGGAGCGCAAGGCGATGTCATCACCCGCATGCAGTTGCCGCTCCCCGCCGAGGAATCGGTCAAGCACTACACGACGCCGGTCGGGTTCCGGGTCGAAACGTTCGCCACCGAGCCGAAAATCGGCAAGCCGCTCGCCATGACCTGGGACGAGCGTGGGCGGTTGTGGCTCGCCGAGACGGTCGACTACCCGAACCAATTGCAAAAGGAGGGGGAGGGCCGCGACCGGATCCGCGTGTGCGTCGACAAGGACGGCGACGGCCAACTCGATTCGTCGACCGTCTTCGCCGAGAAGCTCAGCATCCCCACAAGCCTGGCCCCCGCGTTCGGGGGGATGATCGTTCACCAGGCGCCGCACACGCTGTTCCTCAAGGACACCAACGGCGACGACGTGGCCGATGTGCGTAAAGTGCTGTTCACCGGTTGGGCCACGAACGACACGCACGCGGGTCCGAGCAACCTCGTGTACGGCCCGGATGGCTGGTACTACGGGATGGTCGGTTACGCGGGCTTCGAGGGAACGATCGCGGGCGAGAAGCAGTCGTTCCGGACCGGTTTCTATCGCTTCCGGTTGACGAAGGGGGCCGACGGCACTCCGGATGTGACCCGCTTCGAGTTCCTCCGCAACACGAACAACAACAGTTGGGGCGTCGGCTTCAGCGAGGACGGCACGCTGTTTGGCAGCACGGCCAACGGAAATCCCAGCGTCTACCTGCCGATCCCGAACCGCTACTACGAGCGGGTCAAGGGGTGGTCGTCTTCGGTGCTGGGGGGAATCGCCGAAAGCAACAAATTCGAGCCCGTCACCGACAATGTCCGACAGGTCGACTGGCACGGAGGATTCACCGCCGCCGCCGGGCACGCCCTGTACACCGCGCGGACATGGCCGAAGGAGTATTGGAATCGCGCGGCGTTCGTGACGGAGCCGACGGGGCACCTGGTGGCGACGTTCATCCTCTCGCCGACCGGGGCCGACTACCGCTCGAAGAATTCCTGGAACATCCTCGCGAGCGACGACGAATGGGCCGCGCCGATCATGGCCGAGGTTGGCCCCGACGGCCAATTGTGGGTCATCGACTGGTACAACATCATCGTGCAGCATAATCCGACGCCGGTCGGGTTCTCGACCGGCAAGGGAAACGCCTACGAAACCGACCTGCGCGACACCAAGCACGGGCGGGTGTATCGGATCGTCGCCGAAGGGGGCCGACCTTCCGCGTGGCCGAAGCTCGCGGGGGCCGACGAGAAAACACTGGTCGCCGCGCTGGGGAGCGACAACCTGTTCTGGCGGCGACACGCGCAGCGACTCCTGATCGAACGGGGTGACGCCTCGGTCGTGTCTGCCTTGCGGCAACTGGTCGAGAATTCGATACCCGACGAGATCGGGCTGAACGTGGCCGCGACGCATGCGCTAGGGGTGCTGTCCGCCTACGCCGACGGAGAGGCTGGAACGAAGGTCCTGTCGATCGCCGGAACGGGACTCAAGAATCCCTCGGCGGCCGTTCGGAGGGCGGCGCTGCGGGCGATCGTGGCCGGCCCTTTCGTGGCGTGTAAATCGGTGGAAATGCGGCTGGTGAATGAGGCCGTGTTGGCCGAGAAGGACCCGCAAACACGCTTGGCGGGCCTGCTCGCGCTGGCCGATTGCAAACCGTGCCCGGACGCGGGGACGGCCCTCGCGACCTTGACCGAGGACGACGCCGTCCAATCCGACCGCTGGCTGGGGGACGCGTTCGTCGCGGCGGCGGCGACCCATGCGGGGGGGTTCCTCACACATGTGAAATCCGCGGACGGCCCGGCGGCGGGACGGATCGCGATCGTGGCCGAGCATGTCGGTCGCTCCGCCGACGCCGAGACGGTCAAGGGGTTGATCGCGGTCCTCAAGGATCGACCGGCGGACGTGATCGCGCCGATCGTCGGCGGCCTTGCAAAGGGCTGGCCAAAGGACACCCCGTTGGCGCTCGCGGAGGACGAGGCCAAAGCCCTTGTCGCGCTGTTCGAGAAAGCGCCGTCCGCGTCGAAGAGCCAACTGATTTCGTTGGCCGGTCGGTGGAAGGTCGACGCCTTGGAAGTCTACGCCGGAACGATCGTCGCCGGTCTGAGAACAACGCTCGCAGACGGGAAGGGGACGGACGCCGACCGGATCGCCGTCGCTCGGCAACTCGTCGAGTTCCAACCCGCGTCCGACGACGCGGCCGTCGCGATCGTCAAGCAGATCACGTCCAAAGCGTCGCCCGATCTGGTGAAGGGGTTGCTGGACGCGCTCGCGGGAAGCACCAGCCCCGCCGGTGGCAAGTCGCTCGCGGAATCGGCGGTGACGCTCACCCCCGTCGCCAAATCGATGGCGCTGCGAGTGTTGCTCACCCGTGCCGATTGGTCCGGTTCGCTACTCGAAGCGGTCGAGAAGGGGACGCTGCCGCTCGGGGATTTGGCCCTCGACCAGAAGCAAGCCCTCGCCGCGCACCCGGATAAAAAACTCGCCGACCGGGCCAAAGCACTCCTCGCCAAGGGTGGCGGGTTGCCCAGCGCCGACCGCCAAAAGGTCATCGACGAACTGCATGCCGTCGCGCTGGGAACGGGCCGCGCGGACAACGGCAAGCAGGTGTTCCTCAAACAGTGCTCGAAGTGCCACGTGCATGGCTCCGAAGGACAGCGCGTCGGTCCCGACCTGACCGGCATGGCCGTGCATCCCAAGGAGGAACTGCTCGTCCACATCCTCGATCCGAACCGCTCGGTCGAAGGGAACTTCCGGCTGTACACGGCGGAGTTGACCGACGGCCGCATCCTGAGCGGCATGCTCGCGTCCGAGACGAAGACGACGGTCGAACTCGTCGACACCGAAGGAAAGCGGATGGCCCTTCAACGGGACGACATCGAGGAACTCGTCGCGACGACGAAATCGCTCATGCCGGAAGGGTTCGAGAAACAGGCGTCGCCGTCCGACCTGGCCGACCTGCTTGAGTTCCTCACGAAGAAAGGGCGGTTCGTGCCGTTGCCGCTCGACAAGGCGGCGACGGTCGTCACCACCAAGGGAATGTTCTACGCCTCCGAGAGCGAAGTGGAGCGGTTGATCTTCTCCGATTGGTCGCCGAAAACGTTCGAGGGGGTGCCGTTCCAACTGGTCGATCCGCGCGGGGGGACGGTCCCCAACGGTGTCCTGTTGTACGGTCCGAACGGCAAGATTCCGCCGACGATGCCCAAATCGGTGACGATCCCGTGCGCGACCATGGCGACGAAGCTCCACCTGCTGAGCGGCGTGGGAGGATGGAGCTATCCCGCCAGCGAGAAAGGGACGGTGTCGATGACCGTGCGGATCAAGTACGCCGACGGGA
The DNA here is from genome assembly GCA_044359065.1 of Planctomycetales bacterium. Taxonomy (GTDB): domain Bacteria; phylum Planctomycetota; class Planctomycetia; order Planctomycetales; family Planctomycetaceae; genus JAIXZD01. Next base: position 36,223 of record JBIKMW010000018.1, on the reverse strand, counting down.
AGATCGAGGACCACGACCTTGTCAACGGCGAACACTTCGCGGACTACATCCGGCGGGTCGATGTGCCGGGTTCGAAATTCGCGTTCGCGGTTCGCGGTCAACAACTGCGGTACCTGTCGGTCGAGCCGAAGCGGCGCGATCCGATCAAGGAGCTGGAGCTGGTGAAAGGTCCGGACAACACGGCCCCGGTGGTGATGGCGGTCACTGTGGAAACCGGCGCCGAATAGCGATCCCGGCGCCGAGTAACGGTTTGCGGCGGATCGCGGTGGTTCGTCCGGGTGACGACCGTCGCGATCACGTGGTAAACTGCTGTCGTCCGGTCGGAGCGACGGTCGCCGCGTGGCGGCATCGCCCGTGAGGACGGGTTGGAGAGCCGAATCATGGCGGTATGGACCGAAGCGGGTGAAGTCTCGGCATTGCTCAAGCGACGTGCGTTTCTCGGGCGCACCGCGCACGGCGCGGGAGCGGTCGCTTTGGCGACGCTCGCGTCCGGGCGAAGCGTCCTGGCCGCTCCGCAACCGGGCGTGCTCGGGACCTTGCCCCTGCCGCAGAAGGCCAAGCGGGTGATCTGGCTGTCGATGGCCGGCGGCCCGTCCCACCTGGAGACGTTCGACCCCAAACCCAAGCTCGTCGAAATGCACGGGCAGCCGATGCCCGAAAGCCTGACCAAAGGGCAGCAGATCGCCCAGCTTCAGGGGCAAAAACTCGTCTGCTTCGGCCCGCAGCATCCGTTCGCCAAGTACGGGGCCAACGGCATCGAAATCTGTTCGATCTTCCCGAAAATCGGCTCGGTTATCGATGATATCTGCCTGATCCGCTCGATGACGACGGACGCGATCAATCACGACCCCGCCCACATGTTTATGAACACCGGGTCGCAGATCGCCGGCCGCCCGAGCATGGGCTCGTGGGTGACCTACGGCCTGGGGAGCGAAGCCGAGGACCTCCCGGGTTTCGTCGTGTTGACCTCGCTGGGACGTGGCGGACAGAACCAGCCAATCGCCGCCCGTCAGTGGAGCAGCGGATTCCTGCCCAGCAAGCACCAGGGGGTGCAGTTGCGCGGCAAGGGGGACCCGGTGCTGTACCTCACGAACCCGGCGGGTGTCTCGCGCGACGGGCAGGGAGTCGATGTCGCCGCGATTTCCGATTTGAACCGCAAACGGGAGGCGGTGGTGCACGACCCGGAAATCGCCACGCGGATCGCACAGTACGAAATGGCGTTCAAAATGCAGGCGGGCGTCCCCGAATTGATCGATGTTGCGGGGGAGACGAAGGAGACGTTTGACCTTTACGGCTGCAAGCCGGGGGACGGCTCGTTCGCGTCGAATTGCCTGCTGGCGCGACGGTTGGCTGAGCGGGGTGTGCGGTTCGTCCAACTCTATCACAAGGACTGGGATCACCACGGCGGAGTGAAAGAGGGGGTGGCCCTCAAGGCGGAAGAGATCGACCAGGCCTGCATGGGTTTGATCGCCGATCTCAAGCGCCGCGGAATGTTGCACGAAACGTTGATCGTGTGGGCCGGTGAGTTCAGCCGCACGCCCATGTCCCAGGGGGGCAGTGGCCGCGACCACCACAACAAGGCGATGACGGTGTGGCTGGCCGGTGGCGGTATCAAGGGGGGGATCGTCCACGGTGCGTCGGACGACCTGGGTTACGCGGCGGTCGAGAAACCCACGACCGTTCACGACCTGCACGCGACGATGCTCCATCAACTGGGGATCCGCCACGACGCGTTCAGTGTGAAATTCCAGGGCCTCGACGCCCGCTTGTCGGGAGTCGAAGGGGCGAAAGTGATCTCCGACATCGTGGGCTGACTGCGGCCCCGGCCGACAGAGGAGGGTGCGAACCTCGGATCCTTCGCACTGCGTCGCCTGGTCCCGCAACTCATTTCTCTATGATGACTTACGGGGTCACGGGTGTTGGCGCACTCGCTTTGTGTCATGACGGTGCCAATTGCGCCGGCAGCTTGAGGTCGATCGCTTCACCGACCGCGCCTTCAGTATGCTCGACCCGATCTGGTTTCCAACTCTTCTCAATCAGGACGCCAAAGTGTTGGCGTCCTCCCCAGCCGGGATCGACAGCCGATCCATCTGGCGCTGAGACTCCTCGTCGCGAAGGTGGTAATCCCTTCTCACCATCTCCGCATCAGCGTGTCCGAGCCAAGCCATCAAAACCCACTCAGCAACACCATGATTTGCGCTGAGACTGCAAAAACAGTGGCGGAAGCTGTGCAAGCGGCCGTGTTCAAAACCTCGCTCCCCCAGTGTTGTCGAGAAGCGGCACCACGGTCTTGCCCAACCCGAACTCTCATGACCCCTGGTACAGAAAATGGGGGCAGGTCACCGTCCTGCGGGAGAATCATCTGCCACGCCCCCGACCTCCTGCACCTTTCCCGTGGCGGTAAAACGTCTCCGAAAACCCTCTGAAGCAGTCGCCAAACCGAGCACTCAAAGGGTTTCTCAACAGGCGCAACCGGGTTTTCGGGCAGGCTCTCATTCCGCTTCGAACGGCTGCGACCAGACACGCCACTCGTCGAGTTCGATGCGGCCCTGGCGGCCGGGAAACTGCAGGCTCATGAGTCGCACATCGTAGCGGTGGGCGGCGTCGATTCGTGGCGGATGGGGATCGGTCAGGTCGAAGAGGACCTCGCCGTCCCACCGCATCATGAAGCGCCGGGTGTCGGCGACAATCTCCGCGTTGTGCCATTGGTCGTCGTGAGCCGCGCGGCACTGCCCGGAACCGAGCGGGATCAAGTGCTTCGGCAGAGTGGCGGCGCGGTCGACCGAACGGTTCACGAGCCAGCGCCCCAGAGGGTCGATCTCCATGGTGAAGTGGTCCCACACCCACGGGTCGTTGTCGGATGTCACCCGATTGCGGACCATCCAAGTCAGGGAACTGCCCGGGTTCGTCCGGACGCGGCACGACACCGCCAACCGGGGATGCGGGACGCGGGTCATGGCCAGCAGGATCGAATGTTGGGGAGTCGTGGGGAAGGACTCGAGAGTCAACAGTCCATTGGCGGACCTACGGCGGAATTGGTTCGGAACGTTGAAGTCGCTGACAAGTTCGGGAACGACCGCGTGCGAATCGCGGGCGACTTCCATCCAACCCGGGCCGGGAGTCCAAGTATCGTCACGAACTTCGAGGTTCGCCACGTCCATTTCGGGTCGAGCGTCGGGGGGGGAGGAGTTGGCGTCGTATTTGAACTCGGCGACGAACGGATGGACGACCGGACCAGTGGGGGCGGGAACCGGATCGGCCACATCCGCCAGGAGTTGTCCATCGGCCAGCACACGTAAACGATCGCCCAACCCTTGCAGTTCCACATCGACCCAGCGTTCGCCGATGGGGATTTCCGGATCGGACGTGGTGCCCCCCGCCAGACGCTGCTTGACCTGTTCTGTGGCACTGTTGAAGGTGCGGTCGAGAAACCAGCCACCGTCCGGTTTGAGTTTGAGTTCCGCGAAGTCCCGGTCGAACCAGGCCGCGCCAGGCCGCGGCTGCATGCGGACGTAGAAAGAGAGGTTCACGCCGCCACGGACCCGCACGCGGGAGGCGATGGTGTGGTTCCAACCGCCGACCGGAACTTTCCGGAACACGGGCATGGTGGTCCGGGCCTCCCCTTCAAGGCCCAGCGATACGTAATTGGCGGCGGGCTCGACCCGCAGGTTGGGAAACGTCGCGAACGTAACCGGCTGCCCCACACCATACCGCGACGACTCGGCGAAATAGGGCAAGGGGGCGGGGGCCGGGGGTGGTGCCGGAGGCGGGGGAGGGTCCTCGGCGGCACTGGTCTTGGCGGACGACTTTTCGGCGACTTTCCCGGGAGCGGCTTCGCCTGGTGGGCTCGTTGCTGACGGCGCGGCGGCGGCCGACGGAATGGTTTCCGTCGCCGGAGATGTCGGGATCGGTGCCGTGTCCCGCACGGTCGGGATACCGCCATCCAGAGGCGTGGTCTTCGAGGGAGGCCAAAACCACCAGCTCGCAAAGCCGGCGACCACCGCCAACACCCCTCCCGCAACCGCACCGCGCGGGAAACTCACCGCCGAAGGGGAGGGCGCGGCGTCCGGTTCGGTCAGCCGCCGGATCACTTCGTTCGCGGACGCCGGTCGGCGCTCGGGGTCCTTCGCCAGCAGTTCCTCGACCAATCGCGACAATCGCGGGGAAACCTGCGGGTTGACGTTTCGCAGTGGTGCGGGGGTCAGGCTTGCCAGGGCCGACAACACCGCGAGCAGGTCCGGGCCTTTGAAGGGCGATTGCCCCGTCGCCATCGCGTATAACACGCAGCCGAGGCTGAACAGGTCGCTCTGGGGCGTCACCGGTTGGCCCCGCGCCTGCTCGGGGGCCATGAACGAGGGGGTGCCGGCGATCATGTCGCTGGAGGTGATCTGGGTACCTTCGTTGTTCATCAACCGGGCCAGACCAAAATCGAGCAGCCGCGCGCGACCCGTGTCGGCGTCCAGCCAGACGTTCGACGGTTTCAGGTCGCGATGCACGACGCCGCGCGCATGCACGACGGCCAGCCCTTTCGCGATGTCGAGGGCGATCGTCCTTAGCCGTTCGGGGGCCACTGTTCGTTCGCGCCGGATCAGGGCGTCGAGCGGTTCTCCCGACAAAAGCGGCATCGTGTAGTACATCAGCGAGCCGTGCTGGCCGCCGTCGTAGATGGGAATCACGTGCTCGCTGGTCATCGCGGCCATCGCCTGTGACTCGCGGAGGAACCGTGACCGGGCGTCGCTGGATTCGACGAGCCGCGGACGAACCACCTTCAAGGCGACCTGACGATGCAGGAGGGTGTCTTCGGCACGCAGCACCACCCCCATTCCACCCGCCCCCAGCAGGTCGCGCAGGATGTAGCGACCCAAGCGGCCGATTTCTCCAGGACCGGCGGGGGGTTCCCAGTGCCGAGCCAGATCGGCAAGTTCTTCCTGAATGTTTTTGCCGATGTGCGGAGCGGTCCTGGTCAGCGCGGTGACGTCCTGCGCGGCGATCGCCATCGACACCACCGTCTCCGCGCCGCGGTCGACCACCTTGCGGAGTGCGACAACGACGGAATCCGGTTTCTGTTCGAGCGTCGAGATGCGTGCCTGACAAGCCGTGCAGGACTCGAAGTGTGTCTCGACGGCGAGCATGGTCGGGCCGACGCGCCCGGAGACCAGATCGAGGAGTTCTTCGTCGCGGGGACAGAGGGTCATCGCACGGACCTCCCGGAGGCCGTATTCGTAGCGGAAAACGTGAGTGTTCCGCCGAACGAGAACCCGCGTCCTTCAACGGATCGGCCCAGTCCTGTGCCACCCCGGCGCATGTCCCGCGACATGATCGCTCCCCTTCCGATCAATCCCAGAACTCTCCCAGTTCTTCCCGCAAACGTCGAAGGATGCGGGCTTTTCCCAGATAGACCGCGTTGGCTGACAGTCCCAGCTCGGATGCGACTTCGGCGGCTGGTTTGCCTCCGACCGCGAACATCAGGAACGCCTGCCAGGTCGTCGGCTCGAACTCGTCCTGGATCAGCCGCAGCATGCGCTCGGCCAGTTCGGTCCGATACTCCTCGTCCTCGAAGACGAGGACGCCATCGGGATTCGGGTCGGCAATCGCGGCCAGGCCCGACCCGGCCAGCGGCGTCGACTTCCGCGCCCAGTCGATCCAGCGGTTCCTGAGAATCGTGCGGAGCCAGGCCCGAAAACTGCCGGGGCCGCGATGCTCGAAATCGGGGAGTGCCTTCACAACGACCAACAAAGTCTCCTGGACCAGGTCGGCGGTGTCGTGTTGGCTGTGACCCAAACGCTTTGCCCAGCGCTCGAAGAGCGGGGTGTAAAGGGCGACGAACTTCTCCCACGCCGCGCCGTCGTCCGGTCGCCTCAGCCGCTGCAAGAGGGAGTGCGGCGTGTCGATCATGAGACGAAACGACGGACAAGGATCGAACCGCGTGCGGCAACCCGCGACGCGGCAAAGGGCTGCGACCAGACTGAACCCTGATTGTAATCGCAGGACGCATGTCGCACAGCAACCGGTTTGCAAAAAAGCGTGAGCGCAGATAACGGGGCGTCGCCAATGAGGGGCTTGGTTGTGTTCCCGTCGCCGTGTCGGCGCAAACCACGACGGGACACCCCGTCGTCACAGGGATTCCCCCCGGCACATAGAACGAGATGTTTTGCGAAATCCGTCGCGCATGGGCAACAGATTCAGGGAATTCGCCCGTTAGGAAGAGGACGGCGGGGTGCATGTGTGGCGGCAGCGCGGTACCGACAGCCTCGCGTCCGGGTCGGAACACACGAGCGGGATGGCACAATCATGATGCGGTGGGGCGAAGTGGTCGGGAAATGTGCGGGATGGGGAAGCGGCCTGGGGAAGCGACCCTCCCGCCGGCGGATGCCGACGCGCGGCGTGACGCTGGAATCGCTGGAGTGCCGCACGCTGCCGAGCGTCAATCTGCTGGTGGACATCAATCAGCGGACGGGGGATTCAGGAACCCGCGAGTTCGTGCAGGTCGGTGCGGCGGGTTACTTCACGGACGGCACCAACTCCCGGGGATCCCTGCTTTTCGGCGGCGACGAACTCTACAAAACGGACGGTACGACCGCAGGTACCGTCCGCGTGCCGATCGATGTCGGGAAGAACCAGTTCGGGCAGGACAATCCGCCAGTTCTCGAAATCACGAACCTGACCAACGTCAACGGCACGCTGTGGTTTGTTGTGACCGATGACAGTAGTGGGAAATCGCTGTGGCGCTCAGACGGAACGGCGGCGGGAACGCGGCGGATCCTCGATAACGTGGTCCGCAGCAACTCGGGAAACGTCGAATTCTTCGCGAGCGTCGACCATTTGGTATCGGGGCCGGGCGGCAAGCTGTGGTTCTTTGTCAACCGGAGCGAGATCTGGTCCAGCGATGGCACCGTGGCGGGAACCGTCAAGACGATGGACGCCCCTGAGGGGACGGGCGTCAACGGCATGTTCCGTTTGACGCGTGTCGGGTCGCGGCTGTTGTTCTCGACCACTCCGAACGGCACCGAGCGTCTGTACAGCACCGATGGAACGGCAGCGGGAACGGAGCTGTTCCCGGTGCCGGCGTCCATTTTCCAGGTGAACCCCGCCGGCGATACCGCGTTTTTCGAGTCGTTCGACGGAACACAACGGCAACTGTATCGGACGGACGGATTCGTCGCGGGGTTGACGCAACTGTCCACGGGATTGCCGCAGCCCAATACGAGCGGGCAGACCTTGATCAGCGTTCGTTCGGACGGGCTGTTGGTCTACGGTGGGAATCCCGGATTTACCGACCGGGTGCATCTGTTCGACCCGGCCTCCGGTGCCACGCGTCAGCTGTACGACGAATTCTCTCAATTGCTCTTCCTGGAAAATGCCGGATCGCTCTCCTTCTTTCGTGACACGGGCCACCGGTTGTGGCGGACGGATGGCTCGGTCGACGGCAGCTTTTTCCTCCCCGTCAGCGGATTGCAGGGAACGATCACGGTCGCCGCCACGATCGATAACCGGTTGTTCTTCTATCTGAGCACCACGACCAGCGGAGACAGCTATTCCGAACTCTGGACATCTGACGGAACCGTGGAGGGGACGCGTCGATTGCCGGGGTTTGGAGCGGCAACGCAATCCACCAACGAGAGTTCGAACACGACCATTCGCGAACGACCCGGCTTCCGACTCGGAGATCGCTTCGTCCTCGCCTCCGACAGTTTCCAGTTCGGCGACGAACCGATCGTCACGGACGGGACGGTCGTCGGGACGAATGTGCTCAAGGATATCAACGCACGGTCTTTCTCCTCGAACCCCAGCGGTCTCATCACGATCGGCAACCTGACCTTCTTCTCGGCGGACGACGGCGTGCATGGCCGCGAGATGTGGCGGACCGACGGTACCGCCGCCGGAACGTTCATGCTCAAGGATATTGTGACCGGAACGGGACGCGCGGGTGTGAAGTCGTTTTCCGGCCCCGGAGCAGGGTTGGGAAACAACGCTGGGCAATACGCCCCCCTGGGGAATCGGTTGCTGTTCGTCGCGGGGGAGAACCAGGAGCAGCTCTGGATCACCGATGGCACCACGGCGCGGACGACGCTGGTCTCCGACTCGCTGATTCCGGGAAACGACAATCCGTTCGTGATCGGGCCTCCCGGTCAAACCGGCCTGAACACGCTGGTTTCGACCGGCAACCGGGTGTTCTTCTTCGCGTTGATTCAGGATCCCGGATCGGTGGTCAATTCGACAAGCCGCGCGCTGTTCGTTACTGACGGCACTTCGGCTGGCACGCGCCAGTTGATGCGGCAGGCTCCGGCGACATCGTTTCCACTCATCGGCGGTATCGACGAGCGGGGTCTCGACCAGATGGTGGCCTTTGGCGACAAGGTCATTTTCGCGCTGGGGGACGAAGAGGCGGGACGCGAATTGTGGGTCAGCGACGGCACGACCGGCGGCACGTTCCGCTTGGCCGACATCCGACCGGGAGCGGTCGGCAGCCGACCACTGGACCTGACCCAGGTGGCGGGGCTGGTCTACTTCACTGCGGACGACGGGACGCACGGGACGGAATTGTGGCAGACAGACGGCACGTCGGCCGGAACGAAGCTGGTCGCGGAGCTCGTCCCCGGTCCCAATGGCACATGGTTTCCCGCGATCGGCGGCGGGTCGGTATTCACGCCTGTGCTGGAAGCCGACCGTGTCGGAGAGCAGGTCCGGCTGTTGTCCAATGGAGTGGACCGCCTGTTCTTCCGGGTTGGGAACCCGCAAGGGATTCCGGGGGGAGGCGTGCTGTGGTCGCTCAAGGCAGGGGAGACCAACCCGCAACCGATCGCCCCGGAAGTTATTGGGGGTTCAGGGGCGATGGGAGTGCTGAACGGGAAGCTGGTGTTCGCGAATTTCTCACCGAACAAGTCGGGTGCGGTGTACGTCACGGATGGAACCAACGAGGGAACTCGCCGAATTGGCGATCTGGCTTCCAATGACTTCGGCAACTTCGCTGAATTGCTGTTCCGCGCCGCCGGCGACCGGATGTTCTACCAGTCCTTCGACGATGGGAAGGGAGCCGAACTGTTCGCGACGGACGGCACTGATCGCGGCACGGGGCTGCTGGCCGATATCGATCCTGGTCCCAACAATTCGCTCCCCAGCCGGTTCACCGCTCTCGGGCGCCGCGTGATTCTGACCGCCCAGACCGACACCTTCGGCCAGGAGCTGTGGATCGTCGAACCGCCCCCGCCGCAACCCCCGTCGCGGATGTTCCGGGCCTACAATCCCAACGCCCTGTATCACTTCTTCACGCTCAACAAGGCCGAGTTCGACATCACCGTCGCCGCCGGTTACCAGGACGAATCGACCGGCCAGGACGGGTTCAGTCTGTTCCCCTCCCCGGTCGAGTTCTCGACCCCCTTGTACCGCATGTACAACCTGCAGACCGGGCGGCACTACTACACCACCAACAAGGCCGAACGCGACTTCCTGCTGGCCCTCGTCCCCGCGCCGCTCACTGGCTCCGACAATCGCACGGTGGGCTGGCGTTACGAAGGGGAGGCCGGTCACCTCTATCCGTCGCAACAGCCCGGTTCGGTCGAACTGTTTCGCCTGTACAACAACATCTCGGGGACGCACCTGTACACCGACAACCCAACGGTCCGCGACGCCGTGCTGGCGATTCCCGGTCCCCCCGGCAATCCCGATCCGTGGGAACTGCATTCGAGCGTCGGCTGGGCGTTCTTTTCGCCGGGTTCGAGCACCTCGAACGCATCGGCATTCGCAGCACCCGCCATGGCCGCTCCGCCGGTGTCGGTCGCACCCGTTGCGAACACGGACGCGTCGCGCCCGTTGTCGGACGAGACGGTAGCACGCTTGATCGCGGAGACGCCTCGTCCTGCTGCCGCTTTGCCAGGGGCGAAGGTGTTCCCCGGCCATGAACGCGCAGGCATTCCGCGGAGCCGGCCACTTTTTGCATCCGAAAAGGCCGACCAGCGGGCTTCCTTAACGGACATGGTTGACTCCTTTTTTTCTGACAACAACCTCTTCAGCACGTTGTGGTCGGGTGACTGAACACAATCCGCAACGAGTTGCGACAGACGTGCGAGGCGTCGGAGGCCCCGGCCATCCTGCTGCTTTGCACGAGTGTGATTCCTTCGGCGCGGGCAGACCGGTTCGATCCCGCGCTGCCGCAGTCGCTCGCAATGACCAGTGCTGTCCAGCGCTCGGTGATGGATCCGTCGCGCGGGTTCGGTGGGAGGCAGGCGTTGATCGTGTCGCGGTTCGAGCAGACTGGTCTCGCCCAACGACGCACAGGTGGCCAACATCGACCGTTGCGTGCCGTGGCCGTCGAACAGCCGCAGGAACTTCGCCATGCCTTCTCAAGCAAGCCTGCGCCATCCTCTCAAAACACCGCCGCGGATCGACGCGAGGCCATCCGCCTGCCGGAGAGGGATCGGGATTCTCGAACAGGTCCGCGATCCGAAACCACGGCTTGTCCGTGAGCTCCGACCGGGATTCCGTTCCGGACCTCACGGACAATCGAGGGGTCTTTGAGACGATCGCCAGCGAGGGGCGTCCGAAACCACCGATCCACATCAGGGGAGGAGCGACAGTGTCACCGAGAACGAGACCGAGGCGCCATTATCAACCGATGTGAGCGTGCCGCGGTACGTTCGCCCTGGATGTCGAGTCGTGAGCCGTCGGCCAGATTCAGGGTAATGCGGGTCGTGCCTTGGCGCCTCGAGACGGTCCCAGTCGCCGTCAACACGGTCGCCTTTCCGGAAGGTTCTCGCGTGGTTGAAGAAACACCCGCGGTTCCACACGCACTTCACTCCGACCAGTTCCTCGTGGCTCAATGTGATCGAACGCCCCTTTTTTCAGTCGAGACGTTCCGCGACATCACGCACGACCGCATCCGCAACGGTGTGTTCCGCAGCGTGAACGAACTCGTCGACGCGATCACGGAGTACGTCGAACATCACAACGCCGATCCGAAAACGTTGTCTGGACCACGAAGGCCGAAGACATCCTCGCGAAAGTCGCACGAGAAAAAATGCCGCGCTCGATAAGGGCCCATCTGCGTGAACCACGACACTGGCGAGGGGGAGGGGAAGGGAGCATCGCACTGATCGCCATCCATAAATCACTGCGGATTCGCAACACCCTTGACCCGCTCAACACCACCAAACGCCACGATTGGGCAGGTTTTTGAACGTACAGCCAATCCCCCGTCCCGCATCGCGCCCTTTCACCCGCCACGCACTTTGCGATACCAGTTCCACCACGTGTGCGTCAGTCCCCGCCGAGCACCCTTGACCGGCGCTCCACGCAGGAAGCGGATCAGGTCGACTGCCATGTCCCTGGCCGACGGATATCGGTCTTCCGGGTCGGGCGACAGGGCCGTGAGGATGATCGTTTCCAGCGGGGCGGGAAGGGTCGGCGATAATTCCCGAGGCCGTCGCGGTTTCGACTCGCGCACCAGGTGCAACAGGTGTTGCCGGTTCAGCGCGTCGAACAGCGGCTCGCGGGTCACAAGTTCGTACAGCGAGGCCCCCAACGCATAAATGTCGCTGCGAACATGGCTTTGCCCCTCGAGGCGTTCCGGCGACATGTACCGCAGCGTCCCGGTCATGGTCGTCGAAGGAGCGTCGGTCGATTCCTCCCACTTTGGGTTCGCGACGCCGAAGTCCCCGACAACGACGCGGCCTTCCGCGTCGAGCAGCAGGTTTCCGGGTTTGATGTCGTGGTGCACGACCCCGCGTTTGTGGGCATAGGCGAGCGCGGATGCGACCTGCGTTCCGATCTTCGCGAATGCCGGCCAAGAGTCCCGTCCCAAACCCGCCAGGCGATTTCGCTTGCGGAGCCGTTTGTCCTCCGGCCGGCGCTGGATCACGTCGAGCAGCGCTCCGCGCACCTCGGAGGTTGTGATGGGGCGGTCGTCCCGCTTGAGGCGGCCAATAACCCAGTCGAGATCGACCCCCTCGACGAGTTCCATCACGTAGTACCGGTATTCGCCCGCTTCGCCGTATGAGTGGACGGGGATGATGTGCCGATGGCGCAGCCGCGCGATGGTGGCCGCCTCGCGATAGAACCGTTCCCGTCGGCGTTCGATGTCGGACAGGAACCGCCACGGAAACACCTTGACCGCGACCCGCCGACCGGTCCGGGTGTCTTCCGCAGCGAACACGATGCCCGCGCCCCCCCGTCCCAATTCACGCAGCAGTCGATAGCTGCCAAGCATCGTCAGCGGGAATTCACCCGGCAGATTGCCGCGCGCCGCTTCGATCTCCTTCGTCCCTTTCCACTGCTCGAGTGATTCGATGAGCGGGAACAATTCGCGAATGCCATCCGACAAATGGGGATACGCCCGAAGGTAAGCGGCCATCGACGGCTGTCCCCCCGCGCGCAATTCTTCCGTGTAGCGAACCAGGAGCAGGTCGAGCGGATCGTCCGTTGGAGGCGGCTCGCCGACGGTGCTGGGGAAGCCGTCGAGCGTCAGTTCCTGCGCGTCGTCCGTCGACGATGATGCGTGCCTCGGTGCGTGGGACGAGTCGTTGGCGCTCGGCATCGATAGCCTTTCCCTTCCGCGGAGGGGGACATTCAGAACCGTTCGACGGACTCGATGTGCGGCGCCGGTGGACCGAACTCGTTCGTGACGATGGAAAACCCCTTGCGGACACGCACGCGAATTTTGTAGTCGCGCGAAGCGCCGCTCCAGGTGAACGACCGGGGAGTCGTCTCCCGCGCGCTCCGTTCGTCGATGTGCTCGACAACCGTTTCGCTGCCGCCGGACGCGACCCGCGTGAACTCGATTTTGCCGGCGGAGGTGGGGCGGAACACGATCTCCACGGCGGCATCGTTGCCGGGAACGGGCTTCACTCCAACATCGGCCACCGTCGCGAATTCGAGCACCGCGCGTCGCCGCAGTTCGATCAGCGTGCCGACGAGCAGGACCACCAACACGCCCGCGGCGATCAACCACCACGCCACCCACCGCCGGGTGCGGGCGACCTCTTCCTTGAGTCCCGACAATTCCAGCCGTAGATGCTCCTCGCCCGGCAACACCAAACTTGCGGGAGCCTCCCCCTCCGTATTGACGCCCATCGGCGGCGCGGGGGGCGAGTGACGGGGCTTGAGGAGTGTGGGGCGTTCGGGCTCCGACATCGCCGGCATTGCGCCGCCGGACGACGGGGCGGCCGTAGCGGGTGTCGCGGCAACTTCGGGGCGCGGGGCTTCCGGGGCGGGTGCTCCAAACCGACGCAATCCGCCCCCGCATTGCGAGCAAACCTCGGCGGTCTCCGGAACGCGGAGTTTGCAGCGTGGGCAGTATTTCATCGAGGTGTCAACGCGAACCCTGTCCGAACGGACGACGCCGGAAGTGCTTAAGCCCGGTCACGGCCTCAGTCTAGACCCCGGCGACGCCCCGGTCACGTCCGATCCGGCAGGTGCGTTCGGATTCGCTCGCCACGCTCCGGCCTATGCCGCCGGCGACTCCCATTCCTGGCGAACTTTGTGCAGCCCCAGGCTACACAGCTCGAACTCGACCCCCAATCGTCGCAACACGTCGGCCGGCGGGGAGGGGGCATCGGTTTCGGCTTCGATTTCCACCGGGCAGTCCCCCGCGATGAGGTAGCTCCGTTTGCCCTGATGGATGTAGTCCAGCAGGCTGTCGCGAGTCCCCGCACGTCGGAGCCGCTCGACCGCTTCAGGGTACATGCCGGTCCAGAACAGGGTGAAGTCGCCGATGTGCCGGTAAATCTCCCGACGCGGTTTCCCTTGGCGGCGCTCCGCCTCGCACATCATCTCGGCGACATCTTCGAGTCGGCGTCCTTCGGTGTCGCGCAGCCGGTAGATCTGGTCCCAGCGCAGAAAGCGGAGCAGCAGATCGGTCACGTAGTCGACCAGCGGCGGGTCGGCGATACCGAGGTCGACCTCGAACGCGTGTTCGGTCATTCCAGCCAGGAGACCGCGCAGGGCCTCGGCGTCCTTCACGACTGCGACCATGGCGGCACTCGTGGAATCGAAGGAAGGGAGAGCGCTTCGGAAATCGGTTCTCGCTCGCGAAACACCGCGAGGATCGCGGCGGTCACGAGCCTTGTTTCGGGGGACGATTCGGTGGGACAGTGCTCCACGGGTGACGAACGCATCTCGACCGTGTTTTTCACTCATCGACCGCGTTACCGCGAAGGTTCACACAAATCCTACGGTCTGTCGCCCTGAGACGGCAATCGGTTGGTCGGCTGGCTCACCGCAAGAAGCGCGCGATCCACCTGCAACTTGACAAAAAAGTCATTGTGTCTATATCCTTGGTGGCTGTGGGTCGAAAAACTCCGGGGTCGTCGAGGCGAAGCGAAATGGTCGAATTAGTGCGGGTTCCCCGACTGGCACTCCGGATTACCCTGGTCGGGTTGATTGGCGCGCTGGCGGTGTTGGTCGCCGGATTCGGCGGCGGCTTCGCTGACGGCGCGGACGAACCGGCCACGGACGCCACGACGGCGTTCATGATGTCGACCGTGCGGGCGTACACCGTGCGCGGCGGAGGGACACTCGATCGCGAGTTGAAACTGCACCCGCGACCGATTCTGAAGTGGACGAACCCGGTCAGTGGAATCGAGCACGGCGCGTTGGTGATGTGGCGGGACGAAGAGCGCCCGATGGTGTTCGCGCAGGTCTTCAAAATTCCCGCCCCGGAGAACTTCTGGCTGCACGAAGCCCAGTCGGTCGCGTCGTCGCCGCTGGAGTTCCGCCTGGAAGAGCGGGTGACGTGGAATCCGAAGCGGGGTGGAGCGGAGTTCGCGCCCCTCCAGGGAGCTGACGCGCCGACCGGGAAAGGACCGGCGCTGCTCGTGCAAGTCAAAACGTTGGCACGTCGATTCGCGACCACCGAAGACTTCCGCACGACCCCCGCGTCGGACGCGACGAAGTTCGAATTGCGTCTGGTCACCCAGCCGCTTTATCAATACCAGTCCGTCAAGCTGGGTGTGCTGACAGGATGCGTGTTTGCGTTCGTCAACGGGACCGATCCCGAAGTGCTGCTGGTGCTGGAAGCACGTACCGCCCAAGGCTCTGGGACAGCGGAACAGCCTGCTTGGCATTACCTGCTGTGCCCGATGACCTGTTGGAAAACGTCCGCGGAATTCGACAAGCAGCCGATTTGGAGCGTCGAAGAACAGTTTGGCAAGACGGGACGCACCGACCCGTATTTCGTCTGGCGCATGGACGAGTCGCTGGCAAAGAACGACCCCACGGAAAAATGATTCGGCCGCCGGACGGGGCCTTTGCCTTATTGGTGTTCGAGTCACCTCAGCGGTCATCCAGATACCACCGCACGTGGTTGCCGCCCTTGCCTTGTCCGCAACAGGGGCCAGCATGGCACTTTGTTTCGGGTACCTGCCATCGGGCACTCGGTGGGGTGGCCCAGCCACCTCGTGGCCGGGTCGCGCAGCGCCAAGAAGCCGCGCCTTCCGCTCCCAATACCGGAAACAACGCCCCCCCCGTTCCAAAGAGCGACGCCAGCACGAAAATCGGACGACTCGTTGCATGTCGCCTGGTACGTTTGGATCAGCGCAAGTGCCCGCGCCCCCGAAACTGGCTGTGGTCGCGGGCGGGACAACCGATTAGAATCTCCTGATGCGAACAGGTCGCACGCAATCGATACGCGTCCGGGAGTCCCCATGTTTTCCGCTCCGATGTTGTTTGGTGGTCCCGGACCGGTGACTCGCCGGCGTTTGCTGGCTTCCACGACGTTCGGCGTCGGTTCGGTCGCGCTCGCGTCGCTGCTCGACGAAGAACGCTGCCTGGCGGAACCCGCCAAGCCCGACCTCGAACGGCCACGCTACGACCTGACCCCCAAGCAACCGCACGCCGCCCCCAAAGCGACGGCGATGATCTCGCTGTTCATGCAGGGGGGGCCGAGCCATGTCGACCTGTGCGACCCCAAGCCGAAACTCAACGAGTACGACGGCAAAAAATTCCCCGGCGAGGTCAAGTACGATAACGCGGCGCAAGCCAGCCCCATCGTGCTCGGGTGTCCGTGGAAATTTGCCAAACACGGTCAATGCGGGATGGACTTTTCGGAGTTGCTCCCCGAAACCGCGAAGATCGCGGACGACATCTGTTTAATCCGATCGATGCACACGGGGGTCAACAACCACGGGCAATCCATCGACGCGCTCAACAACGGTCGTCCGTTTGGCGGGCGTCCCTCGTTAGGCAGTTGGATGACGTACGGATTGGGTAGCGAAAGTCGCAATCTCCCCGCGTTTGTGGTGCTGACGGACGATGGCTTGCCGGTGCTGGGGGCGAAGAACTGGTCGAACGGCTGGTTGCCCTCCTTGTACCAGGGGACCGTCGTCCGCAAGAAGGAGCCGCGAATCCTGAATCTCGATCCGCCGCCGGAGTTGCGCGGCGCGGCTCAGGAAAACTATTTGCAACTGCTGGGAACCCTCAACGCGGAGCACCTCGCGCGGCATCCGGGGGAGAGCGATCTCGAAGCCCGCATCGCCAGTTACGAGTTGGCCGCTCGCATGCAGAGCGCGGCCAAGGAGGCCCTGGACGTTTCTCAGGAGACCGAGGCAACCCAAAAGCTGTACGGCTTGGACAAGGACGAAACGCGGGACTTCGGCTCGCGGTGCCTCATCGCGCGGCGCTTGGTCGAACGCGGCGTGCGTTTCGTGCAGATTTTCACCACGACCCAGCAATGGGACCACCACGGTTCGATCCGGACATCGCTCCCCGCCGCGTGCCGCAAGACCGACGGTCCATCGGCCGCTCTGGTCATGGACCTGAAGCGGCTGGGGCTGTTGGACTCGACGCTCGTCCATTGGGGAGGCGAGATGGGTCGCCTGCCGGTGATCCAGAATGACACCGGGCCGGACAAGGTCGGTCGCGACCACAACACCTATGGATTCAGCATGTGGCTGGCCGGTGGGGGGACCAAAGCCGGGATGGTGCTGGGGGAAACCGACGAATGGGGGCACAAGGCGATCAAGGACGTGGTGAATCACTACGACTACCACGCCACGCTGCTGCACCTTTTCGGCCTGAAACACGACAAACTCGTGTACAAGCGGAACAACCGCGAACAGACACTCGTCGACGGGCAGACGGCCCGCATCGTGAGCGAGATTTTGGCGTGACAAGGGCATGGTCGGCACTGGAGCCGACCATGCCCATCGAACTCACCTCCCTCGTCGACAGCCGGGAGTTCCCCCGCCGCAGGCAAAACCGGGCGTTGCATCCTCAACGGGCGACTTACCGGGCGACCAGTTCCGGAGCGGCCTCGCGTGGTTCGACGGATCCCGCAGTGCGTGGCTTGATACGGTTCGGCTTGCGTGCGGCCCGCTTCGCCGCCAATTGGTCCTTCCACGCCAGGAACGGGTTCTCGATCACCCACCACGATACCCAGGCCGCCGCGAACACGGGCAGCACATTCAAGGGGAACTCGAACCACGCCCCCGCCGACTCCGGTCGCAAAAACACACGGTGCCACAGGTACAGGCTGTAAGACAAGACGCCGATATCCACCAGCGGCCTCGCGTTCAGGATTCGTCCGAACCATTGCTCGTGTCGACGCACGGTGCCCCACACCAGCCAGGCGAGGCAGGCCGCTTTGATCGTGTAGCCCGGAATCAGTCCGAACTTGGTGAACGACGACAATCGGCACGCAGCCGCCAATACCGCCAGCGGAACGCACCACCACCAGCCCCCCGAAACGGCTCGGTCCAGCCACCCCTTGGCATGTGGGTTGTGCAGCGCCGTCGCCAACAGGCAGCCCCAGGCGATCGTGTCGCACCGGTAAGGAGTCCACAACTCGGTCGTCGGCGCCCATTCGGGTCGTCCCAGCACAATCGCGGCCCGCAAGAGTGGCGGAATCACACATCCCGCCAACGCCCACAGCCCCATCGACCGTGGCGAGCAGAACAACGCGACGCACGGCCACACGAGATAGAAGTGTTCCTCCACCGAGAGCGACCAGATGTGCCCCACATCCCATGACGATCGGGGGGCGAAGTTCACGGTGTAGGTGAGCGTGGTCCACCAGTCGATCGGCGCCAGTGTGATCCGCTCGTGCAATGCCAGCCCGAACAACACCCACAACAACGCGACATACGCCGGCAGGATCCGCAGTGCCCGGCGTTGATAGAAGCCGATCAGCGAAACCGTACCCGTTTTGGCCCGTTCGCCAATCAGCAGCGTCGTGATGAGAAACCCGCTGATCACGAAGAACAGATCGACCCCCACGGTTCCCTGGTCGCACAAACGGCGCAACCAATGCGCTTCGGGAAACCCCGGCGTGTGCGCCGCTTTGCTGGCCAGCACGCCCGCGATCGCCAATGCCCTCAGGCCGTCGAGAGACGGAATGCGACCGTCCGCCAAGCGGGGAATCGGGTGGTCTTTGACGCTCACGTGGCGGCCTCCGAATGGACGAGGCGCGGACCACGACTCGCATTGGGCGCGGCGTGACTCTCGACCTCACGAATCCATTCTGACCGCCGCACGACAACCGGTCGGAACATCCGCCGGAACCACGTCAAGAATCCTGAACACGCGCAACGGACCGGGCGGATTCACTCGCGCACGGGATTCGGCTGGCCCGTGGCGTTTTGGCAACGGTCGCGCGAAATGGCGGGAAATGTCGCAAGATACGGTTGCCGTAATGCCACATCCGCGCGGAACCGGCATGGTTCATACGCGGGAGTTGCCGTCGTCCGGTGCCCTCAGTTTCCGACGGCCACGACGGCTTGCGGCTCGCGCGGCGCTGTGACAACCGGCGCCGCGGCGGAGACCGGGAGCGGCAGTTTCAACAGGAACGCGGTCCCCTGCCCGACGGCGCTCTCCACTCGAATCCGTCCGTTGTGCGATTCGATCACCTCGCGGCACAGTGCCAACCCCAACCCCGTTCCCCCCTGGCCATTCGTGTCAGCCGTTTTGGTCGTGAACCCGGTGTCGAAGATCTTTCGGAGGTTCTCGGCGGGGATCCCCTTGCCAGTGTCGCGCACGAGAATCTCGGCGAAGCCCTGTTCCACGTTCGCCCTCACGCCGACAGTGAGCTGTCCCCCCGGCTCCATCGCCTGTCGCGCGTTCACCACGAGGTTCAGCACCACCTGCTGCAACTGGCTGGCGTTGATGACAGCGAGCACCCCCGGCTCCATCTGCCGGACGAGACGGATGCGGTGCATCTGCAGGTCTTTGTCGACAAGAAAGAGCACATCGCCCACAAGGTTCGCCAGATCGGTCGACTCCCGGCGGTCGGTCCCCCGCCTTGCATAAGCGAGCAGCCCCGTCGTGATTTTGCTTGCCCGGATGCCTGCCGCGAGAATCTTGTCGAGCGATTTCTCGCGGGTCGCATCGTCCTTGTGCCGCAGACCGAGCTTCGCGTAGTTGATGACCGTCGTCAGGATGTTGTTGAACTCGTGCGTGATCGACGAGGCCAGCGATCCCACGGTGCTCATTTTCTGCGCCTGAACCAGCCGCGCTTCAAGTTCCGCCATGCGGGCGTGCAGTTCGGCGATCTCCGTGTCGTGCGGCATGGTTCGACCCTGATTCCTGCCTGAAAGCTTGCTACCGCATCGGCGGTTCCGGTCCGAGCGCGCTGAGGCAGGTCGTCGAGTGTCATCGACCGAACCACGCTCACGGGGCGAATCGGCAAGTCGCTTCCGGTGCAATCGTCCGTTCGCGCGCGGACGCTGGCGGACTTTGTCGGCTCACCGGATTTTGTCGTGTTGTGAAGCCTTGTCGCGCGAGGAAACCTTGTCGGATGTGACGACTTCGCGGGCGGGCGCTGATGGTATCGGTCCCTCTGTGTCCCGGTGTTCCGGAAGCTACAATCCTGCCTCGTTTGGAATTCGGGCCTGTGGATGAAGGAGTCGCGACGTGCTCAGACTGCGTGAATTGGCCCTGACGGTGCTGATCGGTGCCGTTGTTCCGGCATGCGTCGTCGCCGCGGACGAACCGCCGTCCAAACCCAAGGCGGCAGAGATCACAATCCTCGCGCTGGGGGACTCGATCACGAAGGGAGTGCGGGGGGGGGTGACCGCCGAGCAGACGTTCACCCATCTTGTCGAACAAAAGCTCCGCCAGGAGGGGCGTTCGGTGCGGGTCGTGAACTCGGGGCGCGGCGGGGAACGGGCGGGACAGTGCCTCGCGCGGCTGACGGCGGAACTCCAGCAGCATCATCCCGACATCGTGCTGGTGATGTACGGCACGAATGACAGTTACATCGACGCCGGCCAAACCGCCCCGCGCGTGACTCAGGATGAGTTCGTTCACAACCTGCGACGTATCGTCGAGCGAGTCCGCGAAGCGGGTGCCATTCCGATCCTTATGACGGAGCCGACCTTCGCGAAAGCCGCTCCGCCGAATGGCGCGGGGGAGCATGGGAACGTGAGGCTTGCGGTCTACATGGACCGGGTACGCCAACTGGCCGAGGAACTGGCGTGCCCGCTCGTCGACAATTTCAAAGGGTGGCTGAATGCGGAAGCGGACGGTCAGGACCTGATGCAGTGGACGACTGACGGGTATCACCCGAATCCGGCGGGGCATGCGAATCTGTCGGTATGGATTGGGATTATCGCATCTATGCAAATCACCGTGCTTGAGAAACTCCCTTGGGATGATTGGCACAAACCAGGAGCGAACCTCAAGGGATGGGCCAGTGTGGAAGAGACGCTTCCGCGACGGAACTCTCTCCCGGAGTTTTTTGTCCAGCCGTCACCTGGTGCCGTCTACTTCATGACCACCGGACCCGTGAAGAGCACCTTGCTGACGATCCCCCGCCTCAACAACATCGTTCGGCGTGCATGGTGGTGGCCCGCACCGTCCGACCCCAAAAATTCGACCCGTCGCGAAGTCGCCGATCGGGAAGCCAAAAGCCCACTGCTGACTCCACCGTTCATTCCGGGCCCCGACCGGCTGCTCAAGTTTTCGCAATCGCCCACCCACTGGACGATTGCGTTACCCACGGAAACGCAAGTCGGCCGCGACATGTATTGGGTCGTCCTCGAAGTCGAAGGCCTTCCCACACTCGCACCTCCCGAGGGCTTCACCGTGCAACCTGCGCGGGACGGCTCGTTCACCCTCCCGGCCCACCACGCACGCGTCTTCGGGGAGAAGCTGCAATTCGAGCCGCTCCCTCACAAAAACACCGTCGGCTACTGGGTGAACCCTGCCGACTACGCCCGCTGGCGTTTCTCCGGCGCGACGGCGGAAAGCTACCGCGTGATGGTCTACCAAGGTTGCGGTGGGGGACAGGGGGGTTCAACCGTCTCCTTGAGCGCGGCCCCTGTCGGCGATAACGCCGTGGCCAGCGCGGATGGAGCACGCCTCGAATTCCCCATCCTCGAGACCGGTCACTTCCAAAACTTCCTGTGGCGCGATGTCGGCAGGCTGCGGGTTTCCGGCAGTGGTCCGCACGAACTGTTTCTTCGCTGCGAAAAACTCGCGAAAAACGCCGTTGGTGACGTGCGGCAAATCCGCTTGATCCCCGAAACCGGTGGCCCCGCCCCCACAGCTCCGCTCGATTGGCGGGATGTCGACCCGGATGCGTGGGTCCCGCCACTCACAGCGGGTGCGGCGGCCCCCGGCGCGCGGCTGAAACTCACCGCCACCGGCTTCGATGCCGAGAAGACCCGGCATTCGCTGTACCTCCCCACTGATTGGGACGCGAAGCGAAAGAATGGTTATCCGATCATCGTCGAGTGGACGGGTAACGGCGGATACCTCGACGACCGGGGGGACCGCTGCACCGGTCGTCCCGAGGATGCCAAACTCGGGTATGGGCTGGTCGGTAGCCACGGCTGGCTGTGGCTGTCGTTGCCGTACCTCAACGACGAGGGGACGGGAGTCGTCCGCACCTGGTGGGGGGACGCTCCCGCCCATCGCCCCGACGCGACGCTGCGCTACATGCAGGCCGCGATTCGCGACGCGTGCGAAAAGTTCGGCGGGGACAGCTCGCGCATCGTACTGGCGGGATTCTCACGCGGGTCGCTGGCCTGCAACGCCCTCGGCCTGCACGACGACGACACCGCCAAACTGTGGCGCGGCATGGTCTGCTTCAGCCACTACGACGGCGTGCGAACGTGGCCCTATGCAGGCTCGGACATGGAGTCCGCCAAAACACGTCTCGCCCGACTGGGGGACCGCCCACAGTGGATCCTCGCCGAGCAGCCGGGGGCGACCAATCCGTTACTCGATGCGACACGCAAGTATCTCGACGGAACCGGCATCGCCAGCCAGCGCACGTTTCTTTCGACGGGGTATGTCAATCACAGCGACGCGTGGGCGCTCCGACCGGGACCAGTGCGCGACGCGCTCCGAGCGGAGTTGAACAAACTCGTCGGCCGGTGACGCAGCCACAGTACCGTTTCGCTCCGTCGAAACGCCGCCGCGCGGACCAGCACACATGCCTCACACCGTCAATTCCACCCGTCGTTCCTGCCGATTGAGCGCCGCCTCCACGAACCCCGAAAACAGCGGGTGCGCCGCCGGGGGTTTCGATTTGAATTCCGGGTGGAACTGCACCGCCACAAACCACGGGTGATCGGGTATCTCGACGATCTCCGCGAGGCCGCTGTCGGGGTTCAGACCGCTGACGATCATCCCCTTCCGGGCGAATTCCTCGCGGTACTGCGGGTTGAACTCGTACCGGTGACGATGTCGTTCGTGGACAATCGTCTCGCCGTAGCAGGCGGCGGCGCGGGTGTCGGGCTCGACGCGACACGCTTGGGAGCCCAACCGCATCGTGGCCCCCTTGTCGATCACCTTCTTCTGTTCGTTGAGCAGGCAGATCACCGGGTGCGAGCTGTCGGCGGCGAACTCCGAGGAATTCGCGTCCGCGTAGCCAAGCACGCTGCGGGCGAACTCGATCACCGCGCACTGCATCCCCAGACAGATACCGAAGAACGGCACCTCGAACTCCCGCGCGTAGCGGATGGCGTCGATCTTCCCTTCGATCCCCCGCATGCCGAAGCCGCCGGGAACCAGCACGCCGTCGACGCCGCCGAGTACGACTTCCGGGTCGTTCCGTTCCAGTTCCTCCGCCTCGATCCGCTTCACGAGAATCCGCGCTCCGTGGGCGATTCCCGCGTGGTCGAGTGCCTCGTAGATCGACTTGTACGCGTCCTTGTGCTGGATGTACTTGCCGACGACCGCGATCGTCACCTCGTGGCTCGGGTTACGAACCCGGTGCAGCAGGTCGCTCCACTGGCTCATGTCGATCTGCGTGGCCCGCAGGCCCAGCTTGTCGACGATCAGCTGGTCCATGCCATGTTCGACCAGGCCGAGCGGCACTTCGTAGATCGAGAACTCCTTGTCCGGCTCCTCGATGACGGCGTTCTTCTCGACGTTGCAGAACAACGCGATTTTCTCGGTGTTTTCGCGGCCGAGTTCACGCTCGGTCCGGACCACGAGAATGTCAGGCTGAATCCCGATCTGCCGCAGTTGACCAACGCTGTGCTGCGTGGGCTTGGTCTTCGCTTCCCCCGCCGCCTTGAGGTACGGGATGAGCGTCAGGTGGATGAACAGGCAGTTTTGACGCCCGATATCGAGCGGAATCTGCCGGATCGCTTCGAGGAACGGCAGCCCCTCAATGTCCCCGACGGTACCACCCAGCTCCGTGATGACCACGTCGACATCGGGACCCGCCAATTTGCGGACGCTGGCCTTGATCTCATTCGTGATGTGCGGGACGACCTGCACGGTGTTGCCGAGGTATTCGCCGCGGCGTTCCTTGGCGATGACCGTGCTGTAGATGCGGCCCGTCGTGAAGTTCGAATCCCGGGTGAGGGGGGAATTCGTGAACCGCTCGTAGTGACCGAGATCGAGGTCGGTCTCCGCCCCGTCGTCGAGGACGTACACCTCTCCGTGTTGATACGGGCTCATCGTCCCCGGATCGACGTTGATGTACGGGTCGAGCTTCTGCATCCGGACCCGCAGGCCCCGCTTTTCGAGCAGCAGGCCGATGGCCGCCGAGGTCAGTCCCTTGCCCAGGGAGCTGACGACCCCCCCCGTCACGAAAATATGCTTTGTCATGTCTCTCGAACCAGAGGCCGGCCCCGGCCTGGACCACTCAATCCGTGGGAACGGGTGGTGACCGGGGAAACGCCCGGCGATCGGATCAACCGGCTTCCGAACCGGTCCGGCTCCGCCAGCGGGCGACGAAACGAGCATAGTCGTCGGGCGTGTCGATGCCAACCGCCGCGTGAGGAACCCGCCCGACAAGAATCGTCGCCCCCGCCTCCAACGCTCGCAATTGTTCGAGTTTCTCCAACTGTTCCAATCGGGAGGGGGGCAGTTCGGTCAGCCGAAGCAGAAATTCCCGGCGATACGCATAAACGCCCAGGTGCTGCGTCCACGGCGAATCGCTCGCCAGCACCTCGTCGAGATTGCGATCCCGGCAAAACGGGATGCAATGCCGACTGAAGTACAGCGCCCGCCCCTTCGCATCCGTCACCAGCTTGACGCAGGCGTTGCTGTCCCGCTGCTCGGCGGAGCGGATCGTCGTTCCCAGCGTGGCCATTTCGGCGGCGGGGTTGTCGGCGAGCAGTTTCACCAACAGTTCGAGCGACGCCGGATCGATTTCCGGTTCGTCCCCCTGAATGTTGACGACGAGTTCCGCCTTGGGGAAACACCGCCGCACGACCTCCGCGATGCGGTCCGTACCGCTGGGATGCTCCCCCGTCAGCTCAGCCCGCGCCCCGAACGCCCGACAGGCGTCGGCGATTTCGGAGCTATCCGTGGCGATGACGAGATCGGAGAAACAGTTCGCCTTGCGCACCTGCTCCCAGACGTGGCGAATCAGCGGTTGACCGGTCTCGGCAAGGAGCAGCTTACGCGGAAGACGCGTAGAGGCAAGACGAGCGGGAATGATGCCAACAGCGGAAGACACAACCAGATTCCTTCCATGGAAACGGGGTAGGTCAGGCTGTGCCTGACTATTTGTTCAAAAACGATGCAAATCCGCAAAAGCAAACTGTGAAATCTGTGAGGCAGTATGACAAAGGGGGGCTGCCGCCAAAAGCTGGTTTAGCTGTCTCGACTGTTGCCTGATATTGACTGTTCCCTGTTTGCGGAATTGTTGCCTGTGTCCATTATCTCGAAATGCGAAATCGAACTGAGCTGAAAGTAAACTGCGTGACCGTTTGGCAACGTCCCCTCGAGCAAAAAGATGGTTGACCAGTCGCCGATTGACACAGTGCGAATTCCGCGGACCTTTTGAACCACTCCACCGCATTCAAGGTGAACGTCCACAAGAGCGGAGGGAAGCACGTCGAACTTTGGTGGCCCTTGGTAGGGCTGCGGTGGCTGTGGGTAGCGCCGCTCCTGCCATCGAAAAAAGCTGCTGAGAATGATTGCCCCGAAGATGAAGCAAATCGACAGGACGACAATCGAGAATCCCGTCATCAACATGTCTTCCCACCGCATCGAAACACCCTCCGTCATTCCTCAATTTCCGGGAGTGGACGAGCCCCAGACTCCTACCCCTTCTCCCCGATCCGCTTGTTGTAATTCCCCATCAGATGCGCGTCGATGCGCGACACCACCAGCTTCCACAGGTCGTCCATCAGTGTCCCCGAGATCACCCCGTTCACCGCTTTCCCCGCGAAGCCCGCCAGCGCCGTCACGGCCCCGCCACTGGCCGATTCCCCCAGCATGATCTCCTTCGGGCAGTGCAGGAACGGGTTCGTGACAAGACTTATCGTCGGCAATCGCGGCACGAAGTCGGACGTGTCCACGAAGCGGAACACGCGTCCCGCGAACGCGCTCTCGAACGCCTTCGCCGCCGCTTCGTTCCCCACCATCGGCGCGCCGAACGTGTACACCTGATGCACCGTGACGAACTGCTGTTCGAGTCGCCACGCGGCCAACAGCGCGAGTGCTCCCCCGAGGCTGTGCCCCGTTACCCACACCGGCCGCTCCTTGCGGGCGATGGCCGCGTCGACGGCGGCTTTGACCCCCTCCCACACCTCGTTCAGGGCCGACATGAACCCGTAGTGGAACCGCGCCCCGACCCCCGCCGCCATGAAATCGGTCCCGATTTGCCCCTCGGGAATCACCAGCAGATTGAGCGCGTTCGTGAGCAGCCAATCCTTGAGGCCGTCGATCGAAGCCGGGTTCTCGGACCCACGAAACGCCACCACAATGTGCGAATCGTTCTCGCCGATATACGCCTGCGTGTTGTCGACCGCGACAAGCTTCGCATCAAGACCGAGATCGGTCCGGAACTTGGCCGGTCCCTCCGGCTCGTTGAGGTAAGCGAGATCGGCGGCAAGCCCCAAAAAACGAGCGTTGCCAAACGAGCCGGACTGTGCAGGGTCGAGTACAGGCATGGAATGCGAATCAACATTCGAGAATGAAGAGAACTGTCAACCACAGAGGACACGGAGTCACACACAGAGTTACACAGAGAAAAACAAACAGAACTGGGACCACCTTGTCTTAACTCTGTGCAACTCCGTGTCCTCTGTGGTTAAGAAAAAATGAATGGCGGGACCGGGTTCGTTAACTCCCCCCCGGCAGACCTCCCCCGAAGCCCGGGCGACCGAAACCCGGTCGCCCGCTCCCCCCGCGCGACAGGGCCGATTCAAACGGGTTGGGCATGTTGGCCAATCCCTGTTGGAACAGTTCGGGCGGGATCGGGACGGACAGCGTGGTCTCGTTGCCCGTCCCCTGGCTCTGCGCGTCGAGCGCCGATTGGATCGGCGTCACAGCCGGCCCCAGCGCCTGTCCCATTCCCGCCAACGCCAGCAGCTTGAATTGACCGGACAGCGACGCCCGCAGCGTATCGAAATCGGCTTTGAAAGCTTGCGCTTTGGCCGAATCCGCCGAGCGAAACGCGATGTTCAGCGAAGGATTCCCCGCATTCAGCAGCGACAGCGACAAGCCCGAGACATTCGTCTGCAACGATTTCACGAACTTCTGTGCGTCCTCGGCTCCCGGCATCGCGGCCATCCCCGCCAAGGCCCCGGCCGACGTGTCTGCCTGGGCCAGCATCGTGCCGCTGATGTGGACCGACATCGGTCCTCCGGGGGCGGGTGGCTGCGCCGGTCGCGCGTCCCCACGCTTCCACGCGGCGAGGGTTTCCCGCATGACATCCTGCTCGGCCATCAACAGGGTGTTGTCCAACCCCTGACAAAACAGCATGTTGTTGGCGTGCTCGCCGGTTCCCGAAAAACAGCGCACCCCCTCGATCGTTTCCTTGTTGTGACCAAAGTGAATGGACGGGGCTTTGGTCAGCCGCATGACGATACGCACCTTTGGCGCTGCCCCCGCCCCCATCCCGGCGCCAGGCATCATGTTGGGAGCCTGACCCGGCACGCCCCCCACCATCCCCGGCGCGGCCGCTCCCCCCGCCGTCGGCATGACAACGGACACCTGAAACGCCGAAACATCGGCAAGTTTGATGCCCAGGTCGTTCTCCAGATCCTTGTTGAATTTCTCGAAGTTCGGCCCTGCCGTCCATGTGGGGGGCACTCCCGGCAGCGCCAACAGCGCGTTGGGAGCCATGTCGAACACGAGGCCGTTCTCGTGCCCCAAAAAGTAGGCGGGATCGACCTTCGGGGCCGCCGCGGCCTGCAACGCCTTCATGACCGGGCCGGCGAACATCGCCACCAGCACGATCAGCCCTACCACCGCCACCCCCCCCACGACCAGCCCCGTGGGGAACGGCGCGGAAGCCTTCTTCCGTTTGGTCGGCTTCTTCTTCACCGACCGCGCGGGGACGTACCCCTCGTTGTCGTCGTCTTCGGCGTCGTCCCCGTGCGACGGCATGCTCGATTCATCGGGCAAGTCCCACGGATCGACCTCGCGGGCGTCCTCGTCGGCGGGGGCGAACGCTTCCTCGCATTTCGGACAGCGAATCTTCTTGCCGGCGGGGGGCCGGGCCTTGAGCTTCAGCTTGGCGGCGCAGGAGGGACACACCGTCGAGAACGGACCGGACATGGGGAAACTCCTGAGCGTCGGACCGTCGGTCGAGGGTCACTGTGGAGGGGACGACTCGCGATCGCGGGGCGGGAATGGCGGCCCGATTGTGACCGTGAATAGACACAACGACTAGTCGACCCCCGAATTTTTTCGTGGCTGGGAGTCGCATCCGCGCACGTCCCGGAACTGTTCCCGCCGAACGAATGCGGTACAACGATGGAGCGGGCACTCGTCTCGTCGACCCGCTCTCCATTTTCTCCCCCAGGACGTTTCCCCGAGCGTGCACCGTGCGCGGTCGGTCCCGTCCCGCATCAACGCTTCGGCAAACCCATCTCCATGATCGAGCCCACCGCGGAAGACAAACCGAGCCAAACTGCCGCCGGGCCGCGCCCCGCGTGGGTCGACTGGGCACGTGTCTTCCGCGTGGTGATCGGCGCGGCGGGGGTGTTGGCGATGATCATGTTGCTGTTTCCCGGTACCCGGCGGCCCAAGCCGCGCCCGAATCGGGCCGGTCCCGATGTTCGACTGGCTCGGTTGGCGATGGCGATCAATGACTACGGCACTCTCAACAAGCGCTATCCCCCGCGGGCTGTGTGTGCGGGCGACGGCACGCCGCTCCTGAGTTGGCGTGTGCTGGTGCTCCCCCTTCTTGGCGAGGAGAAGTTGTTCGCCGAATTTCGGCTCAACGAGGCCTGGGACTCCCCCCACAACCGGGCCTTGCTGTCGCGCCGCCCCGACGTGTTCGACCACCCCCACCGGTTCGACCTCCCGCCGACACACACGGCGTACCTGTCCCTCATGGGACCGGGGGCCGTGATCCACGATGCCCCGGCGGGCCTCGCCTTGGGAGAGGCGCCGGACGGCATGGTCCACACGGCCATCCTCGCCGAAACCGCCAAAGGGGACGTGCCGTGGACCAAGCCCTCCGATATCGACATCGAACTCCATCCACGCATCGGCGACCCGCATGGCGTAAGCGGACTTTTGGGGGACGGCGCGTTCGTTGCCTTTCTGGACACCAAGTCCGTGTTTCTCCCGAGCCGCTGTCCTCCAGAACTGCTTCGCGCGATGGTCTCCGCCAGCGGAGGGGAGCACGTCCCGACGCGCGCGGAACTCCGCGACGCCATCGACAATTGGGGGGAACGGCACGCCACACCCCGAGACGCCGAATGATGTGGGTGGTCACCCGCTTCCGCAATGCGTCTCTCGGGCTCCGACCAACTCACCCCGGAGAGTCGCGCCGGCAAGTCGCCCCGCACAGCCCGTTCACCGAGAGAACACGTCGTCGTTCCGTGCCTGTCGCCAAGGCACGATTTTTTGCTTGACCGGTTGTTTGGCGATCTCGGGATGCGCCAACGTCCACAAGCCCCCGTCAACCCACACCGCATAGGTGAGTGTGAACAGCAGGCCGTAGCAAAACACCACCGCCCCCCAACTCCGGCTGAAGAACTTCACGGCGCTCCCCGCCGACGACTTCAGTTTCAGCACCCCGCCATGCCACGCCACGCTGTAAATCTCGTCGAGTACCAGGTGCGACAGGAACCCCAGCGCCACGCCGCACGCCATCAGCAGTCGAATCCGAATCGACGGCGATCCGTAGGCGAGGTAGGTCACTTCGGCGGAGATGAGCAGCGCGGGGATCGAGTGGAACATCCCCCGATGCACGGAGCACAGCCCCAGGATCAGCGACGCCCCGTAGCGAATGCACAGGTACACGAGGACGGCCAACAGCATCGCCCCCTCCATGTCCTCCGCCCATTCGATGAGCCGGTCGAACAGCACCAGCGGGGCCGCCGCGGCGGTGACGTTGAACAACTCCCGCACCGGCCGTCCCGATTGCGAGTCGATGTCCGGCAGCATCCCGGCCACCCCCGTCAAGCATCCAGCCAGCGCCGCCTGCACGGGGGTCATCTGATCCAACCCCCACAAGCCGAACCCGTAACCGACACCCAGAATGCCGCTGGTGGTGATATGCGTCTTGTAGTCGGCCATGCGGTTCGTCCCTGAACACCCCGAGGGCGCCAATCCCCCGATTCCCGGATCGGCCCGTTCCCGATCCCCGGAAAGCGGGCCGTGTGCGCCGCCGCGACTCTATACCACGTCCCGCCCGCCGCGCGAACGGAAATCGCCACACGCCCCCAGTCCGCGAATCACTCGCATGGGATGTGGCCAACTCTCACCCGGTCGCCGGGTTCGGATCGAACGCCCGGTAAAGCACGTAGGCGGGCATTCGCAGGTGAAAAATCCCCGGTTTGGGTTGCTTCTCGACCGCGGCCAGCCGCACCAAATTCCCGGGATGGGTATCGAACCACCCCGTCCGCGTGACCAGAGCACGCTCGATCTGCTTGACCGACTTTTCCCGCGCGAGGTCAGCCGCCGCCACCACCTCCGCCGCGAAGTGCCCGACCCCCTCTTCGGACTCGAGCACCGCCACCAGGTTCGACAGGCCTCGCTTCAAGATCCGTTCCTGACCCAGGTTCAGTTCGATCAATCGCCGCAGAGTGTCGCGGACCATGTCGCTCCCCGCCAACTCCGCCTGGTAACGGTCGGCGTCGTACTCCTGCTGGCGCATGACAAACGTCGTGAGCAACAGCCCCGACATCGCGAAGCACCAAACGACAAGCGTCCCCAGTTTCTGTACCAGGCCGAACACCCCCCGGATCAGGATCACCAGGCCGTTGTCGTCCGGCTCGAACTCCCCCGTCATCTCGCCGAACGCGGTCTGCACATCCACGACATCACGACACCACTCCGTGAACCCTGCCACGAAGTACCGAACGAGCGTTCCCCCCCGCTGGCTGAAGTGCCCCAGTTCGTGTGCGATCACTCCCGCGAGCTGAGTGATGTCCAACCCTGCCAGCAGCGGTGCTCCCAAGGTCAGCACGAGGTCCCCGCGCCGCAAACCCCGCAGTCCGCCGAGGTAACTGGCACTCGCGTTCGCATCGAGCGTGAAACGAATCTCTCGCGGAGCCGGTGCCCCCAATGCCTCGGCGATTCGTGCGACGAACGAGTACAGCACCGTCGCCTCGCTGGGGGGGACAAGCTGCCCGGGCACACCCTGCCCTCGCCGATGAAACACCGGAAGCAGTGTTGAGACCAGCAATCCCCCCCACGCCAGCAGCACCGTGGCATGTACCGCCAGCAATAGTGTTGCCGCTCGGCCCCGCAGTTGGAAAGCGGTCGGCACGATCGTGGTTGCATACCAATACAACCCGAATCCCCCGGCCACGATCGTCGCCAGAAAGGTCACCATCAGGAGCAGGATTCCAACGGCGGTGACGACCAGCGCCAGTCGATATCCCGGACCGGGCCCACGCCGAGGGACACTCCCGTTGAAGCCCGCGAAAAGGCTCCGCAGCAGGTCGGCGGGGCTGTCGGAAACACTCCCCGTGCGGGAGCGTGAGATTGAACCGCCCCTCGCCGGCTGCAGCGCACTCCCGACCGCTTTCTCCAGGCGGGCGAGTCCATTCACCGCTCGGCACTTGGGACAACTCCACCGCGAACCGGCCCCCGCGCCCCCCCCCGGCCTTCCGCCGCACCCGCGCTCCGCATTCCGCGCACGACAGAACCTCATCCATTCCAAGGGCCTCACCGGGTGCGCACTTCGAACCCACACGGACTTCCACCGAGCCGCCGTCTCGTCAAACCAGACTCGCCAACCACACGCCAGCCCGATCTTCGCAAACCCTGTCGGCCACCCGCTCGTCACCAAAAAGCCATTCACCGCAAGCGATCGTCCAGGAACTCCGTGACGCATTCGAGAATCGTCCGCCCCTGAATCCGGTGGCTGAGCGGCAGCGTGTGTCCCCCGTTCTCGATGCGCAGGAGAACCGCATCCACCCCGGCCTTTTTGGATGCGGTCGCAATCGATTCGGACATTGCAAACGGGACGGCCTTGTCCGCCGTGCCGTGGACGAGGAGCACGGGCGGATCATCGCGCTGGATGGCTTTCTCCTGTCCGTACATCCCTCCCCAAAGGCTCACGACGGCCTTGGGGCGTCTGGCGTTCCGATCCTCGCCATACGTTGCAAGGAGTGCGGTGATCGCGCCCGCCGAACCGCCCCCCACGGCCAGCCGATCGGGATCGATGGCGTAGGTCTTCGACTCGGCGACGACATGGTCCACAGCCCTGCCAAGATCCTCGCGGGCCGCGGCGATGGCCTGCGGAAGTGTGGCACCCGGACCCAGATCCCCCAGAAGTCGATAGTCGATATCGAATGCCGCGTAGCCATGGCCGGACAGATGCCGGGCCAGTTCGCCGGTGTAACCCCCCTTCGCACCACCGGTAAATCCACCGCCATGCAGCAGCACGATCGCTGGCGAAGGGCCTTTGCCCGCAGGCAGGTAGGCATCCAGCCGCAACGTCTTGCCGTCGACCATGGCATAAACAACATTGGCCTTGAGTCCGGCGACGCGTTTTGAATTGCCCTGCGCCATTGCCCCTCGTCCAGCGACTGTGACCGCCACCACACCGACGGCAATCAGCATCACCTTTCGGTTGTCCATGATGGATCCCCCCGAGGCATGTCGACTTACAGAAGAATTCGTTGCAGATAACACGCTCAAACACGTAGCCGCTTTTCCACCGGAGACTCTCCCCCTGCGAGTAAATCGCGACGCATTAACCCTCACACCGACGACGGAATCTCGAACCCCGACCGGTACTCCCGCCGCATCAGCGACTGGGCCGCCGGGTTGTTCTTGATCGTCTCGGTGGCCGCATCGAATTCAAGCACCGACTTTGTCCGCCACGCGATGTTCGCGAGGTGGCAGAGCAACGCGCTGCCGTGGCCAATCTCCACGTCGGCGTTCGGTTTTTCCCGAGTGCGGAGGCAATCCAAAAAATTCTGCGCGTGCGGCTTCATGGCGTCGGTGCCGGGCTGTTTGCGAACCTCTTTTTTTCCGTCGAAAATCGTCCAGCCAGCCCCGTTCGTCAGCAGCGTCCCCTTCGTCCCGTAAAACTCGACCCCGAATCCTTCTCCGTCGACTCCGCGACCCGACCAGGTGCGGTGTTCCCACTGCACCGTCAGGCCGGGGTACTCGAACAGCGCCAACTGCGTATCGGGGGTTTCCTGATCGTCGTCGAAGAAGTGCTTTCCACCGCCGCACGAAACCGACAGCGGTGCACCCAAATCGAGTCCCATCCGTGCCAGATCCAACGCGTGAATGCCGTTGTTACCGCATTCCCCGGTCCCGTACTCCCACCGCCAATGCCAGTGGTAATGCAACAGATTCGTCTTGTACTCCTTCGCCGAACCGGGGCCCGCCCACAGCCTGAAATCGAGGTGCGCAGGAGGAGCCGACGCCGCCACCTTGCCGATGTTCGGTCGGGTACTGGTGATCCATGTGCGAACGAAATGCACTTTGCCGATCTCGCCCGACTCGATCACGTTGCGAATGTCGCGCAACTCGGCCCCGCTGCGCCGCTGGCTGCCAACTTGCACGACGCGGCCATACTTCCGCGCCGCCTCAACCATTTTCCGCCCCTCCCACGGCGTGTGGCAGGCGGGTTTCTCGACATAAACGTCTTTACGCGCCTGACAGGCCCACACGGTCGCCAGTGCGTGCCAGTGGTCGGGGGCGGCGCAGACCAAGGCCGTGACCGAATCGTCCTCCAGCGCCTTGCGAAAATCCTTCTCGACCTTCGGCGCGGGCTTCCCTTTGTCGGTCACGGTCTTCAGGGCGTCGGGGATGACCGATTCATCGGGGTCGCACAGATAGGCGATTTCCACCTGGGGGAACCCGAGGAACAACGACGCCAGGTACTTGCCGCGACCGTTCAGCCCCATCACCGCGAGTTTGACCGGCGGAATGGGATCGGCGGGCGTATCCGCGGCGAAGACGCGCGGCGCGAGTGCGGACGCCGCCGCGATGGTCGACAGCGCTGCACCGAAGTCGCGGCGCGTCAGCAGTTGGGTTGTGTCCGTCGTCGGCATG
The DNA here is from genome assembly GCA_044359065.1 of Planctomycetales bacterium. GTDB lineage: Bacteria > Planctomycetota > Planctomycetia > Planctomycetales > Planctomycetaceae > JAIXZD01. Next base: position 2,404 of record JBIKMW010000018.1, on the reverse strand, counting down.
TCCGGATCCTCGCGATTTTGCGTCCTACGCCCTCTGTCGGCGTATGCCCGTCGCATCGCCGAACGTTGATTGTTTCGGGGCGCAGACCGCATGGCAAGGGGCGATCATTCGGTCGACTCGACGACCGCCGAGATTTCCGGTTCCGGTCGCGGAGCTTCCAGCGCCTGAAAATCCGCCACGATCGACATCGCGGTCCGCAAGCCGTCCACCGCCGCCGAAATGATGCCACCGGCGTAGCCGGCCCCTTCGCCGACCGGATAGAGGCCGGAAAAATCGACCACTTGGCGCGTCTGCGGGTCACGTGGAATGCGGACGGGGGACGAACCCCGCATTTCGGGGCCGACGAGCACGGCGTCCTTCAAAAAATCACCGCGCCATTTGTGGTCCATGATCGGCAATCCCTCGCGGATCGCCTTCGCCGCCACCGGGGGCAAGACTTCATCGAGCGCGAGCGGGAACGTGCCGCGTCGATAGGAGCAGGCAAGCGACGAGCCGGGAAACGGCCTTTTCCCGCGTACAAAGTCCCTCGCCAACTGTACCGGGGAGTTGTATGTGCCACGCCCCAATCGATAGGCGATCGCCTCCCACTTTCGTTGCAAAGCCACACCCCCCAGCGGGTGGTCGCTCTCGAACACGGACGGATCGAGCGTTACGACCAAACCGCTGTTGGCGAAGGGGGTGTCGTGGCGGGAATTGCTCATGCCGTTGGTGCAGAACATTTCCGGTTCGGACACGCTCGGAATGATCCAGCCCCCTGCGCACATGCAGAAGGTGTACAGGTCGGGGCTGCCGCGTGCCGTTAGCGTATAGTCGGCCGCACCCAACAACGACTCGTACTCGGGTCGTCCGTATTTGTGGCGGTTCACCATTTCCTGAGGCTGTTCGATCCGCAGGCCCATCTGGAAGGACTTTGCTTCCATCGGGACCCCCTGTGCCAACAGCCGCTCGTAGGTGTCCCGCGCGCTGTGGCCGATGGCCAGCACGACGATGTTCGTGGGGATGAATCCGCTCGAGGTGTGCACGCCGGTGACGCGGCCATCGGACACTTCCAAGCCCTCGAAGCGGCAACCGAACTTGTATTCGCCGCCGAAGGCGTCGATCTTGCGGCGGAAGTTCCGCACGATCATGGGGAGGCGGTTGCTCCCCAAGTGGGGGCGAAACTCGTAGCGGATGGATGGCTTGCCGCCGCAGCGGTGGATGTGTTCCATCACCCAGTCGACGTCCGGGCCGCTCATGCGGCAGGTGAGCTTGCCATCGCTGAACGCCCCCGCCCCCCCTTCGCCGAAGAGGTAGTTGTTTTCGGGGTCGAACTCCCCACCCTTGTCGAACGAGCGAATTGCCGGGACTCGCGACTTCACTGCCTGACCGCGCTCCAGCACCAGCGGCCGGTAGCCGCGCATCGCCAGGTAGTACGCCGCCAGTAATCCGCCGGGACCGGAGCCGACAACCACGGGTCTGTGGGGGATCGAGGCTGTCCCGGGGGCGGGGTCCTGGAAATGGGTCTCCACGTGCGGTTCGACCCGGCATCCGCGCGGGTGGCGTTTGACGGCTCGCTCGTCAATCAGTTCGACCGCCGCCGAATAGACGAATTTCAGGCCGGTGCGCGAACGGGCGTCCAGGCTTTTCCTCAGGATGCGCCAGCGCGCGATTCCTTCGGGACGGACCCCCAACGCGCGAGCGATGCGGCGAGGAAGCTCCGCCTCGGGAACGTCGACCGGTGTTTCCAGATTCGTGATTCGCAGCGTCATTCCACAACCGTCGGAGGGGCCAATGCGGCCCTCGAAAATCCCCGTGCGACATTTCCGGTCGAATCATCGACCGCGTCCGGCGGTTCCGGGCGCAAACCGCATTTGTAGCCGACCGCCCCGCCCGGAACCACGGGCTGTTGAATTTCGAGACGGAGTTTTCGGGTTCGGCCTTCAACCCGTACGACGGACTTTCCGTTCGAGGCCCGACGGGCCACGGAATCGACGGACTGGAAGTCCGTCGTACGAGAACGGTCCGCTCTCCGAACGACACATTTAACAGGCAGAACCATCGGGGGTGGGAATCATCGGAGCACGATCAGACGCTGCGTTGTTCCGTCTGGCGAAATTGGTCCTGCGGGCGCTGGGGAGACCGTCTACGATTCCCTTTCCCGATCCGACCCGCGCTGCGGGGGGCTCGGTGGGTTTGTGCGGCAATTGGTGGTGGGGCGCGGAAGGCGCGGCGTCTTGTCGCTGCGCGACCCGGCCACGAGTTGGCCGTGCCACCCTCGAACCGTCGAGTCTCGCGGAAACCGGAAACGGGTTGGGGGCTGTCGATCCGGCAGGGCTTTCGCCTTTTACAAGATGCCGAGCAAATCGAAGGCTCTCTCGAATTTTCGCATGAAACCGCGGAGTTTGGACACGACCTTGCCGTCGGC
>JBIKMW010000097.1:0-26840 GCA_044359065.1 Planctomycetales bacterium | reverse complement strand
GTTCCGGGGGAGCGGCTTGCGGATGCAGCACGAAGTTCAGTCGCGCGGTCCAGTCGGCGTAGCGGACGTACTGTCGCACCACGGCGGCGTCGGCGTTGGGAGCGGTCGCCACGGAGTACTTGATCGCGTCGCATTCCAGCGAGAGTGTGTTGGCCGTCGGGTCGTATTGCTCGTGGAACGGCGGTTCCAACTGGCATTTCACCAGCTTGACGAGGTCCTTCTCCTTCGCGTCGCGTCGCGATTCGGCCTGTTGCACGAATTGCTTCGCGCGGTGGGTCGCCCGATGCACGAGGTTTTCGATCTCGGCGAAGGTGATTTCGGCCTGGGCTTCGCGAGTCGGATCGAGGAGAACGAACCGTTCGTGAGCCGGCTCGAAGACCACGATCTCGTCGGACGATTCGAGATGGTCGAACGCCCGTCCCGCGTGGAACAGTGTCGTGCTGCGGGCGAGGGGTTCGAGGCCGCGCGTGTCGCTGGTACCCGGTCTGGGAGCGAACACCTTTGTGTAGACCCGTTGCTCCTGGGCACGTGCCGTCCCGCCGGCAAGCGTCAGCCCCAGCATCAGGATGACCCCGATGAGACCGAGTTGCCGTCGGCCGGGCGTGTGGAGGGGGAGGCCGCGATGTTCGGGGGCCGTGTGCATGGGATGGGCGCGACCCGGAATCGGGCCTGCGTGGAGGGATGGTTGGATCGGGGATGTACGCGGTCCGGAACCGGACGCATCGAGGGAGAGGGTGGGACGCTACACCAGCGTGTCGCGAGGGGACAAGAGCGGTGGGGGCGGGCGACGTCCCTGTGTTGTAAAATTTTCCAAAGGGGTCGGGCGAATGCACGCGGCCGATCCCGAACCGATCGACGAGTCGCGTGAACCTCTCTCTCCCGCATTGGCAACGTGTGCCGATGACACAATCGTATTGCGGCGGAGAGGAGCCTCGATTGTCCGCATGTTGTCTTGTTCTCGCGGTCGCGGTCCAGGTTGCGTACCACCTAGCCGCGATGAATCCCCCTGTATTCACGGAGCCACCCGATGCGGTCGAAGCGGTCACAACTCGTGGTGTGGTGGTGTGCCGGTCTGTTGTGGTTTCCTTCGGCGGGATTCGGTGACGATCCGCCTGCCGTCGACAAACGGCCACTCGTGATTTGCTCGGCGGCCCAGGACAAGAAGCTCGTCCTGTTTCGGTTGAATTCGAATGACGGCACATTGGAACCTGCGGGGAGCGTGGCCACGCCGGGTGAACCGGGGGCGCTGGCCGTCACACCCGACGGGACGCGGCTGATGGTTGGGTTGCGTTCGACGGGACAGCTCATGGGCTTCCGGTTCGACAAACAGACCGGGCTGCCCGTGGCAAAGAACGTCGTCGAGGCGGGGGCGGACCCGGCTCAGATCAGCGTCGACGCGACCGGGCGCTACCTGTTCACGGCCTACTACGTCGCGGGAAAGGTCAGCGTCCACGCCATTGCGGACGACGGATCGCTGTCGCCGCAGGCATTGCAGGAAGTTCCCACGCTGGAGCGGGCGCACGCGATCGTGGCCTCCCCTTCGGGAAAACAGTGGTACGTCCCGCACACGGGGCCCAACACGATCTTCCAGTTCGACTGGGACGCCGGGACCCGTCGCCTCACACCACACGATCCGCCACGCGTGGATCGTCCCGCCAGCACCGGTCCGCGACACATGGTGTGGCATCCGTCGCGCCCGGTCGCCTTCACCAGCGACGAGCAGGGGATGAGCGTCACGCCGTATGTCGTCGACGAACGGGGCTCACTGGTGCCGGGGAAGTCGGTGCCGACGCTCGATCAACCGTTCGATGGTCCACGCAGCACCGCCGAAATCAAGGTCCATCCGTCAGGGAGGTTCGTGTACTGCTCGAATCGCGGTCCGGACAGCCTGGCGATCCTGCGCGTGGACGAGACGGGGCGGAATCTCTCACTTGTCGGAACGCATCCAACGGAACGGACTCCGCGGTCGTTCGACATCGACCCGGCGGGCACATGGCTGCTGTCCGCCGGCGAGGCGTCGGGGCAACTGCGGGTGTCCCGGATTGATCGCGAAACCGGACGCCTGTCGGATGTTGGGCGTTACTCGGTGGGTCCGCGATTGTGGTGGGTGATGGTGGTCGATTCGCGGTAATGGACGAATCCGGCGGCGCACGAATACTCGTCGCGGTGATCAAAGCCGACTTTCATTACGGCAACGCCCTTCGCCAAGCCAGCGCCAACCCCTTCATTCGTTCCACCACCTCCGGTCGTTCCTTCGAGATGTTGCGTGCTTCTTCGCGATCCGTGGCGAGGTCGTACAATTCCACACCCTCGCCATCGGCGTTGATCAGCAGCTTGAAGGTTCCCTCGCGCACCGCCACGTTCGGGCTGCGGTGCCGCTGGTTCTTGGGATAGTCGAAGGACTTGTCGTTGCGACCGTACTCCCAGAACAACGGCTTTGTGCGCGCGATGGTTTCGCCGACAAAAGCCGGCGACACATCCATTCCGTCGGGTTCGACACCGTCGGGAATCGTCGCCGAGCACAGCCGAGCCAGCGTGGGAAGCAGATCCACCGACGACACCACCGTCGACTCGTCCACACGCCCGGCCGGAACCTGTCCCGGCCACCAGACGAAGTAGGGAACGCGCACGCCCCCTTCGTAGAGACTGAGTTTCTGACCGCGCAGGCCTCCGGTCCGATCACGCTCGAATGGGGGTGAGGGGCCGTTGTCTCCGAGAAGCACCACCAGCGTGTTCGTCTCCCGCAAACCGTCCAACAGTCGCGAAAGCTGCCGGTCGAACTCCGCCAGCACCGCCTTGTACTTCGTCTTCAGCTCCCCTTGCCCCTCGACTTTGACCGCCGCCATCTGCTCCGCTGAGGGAACGAACGGCGTGTGCGTGTCGTCCAGCCACAGGTTGACGAACGCCGGCTTATCGCCCCGCTGGCGCACGAAGTCGAGCGTGCGGTCGACCATCCACGCAGTGCGCTCGTGCCGCTTAACCTTGTCGCTGGCCGCCCAAACCCAGTTCGTCGAGGTCAGGTCCGGGTGGGGTTCGGGGCTTTCCCAGGTCCCGATCCCCAGGTCGTAGCCATAAGCGGCGAATTTCGGCGGGTTCTCGACATCCCGGCCACCCCCCAAATGCCATTTGCCGATGTGCGCGGTGGTGTAACCCGCTTGCTGCAACATCCGGGGAATGGTCGGGGCGCGCGGATCGAGGAAGTCCGCCATCTCGCACGCGGCGTTGCCGGCTCGCGTTTGCAGATAGCTCGTGATCTTCCACCGCGCGGGGAACTGACCGGTCAACAGGCCGCAGCGCGAGGGAGAGCAAATTGGCGACGCCACGTACCCCTGCGCGAAACGCGTTCCCTCGCGGGCCATGCGATCGAGTCCAGGGGTCGGCTGCAGCGTGTTCCCCTGACAGGCGGGATCCCCCCAGCCGAAATCGTCGACCAGCACCACAACCACATTGGGTCGCTCGGCGGCGATGATCGAGGTCGGATCGATCGGCAGCAGTGCCGACAACGCGGCCAGTACTCCGACGGATGCGGCACGCATGGACACCTCCGAAAACTGCTGTGTGTTTGCGGTCCCGCGATCTCTTGTCGCTTTACGCGGGAAATTCTGAGCTTGCGCCACTCTTCGCGAACCGTCGCCCGGAACTCGAAAATCGCTGGAATGTTGGCCTCAACGTCCCCGCGCGGGAATGAATACTCGCCGATTGCGGTGTTGGCTGCGGTTTCGCGAGGGATGCCGATCTTCCAACGGCAGTGATTTCCGCGGAATCTACGACAAGCCGCTCGCGGACCAACCGGATGATCTTCGTGCTTCCACCGCTGCGTTGTCGAGGACGGGCGCCATTGATTGTGACTGAGTGCCCGGGGGATGCGGTGTGGGAAGCCGTCGGATGCGAAGCCCTTCCGGTTCGTCAATCGACGGGGGACGGGCGAGTGGTGGCCGTGGGGGCGGCGGTCGCTGGACGGTCCCGTTCGTCGACCGCGTGGCGGATGGCGGCGGTGAAGAATTCGACGGTCAGCAGGTCCGTATAGGACCGGATGTTCTCGAAGTCGGGGGCGGGGAGTCCCAGGGCGACCCATTCGGCGGTCAACCACACTTGGGTTTCCCGAGTGATGCGACCGTGCTCGTCGAAGCGCCAACGCTTGGTATTCAAATATCGATCGAACGGGCGTTGGATTTGAAATGCTCGCTCCACGCGAAACGTGAAGTCGAGGAACTCGATGGATTCGTCCGGCTCCAAATCGTGAAACCGAACCGAGGGGGTCACCTCGTGCGGTTCGCAGGCCAGGCACTCGACGAGGATTTTGCGGACGGCTTCGAACATCGAGTCGCCGGATGACGGGGCCGGGTCATGAATCACAGAAGCTCTTGTGGTGGGTGTCATTCGCAGATTCCTCGGTGCGAGTGACGACGATTGTGGTGGTGCAGCACCTCGGCCTTGCCGCATGACTCAAGTCGCCACGGTCGCCTGGTGGTCCCGTTCGGCGACGGCGTGGCGGATGGTGGCCATGAGGAATTCGACGGTGAGCAGGTCGTGATAGGTGCGGAGTGAATCGAACTCGGGAGAGGGCAGGCCGAGGGTGGACATCTCGGCGGTCAGCCACTCCCGTGTTGCCTGGGTCACGCGGCCTTGCTCGTCGAACGTCCAACGTTCGGCGATCTGGAACCGCTTGAGCGGAGGGGCGATGCGCAAGGCCCGTTCCACGCGAAAGCTGAAGTCGAGGACTTCGATCGACTCGCCCCCGAGTTCGTCGAAGAACCCGGCTTGGGGGACGACATTCTCCGGTTCGCAGGCCAAACAGTCGACGAGGATGTCTCGGACGGTCTCGAACAACGGCTCGGCGTCGGGCGCGCTCGAGGGGGTTGAGGCGGTGGCCAAGTTAGGGGCGGAGGCGGGGGTCATGACGGTGCTCCTTTGCGTCGGGGTCGGGGTGGGGACGTTGGTACTTGGTCAAGGTGGGGCGCGGATTCGGTGCTCGGTCGCTCGTCAACGGTGGGCAAGATGGGCGCGACGGGAACGACGGCGTTCGCCAACCGTTTTGGATCGAAGTCGACGAACTCGGCGTAGACGGCGGTCACCATCGGATGGGCATGGCCCAGTTGCCGTTGCACGAACAGCAGGTTGCCGCCGGTCCCGAGGTAGGCGAGGTAACCGTAGGTGTGACGCAGCAACTGCACGCCCGCCTTGTCTCCCAAACCGTGAGCCGACAGCACGCGGACGACGCGGCGATACAGGGCGGTACGGTCGAACGGATTGCCCCGTTCGTTGGGGACAAGTGGGCCCGCAGGATCGCGCGGAGTGAACGCGGTGTGCTTCAATCGTGGCCGCACGTCGCGGAGATAGCGGTCGAGCAGAGTCGTCAAGCGGGCGGGGATGACGACTTCGCGGCGCTCGGTGGGAGAGGACTCGACCCGGAGGAGACCGGTCGGGCCGGCGGCCTGCGGGACGGTTGGCGCCTTCGCTAGGCCGGGGCTTTTCTCGGGGGCGAGGCCGGACAGGGTCACGTCGGCGAGGGAGAGTCGGCAGAACTCGCTGTTCTTGATTCCTGACAGAAGCAAGGTTTCGATCAACACGCGGTCGACGGCCGGGGCGGTTTGGTCGGGGGCGGCCGCTTCGGCGGCGGCGAGCGAATCGAGCAGCCGCGCGGCCTCGTCGACCGACAGGAACATTTCGCGGCTGAGGACCCAAGGCTGGGAAGGCATGCGCATCTCCGATCAGAGGTGATGCACAGTGAAACGCAACGGATGTGATTTGTCAAGTTGCGTTTGTTGTCACGACGCGGCCCGAAGGGGCGTTGGCTGGCGAAGTACGGAGCCGGGAAGTCACCGGCGCTCGAAATCGTCGACGTTGCCAAGGAAATGGAGCGTCACACTCCGAGGGGGCGACGAGTGTTCGGGGAATCGACGATTCAACGAGTTCGCAACTGAGTGTCTCAGACGCCCTAAGCCGCGTGCGGCAGCACCCTCATTGCGGTTCCCCCGTCCGATTCACCGGGAGATTCATGCGCGACGTGCCAGGATTGCACAAGCGATATCTTTTGTGATGAGAGAAACCTCTTGAGCACAAAAGGTCCAAGCGAAATAGAGAGAAAAAAACCAGAAAAAGCCAATGATCTGGAGGAATGGAGCGAGCCCTCGCGAAACGTCAGCGAACCCGGGAACAGTTGGACCGGGTACGGCAGAACACCAAGCAACGACGACCAGGCTTGTCATGGCGCAGGTGGCTGCACCAAGGCGACATCGATCTCCAAACGGGATTCGCGGTTCCCGAACTCCAATCGACGCGCCGAACGAGGCCGATAGCAGAAAACTGCAAATCTGGATGTCCTGCACCCAAGGCGGTAGGTGACGAAACCACACGGAGGCGAGGACCAACACACATAGAGTGACGGTCGCATGAATCAAAACGTCCACAAACGGCGGTCTGGCCGGGTTTGCCCCTGGTTCGACACGGGGTGTGTGTTCTTGAGATGGGGGGGGAATGGCGGACTCGCCAATGTCGCCAGATGACTGTTCCACGATCGCAGCCTTTGGACTTTGCGTGGCTCGTTGATTGCGGCTACTTGCCGCGTGGACAAAACGGACCGCCGTGCGTGGTGGACAAGAGGGCCTGATTGCCAAATGCATCCGTTGTCACGGACTTTGAATTCAAAGGATTTGGCAGTAAGTGCGCGAAAAGAAACGGCATACCACTTGTTGCGTTTGCGACTCTGACGAGCATCGCAGCGTTCGGACCGGTCTCAAGGTTTCAACGGCGGTCGCGAAGGGAACGTGTACCCATCGGACATCACGCGGGCGGTTCCGGGGGGCCACCGAAGAGGGCGATGCTGGCGGTGAAGCCGTGGATGTAGTTGCGGCCGCCGACGGGGCCGAGTTCGCCTTGCGCGAAGAAGCCCGCCAGCGGCAGCGGGCCGCAGATTTCCTGCACCGTCGTCGCGTCGTGGTGCGGGGCCGGAAACAGTCGCGTGCCGCGTCCGTTGCACGTGAACATCAACGCGCCCCGCGCGGCCGGGTTGTCGGCCTGTTGCAGCAACTGACGCAGGTCCTCGTCGGCGGTTTCGTGGTCGCGCACGTGGAACTGGATCGTCTGACCGACGCGGATCGGATTGCCGATCGCGATCGCCCCCGACTCCTGATCCGCCCCCAGGACATTGCTGATCAAAAAGTCCCCCGGCAAAAACCGCTCGCGGTACTCGCTCATGGCGATCCCCACGTGCAGTCCCTTGTGCACCAATTCGCGATCCCGTTCCGGCATCACGCCGTAAATCTCCTGGAAACGCACGAGCGGTGGTCGGCCTCCCAATTCCAAAATGAGATTGCGGTTGGCCTTGGTGACGATGAGCGGGCTGCCGACGGGTCGGCAGCCTTGCGAGACGACGGCGCGGATGGGGGGACCGCCGCGGACGATCACACCCACCGCTCCCCGAAGCACCCGTTCGGAATCGCGAAACAACCGACTGTCGCCCGCCTGACGCCCCCCCGACGCCATGCCGCCGATTACGGGGGAGGTCGGATACTCCTCGGACAAACGCTCCAGCAGCGTGTCGACGGCACAGGAGTAGGGGTCCCCCAGCACGAAAATCGTGGCCGGTTCGGTCGATTCGTCCGCTTCCGGCAGTCCGGCGCACATCCAACCATCAGGGGTCTGCTGGAAGTCGACTTCGAACGAATCGATACGGGCGCCCGGCAGCGACGCTCCCCAGACCGCCAAACAGGGAGACTGCTCGATTTCGACATCGTTGCAGGCGATCGATTCGCCCGTGCACCCGATCAAGTGTCGCGCGGCCAACGCCCCCGCGAGAGTGGCCCCCAATTGCGGAAACGCGCGAGTATGGCCGCGCGTGGCGAACAGGCAGACCAAATCGATCGTCGTCCCCTCGAACGAGGGCTTGAGCGCCTCGACGACGGCCGCGACGGCCTGTTCGGTGTCGACGAGCGTCGAGTGGGCGGCTGCGCACAACATGGCGGGCGAAGAAACGAAGGAATGGGCGACCGGTGGTTCGATGGCCTCGCCAAAGAGTGATCCGGCTCGCGGGACCAAACAGCGTTGCAGGAGCATCTTGCGACTTGGTCGGGCGGTCAGTCAACCCGACCACGAACGTGGCGCGAACGGGTTGGTCGTGTAGACTGCGGTAGAAGGTCAGGCACTTTCGGGACGCGGGGCTGGACCCACCTTCCACTCATTGGACCCGCCCGGTCGCCTCGCCCCTTCGATTCGACCCTTCGCCTCGCCCATTCGACCCGCCCAGGAGCGAATCCCGTGTTGTCCGCGAATTCTCCGTTGGCCGATGCGCGCCGTTGGCTCGCGCGGCGCGCGTTTTTGCAGTCGGGTTCCGCCACGATCGGGTTGGCTGCCCTCAATAGTTTGCTGGCCGGTGACGCGGCGGGAGCGGACGCCCCCCGCCCGCAGGCCGCGCCGCTGGTGCCAGGGTTTCCGCACGTGCCCGTGAAGGCAAAACGGGTGATCTACCTGTTTCAATCCGGCGGTCCGTCGCATCTCGAACTGCTCGACCACAAGCCGAAGCTGAAGGAATTGCACGGCTCGGAATTGCCGGATTCGATTCGACAGGGGCAGCGGCTGACGGGGATGACCTCGGGCCAGAAGTCGTTTCCGGTGATCGCACCGAAGTTCGACTTCCAACAGTTCGGCGAGCGGGGAACGTGGATCAGTTCGCTGCTGCCGCACACGGGAAAGATCGTCGACGACCTGTGTCTGGTGCGGTCGATGCACACGGAAGCGATCAACCACGACCCGGCCATCACATTCATTCAGACCGGCTCACAACAGCCGGGGCGTCCTTCGCTGGGGGCGTGGCTGAGCTACGGCCTCGGGCGGATGGTCGACAACCTGCCCGCGTTCGTGGTGATGATTTCGCATGGGTCGGGGAAGGACGCCAATCAAGGACTGCTGGAACGGTTGTGGGGGGCGGGGTTCCTGCCGTCGAGCCATCAGGGGGTGAAGCTGCGTGCCGGAGCGGATCCGGTGCTGTACCTGTCGAATCCGCCGGGGGTCGACCGCGACCTGCGTCGGGAAATGCTCGACGGCGTCGCCAAGCTGAACGCACTGGAGTTTGAACGGTCGGGGGACCCGGAGATCGAAACGCGAACGCGGCAGTACGAGTTGGCGTACCAGATGCAAACCTCGGTGCCGGAGTTGGTGGACTTCTCGGGCGAGACGGAGGAAACGCTGGCCCTGTACGGCGAGGATGCAAAACGCCCCGGATCGTTCGCGGCGAACTGTTTGATGGCGCGGCGGTTGTTGGAGCGGGGCGTGCGGTTCGTGCAGTTGTATCACCGGGGTTGGGACAACCACGGGAGTCTGCCGACGAACATTCCGAAGCAGGCGAAGGACATCGACCAACCGCAGGCGGCGCTGATCCAGGATTTGAAGCGGCGCGGGATGCTCGACGACACGCTCGTGGTGTGGGGAGGGGAGTTTGGCCGAACGGTGTACGGCCAGGGTGGACTGCAAGCCGACTACGGACGGGACCACCACGGGCGGTGCTTCTCGGTGTGGCTGGCGGGGGGCGGGATCAAGCCGGGCGTGATCGGCGAAACGGACGATTACGGCTACAACATCGTCAAGGATCCCGTCCACGTGCACGATCTGAATGCGACGATCCTGGACCGACTGGGCTTCGACCACGAACGGCTGACGTATCGGTTTCAGGGGCGGGACTATCGACTGACCGACATCCACGGAAAAGTGGTTGATGCGATGCTGGCGTGAGGTGGCCGAGAAGCGGGGGGCTGCGGAAGACTCACATTTTCCGCTACCAGCACTTGTTGAGCTTTCCAACCTTTACGAATTTGACAGGACAGGCTGGAAGCCTATCCCACGGATGAGCGAGGCGACAGCATCCCGTAAAACGCCTGACGCGGCACCCGCCGTTCATGCGAAAAACCCCGGACGAATCCGGCCAATCGCCGTTTCGTCCGGGGTTGTGTGAAGTCTCGCGAGAAATCGGGACGTTCGCCAACGGCCCGTGTCAGCCTTGGGCGAGCGCGGCGCTCCCCAGCGTTTGCCCGCACAGGCTGAACGGGAACGCTTCCACCGTTTCGACCGGCTTCGCCGGGGCGGGGACATCCTCGAACTCGGCCTTTTCCAAGACCTTGTCGACGGCCTTCCGCTCCAGGATTTGAGCGACGAGATTCTCGATCAGACCTTGCTTCTCCAGACGAGCACGGAACTTGCGGGGGCTTTCGCCGCGGCGCAAGGCCATCATCGTGATTTCCCACTCCATCTCGTCGGGGGCCACTTCGATCTTCTCTTCGGTGGCGATCCGGTCGAGGACGAAGTGCTCTTTCAAGGCTTGCCGAGTGCTCGACATTTGATGCTGCATCAGATCGTTCTTGCGGGCGCGGATCTGCGCGTCCGAGAAACCGGCCTGCTGCATTTCGAGGACTTCGCGACGCAGGGCGTTGTCGACCTGACGTTTGACGAGCGATTCCGGCAGGTCCCACGTGGCGGATTCGGTGATCTTGTCGAGCACCTGCCGACGGGTCGCCTGACGAACTTCCCAATCGTTTTGCCGGGTGACATTGTCCTTCATGTAATCGCGGAACTTCTCGGCGGATTCAAAGCCCAAGCCGGTCGCGAAGTCGTCGTCGATGTCGGGCAACTTCAACCGCTTGACATCGCTGACGGTGAATTGCACCGACACGGTCTCGCCCCGCAGTTCCTCGCGGGTGGCTTCCATGGAGATTTTGACATCGGTCGACCGCACGTCGCCGGGAACCGCCCCGGCCAACAGCGCGTCGAAACCGGCAATCTCGCCGTCCTCGAACCGCAGATTCGGCAACAACCGCAGCGTCTTTTCGTTGACGCGGTTGAGTTCGTCCCCACCGCGCGCAACAAGCACCGACACGGTGACGTGGTCGCCCGCCTGGGCGGGAGCGTCGCTGGGAGAGAGGCTGCCGAACTGGGCAATGTATTCGTTCGTGTGACGCTCGATCTCGGCGTCGGTCGTTTCGCGAACGGGCCGTTGGATTTTCAACCCGGCGTACTGCGGCAACGCGAAGTCGGGACGAACTTCGACATCGAATTCGTAGGAGAAATCCCCTTGCTCGTGGAGTTCCAGCGAGGTCATGTCGAAATCGGGTTCGTTGATGGCGTCGAGGTCGTGATCCTCGGCGACCTGCTCAAGGCTCGCCATGAGCAGCTTTTGCCGCACACCGTCGTAAACTTCGGTGCGGAATTTCTTTTCGACGAGCGCGCGCGGCACGCGTCCCTTGCGGAACCCGGGCACACTGGCGGTGTCGATCATCTCTTTGAACGCGAGGTTGAAGGCGTTGTCGATATCGGCACGCGGGATCGTCACCTTCACGTGCTTGCGGCACGGGCCGGACGTGATCACCTCAACCTGTTGCGCCAGTTTCCCGGCACCCTCGACGGCTTCGACCGCCGCGGTTTCGTCCGTTTCGGGCAACGTTTCCGTCTCGCTCATGAACCACCTTCAGACCTGAAATTGCCGCGAAAACTCGTCTCGAAGCGGTCGGCGATTCGACACGCCCGAAAAACCAAAAGGCCGCGACCCGCACTCCCAACTCGGGAGCAAACCGGCCGCGGCATGCGCCGACTTCACAAAACGCCTTGGTCCAACGGGGGAACCCGCAGCCGCGCAATCCTTTGCGGCACGCCAAGTCCAAACGCCAGCAGAATCGCCGACGCCGTTCGACCACATCCATTGCATCGAGAGCGGGTGATGGGATTTGAACCCACGACGACCACGTTGGCAACGTGGTGCTCTACCACTGAGCTACACCCGCTTGAACATTCCCGACCACCGTCCGGCATCCTGAAGCATGACGGCAACCGTTGCCGCAAGGTTCGCGAAAACCCGTTTTTGGCGGAAGTGCAGAATCTTACCACCCTTCCCGTAAACTTCAAGCGGGGATGCTCTCGGTTATCTCGAACTCTCTCCCGGCGAGCGCTTCCCAGCCCGGCCTTGGACTGTACACTACGGGATCGGTCCGCAAGATGGTGGTTCCCCGGTCAGTCCGGGGACGCGCGAAGCCTGTGGACAACGTCAAGACGCACGGCGAAAGGGACTCCTTTGGACGCGAAGATCGCATTGTTGCCCGGCGACGGAATCGGTCCGGAAGTCGTGGTTCAAGCTCAGCGGGTGTTGGAAGCGGTGGCGGCACGTTTCGGCCACAAATTCGAGTTTTCCGCCCATTTGATCGGTGGCTGCGCGATCGACGCCCACGGCGAAGCGCTCCCCGCCGAGACGCTGGAAGCTTGCCGTCGATCCGACGCCATCCTGCTGGGAGCGGTGGGTGGCCCGAAATGGGACGACCCCAAGGCGAAAACCCGCCCTGAAGCCGGGTTGCTGAAAATCCGGAAGGAGCTGCAACTCTTCGCCAACCTGCGGCCGATCAAGCCGTCGCCACATTTGCTCGACGCCTCGCCCCTCAAGGCGGAGATCATCGCCGGGACCGACATCCTCTTCGTCCGCGAGTTGACCGGGGGATTGTACTTCGGCGAGTCGGGACGCAAGCCGCACCCGTCCGGGGAAGAGGCCTTCAACGTCATGATCTACAACACGCTCGAAATCGAGCGCGTTGTGCGGGTCGCCGCCGATCTGGCCCGCGCCCGGCGCGGCAAGGTGACGATGGTCGACAAGGCCAACGTGCTCGAAGTTTCGCGCCTGTGGCGGAGCGTGTCGGGCCGAATCATGGCGAGCGAGTACGCCGACGTGAAGTACGAGGTCGTGCTGGTCGACGCGATGGCGATGCACCTGTTGTCGCGTCCGCGCGACTTCGACGTGATCGTCACCGAGAATCTGTTCGGCGATATTCTCACCGACGAAGGGTCGATGATCACCGGTTCGATGGGCCTGTTGCCGTCGGCGTCCATGGGGGGTGATGGTCCTGGTTTGTACGAACCGATCCACGGGTCCGCTCCGGACATCGCCGGCAAGGGGATCGCCAACCCGTTGGCGACCATCCTCGCGGCGGCCATGCTCCTGCGGCATTCGCTGAAACTCGAAGTCGAAGCCAAGACGATCGAAGACGCGGTCGACGGTGTGCTGAAGGCGGGACACCGCACCCGCGACATTGCCGGCAAGATGCACGCGATCGACACGGTTTCGATGGGGAACAAAGTCCTCGACGCGCTACGGGGTTGAACAGCGTCGTTGCGGTTCGATCCTTCGAACCGATGAGCATTGAAATCATGGTGTGTTTGCGCTCTGGTTCGCCCCGCGCCTCGGCGAACGCGGAGAAACGGTGGGTGCGATGGATGGCGAACGACTGCCGCTGTTTGTGTTCGGGACGTTGCGACGCGACGAATCGAACCACGATGCGTACTTGAAGGGACGCTACGAAAGGGTGGTCCCCGCCAAGCTCCCCGGTTATCAGCGCGGCACAGCGGCGCACGGATTTCCGGCGGCGGTCCCGTGTACGGATGCGGCGTCGTTCGTAATGGGGGAGTTGTTCGAGCTGACGCCGGCGCTTTACGAATCCGCGCTGGCGCACATCGACCTGCTGGAAAGCCTCTCCCCCGGCCAACACTCGGGGCCGTACTATGACCGAGCGGCTGTGCTCGTGGAGACGGTCAGGGGGAGCGTGCGAGCCTGGGCCTATGTCAGCCCGCGCTCGGAACAGCGGCGGGGCGGCGTCTGAAACGCTTCGGGGGCGGTGAGACGCCGCGACCTCTCGCACAGGACACACGGTGAGATTCGTCGTGTGTTCTGGGGCGGATGGTTTATTCGCGCGTCGCGGCCACGGCTGACTCGACGGTCAACGTCCCTTCGTAGAGGGCTCGGCCGACGATCGCACCGGTCAAATGCGGGTGTGCCCGTGAGGCGCGGGCCAGCGCCCGGATGTCGTCGGCCGTCGTGACTCCGCCGGAGGCGATCACCGGCAGGCCCAAGTCGGCCATCCGTCCCAAGTCATCCAGCGTTGCCGGATCGATGCCGCGCATCATGCCGTCGTTGGCGATGTTCGTGTAGACGATCGCCGCGACGGGCAGGCCCACGAATTGGCTGGCCAGTTCCAGCGCACCGGTTTTGGAAACGTCCAACCAACCTTCGGTGGCGACCATTCCGTCCCGCGCGTCGATCCCCAAGACCAAACGCGCCGGATATTTCGCGCACATTTCGGCGAACCACGCCGGTTGCTTGAGGGCCTGCGTCCCGACGATCACCCGTTCGACGCCGACTTCTTCCAGCATCAGGCGAATCGACGCTTCGTCACGAATGCCGCCGCCGAGTTGGCACGGCACTTTCACTCCCGAAAGTATCGCCCGCACCGCATCGAGATTGACGGGTTTTCCTGCCTTGGCACCGTCGAGGTCGACGAGGTGCAACCGGCCCGCGCCGCCCGATTCCCATTTGCGGGCCATTTCTGCGGGGTCGCCGAAGACGGTCTCCTGGGCGTAGTCCCCCTGCCGCAACCGCACCGCGCGGCCGCCCCGCAAATCAATCGCCGGCAGAATCTCAATCACCACGGCCTCTGGGAAAACCTGAGTCAAAAGAAACGGAATTGAACCGCCAAGACACCAAGAAAGCCATTCACCACAGAGGGCACGGAGTTTCGCAGAGAAAACCTCAGTGGCATCCTGCTTGACTCTGTGTCACTCCGCGTACTCAATACTTCTTGTCTTTCTTCGTGCCTTGGTGGCTCACTCCGTCTGCTGTTCGCACCGCCATCACGCTTCACGACTTGTCGCCGCCGGACGAGCCACCCTTGGATTCCCCGCCACCTTTCGATTCGCCCCCCGACGAGTTTTTCGAGTCCGCGTCGGCGGCTTTTTTGTACGAGTCGCTGCGATAGTCGGTCTGGTAAAAGCCCGACCCCTTGAAAATGATCCCCGCCCCCGTGCCGATCAGCCGCTTGGCCTTCTGTTTGCCGCACTTCGGGCACTTTTTCGAGGGCTTCGACGTGATCGGCTGGAATTCCTCCCAGCGGTGTTCGCAGGCGTCGCAGGCGTAGTCGTAGGTCGGCATGATTCGAACTTCCGTTCCACGGGTTGTGTGTTGCGAGCGATGGACGGGAAATTGGACGCGGCGCGATGTCTCACGAGGCGGGAGCCGCCGACACCACCACCGAGCTGGGTCGCACCACGCGGTCGTGCATGGTGTAACCGCGTTCGTATTCGGTGATCACCGTCATCGGCGGGTGCTCGGCGCTGGGCACTTGTTGTATCGCCTGGTGCAGGTTGGGGTCGAACGGTTTGCCGACCGGCCCCATCGGCAGTACCGAGTGTCGTGCCAGCACGTCGTCGAATTGCTTCGCGACCAGCTTGACCCCCTCGACCAACTTGGCGATGTCAGCCCCTTTCTCGGCCGCTTCCAGCGTCCGGTGCAGGTTGTCGATCGCCGGCAACAGGTCTTTGGCGAGGTGCAACGAGCGGAACTTCGCGTCCTCTTCCCGCTCTTGCCGCGCGCGTCGCCGGTGGTTGTCCAGGTCGGCCTCGGAACGCAACCACTTTTCCTTGAAGTGGTCGCGATCGGCCAGCGCCGCTTTCAACTCCGCCGCCGAATCGCGACCGGATTCCAAGGGGCCTCCCTCGGTCTCCGACTCCGCCGCTCCGGTTGTTTCCGTTCCGTTCGACATCTCTTCCTCCTCAGCTCGACCTTCCCCCACTCGACATTCCCGCGTCGCCGCTCAATTTCCGTCGTCTCGCCTCAACCGCGGCGAGTTCACTTCCCCGAGGCACCGGAACCCTCGTCGTCCTTCGGTCCCAGAAAGTCCCACAACTTCTCGAAAAACGATTTGTGGTGCGTTTTCACCGAGTGTTGTTGATCGAGTGCCGCCAGCTCGCGCACCAACTCTTCCTGTTTTTTCGTCAACTTTCGCGGAACCTCCACCTGCACGCGCACGAGCAAGTCCCCCCGCCGCGTGCCGCGCGGTTCGGGAAGACCCTCCCCGCGCACCCGGATCACATCCCCCGGTTGCGTGCCCGCGTCCACCTCCAACGTGTGTTTGCCCTGCAGCAGCGGAATCTCGAACACGGCTCCCAGGACGGCCTGCGCGAATGTGACGGGCACCTCGCAGATCAGGTTCGTTCCGTCCCGCTCGAAGAACGGGTGTTTGGCGACCCGAATGTCGCAATACAGATCGCCGCGCGGACCTCCGTCGGGACCAGGTTCCCCCTCCCCGCGCAGGCAAAGCTGCATGCCATTGTCGACTCCCGCTGGAACCTGAACCTCCAACGTGACCGTCTTTTCCTTACGACCCGAACCACCACAACCGCCGCATTTGTCGCGTACGATCTTGCCAGCGCCGCGGCAGGCGGGACACGTCGTCTGTACTCGAAAAAAGCCCTGCGACTGCACCACCTGGCCGCGACCTTGGCAGTAGTTGCAGGCTTGAGGCTGAGTGCCCGGTTTGGCACCACTGCCGTCGCACGTGTCGCACAGCTCGGCCCGGTCGACTGTGACCGTCTTTCGGCAGCCGAACGCGGCATCCTTAAGGTCGATGTCGAGTTCCATCCGCAAGCTGTCGCCGCGGCGGGTCCGCTGACCCCGAGAACCCCTGCCTCCGCCTCCGCCAAACAGGTCGCCGAACAATCCGCCGAACTGCTCGAAGATGTCGCCGACATCCTGGAATTGTGGACCGCCACCCCCCTGGAAAGCCGCGTGGCCGTGTCGGTCGTAGCGCTCGCGCTTCTCGGCGTCCCCCAGAACCTCAAACGCCTCGGCCGCTTCCTTGAACCGATCTTCGGCGGCCTTGTCGCCGGGATTGCGGTCGGGGTGGTTGGCGGCGGCCAATTTGCGATAGGCCTTTTTGAGTTCGTCTTGCGACGCCCCCTTCGCCACGCCCAGCACTTCGTAATAGTCGCGCTTCGTGGCCATCACGATTCCAATTTCCTGTTCGCCACGTAGGTCAGGCTGTGCCTGACGGACTTCCAGTCCAGGTCATTCGAACGATTCGTCAGGCACAGCCTGAACGACGCCCGCTCCACATAGCGAACGAGCCACCGCGGGGGTGGCTCGTTCGGGCGATCCGAATTTCGATCCGGTTCGGCACGGCACCGCTTAGCGGATGCTCCCTTCGACACGGGCCTTCTTCTTCGCGCCGACTTCTTCGGTGCGGGTCACCAGCACTTCGGTCGTCAGCATCAGGCCGGCGATCGACGCGGCGTTCCGCAAGGCGCTCCGCACCACCTTGGTGGGGTCGATGATCCCGGTCTTAACCATGTCGACATACTTCGCGCCGCGGGCGTCGTACCCTTCGTTGGTCGGCTTTTGCTTCACTTCGTCGGCCACGACAGCCCCGTCCAAACCGCTGTTCTCGGCGATTTGGCGGATGGGGGCTTCCAGGGCACGGGCGATGATGTCGATGCCGATCTGCTCGTCACCCTTCCCCTTGACCTTCTTGACCGCCTCGATGGCACGCAGGTAGGCCACGCCCCCACCGGGAAGAATCCCCTCTTCCACCGCAGCACGCGTCGCGTGCAGGGCGTCTTCCATACGGGCCTTCGTTTGCTTCATTTCGGCTTCGGTGGCTGCGCCGACGGAGATGATCGCCACCCCGCCGGTCAGCTTGGCCAACCGTTCCTGGAATTTCTCGCGGTCGTACTCGCTGTCGGTGTCTTCGATCTGCTTGCGGATCTGAGCGACACGCGTCTGGATGTCAGCCGCCTTGCCCGCCCCTTCGATGATCGTGCAGGCGTCCTTGGTGACTTCGATTTTCTTGGCACGACCGAGGTGCGCCAATTCGATCGACTCCAGCTTCACGCCCAAGTCTTCCGACAACAGCGTGCCGGCGGTCAGCACCGCCATGTCGCCCATCATCGCCTTGCGGCGGTCGCCGAAGCCGGGAGCCTTGACCGCGCAAATCTTCAGGATGCCGCGGAGCTTGTTCACGACGAGCGCCGTCAGCGCTTCGCCTTCCACGTCTTCCGCGACGATCAGCAGCGGCTTGCTCGTCTGGGCCACCTTCTCGAGCAACGGAATCATGTCCCGCAGGCTCGAAATCTTCTTTTCGTGCAGCAGGATGTAGCAGTCTTCGAGGACCACCTTCATGTCGGCCGGTTCGGTGACGAAGTACGGCGACACGAACCCCTTGTCGAACTGCATCCCTTCGGCGAGCTTGAGGGTGGTGGAGTTACCCTTCCCCTCTTCGACGGTGATGACGCCATCGCGACCCACCTTCTGCATCGCTTCGGACAACATATCGCCGATGGAGCGGTCGTTGTTCGCCGAGATCGCGCCGACCTGGGCGACTTCCTCGGGGCTGGAAACGGGCTTCGACATCGCGGCGAAGGTTTCCAACGCGGCTTCGACCGCGCGATCGATCCCGCGGCGGACGATCGTGGGGTTCGCGCCGAGGGTGATGCTCCGCAACCCTTCGTTGTAGATCGCGCGGGCCAGCACGGTCGCCGAGGTGGTCCCGTCGCCAGCGATGTCGCTGGTCTTCGACGCGACTTCGTTGACGAGCTTGGCACCCATGTTTTCGAACGGGTCGTCCAGTTCGACTTCCTTGCTGACCGTGACGCCGTCCTTGGTCACCAGCGGGTTGCCGAAATTCTTGTCGATGATGACGTTCCGGCCGGTCGGTCCGAGCGTCACCGCGACCGCGTCCGCGAGCGTCTTCACGCCGCGAGCGAGCTTCAGCCGCGCACGGTCGTCAAACAACAGTTGCTTAGCCACGCTTTGAGTCTCCTGGAAAATCCGGCCCGGTCAGATTCCGGATGGGGCCGCCCGGTTCGATTTCGTTCGCGAGATCACGTCATTCAAGCCGAAGCCGTGATGTCAGGTAGCCCGACGCGTCAGCGAGGGACTTCGCTCCGCCCGAAGGCCAGGACTTCCCGGATTGAACTCCGGGTTCCCCGGAAACACCGGGGCCGTCGCTGACGCATCGGGCCACAGACCACACTCGGAAAAGGCATTCAGCTGACGAACTTGGCCAGCAGGTCGCTCTCGCGGAGGATCTTGATGTCCTTGCCGTCGACTTCGATTTCCGTGCCGCCGTACTTGCTGAACAGCACTTCGTCGCCGATCGCCACGCTCACCGGAACACGGTCGCCGCTCTCCAGCAACCGGCCCGGACCGACCGCGCGGACCTTGCCACGCTGCGGCTTTTCCTTGGCCGAATCCGGCAGCACGATACCGCCCGCGGTCGTCGTTTCGGCTTCCAACGGCTCCACCACCACACGGTCGTCCAACGGCTTCAATTGCATCGTTCACGCTCCCGAATTGCTTGTGAGTCTTACGTATTCGACCGCAGCCCAATCACGCGACAGGCCCGGAATTGATTCAACACCGAAAGAGTCTTGTTCGGAGGAAAGCGATGACCAAGGGTCATCACATCATGCCGCCCATGCCGCCCATTCCTCCCATGCCGCCCATCCCACCCATGCCTCCCATGTCGTGGTGGTCGTCATGGTGATGGTCGTCCGCTTCGGTCTTCGGCTCGTCGACGATGATCGACTCGGTCGTCAGGAGCAGGCAGGCGACGCTCGCCGCGTTTTGCAACGCGGAGCGGGTCACCTTGGCGGGGTCGACGATCCCGAATTCGATCATGTCGCCGTACTTGTCGTTGAGGGCGTCGTAGCCGTGGTTCTTGCCCTTCAACTTCTTGACGTTGTTGACCACGACCGACCCGTCCAAGCCCGCGTTCGACGCGATCGTCCGCAGCGGGATTTCCAGCACGTTGCGGATCAGTTGCACGCCCAGCGCTTCGTCACCCGACAGATTCAACTTGTCGAGAGCGCCCGCACAGCGAATCAAGGCCACACCACCACCGGGGACGATCCCCTCTTCGATGGCAGCGCGAGTCGCCGCGAGGGCGTCTTCGATCAGGTCCTTGCGTTCCTTCATGGCGGTTTCGGTCGGAGCGCCCACATTGATCTGGGCCACGCCGCCGGCCAACTTGGCCAACCGCTCTTGGAGCTTTTCGCGGTCGTAGTCGCTGTCGGTGACACCGATCTCGGCCCGAATCTGCTGGGCACGCCCTTCGATGGCCGACTTGGTGCCGCCACCCGACACAACCGTTGTGTTCTCGGCGTCGATCCGGATCTTCTTGGCCGTCCCCAGATCGGTCAGAGCGACGTTTTCCAGCTTGATCCCCAAGTCCTTGAAGATCGCCTTGCCGCCCGTCAGGACCGCAATGTCTTCCAGCATCGCCTTGCGACGATCGCCGTACCCGGGAGCCTTGACGGCGGCGACATTCAAAATACCGCGCATCTTGTTCACGACGAGCGTCGCGAGGGCTTCGCCTTCGATGTCTTCGGCGATGATCAACAGCGGAACGCGGGCCTTCGAGACCTTTTCGAGAAGCGGCACGAGCGTCTTGGCCGACGAAATCTTCTCTTCGAAGATCAGGATGCGGCAGTTTTCCAACTCGGCGACCTGGTCGTCCTGGTCGGTGACGAAGTGCGGCGACAGGTAACCGCGCTCGAACTGCATCCCCTCGACCATGTCGATCGAGGTGGCGACCTGGCGACCTTCTTCGACGGTGATGACGCCGTCCGCGCCAACCTTGACGAGCGCGTCGGCCAGAATGCCGCCGATCTCGGGATCGTTGTTCCCGGCGATCGTGGCCACCATTTCGGTGTCCTTCTTCTTCTTCGCGTCGACGGGCTTGGCCAGGGTCTTGATCTCTTCGACAACCGCGGCCACGGCCTTGTTCACCCCGCGACCGATCGACATCGGGTCGCCACCGGAGGCAATGAACTTCAGCCCTTCGCGATAGATCGCTTCGGCCAGAATCGTGGCCGTCGTGGTGCCGTCGCCAGCCACGTCGCTGGTCTTGGAGGCCGCTTCCTTGACGAGTTGAGCCCCCATGTTTTCGAAGGGGTCCTCAAGGTCGATGTCTTCGGCGACCGTGACGCCGTCCTTGGTCACCTTCGGGGCGCCCCAGCCCTTGTCGAGCACGGCGTTCCGACCGCGCGGGCCGAGCGTGCTCCCGACCGCCTTGGCCAGCTTGGAAACCCCCGCCAACAGGCTCTTGCGGGCCTCTTCATCGAAGCTCATCAGTTTGGCCACAACGACTCCTCTCGTCGACAACAAACTCGTGTTTGGCAACTCACTCGCGTTCTTTACGACACAGCCGCCGACCGGCGAACCGCGCCGGCAATGATTGTCCAATTTCGGAGGGTGTATGGCGTGGCATCCCGCCACCCCGCCTCCAACCGCTGGCAACCTGATCGACCGACGTACCTTCTTCCCACGATCACCACTGCAACCGCCATGCCGAGGTATGCGGTTTGTGTCGCAAGCCTTTTAAAGAGAGGAGTATACGTCCATTTGAAAGGGGCCGCAGGCAGAGTCTCCCTGTCATCCTGGCAGGTCTCCACCGGCCTGCGGTGCACGCCACCTGCCAACGCGGCGCTAACGAAACCGATTCCAAATCGGATTGCCGGAGCGGCGTGCGATCGTTTTGGCGGATCTTGCTGCGAGTGGCGATGATTCGGGAATCTCAAAGGTCCCTTCGCCCAACAGCAGGATTTCGCCACAATCGAAACGCCGGAATAGGCAGACGTTTGACACAATGGCTGGGCGGAGCCGTACGTCAGTCCCACGGCACGACATTGCCAAGGGGTTTCGGCCCATCCGTCGAGTCTGCAGAGCGCCGGCCATCGGCGGTCGTCCTTTGTCAACTTGCCAGGACTCCACCTCGTGGACCTCCGTACCGCTCTGAACTACTGCTCGATCTACTCGACTCATGCGATCTGCGCGATCGGCGTGATCCACCTGCTGTTCTTTTTTGGACTGTGGCTGGCCTTTCGAGGGAGGCTCCGTCGTCTGGCGGCCATGCTCGAGGACTTCACCCGCGGCCTGCGCCAGCGGAGCGTCCTGGACCGCTCGGCCCATCTGACCGACCAGATCGAAGCGTTTCTCGCCGATGTCAACGAAGTGTTGCAACACCCGGAACGAACGGAAGAGCGTCGCAGCCTGTTGGAGCGCATGCGGATCCTCGACGAGAAGCGGCGCTACCTGCAATCGATGTCGTTCGACATGTGGTACAATGTCGCCCGGTCGATGATCGAGGCTTATCCCTTGTTGGGTATCCTCGGCACGATTTTGGCGATCGGGTTGGTCGTCGCCGAAGGAGACCAGGCCTCCGTCGCCGCCATCGTGCGCGGCTTCGGCGAGGCCATTTGGTCGACGTGCGCCGGCATTGTCCTGGCGCTGATGTTGATGTTCATCAACAGTTTCGTCGAACCTGGCTTCATTCGACTGATGGAGCAGCAGCGACTTGTCCGCGAAACCATCAGCCGTGTGAAGGGCTTTCTCGGGGAACGGGCACCGTCGCACCCGCCCGTCGGAGGTGGGGCATGAACCGCACCCCGCGCCGCATCACGTTGCAACTGGTCTCGCTGTTCGACCTGCTCATCATCGTCGTCTTCGCCCAGTACCTGGACGTGGGGCAGCGGTCGCGCGACGCGATGGCGCGCGGCGAGGCGGAGATGCGCGAACTGCGAGCCGAAGTCGACTCTTTGCGGGAAACACGCCGCACGGAGGCCGAATCCCTCGCGGCCAAAGAGGCGGAGCGGAAGACGCTCGAACGGGATTTGGCCACCCTGACCACCGCGCGCGACCGCCTGCGCGACCGCGCGCTCGAACTCGAGCGGATGGCCGACGATGTGCGCGACGACCTTCGCGTGGCGGGGGATGTGCTCGTGGGGGTCATGGACCGCAATCGCGACGAGATCGAAACCCTCATTCGGGCCAACAAGGCGGCCGACCAAACGGCCGCCAAGGAAGAACTCGACCGCCTCGCCGCCGGTCGTTCGGCCGCCGCAGCCCGTCACCTGATGACCTGGGGCGAACTCCGCAAACGGGTTGATCTCTGGCAGATCCACATGGGGGATGACGGCGTCGCGAATTTCCGCACCACGGACCGGACCTTGCGCTTCCGCGCCAAAACCTCCACACAGTTCGAAGCGGAAATGGTGCGTGTGTTTCGGGAGCTGCCGCAACAGAAGATCCTCGTGTTGATGCTGCTGTCGTGGGGGGATGTGGACCTGGCGACCCGCAATGCGGCCACGCAAGGGCTGGAGCGAGTGGCAATTCGCCTCCGCGAAGAGACCGACCGGCGCTCCCGTTTCGATCTGGCGGTGCTCGGGTTCCTTCCTGACGGTCCGGATTTCCTCCCCAAGCCCGATGCGGGCAAATAGGCCGACGACCGAACTGCGACCCCGGATCGAGTGGCGGAACGCGCTCGACGGCTGCAAGTCGTTTCAGGGAAACACATTGCATCGTTGTGGGCTTCGGGATTGTCGGTCTTGGTTGACCAAGGCCTGTCGGGGTACACTCCCGCTCCTTTCCGATCGCCCCGCAGGCGTGTCACCGCCCAGCGGCTCTCCACCCCTCGCAATACCCTTGATGTCCCGCTCCCGTTCACGGTTCGCCGTCGGGTGGGCGGTCGCGTTGTGCGCGTCCGTGGGATCGGGTTGCGCAGTGTTGTCCACGCAAGCGCTGCTTCCCGCGTTGGCCAAGCCGACAGCGGTGGAAGAATCGCACCCTCCGTCCGACGGCCGTCCGGTTGAGAACGTGTCTGCCGCCGCAATGCCCGATTGGGGAGCGCTGTTTTCGGAGGGAGAGTTTCGTCGGATCCGCGAGTGGTCCCCCTTGGCGAACAGTGGGCAGGCGGCACGGGGCGGTTGGACTTGGCCGGCCCATCGCTGGGTTTGGGAAGTTCCCCGCGAGCGTCGCGTCGCCTGGGAGGCTGCTGTTCGCGAAATTTCCCGCCGCGAGCGTGACGGTGGCTGGGAGGATGTTGTCGCCACCGGTTGTCGCTTGACGGAACCCGCGCGGACCCGGTTCGCGATATGGTTGGCGCGATTCTCGCCGGAGTCGTCTCGGGACATTGTCGCGCTCGAGACCGTGTTCGCACCGTCCCGGCCAAGTCTTCGCGCCGCACTGCGAGTGATCGGCGCGGTCCGCCCCGAGTCGAATGCCGCACTCCCCGCCGACACTCGGCTGGCCGCCGCGGGTGCGTGGTGCGATCAACTCCGCAGCCGTCGCTCTTCGGGCAAATCACGTCATCCGCCGGAAGAACCAACGAAAGCCGAAGTGGAATTGGCACTGGCGCCAGCGGGATTGGTGTTGGCCGACGGCGCGACCTCGCTGGAAGTCCGCGAGGAACTGATGCTGGCGCTCGCGAGGGATGTTTCGCCCGACCGGCTGCCGGGTTGGGCCGAATGGGTCCAGGCCGACTCCGGCGAGCAAGCCGCTCCCGACGACGTGCGTCGCAATCGCGCGGCGTGCGAAGCGGCGTTGACGTTCATGGTCTTCCAGACCGGAGCCAACCGTCCCGCAACCGGTTCGGAGATGGCCGAAGTCACGGAAGAAAGACCGTGGTTGGAATCGTTGGCGTCGATATCGGTGCCGGCGAATGTCGCGGCGCGGGAGGCCCGTTCGGCGACACTGGCACTTGCAGGGGACACGCGGGTCCTGGACGAACTGAC
The DNA here is from genome assembly GCA_044359065.1 of Planctomycetales bacterium. Classification (GTDB taxonomy): domain Bacteria; phylum Planctomycetota; class Planctomycetia; order Planctomycetales; family Planctomycetaceae; genus JAIXZD01. Next base: position 2,477 of record JBIKMW010000097.1, on the reverse strand, counting down.
CGGAGGCCTGCGGGGGGGGGACTGGAATTCCCGAGAGCACGCGGCCTTGTGCCTTGGCGTGTTTCCGGGCGTCGCCGGGCAGATGGAACTGGAGAAGGTGCGATCGGGAGCGGACGAGGCGCTGACGGAATTGGCGCTGCGGGGGCTGGCCTGTCGCGACGACTTCGATGCCCGTGGTTGGCGCGTCGCCACGCCACGCGCGCGCGAGGCCTTGGCGTCCATTCTGAGAGTTCATCCCCGCGCCGAATTCGCGGAAGTCCTTTCCGACCTAATGAGCGATTCACGGCCAACGATCCAGGCCAAGGCGGCGGAGTCGTTGACGAACTGGCCGGACGACCTCGCGTGGGGACCGCTCCTCGAGGGGTTGGCCAAAGGGACGTTCGCGACCCGTCAGTCGTTGCACGCCGATCTGGAGCGGCGAATGGGTCGCACGGTCTCGTTCCCGGTTTCCGGGGATGTGCGATCCCGCGCGGAACGGGCGGCCGAACTCGCGCGGGAATTGCCCGCGTCACAACCTTGGCAGGCGACGGGCCCCTCCGGGGTCGTGATCGCTGCGGGAGAAGAGGCTCGACGAGACGAGTTGCGACAGGCGCTGGTTCAACAGGCGTCGACGGGCATGACCAACGGCAGCGACGCGGGAATTGTCGACAGCCTGACGGAGCGGGACCTGCCGATTCTCGAAGAACTGCTGGCCACGGCGTCGGAGGTTGAGCGGGAAACGCTGTGGAACGACTGGTTGCCGAAGGCGGGCGGAGCCTATGCCGCATTGTCGGGCCTGCGTGACTCGGACGTGGTGGCGCGCCGCGGGGCGGCGAACAAACTGGCGGAAGCGGCGCGGGGTCGGACTCTTCCGGGGCCTGTACTCCAGCGGCTTGCGCAGACGATTTCCGTCGAACAAGACCCGCTTGTGTTTCGGTCGGTGCTCCGTGCCGTCTCCGACGACTCGACCGAGGACGCACGACAGATCGCCAAAGCGGCGCTTCACAGTCCCTGGGACGACATTCGCCTGGCGGGGATCGAATACGTCGCGCGGCATCGCCTGGCGGAAGCAGCCGCGTGGTTGCTGCCGATCATCGATTCGCCGAACGACGCGCCGCGCCGGGCGGCGGTGACGGCCGCGGGTCTGTGCGGGAACCCGCTCGTGTTGGATGGTACTCGCGACGCCCAAGGTGAGGTCGTCTACGGAGGCCTGCGACCATTGCTGGGGACGACATCGCTGGAGTTGCGTCGGGAGGTGGTGTTGGCGATGGCGCGGCTGGGGGATCGCACGGGGTTCGAGGAACTCAATCGCACCGCGGTCGACACCGACCCACTCGCGCGGGCCTGGGCGGTCCGGGCGATGCGCGATTCGGGTCAGGCCCGGTTCGTCGCCGAACTGACGAGATTGCTGTGGGTCGAACGGGACACGCGCGTGCGACAAGAGGGTTTGGCAACGTTGGCCGCGCTGGTTCCGCCGGACCAACACCCACGCTGGCCAGCGACCGCCACCCTCGACGAACGGATCGCCGCCTGGGCTGCCTGGGACCGCTCGAGAACGCCGTCGTACCCATAGCGGCAATCGTCAGATTTCCGCCAAGCGTGAACCTGCGCCGACCTGCTCGACCGCCATCGAGAATCCTGAACGCGGTCAAACCGCGGTGAACCCGTTCACGTACGGAATGCGGGATGCCAGTTCCTTCACTTGCGGGGCCGCGTCGACGAGTTGGCCGAGGAAGTCCCAGTTCCCCGTCACCAGCGCCTGCCGCGCCCCTTCCTGCATCGAGCAGGGGACGCGGACATTTCCGCAAACCACCTCCGACGCTTCAAGATCGACGGTGAGGTTTGCGCTCGGGTCGGCTTCGATCGCTGCCGCCAATTTGCGAAGGTCGTCCGGAGAAGCAACCACGGCGGGCACGCCGTTCGACGTGCAGTTGCCGAAGAAGATCTCGGCAAACGATTCGCCGACCAGGGCCTTGAAACCCCAGCGGATCAGAGCCTGCGGGGCGTGCTCGCGCGACGACCCGCAACCGAAATTGCGGCCGACAACCATCACCGAGGCCCCTTGGTAACGGGGGTCGTCGAACGGATGGTTGGCCAATTGCTTGCGATCGTCCTCGAAGGCGTGTTCGCCGAGGCCGTCGAACGTGACGCACCGCAAGTACCGGGCGGGAATGATGCGGTCGGTGTCGATATCGTCGAGAAGCAGCGGCAAACCACGGCCGGAGATTTGGCGGATCGTTTGGGGCATGATGCGAGGGCCTTCGAAAACCGGTTCGGCGTAGGCGTCGAAACCCCGATTAAATCCATGCGGAGAAGCGGGTTCAATCGTGGGGGCTGGGAATTGATGCGGCGCGATCGCCCTCGTGGCTGAAGCGCGCGGAACGTTACGTCATTGGTCGGCCCACCACAACCGGCGAAACTCCGGCTGCGGACCTGTCCAGGACTTTCCGCCGACAAGATAGGTTCCGCGTTCGAAGTAGGGCCGAAGACTCAGCACG
>JBIKMW010000170.1:0-8287 GCA_044359065.1 Planctomycetales bacterium | reverse complement strand
GTGGGAGGCTGATCGGAGGACAGCGGATGGTTACGATCACGGCGGGCCATGGGGCCGCAGCATGACAAGTCGCGCGGGCCAGCGCAAATGAAGACTCAATGAAGATTTTTCCGGACGCAATTGGGCGGAGGCACGTCCCCATTTTTATGCATCTCAAAGCACTGGCGTAGCCCTATGCATACAGAAGCACATTCGATTTCATTGGATCGTTCAGAGGTTTGGGCGTGCGACGGCCACCACCAAGCGGCGTCCCCTCGACAATTCGGCCGGTGGCCCGGACGCTGCTTTGAGCGTCTGGGTGACGCAGTCACAAGAGGCGTTCGTCGAAACACGTTCGACGCGCCGCACCCGCGTTTCTTGTCTTTGGATTCTCGCTGGGTGCGAAGGTTGCACCGCTCTGGGGTCAAGCATGCGGTCGGGATAGGCGTGCCCCGCTCGACCGATCCCCCCCCCCTTCCTCCCTCCCTGTTGCGCGGTCTGGCGGTACCTCGCACGCGACTCTCGTTCCCCCGCGCAGCCGCGATGTATGACTGCGTCGCGCGCCATTCCAAAGCGCGTTTTCTTCCCCGCGCGAAAAAATCGCGCTCGAATTTCCCACATTTCGATTTTTCAAAACGTGGGTTCTGCGCACGCGCACCCGCCAGAAACGACCCACAACCCGACCTCGGGTTCCGGGTGTGAAACAGGTCCGTTTCCTGCGTTTGTCGCGATTGGCCCCGCAGCGCAACGCTCCCGCCACCCGTTTCGCACCCCACAAAACGGCCCGAAAACCGTTTCCGCCCCGTGTTGCAAACGCATTGCGTCTGCCGCGCAACAAACCCCCGTAGGTTGAAAGGACACGGCCCCCAGTCACAGACGCATGAACGACGACGAAAAGGGGGAATGAATGAGGGGGAATGAAGGGACATCCGCTTGGCCTTGTCCCGGTTTTCTTGGAGGGAAGACCCGGAGGGAGCACGGCTTCCATGACCTCCGGCGGGCGTTCGCCACGCTGAATGCCGGATTGATGAATCTGTTCGAACGCCCGCAGTTGATGCCGCACAAATCGCTGACGACGCCCCAAGGCTACGTCAACAGGGCAGGTCAACTGAACCGGGCCGTCGGGAACCTGTTCGTTCCGAAACTCGACCGCAAACCACCAGAAAGCCCCGCCAGATGACCGTCGTAAACCAGGTGTGAATCAGCCCTTTCCGAGAGCCATGGATTCGACGTAAACCCTTGCCCTGATTGATCGGCCCGCCGGGATTCGAACCCGGAACCAAGGGATTATGAGTCCCCTGCTCTAACCATTGAGCTACAGGCCGCTTCGTTTTCTGATGGGGGCTGACTGGGCATCGAGTCGATGCTCTCCTCCCAAAGCGACAGGGAAACGAGAGTATCGATTCCATTAGGCCGCTTGTCGACGACTTTTTGGCAGGTTGCCGTTCCGAAACCTGTCATGGCTGTCCCCTCAAGCAGATTCCCGTGTTGTGCGGTTGTCGCCCATCCTCCACGTCGCATGGTTGTTCGAGTGCGAGTTTCGTCGGCCCCCCGATCCTCGAAGAGACACGGTCCCGGGTGGTCCGTGATGACGACACAAGGATTGAGTTCCCTCTTGTCCGCGTCAAGCCCCTCGGAGCGGGTGGGAATGTCGCGGAGTCGATCCGGCATCCCGGTGAGCAAGGCGCTGGATCGACCCGCTTTTCGAGAGGGTGTTCGATGCTGGCCCTCGCTCGCGCGTTGTGAAGTCGTGCTATTCCCGGCAGAGCCGAAGAAACCATCAGGATTTCAAACGCTTTGGTTCTCACGCAGAGGCGCAGAGACGCGGAGTGAGGAAAAACCTTTGCGTCTGTGCACCTTTGCGTGAGGCCACAGAAACCGATGTTCGGCGAATTTTCAGTGACTTCCCGTGAGAAACAGCGCAACTTCAAAACTCGCGATTCCGGTGGCCGACAGGACCAGCGGCACGGAGCGAGATCGGCTTGCGAAGGCGCGAATCGGTCGCCCTTCCCTCGGTTTGGTGGCCTCGGATCGCGTTTTGATGGCTCGATTCCCAATCGGGGAATTCGGTCTTTACCGGGCATGAAGATTGGGCTAGCTTCCCCTCCCCTCATGCCCGGTCTCGGGCCACCACACCCCCCCCGACTATCACTCCCTCGTCGCCCGGCGATCTTGTCGCCGCGACCCTCCGCGCATTCGCCCCGTCGCATTCATGCGTTTCCGTCCCTCCACGCACCGCTCGCTCGTCTCCGTTCCCCTCGGGAACGCCGCCCCGTCGCGCGCTTCGCGGTGGGCGAGGCTGATCGCGTTGCTTCTTCCCGTCGCAAGTCTCATTGGTTGCGCCAGCGGTCGACTCAACAACCCCTTCGAAACCGCCGCTCGCAAACTTTCGCCACCGGCAACCACCGAGGGGAAGGTCTCGCGCGACACCGATGCTCGCAAAGTGGCGGGTTTGTCGGGTCAAACGCCGCCCGTTTCGAGCGAAACAAAGGCCGCCGGTGGATTGGACAAGGGGGCGTCCGCACTTACCGCCGCCTCGCCGCCAGTCGACAAGGGAAGCGCGGCCGACAAACAAGGTCCGGCCCGCTCCGTCGCCGTCGATCGCGCCGCCACAGGCGTTGCCACGACGGCCGGAGCTTCGAAAAGCACGTCGCTGGATGCCGAGACGTTGGCCCTCATCGACCGCGAACTGAGCGACGCAGCTCCCGACGAGCGGTCCGCGCTGTTTCACGAGTTGAAGTCGGTCCACCCGCAGATGGTTCGCGAGATACTCCGCATCCGTCGGATGGGGATCCAGTATCGCGAACAGCAGCGGGCCGTCGCTCAGTCGAGCGCTCCGGCCACTTCGGGTGTCGAGACGGCGTCACACCTGGAGGGGACCGCGCCCCGCATGGCGTCCGATCCCGGACTCGGTCAAAACCCGTGGGAAATCGGGGCCGTCCGACACACCGCGGCCCGAGCGCCGCTGGGGGGACACACGGCCACTGCGGATTCCGATGGATCGCCGCTCAGTCGCGCCCCAGAATCCCCGTCCGCCATCGTCCGCCCCGCCGAAGGGGGCGTCGCCGCGCACACCGCTTCGACGGCGGTGACGACATCGCCGGTATCGGCTACGCCGTCCCCGAGTGAGGCAGGGCCGAACACCGCCCCCTCGGTCGTCGCGCAGGCGGTGGCAGTGGGGACGGTTCCGGGGGCGGTTCCTCCGACATCGCCCGTACAAACGGCCGGGGCTTCGATTCCGGCGGACGCGGCGCCGCTTCCTGATCCCGGTCGCCGAACGGCTCCGTTGGTGCCCGGTCAGTATGAAGTTCCCCCCGCACAAGGTTGGGTCGCGGCAGTGCCGGGCAAGGCCGCTTCCGTGGCTCAGCCGGTCGTGGCCAACGTGCAACGGGCACTGCAAGACCTGTCCCGTCCGATCCGCCCCGGTGCGACACCCGCCATCGGCAAAGAGGCCGGTTTGGCAGCCCCGGGCACCACACCACCGACAAGCGACGAAGGCACGCCGGCGGCCGAGGGCCGTCCGGGAGAACCGGCCCCCGCCCCGGAACTTGTTCGCCTCATCGACGCGATGGAGCGCTTCACCGCTTCGATCAAGCCGGGAACGACTCCCGAGGAACAGCAGTTCTTTATCGAACAGCACGTGTACCTGCGGATGCTGTACCTGATTGCCTCGCGGCACGAGCGGGCGTTGCAGGCGATTCCCGGCATCCCCGCAGCCGATCAAGAGTTCTGGCAGCAGACGCTGTGGGGCATCGCCAACTACTTCGACACCGAGCATCTGCCGCGTGACACCGACCGCGCGACGCAGACCGTCGCCCAATTCGCCACGGCCATCAGCCGCTTGCAACAGAAGGCGCAACTCAAAATCCGCAACACGCACTTTTGTCGCCGCATCGACAACTACGGCAGTTACGAACGCTTCGACCGCGACGACTTCACTCCGGGCCAACCGGTGCTCCTCTACACCGAGATCGAAAACTTCCACACCGAGCCGACGTCCGATGGTCGCCATCGCACGTTGTTGAAGTCGACCCTCGAAGTCTTCCGTCCCGGCCCCAATGGCGAACTCGTCGATCGGTTCGAGTTTCCCGCAACGGAAGACCTCTGCCGCAATCCGAGGCGCGACTACTTCCACAGCTACGAATTCACGATTCCGACGAAGCTGGGGCTCGGTCCGCACGTCCTGAAACTGACGCTCGAAGACCAGCTCACCCGCAAGGTGGCGACCTACTCGGTCAACTTCACGGTGCGGTAGCACGTCCCACCCGCCCGGCGTGCTGGTCGCTGCGGGATGCGAACGCTTTGTCCCGGACGCCCTGCCGGAATCGCTGCGGGATGCATTCCGCCAACCGCCCCCCCGCGACAGGCCGTCGGCAACACTGTCGCCGCGAGCGCGTGTGCTATCATGCGGACCCCGTTCCGGTCCACGGAATCCCTGCGCCCCCTGCGCGGTTGCGTTTCGTGACTTCGCCGATTTTCCGGTCCGCACCTGTCGAGATTCATGTCGCACGATCAACTGTCGTCGTTCCTGCAGGCGTTAACGGACGACCGGGATGTCGTGCGGATCGCCGAGGAGGTCTCCGCCGACGGCGAGATTGCCGCCCTTACGACCCGCGTCCGACAAGCGCGCGGCGACGGTCCGGCGGTGTTCTTCGAGCGAGTGGCGGGGAGCGCGATTCCGGTCGTCACCAATTTGCTCGGCAGTTACGCCCGGGTGTGCCGGGCGCTGCGGACCGACTCGCTCGACGCGGTGGCCGACCGTTTGTCGGAGAAGGCCCAACCGCGGCCGTCGCGCGGCTGGTTCGATCATTTGCGGAACCTGCCCCGCTTTGGCGCGGTCGGGGGCTTGCCCCCGCGTGTGGTCCGCGCCGCCCCCTGCCAACAAGTTGTCAGGCTGGGACGCGATATTCGGATGGACGAGTTCCCCGTCCCGAGACTGTGGCCCGCCGACGAAACAAAACTGATCACCGCCGCCCAGGTCTGCGTCAAACATCCGCTCACCGGCGAACGATACAGCGAACTGGTGCCGGTCGAAGTTCGCGATCAAGCGTCGCTCCGGGTGTTGTGGACACCGTTTCAAGCGGGGCATGCGGTGTGGCGCGAGCATGTGCGCACCGGGTCGCAAATGCCGGTCGCCCTCGTGCTGGGGGGGGACCCCGTCCTGCTGTTCACCTCGACCTGCCCCGTGCCGCCGCAATCGGAATCGTGGTTGTTCGCTGGCTTCCTGAGGGGAGAAGCGCTCGATGTGATTCCGGGAAGGACGGTGGACCTCGAAGTCCCGGCGGCGGCGGAAATCGTGTTCGAGGGATTCGTGGATCCGGTCGAGGCCCCCGAACCGTGCGGCCGCGGTTCCCGTGTCAACGGATTCTCGGGCGAACCGTTCGCCTGCCCCGTGTTGCGGTTGGGGGCGGTCACGTCGCGGACGAATCCGGTGTTTCCGGTCGTGGTCCCGGGCGCGCCCCCGTCCGAGGATTTTTGGCTGCACAAAGCGGCGGAACGCGTGTGTCTCCCCATCCTGCGAATGTTCGTTCCCGAACTGGTCGACTACAGCTTTCCCCACGGAGCAACGGGGCGGAATCTGTGTTTTGTCAGTCTGGCGAAAACGCATCCGGGTCAAGCCCGCAAAGCGTTGGGCGCGCTGTGGGGGCATCCGCTCCTGATGCACACGAAGTTCGTCGTCGTGGTCGATGCGGACGTCGATGTGCAACGCCCGGACGAAGTGTGGTTCGCCGCCGGGGCGCACGCGCACGTGCCGCGCGACATCGTCCAGGGTGAAGGTCCCGCCGATTGGTTCGACCACGCCACACCGACGCGCGGTCTCGCCGGGAAACTGGCGATCGACGCCACTCGCAAGTTTCCCGAAGAGCATCGCAGCGCCGCCCCCTGGCCTGCGCCGCTGGGAGAGACCTCCGAATTGGCGGAGCGTGTCGACCGCCTGTGGCGCGGAACGGGACTCGACCGCTGAGCCGCGGTGAGTTTTTCGGAAACCCGATGCGTCAGCGAGGGCCCCGGCTCTCGCTGTAGGTCACGAATTCACCGGTATCCACGCGGGGTCCCTCGCTGACCGGACTGTTGAAATATGAAACGGAGAGTGCGGTTTCGGCCTTCAACCTGTACGACGGACTTCCAGTTTGTCGCCCGAAACGCCGCAAAACCGACGGACTGGAAGTCCGTCGTACGAGAAAAGGCCGCTCTCCGAACGAGATTTTCAACATGTCGTGACGCTTCGGGTTTCCGTCGAGAACTCACGGGTTGTCCGAAAGAATCCCAGCCTCTACGGCGCTCCCTGCGCGTCACGCCGCCATTCTACCGACCAAAGAACGCCGCCACCCGGTGGCCCGACGGACCACCGGGTGGCGTGCTTCGATCAAACGATTCGGCGTCAGTTCGCAGCGGCCACGGGCGGTGTCGTGACGGCCGCGGCGGCTCCGGCGGGGCCGTTCACCTTGGCAAACGCACGGAAGGTAACCGTCTGTCCCGTACCCGCAATCGTCACCGTAAACATCTCCGACACGTCTCCGCCCGCCGCCGGAGCGACGAACGTGAGGGGCAGCACGTGGATCGTGCGGGCGTCTTGCGGCAGACGCACTTCGAACGCGCCGGCGGTCTTTTCACTTTCGATCTTCTCGATCTGGAACGGCTTGCGGCCGCGAATCACCACGTTCACCGGCTTCTTCGATCCCGCGGCGACGAGGCCGAACGACACCACCTCGGGGTTGACGACATACTCCGCTTCGACCTTGGCCTCGACCAACACGGGAATCGTGGGATTCCCGGCGTCGTCCGTGTGCAGAACCAATTGGTCGCGCAACTCGCCAATGGGCGCTTCCGGTTTGATTTGCACCGTCAGGCCGTACAGAACCCGCCCGCCACCGCGACCGGTCTCGACGAGTTTGTAGGCGACGTTCGGGTTCTTCACGTCGATGCGGACGATCTTCCAACTGTCGCGACCGGCGTAGGTGATGTTGAGGGTCTTCTCCGCCCCCGCGCCGCCGGCGATCGAACCGAACTCGGCTCCCCCCGGTTCGATGACCACGTCGGTCCGAATGAAGGCGTGCACCGGGATGCGCACCTGGGCGTAGAACGGCAGGTCGAACGTCACCGTCACGAACACGTTGCGATCGCCCGTGTACTGCCGCGTGTTGATCGTGACTTCGAATTCGGTCGTCTCGAGGCTCTTCAGCGTGTCCTTGCCCGGCTTGCCCACTTGGGCACAGCCGCAGGAGGACGTGATCGATTGGATATGTACGTCTTCCAGATACTTGTTAGTCACTGTGAGTTTGGCGCGGGTGTCCGCTCCACGGGCGACGCTGCCGAATTCCAGCTTCGCCTTGTCGAACATCTTATCGGCCCAGGCTGTGTCCTGGGCCTCCACCGCCCCACCACACAGACCGAGGGCGGCGCAAACGCAAGCCGCTCGCAACGTGGTCCACGTCGACATGATCCTTCGCTCCCCGAAAATCCAAGCGTTTGTTCGGCGACACCGAACTTGCCCGATTCCGCTTTTCGTCGATCGGCTGGTGCTCTCGACGAAACCTGGCATCCCGTCCACGTCCGTGGACCATTGGTTCCTGTCGGTAATCTACCCGCTGATTCCGTTGAGCCGACACATGCGCCGTGTTGGGCCGGAAAAACGACTCCCGGACCTTGACGTTTAATCCCGCCGGTCCGCGAACGGAGTCTGTTCCGCTCGAAATCCCGACGAAGTCTCGCGAATTCGCTCAACATGAACCGGCGGACAGCACTCACCACGAATCATCCCCCGGTGGAACTCCACCGAATGGGGCGAGCGGGATGCGTGCCTTCCGCGACAGGGTGAATCGGACCTTCGTCGAGCAACGGACCCTCCATTGCGGTGCTCGACACCGCGCCCATCCGCTCCGGTTCGCCGTTCCGACGGGAGTCGAAACGGCGAATACCAACCCGTTGGCCGACAACGATTTGGGTTAAATTGGAGAAGCTTGGCGTGGTTTGTCACGAGGGCTATTTGGACGGTACGACTCCTTGGAAAAAATGTCAATCTCCGTTCTCGGGGCATCCCGCGGAGGGGTGCGAACTCCGGATTGTGATCATCCTTGTGGAAGAGCGTGACTCCCTCTCCCCCGCGGGCGATTGTCCCAACGCGAACCGTTTCCACTGCGGGGGAGAGGGTTGGGGTGAGGGGGGCGCGTTTGCTCTGGACCCCCTCATCCGCCCTTCGGGCCAATTCTGTTCGGCACGCTTTTTGCGCATGGCCTCGGACATGGTATTCCACGCGAATCTTCTTCTTCACGGAGGTTCGCGATGGTGACCGGGAAGGAACCGATCG